>NZ_JOCB01000013.1 GCF_000718775.1 Streptomyces sp. NRRL S-31
GACGCTGCACGTGGACCGGCCGTCGTCGAAGGTGGACTGGGAGTCGGGGCGGGTGCGGCTGCTGACGGAGGCGCGGGAGTGGCCGGCGGTGGACCGGCCCCGCCGGGCGGGTGTCTCCTCGTTCGGCATCAGCGGCACCAACGCCCATGTCATCCTCGAACAGGCACCGGCCGAGGAACCCACGACCGACCCGGCACCGGCCCCGCTGCTGCCCATCCTGGTCTCCGGCGCCACCTCCGAGGCACTGGCCGCCCAGGCCGCCCGGCTGCGCGCGGTCGCCGACCGGCCCCTGCCCGACCTCGCCCGCTCCCTGGCCACCGGCCGCGCCGCCCTCGCCCACCGGGCCGCCGTCGTCGCCCGGGACCGGGACGAACTCCTGGCCGGGCTCACCGCGCTGGCCGACGGCACCGCCGCCGACACCGTGGTCCGCGGCCGGCCCGAGGGAGGCAAGGTCGCCGTCCTCTTCACCGGCCAGGGCGCCCAGCGCACGGACATGGGCCGCGGGCTGTACGCCGCCCACCCCGCCTTCCGGCAGGCGCTGGACGAGGTCTGCGCGGCGCTCGACGCCCACCTCGACCGCCCGCTGAAGGACGTCATGTGGGCCGGTCCCGGCACCGGGCGGGCCGGCCTGCTCGACCACACCCTCTACACGCAGAGCGCCCTGTTCGCCGTGGAGACCGCCCTCTACCGGCTGCTGGAGTCGTACGGCGTCCGCCCGGACTGGCTGGCCGGGCACTCCATCGGCGAACTCACCGCCGCGCACGTCGCCGGTGTCCTCGACCTGGCGGACGCGGCCCGGCTGGTCGCCGCCCGCGGCCGGCTGATGCAGGCGCTGCCCGCCGGCGGCGCCATGCTCGCCGTCGACGCCACCGAGGAGGAGGTGCTGCCCCACCTCGGCCCCGAGGTGTCCGTCGCCGCCGTCAACGGCCCCCGCGCCGTCGTCGTCTCCGGCACCGAGGCCGCCGTCCAGGCCGTCGCCGGGGCCTTTCCCGGCCGCCGCACCAAGCGGCTCAGGGTCAGCCACGCCTTCCACTCCCCGCTGATGGACCCGATGCTGGCGGAGTTCGAGCAGACCGCCCGCGCACTGCGCTACGCGCCGCCCGCCCTGCCCGTCGTCTCCAACCTCACCGGAGCGCGCGCGGACGGCGAGGAGCTGTGCGACCCCGCCTACTGGGTCCGGCACGTCCGCGAGGCGGTCCGCTTCGGCGACGGCGTCCGCACGCTGGAGGCCGACGGGGTGCGCACCTTCCTCGAACTCGGCCCCGACGCCGTCCTGTCGGCCATGGGCGCGCACGCCGTCAGCGACGCCGAACGGTCGGCGTTCGTCCCGGCGCTGCGCCGCGACCGCGACGAGGAGCAAACCTTCGCGACCCTGCTCGGCACGGCCCGGGTGCGCGGGGTCCCCGTCGACTGGGAGCAGGTGTTCGCCGGTACCGGCGCCCGCCGTACCGTCCTGCCCACCTACGCCTTCCAGCGGCGGCGGCTGTGGCTGGACGACGAGCCCGGCGCGGTCACCGACGCGGGCGGTCTCGGGCAGGCGCCCGCCGGACACCCGCTGCTCGGCGCCGCCCTGGAACTGGCCGGCGACGACACGGTGGCCCTGACCGGCCGGCTCTCCCTGGCCACCCACCCCTGGCTCGCCGACCACGCCGTGGCGGACGTCGTCCTCGTCCCGGGCAGCGCCTTCGTCGAACTGGCCGTCCAGGCCGGCGACCGCGCGCACTGCCCGCACGTCGAGGAACTCACCCTGGAACGGCCCCTGGCCCTGCCCGCCCGGGGCGCCGTCCACCTTCAGGTGGCGGCCACGGCCCCCGACGCCGACGGACGCCGCCGGCTGACCGTGCACGCCCGCCCGGAGGGCGCCGACGGCACGTGGACCCGGCACGCCACCGGTGTCCTCGCCCCGCGCACCGCACCCGAACCCGCCGCCGCGACCGACTGGCCGCCCGCCGGAGCCGTACCCGTGGACGTCACCGGCACCTACGACCACCTGGCCGCGCAGGGATACCACTACGGCCCGTCGTTCCGCTGCCTGCGCGGCGCGTGGCGGCTCGGCGAGGAGGTCTGCGCCGAACTCGCCCTGCCCGACCCGGCCGCCGCCGACGGGTTCGCCCTGCACCCGGCGCTGCTCGACGCGACGCTGCACGCCATCGACCTGCTCGACGGGCAGGACCCGACCGTGATGACCCTGCCCTTCTCCTGGGAGGGCGTGACCCTGTACGCGACCGGCGCCGGCGCGGTACGGCTGCGTCTGACCCCGCACGGCAGCGACCACATGACCCTGCGCCTCCACGACGGTGCCGGGGCACCCGTCGCCGAGGTGGCCTCGCTGCGCGTCCGCCAGGTGACCGCCGAACAGCTCGGCGCGGCGGCGCCCGCCCCCGGCGACCTGTTCCGGGTGCGGTGGACCGCACTGCCGGTCGCCACCGGCGGCTCCGCGCCCGCGCCGCGCACCCTGACCGTGACCGCGGACCGGGAACCCGGCGCCGCCCTGCCCGCGACGGCCCGCGCCACCGCCGTACGGGCCCTCGGCGTGCTGCGGCGGCACCTCGCTGACGCACCGGACGGGGCGCCGCTGACGGTGCTGACCCGGTCCGCAGTCGCCGTCCACGCCGACGCCGCGCCCGACCCGGCCCAGGCCGTGGTCTGGGGCCTGGTGCGCGCGGCGGCCGTCGAGCACCCCGGCCGGTTCGTCCTCGTCGACACCGACGACGACCCCGCCTCGGCCGCCGCCCTCCCGGCCGCCGTCGCCACCGGCGCACCCGAACTCGCGCTGCGGGCGGGCACGGTGTACGTACCGGAGCTGGCCAGGGTCACCGACCCGGAGCCGGACCCGGTGACGGCCTGGGACCCGGAGGGCACCGTCCTCGTCACGGGCGGCACCGGCGGCCTCGGCCGGCTGCTGGCCCGGCACCTGGTGACCCGGCACGGCGTGCGCCGTCTGCTGCTGGCCGGCCGCGGCGGGCGCCTGCCCGAGGCCGGCGCCCTGGACGACCTGGCCGGGCTGGGCGCCACCGTGACCGTCGCCGCCTGCGACGTCACCGACCGGGACGCGCTCGCCGCCCTGCTGGACTCCGTGCCGGCCGCGCACCCGCTGACCGCCGTGGTGCACGCGGCGGGCGTGCTGGACGACGGCCTCCTCACCGACCTCACCCCCGAGCGGCTGGAAGCCGTCATGCGGCCGAAGACCGACGCCGCCTGGCACCTGCACGAGCTGACCCGCGACCTCGGCCTCGCCCACTTCGTCCTGTTCTCCTCCGCCGCCGGCACCCTGGGCGCGGCGGGCCAGGCCAACTACGCCGCCGGGAACGCCTTCCTGGACGCCCTGGCCGCACGGCGCCGCGCGGACAAGCTGCCCGCCCTCTCGCTGGGCTGGGGCCTGTGGGACACGGGGGAGGGCATGGCCGCCGGGCTCGGCGAGACCGAGCTGCGCCGGCTGGCCCGCGACGGCATCCTGCCGCTGCCCGCCGACCGGGCGCTGGCCCTGTTCGACCGCGCGCTGGCCGCGGACGGCACCCCCGCCGCCGACCGGGCCCTGCTGCTGCCGGTCCGCGTCCAGGTCACCGAGGACGCCCCCGCCCTGGTACGGAGCCTGGCCCCGGCGGCGGTACGCCGCACCGCCCGCGCGGTCACCGAGGAGCTGGCGGACACCGAGCCGCTGCCCCGGCGGCTGGCCGGGCTGGGCGCCGCCGACGCGCTGAGCCTGCTGGTGGAGACGGTGTGCGGCCATGTCGCCGACGTCCTCGGCCATGGCTCCGGCAGCGCCGTCGACCCCCAGCGCCCCCTGGGCGACCTGGGCGTGGACTCGCTGGCCGCCCTGGAACTGCGCAACCGGCTCGGCGCCGACACCGGCCTCAGGCTGTCCACCACCCTCACCTTCGACTACCCGACCTCCGACGCCCTCGCCCGGCACCTGTTCGCGGAGCTGGGCGGCGACACCTCCGGTGACCCCGTCGACATCGAGGCCGAGGTGGTCCGGCTGGAGGAGGTGCTGGGCGGCGCGCTGGACTCCGCCGCGCTGGACGAGGAACAGCGGGCCCGGGTCGCGGCCCGGCTGCGCACCCTCAGCGCGCGGTGGGACGGCACGGGGGAGTGGCGGGAGAGCGGTACCGGGCCGACCGGCGGGGCGGGGCTGGAGACGGCCACGGCCGACGAGCTGTTCGGCATCCTGGACGATGAGCTGGGCAGCTTCAGCTGAGGACCGGAGGTCACCGGCCGACGGGCCCGGGACACCCGCCGGGTGTCCCGGGCCCGTCGGCGTGGACGGCCCGGCGCCGGCCGCGGACGACACGGCGCGGCCCCGCCGGTGACACCGCCGGCGGGGCCGCGCGGGGGCGGGGGGACGGCGGGGCCGCGCGGACCGCTCAGCCCGCGGAGGAATGGGTGTCGGCCCAGCGGTCCGACAGCTTCGGGATGCGGTGCTCCAGCATCTTCGACGGCAGCTCCGAACGGCTGGCCACGTTCAGCTTGCGGTAGACCCGGGTGAGGTGCTGCTCCACGGTGCTGATGGTGACGTGCAGACGGCCGCTGATCTCGCGGTTGGTGTAGCCGAGCGCCGCCAGTCCGGCGACCCGGCACTCGGCGTCGCTGAGGATGGCGGGCTTGCCCTCGGACTCGGCGGCCTCGGGCCGCACCGGGTCCTGGAGCAGGTGCTCGTCGACCGGCGACTCGATGTGGCAGGCCTCGGCCTCCCGCGCCGCCTGCCGGGCCACCAGGCGGGCCCGGGCGTACTCGCCCAGCTCGTAGTGGGCGGCGGACAGGTCGGCGTACGCCTGGGCCAGCGCGTAGCGGTCACCGCAGGTCTTGAGCAGGTCGATCGCCTCGCGCAGCAGCGAGGCCCGGCGGTGCGGCTTGCAGGTCGCGGCCAGCAGGCGCAGCGCCATCGCCCGGGCCCGGGAGGAGTGCCCGCCCGGCAGCCGCAGCTGCTCCTCGGCCCACTCGCGGGCGGTGCGGGCCTTGCCGATCCGCAGGTTGGCCAGGGCCAGGTCGGACCGCCAGGGGATGCCCTTCTGGAGGCTGGGGTTGCCCTCCCGCAGCAGCCGCCCGCACGTCTCGAAGTCGCCCAGTGCCGCGAAGGGCCGGTCGGTGGCGAGGTAGTGGTGGCCGCGGGCGCGCAGGTACTGGATGCCGAACACGGTGCGGAACATGGTCTCCGGCACATCGTGCTTCAGCAGTTCCCCGGCCTCGGCGTAGGAACCCAAGGCGGTGTGCGCGGAGATCGCCGTGGACAACGGCAGACCGATGAGGACCCCCCAGCTCTGCGGGGCCAGCGTGCCGAGCGCGCTGAGCGCGTCCCGCGACGCGGTGGTCACGTCCCCCTGGAGCAGGGCGATCTCCGCCCGGATGGCGCCCAGCAGGGCCTGCCAGGTGGTCGCCCGGCGCTGCACGGCGCACTCCAGCAGCGCGTCACAGGCCTCGGCGGCCAGCACCGGCCGGTCCGCGTGGGCGATGGCCAGCAGGGTCATCGCGACCAGCTCCAGGTTGAGGTGGTCCAGCCGGTGCCCGCCCTGGAGGGCCTGGGCGACGGCCGCCGCGGACTCGTCGGTGGCCTCGCCGCCGAGGAGCGCCGCCACCCGCGCGGCCAGTCCGCCGCCGTTCCCGCGCGTCTGGCGGGGGCGCGGGTCGGCACCGGCGACCTGGGCGGTCCTGCCGGGGAGCGCCACGCCGTAGAACCACTGCCGGACGAACTCCACCTCGGCGACGATCTGGGCGTCGGCGGGGGACTGCGCGTGCACGAGCGTGGCCACGGCCCGGGCGGCCAGCTCGGTGTCGCCCTGCCACAGCAGGTACCGCAGCACGGTGGCGGTGTCCCGCATGCTCAGCTCGCCGTCCAGCGCGGCCTCGCGCAGCGGTTCCAGATGGGGGCCGGCCGCCGCCGGGTTGGTGCGCCACTCCGCGCGGGCCAGGGCCACCGACAGGGCGTGGCGTTCGCGCTCGTCGGCGCAGTCGCGCAGGACGAGTCCGAGGCAGGCGGTGCAGCGCTCCACGTCGTCCGCGGCCAGGGCCTGTTCGGCGGCGGCGCGCAGGACCGCCGCGCCCCAGCGGGCCGGGACGCGGTCCGCCGCGCAGAGGTGACGGGCCACCTCGGCGGCGGGGGCGCCGGAACGATACAGCATGTGGGCGATCCGGTCGTGGAGTTCCGCGCGCGCGGTGGCGTCCATGTCCTCCAGGACGGCCGCGGCGGCGGTCGGATGCCGGAAGGCGTGACCGTCCAGCAGGCCGGAGGAGTTGAGGACCTCGACGGCTTCCTGGGTGCCGGCGGCCGTGGTGCCGGCCAGTTCCCCGACGGGGACGGTCCGGGCCAGCGGGCCGAGCGCGGCCAGGGCCCGGGCCACCCGGACATGGCCCGCGTCGCCGCGGTGCAGCAGCGACAGCACGGCCTGGCGGTAGGCGGCGCCGGCGATGGGCGCGCCGATCTCGGGGCCGAAGCGCGTGCTGTCGTCCAGCAGGGCGTGCACGAGGAGCGGGCTGCCGGCGGTGGCCCGGTGGTAGGCGCCGCGCACGTGGGCCGGCAGCGCCCGTCCGGCCTGGGCGGCGAGCAGGTCACCGACGCTCGCCTCGCACAGCGGCGCCAGCCGTACCCGTCGGTGCGGCTGGCGCAGCAGTTCGGTGTGGGCGGCCGACCGTATCTGGCCGAAGTGCCCGGAGGTGGCGCACACCACGAGCACCCGCCGGGAGCGGCTCCGGTGCAGCAGGTGGACGATCGTCCGCAGCGAGGCCGGGTCCATCGCGTGGGCGTCGTCCAGGGCGATGACCAGGGGACGTTCGTCGGGGGCGAGGTGCAGCAGGGTCTCGGTCGCCGCCTCGGCGGCGGGCGCGGGGGCGGCCTGCGGCGCGGGGCCGAGGGGACGGCGGCCCTCCGCCGGGCGGGGCGACGCCGTGGAGGTCCGATGTGATGACGCGCACTCCGCCTCGGCGTCGCGGAGTAATTGCCCGACCAGGTTCATGGGCCGATCTCGTTCGGCCGCGCTGGCCGTACCGGTCAGTATCCGCGCGTCGGTGCTGTTCAGTGCGGTGAGGAATTCATGCATCAGCTGCGTCTTGCCGGATCCGGGACCACCCGTGATGATCACGAGCCGGCCGTTTCCCCGCGCACTGTCGGTGAACGCCTCAGCCAGGGCCTGAAGTTCTCTTGCGCGGCCGAAAAGGTGCATCGTGAGTCCCCCCATAGATTCTTTTCTCCCAGCCGGATCCCGCACCGCTTTCCGCTGCCGAGGCGGCCTCGCGGGACGGTGCGCAAAGATCTTGCGAAGACGGCGACGCTGTCGCGAAGGCGGCGCGCCGAAGCCGTCCGGTCCCTGGCGGACGGCTTCTGACCGGCGGCGGAGCGCACATGCTTCCGCCGACGTGGTCCCTGCCCGCATTCCGTGAGGGGCGTCGCATCCTCTGGTCTCCCGTTTTCGCCGCGTACCGCGGGTGGGCCCCCATGCGGTCCGCATTGATGTGCCGACGCTTACCGCCGGTACAGCAGCGAGGTGGCCCGAAATCCGTGGACTGAACGGTTTCGGCCAATTGGTGGCCGAATTGCCTCCGGATGTCCACGGCTTTGCTGGTCGAGTTACCGAATTAAAGAACAGATGCTCAATATCAGGTCGAGACGCTATCTGTCCAGGCCAACGTTGTCAACCGTCGTCTCCTGCGGCTACTTGCCTACTGTCCGGACGCTCCATGAAGGCATCCTTTTACAGTCCGTTGATTTACCGCACGGTTAAAGAAAGGAACCGGGCGGGGCCGCACGCGGGATCGGTCACGCGAAGCCGCCCCGCCGCCCGAACGGGCGGCGGGGCGTTCCCGGCCGGGTGCCGCGGCCGGTCAGGGAAGGATCGAGTCGATGTACCCGCCGTCGACGCGCAGGGCTCCACCGGTGGTGGCCGACGCCTGCTCCGAGGCGAGGTATACGGACATGTGGGCGATCTCCTCCGGCTCGATCAACCGCTGGAGCAGGGACTGCGGGCGGTGCTCACGCATGAACGCGCGCTGCGCCTCGTCCCAGGGCAGCTCCCGGTCGACGAGTTCGTACACGAAGTCCTCGACGCCGCCGGTGTGGGTCGGACCCGCGAGGACCGAGTTCACCGTCACCCCCGTGCCCGCTGCCTTCTTGGCGAAGCCGCGGCTCACCGCCAGCAGCGCGGTCTTCGACATCCCGTAGTGGATCATCTCCGCGGGGATGACGACCGCCGAGTCGCTGGCGATGTACTGAACGCGGCCCCAGCCGCGCTCGGTCATGCCCGGCAGGTACTGCCGGGTCAGCCGTACGGCGGCGAGGACGTTCACCTCGAAGTAGCGCCGCCACTCGTCGTCGGTGATCTCCAGCGGGTCGGCGGCGCCGAAGACACCGAGGTTGTTGACGAGGATGTCCACCTCCGGCAGCAGCTCCGCCACCCGGGCCGCGCCCTCCTCGCCGGTCACGTCGGCGGCCACCGGCACCAGCTCCGCCCCGGGCACCTCCCGCGCCAGCTCCGCCACGGCGTCTGCCACCCGCTGCTCGGCACGGCCGTTGATCCCCACGCGGGCCCCGGCGCGGGCGAGCGCCAGGGCGATGGCCGCCCCGATGCCCTGGGTCGAACCGGTGACCAGTGCCGTGCGTCCTGTCAGATCGATGTGCATGAGCGAACGGATTCCCTTCGTGCGCGCCTGATTGCCACGGTCCGCCCAGTGTGACGGCCCGGCTTGCGGATCATGTTAAGGACCCGACCGGGACGGACCGTTCGGCGGGGCGGGACCGAGGGCCGGGGAGGCTCGTCAGCGGCGGTGACGGCCCCACCAGTCCGGTGCCACGCTCAACGCCCGGACGTCCCCCGCCTGGTGGACGTCCCGGACGTCCCCGGTTGGGTGGACGTCCGGGTCACCGGCATGGTGGTCGCCGGCCCCGTACGGATCGGGTTCGTCGACGACGAGGACGCGGACACCCCGTACGGGCGCGTCAGCGGCTCCGGCACTCCGGGGCCGTGGACCAGCCGGTGCACCTGCACACTGATCAAGTCCCGGTCGGACACCCGGCCCGATCCCCCTGCTGGGTTCCCCGGGATCGCCTCATGGCGCGGACGCCCGTCCGGGCGGGGTCAGGGGCTCGTGAGGACGACGAGTCGCCGGGTCGCCCTGGTCATCGCCACATAGCGGTCCACCGCCCCCTCGACGCCCGCGCCGAACCTCTCCGGGTCCACGAGGACGACCAGGTCGAACTCGAGTCCCTTCGACAACTCCGGGGACAGCGACCGGACGCGCGCCGTCGCCCGGAACGATGGATCGCCGATGACACAGGCGGTCCCCTCGGCCTGTTCGGCCTGCCAGGCGTCGAGCACCGAGCGCAGTCGGGCGACGGACCCGTGGACGACCGGGACGCCGGTGGCGCGGACGGACGTCGGTACGTTGGCGTCCGGGAGCACGGCCCGGATGACCGGCTCGGCCTCCGCCATGATCTCCTTGGGCGTCCGGTAGTTGACGCTCAGCGAGGCGAGCTGGATCCGCTCGAACCCGACCCGCGTGAGCCGCTCCCGCCACGACTCCGGGAACCCGTGTCGGGCCTGCGCGCGGTCCCCGACGATGGTGAAGCTGCGGGACGGGCACCGCAGGAGCAGCATCCGCCACTCCGCGTCGGTCAGTTCCTGGGCCTCGTCCACGACGATGTGCGCGAACGGCCCGGCGAGCAGGTCCGGGTCGGCGACGGGCAGTTCGGCCTCGTCCACCAGACTCACCCGGGCGTCCTCGCCGCGCAGCATCGTCACCAGACCCTCGCCGTCGTCACCGTCGGCGCCGGAGGCGTGCGCGGCCTCGATCAGGTTGTCCACGACCTGCGCCATGCGCTCGCGCTGGGCGGCGAGGACGGCGTCGGCCCGGCGCCTGCGCCGCGCCGCCTCCGGATCGCCGAGCCGCTGCCGGGCCGCGTCCAGCAGCGGCAGGTCCGACACCGTCCACGCCCGGGCGTCCGCGCCCTGCAACCGCCGTACGTCGTCGCGGCCGAGCCAGGGGGCGCACATCCGCAGGTAGGCCGGTACCGACCACAGGTCCCCGACGAGGTCGGCCGCCTCCAGCAGCGGCCACGCGCGGTCGAACGCCGTGCGCAGTTCCCGGTTGCCGAGCAGCGCCCTGCGCAGCGCTCCGGGCGGGGCGTCCCCGTCGTGCCTGTCCGCCAGGATCGTGAGCAACTCCTCCAGGACCTGCTCACGGGCCTCGTTGTGCGGGGTCCCGGGCTCCGCCGCGTCGAACGCCGCGGCCCAGTCGTCGGGGCTCAGCCGGACGTCGGACCAGGGGGTGGACACCGTCATCCCCTCGGTGGGCGGCTCCTCGTAGAACCTGACGGCCGTCTCGATCGCCCGCACCATGTCCGCGGACGACTTCAGGCGGGCCGCCTCCGGGTCCGTCTCGGCCACCGCCGCGGCGCCCTCGGCGACGAGGTCCCGCAGTGTGCAGGTCTGCACCCCCTCCTCGCCGAGGCTGGGCAGGACGTCGGCGACGTACGACAGGTACGGCCGGTGCGGACCGACGAACAGCACGCGGCCCCGGCGGTGGCCGAGCCGGGGGTCGGCGTACAGCAGATAGGCGGAGCGGTGCAGGGCGACGACGGTCTTCCCCGTGCCCGGGCCGCCGTCGACCACGAGGGCACCGCGCGAGTCGGCCCGGATGACGGCGTCCTGGTCCGCCTGGATGGTGCCGAGCACGTCCCGCATCCGCGGCGATCGTGCCTCGCCGAGCCCGGCGATGAAGGCGGACTGGTCGTCGAGCGCGGCGTGCCCGGCCAGCCCGTCGGCGGTGAACACCTCGTCCCAGTAGTCGCTGATCCGGCCGTCCGTCCAGCGGTACCTGCGGCGGCTCGCCAGCCCCATCGGACGGGCGTGGGTGGCCCCGAAGAACGGTGCGGCGGCGGGGGACCGCCAGTCGACCAGCAGCCGCCGGCCCGTGCCGTCCGTGAGGCCGAGCCGGCCGACGTACACGGGTCCGGTGCCGTCGGCGCCGACCATGCGCCCGAGGCACAGGTCCAGGCCGTGGCGGCGCAGGGCGCGCAGCCTCGAGGTCAGCCGGTGGATCTCCGCGTCCCGGTCCATGGCCTGCCGGCCGGTGCCGCCGGGCGCCCTGCGCTCGGTGGCGAGGCGGCCGGAGAGTTCGGCGATCGACTGCTCAAGGCACTCCGCGATGGCCGCGAAGTGCTGCTCGTCGTCCGCGATCAGCGCCGGGTCGGCCTTCGCCGAGAGCCGGGCGGGAAGGTCGAAAGCGCTGGTGGTCAGGGGCGTGTTCACGTGAGCGGCTCCCAGGGTGCCGGGTGTGGCTTCGCAGATGTGGTGTTCGGGTTCCGGCCCGGCGGTCCCGGCGGTCCAGCCGGGCACGACCGCGCCGGACCGGGCGTCGGCTCCGGGTCGGAGGGTCGGCGGGTCGGCGGGTCAGGCGGGCACGGCCGCGCCGGGCCGGTGTCGGTTCCGGGACGACGGGCCCGGCAGGTCAGGCAGGGTTGGCAGGTCAGGCGGGCACGGCCGCGCCGCGCCGGGCCGGGCGTCGGTCCCGGCTCGGCGGGCCCGGCCGGTCAGGCCGGTACGGGCCGCGCGTGGTCGCCGTCGAGCAGCAACCGCGCCGCCACCGACGCCCCGTCGCCGCGCACCCGGCCGGCCACGGCGGTGGCCCGTGCGCGGGTTCCGGGGGCCAGGGCCGTCCGGAGAGCGGCCGTCAGGGACTCGGTGGTCGGGGCGGGTCCGTCGTGTGCCACGCCGATGCCCAGCTCGGCCACCCGGCCGGCCCAGTACGGCTGGTCCGCCGCCTGGGCCACCACCACCTGGGGCGCGCCGGCCCGGGCGGCCGTCGTCGTGGTGCCCGCCCCGCCGTGGTGCACGACGGCCGCCACCCGGGCGAACAGCGCCTGCTGGTTGACCTCGCCGACGACGAGGCAGTCGTCCCGCTCGTCGACCGCGGACAGGTCGGCCCAGCCGCGGGCGATGACGGCGCGCCGGCCGTGCGCGCGGACCGCCTCGACGGCGACCCGGGCGATGTCGCCCGCCGCGTGCAGGGGCATGCTGCCGAAACCCACGTACACCGGCGGTGCGCCGGCGTCCAGGAACGCCACCAGGCCGGCCGGCAGCGGGCGCGTGTCGGGCACGATCCAGGCGCCGGTCTGCACGACGTCGAGGTCCGGCGTCGCGCGCCACGGGTCGAGGACCGGGTCGGTCGCCAGCCACGGCCGGTCGCCGATGACGTAGTCGCGGACGTCGTCCACCGGCGGCAGGCCGATGGCCTCCCGGCCGGCGTTCAGCGCGTCCCGGAACAGCGCGTTGACGTTCCGGGCGTCCAGCTCCCACAGCACCCGGTTGTCGGTCACCCCGGGCGGCAGCGGGTGACCGGGGTAGGCCAGCGGACGCCGGTGCGGCGCGGGCAGCGTGAGCTGCTGGAAGGTCACCGACACGGAGCGGATGCCCAGCTTCTCGGCCACCGACAGCGCGCCCGCGGCGGCGGGCAGCGCACCGGTCGCCACCAGCACGTCGCAGCCCTCGGCCGCCTCGGTCACGGGACCGAGCTGACCGGCGATCAGCTCGGCCGCGCGCCGGGACAGGGACGAGGCGGGCGGCGCCGCGGTCGTCAGGGCGCGTGCCGACGGGCCGACCGGCACCAACGGCACGCCGGTCCCGGCCAGTCGCCGTGCGAAGTCCTCGTCGGGCGGCGCGCACACCCGTACGTCGGCGCCGTGCGCGCGCAATCCGGCCGCGAGCCCCACCAGCGGTTCGACGTCCCCGCGGGACCCATACGTCGACAACAGCACACGCACGTGGCAAAACCCCTTTTTCCGCAACTTCCTGGCTTCGGCCGACGATTCTGCGGCACGAAGGGGGCCTTGCCGCAAGCCCCCCGGTGCGCTATAAGTTGAGAGTGGCGAGGAGTGGCTGAACTCCTCGCCTTCGCTTGTGACCGGCCGCCTCCGCTAGGGCCGGCCGCCTCCGCTAGGGCCGGCCGCCTCCGCTAGGGCCGGCCGCCACCCATCGGCACCGGACGACAGCGGGGCCAGCTGGGCGAAGACCAGCGCCACAGCACGGTGAAGAGTCCGCCTCGCACGCCCAGTCCCCGCCCCGGCCCCCGCACGCCCACTGTCCGCCGCCCCCCGGGTCCGGCCGGCGTTGACCGGGTTCGCGTGCGCAGCCCCCGTGTTCGGGCGCACGCGCACGCCGACCCCGTCGCGGGAAAGCTGCCGGAGCAGCACTGCCCACGGCACCCCTCGCACGCCGTCACAGGCCCATGACGTCGAACAGCGCCGAGGGATCCGGTTCCACGGTGCGGTCCAGGGCCTGTTCGGTCCAGATGACCTTCCCCCGCGCCGCGTAGCGGGTCCCCCACATGTCCGCGAACTGGGACACCAGGAACAGACCGCGGCCCCCCTCGTCGGTACTGGCCGCGCGGCGCAGCCGGGGCGAGGTGTTGCTGCCGTCCGACACCTCGCACACCAGGGTGCGGCCGAGCAGCAGCCTGACCCGTACCGGCGGGGCGCCGTAGCGGATCGCGTTGGTGAGCAGCTCGCTGAGGATCAGCTCGGTGGCGAACGCCGTCTCCTCCAGCCCCCAGTCGGCGAGGCGGCCGCTCGCCTCGCCGCGCACCCGCGGCACGGCCGTCACGTCGAACGGCACCTCCCAGGTCGCCACGCACGACGGCTTGAGCAGCCGGGTCCGGGCGACCAGCAGGGCCACGTCGTCACGGGGGCGCTCCGGCAGCATCCGCTCCACGAGGGCGCGGCAGGTCTCCTCCGACGACTGGTCCGCGTGGCCGACGGTCGAGGACAGCATCGTCAGCCCCTCGTCGATGTCCCGGCCGCGGCTCTCGATCAGGCCGTCGGTGAACAGCACCAGGCGGCTGCCCTCGGGCAGCACCAGCTCGCCCGCCTCGAAGGGGTGCCCGCCCACGCCGAGGGGCGGCGACAGCGGGAGGTCCGGAAAGGACACCCGGCCCGCCGGGTCCACCACGGCCGGCGCGAGGTGCCCGGCACGGGAGACGGCGCAGTGCCCGCCGACCGGATCGTAGATGGCGTAGAGGCAGGTGGCGCCGGTGAGCGGGACCCGGTCGTCGTCGGCGGTCGCGCCCTGCGAGTCCAGCCGGGTCACCATCTCGTCCAGGTGCCCGAGCAGCTCGTCCGGGGCGAGGTCCAGCGAGGAGAAGTTCAGCACGGCCGTACGCAGCCGCCCCATGGTCACCGCGGCCTGCATCCCGTGCCCCACGATGTCACCGACGACGAGCGCCACCCGGAACCCGGGCAGGGGGATGACGTCGAACCAGTCGCCGCCCACCCCGGACCGGGCCGGCAGATAGCGCGAGGCGATCTCCAGCACGTCCTGGTCCGGCAGGGCGAGGGGCAGCAGGTTGCGCTGGAGCGTCACGGCCATCGTGTGCTCACGGGAGTACCGGCGCGCGTTGTCGATCGCGACGGCGGCGCGGGCCACCAGCTCCTCGGCCACCGCGACGTCCTCCTCCTCGAACCGCGGGGAATCCGCGCCCCGCCAGAAGTCGGCCATCCCGAGGACCACCCCGCGCGCCCGCAGCGGCACCGTGATCAGCGAATGGATGCCGTAGTCCAGCACCCGCCGCGCCCCCTCGGGGTCCTTCGCCCGCCAGTCCTGGGCGGTGTGCAGGTCCGGCACGAGGACGGCCCTGCCCCGGTGCAGGGCCGCCGCCATCGGGGTGTCGGCCGTCGCGAACCGGATCACCTCGCCCACCGGCTGCAAGGGGTGCCCCTCGCGCGACGCGCGCAGCGCGGTACGGCGCATCCGGCGTACCGCGCTGGTCGGCTCCTCGCCGCGCAGCACGGCGTCCAGCAGTTCCACACTGACGAAGTCGGCCATGCGGGGGACCGCCACCTCGGTCAGCTCCTCGGCCGTGCGCCGCACGTCGAGCGTGGTGCCGATCCGCACACCCGCCTCGTACAGGAACGACAGCCGGCCCCGCGCCAGTTCGGCCTGCCCGGACAGGGCCCGCAGCTCGGTGGTGTCACGGAAGGTGGCCACCAGCCCCTGGCCGCCGCCGTAGGGGGCCGTGGGCCGGATGTTCACCGCCAGCAGCCGGTCCCCGGCCGGCACCACCTCGTCGGACGCGGCCTCGCCCGCCTCCAGCAACCGGGTCGGACCCGGCTCCAGCCCCAGGTCCCGCACGTGCCGCCGGTCGGCGTCCGCGGGCAGGTCCAGCAGCCGGCGCGCCTCGTCGTTGGCGAGCAGGACGCCCCCGTCGCCGCCGACGATGAGCACACCCTCGCGCACCGCGTGCAGCACGGCGTCGTGGTGTTCGTACATCCGGGTCATCTCGGCCGGGCCCAGTCCATGCGTCTGCCGCAGCAGCCGGCGGCTGACCAGGGCCGCGCCGCCGGTCGCCAGGACCAGCGCCCCCGCCGCCGCGCCGAGCAGCAGCGGCAGCTGCCGGTTCAGCACCTGCCCGACGTTGGCGTACTCGATCCCGGCGGTGACGACGCCCACCACGCGCCGGCTCGGGTCCAGCACGGGGACGAGCGCGCGGACGGCGTCGGTCGGCCGGCCGTGGAAGGTCTCGGTGTACGTCTCTCCCGCGACGGCCCGCCCGGCGCCCGGGGACTTCGTGCCGATCAGGGAGGGGTCGGAGTCGGTGAGCCGGGTCCCGTGCCGGTCCAGCACGGTGATGAAGTCGACGCCCGAACCCTTCCGCGCCTGCTCCGCGCCCGGCTGGAGCACGGCCGACGGGTCCGGCGACCGCAGCGCGAGCGCGGTACCGGGGGCATGGGCGAACGCCTCGGCGACGGCCAGGGAACGGTCCTCGGCGCTGCGCTGGGCGTCGTACCGCCCCTGGAACACCAGGGCGGTCGCCCCCACGGCGACCAGCAGCAGCATGATCAGAGCCTGGAACAGGAAGACCTGCGCGGCGAGCGTGCGGACGCTCAGGGACCGCGAGAAGCGGCGCCCGCGCAGCGGCCGGCGCCCCCGGCGACGGGACGGATCGGGTGACCGCCGTGCGTCGGGAGGCGGCGCCGCTCTCGCCCATGACCGGCGGGAACGTCCGCTCATCTCCCTGTTCTAGCACTGCACCTCCGTGACCGGCGACCGCTGCGCCGCCACCGGCGCGAACGTCCGTCGGCGCGGACGGCGCGCGGTCCGCCGGCGCCCGGTGAGGACGGCCTCGTGCGGCTTCGGCCCCAGGACGTCGACGCGCCCGTACCGGAACATGCCGTGGAGTGGAGCAATCCCGGTGTGCCGCGGCCCGGCACACCAGGCTGGGAGGTCTTGTCGAGTTGCCGTGACAGGAGTCCGTGTGCGCAGACCACGCAGGCCGAAGCCCGGTCGTACCGGTCGGGAACCGGAGCAGGGTGCCGGCGTGCGCACCCGGTTCCCGGCGACTCCGGCGTGGATGCGGTGGCTCCCGGTCCTGTACGTCGCGGCGCTCCTGCTGCTGGAGCCGGTGACGCCCGTGCGGTGGCCGGTGAGCTTCGTGCTGATCGCCCTGCCCCTGGTGGCCGCGTTCGCGCACGGACCCCTCGTCGTGGCCGGTGCAACCGTCTTCGCCATCGTGATGGAAGGGGTGCTGGCCGGCACCCCGTGCTGTGCCGGCCGGTCGGTCGGCTACCTCTGGGACCGCCACTACGTGGCCGCCTACATCTGCACCGCGCTGGTGGGCGTCCTCGGCACCATCCTGGCCGCGCACCGCGTCCGCCGCGAACGCACGCTGGCCGACGTGCGCTTCGTGGCCGACATCGCCCAGCGGGTCCTGCTCCGGCCGGTTCCCCACCGGATCGGCGCGCTCCTCCTCGACAGCCTCTACCTGTCGGCCGCCGCGGAGGCACGCATCGGCGGCGACCTCTACGAGGCCGTCCCCACCCGGTACGGCGTCCGGTTGCTCATCGGCGACGTGCGGGGCAAGGGACTGCTCGCGGTGGAGACCGCCGCCGCCCTGCTCGGCGCGTTCCGCGAGGCGGCGCACGACGAGCCCGCCCTGCCCGCCCTGGTCGACCGGGTGGAGACGAGCATGACCCGCAGGGCCGCGCTGCTGGGCGGACACGAGGTGGGCGAACGGTTCGTCACCGCCGTCTTCGTCGAGGTCCCGCTTCAGGACCCGCTGCTGCGCGTGGTCAACTGCGGCCATCCGCCCCCGGTCCGCATCCGCGCGGGCGGGGTGCGCGAACTGGACCGGGGGCGTTCGGCCCCGCCGCTGAACCTCGGCGTGCTCGCCGGGGAGCCGTACCACGTCGACGAGTACTCCTTCCGCCCCGGCGACCGGCTCCTGCTGTACACGGACGGCATCACGGAGACGCGTGACCCGGGCGGGGCGTTCTACCCCCTCCTGGAGCGCCTCGGTTCCTGGCACTCCCTCCCGCCCCGGGGGCTCCTGGAGCGGCTCCACGACGACCTGCTGGCCTACAGCGGCGACCGCCTCCGGGACGACATCGCGGCGCTCGCCGTCTGCCTCCTGGCCGACGAGCCGGCCGTACCGCCGCCCTCGCCCGCCGGGTGAGAACGGCGGGCGACCGCCGTGGGTGACCGCGGTGGGTGACCGCGGTGGCCGGCCTCTCGGGCGCGCCGCGGGCCGGCCGTACCCGCCGGGTCAGGGCTGGGCGGTGAGCTGGAAACTCTGCGCGGGGGAGCCGTCGCAGGACCGCTGGACGAGTTGCACGCCGTCGGTGGCGGCGCCGGCCGCGGTCAGGCACTTCCCGCTGTGCCGGGCGGTCAGGTGGTAGCGTCCGTCGGCCTCCTTCACCGGCAGCCACTGCTGGTTGGTGCCGCCGGAGTAGGACCACAGTTGCAGCGGCGCGTTGTCGGCGGTGGAGCGGTCGACCACGTCGACGACCTGCTGGGGATTGCCGCGGGCGGCGATGCGCCGGTAGCCGTTGTCGGTGGGCCCGAACTGGAACTGCTGTGCCGTGGTGGCGTTGCAGGTGTACTGCTGGACGACGGTCCCGTTGGCCGTGCCGGCCGCGCGGGCGTCGGCACACGTGCCGTTCCCCTGGTTCCGCAGCGTGTACCAGGAGGTCTCGGAGACGCCGTCGGAGGGCGGCTGGGAGGACGACCCCCCGCCCAGCCACTTCAGCCCGTCCAGGAGGAACCGGTTCTGCGTCGCGCTGGCGAACGTGGACGACAACGCCGTGTTGGTGTCGTAGTTCATCGCGTTGTGGCCGAAGTTGGCGTACAGCATCCGGTACTTGGTGTTCGTCCACAGGATCGGGTAGTACCCGCTGTACCAGGTCTGGTCCGGGTCGGTGCCGAGCGGGAAGCTGCTCGGGTCGACGGAGGCCAGGATCCTGATGTCCGGGTTCCGGCGCAGGTCGTTGGACCAGCTGTACCACTCGCTGACGGACGAGGTGAAGGTGGCGGGCAGGTTGCCGGTGGCGGGGTGCGTGCGGTCCTCCACCCGCAGGACCGCCGTGGTCGGTCCCCAGGTGTTCGACTTGAAGTTTCCGCTGCCCAGGAACTGGTCGTGGTACCACGGCCAGCTCTGCGCGTCGGTGGTGAAGGCCGACACGTGGAAGCCCATCCAGGCGCCGCCGGCGCGCATGTACCGCTCGAAGCCGGCCCGTTGCGCAGCCGACTGCGGCAGGTCGTCGAGGAAGAGCACGACCTGGTAGGCGTCGACCCGGCCGTCGGCGAGGAGGTTCCAGTCGTTGCTGGCGGTGTAGGTGAAGCCGTTCGCGGCGGCCTGTTGCGGGAACCACGTGTTGGCCTCGCGCACGAAGCTGATGTGGGCCGCGTCCCAGGTTCCGCTGTACAGCGCCAGCACGCGGAACGGCGTCGCGGCCGCCGCGGCCCGGGCGGGCGGCTGTGCCACCAGGCTCACCAGCGCGGCGAGGAGGACCGCCAGCCACACGGGGACGCGCACGGCACCGCATCTCACCTGTCGCATCGGGGTGTTCCCTTCTTGACCGGGCCCGCGGAGGGCCGGGGTGGGGGAGAAGGAGTTCACGTACGTGACCATCGGGCGCATGTGTGGAAAGGTGCTGGCCCGGAACCTAGAGGTCTGGACCAGAGCCGTCAAGGGGTGGCGCACCGAAGGTCCCCGTGTCCCGTCCCCGTGTCCCTCCCGCCGGTCACGCCGCCGTACGCCGAGGTCGTCGACCACTCGGCCCGGCCGTACGGCGACGTCGTCGACCTGTCAGCCCGGCCGTACGGCGAGGTCGTCGACCACGGCCCCGAGGCGGTCCCCATGGCGCCCGGCGGTACGCCGTTGCCGGTCGGCGCCGGTGCCCCGCCGCTGTACGTCGTCCAGCCAGTCGCCCACCCGCCGGTCGTCGCCGCAGCCGCTGAGCCGCGGCTCGACCCGCTTCCACAGCTCCTCGACCAGCCGGCCGACGGCCGCCGGGGCGCACTCCGGGGTGTGGGTGGCGGGCAGGGTGCCCGACGTCCCGTACCGGGCGGCCTGCCAGCACGCCGCGCGCAGCAGCGGATCGGGGACCTCGGGCGCGGGCTCGCCGGCGCGGACCGCGTCCACGGCGCCCCAGACGAGGGCCCGCACCAGGAGCGCGTAGGCGGTGGCGGCCTCGGCCTCGGGCAGCACGTCGGCGACGCGCACCTCGATGGTGGGCAGGCGCGGTGAGGGCCGGACGTGCCAGTAGATCATCCCCGGGTCCATCGCCGCTCCGGTGGCCACCAGCCGGCCGACGACCCGCTCGTGGTGCGCCGCGTCCCGCAGGTAGGGCGGCGGGCCGGCCGAGGGCCACCGGCTCCAGACCATCGAGCGCCAACTCGCGTAGCCGGTGTCCGTCCCGTCGTCGTACGGGGAGTTGCCGGTGAGGGCCAGCAGCAGGGGCATCCAGCCCCGCAGGTGGTTGACCGCCCGGACGGCCACCTCGCGATCGGCCACGCCCACGTGGACGTGGCAGGAGTTCACCCCCTGGTCGCGCACCAGCGGCCCGAAGTGGTCCGCGAAGGCGCGGTAGCGCGGCTTGTCGGTGAAGGGCGGCGGGCCGGGTCTGCCGAGGACCGGGGTGCCGCTGGGCACCAGCAGACAGCCGTGTTCGGCCGCGGCGGCGGCCGCGCCCCCGCGCAGCCGCGCGATCTCCGCCGCCAGCTCGGCGGCGGTGCGGCACACCCCGCTGACGGTCTCCAGCTGGGCCTGCGAGACCTCCGCCGTGACGTGCGGCGCGCCGAGGCGGGCGAGGGCGGCGCGCACCACGGCGGGGCCGCGGTGCACGGCCGCTCCGCTGTCCCGGTCGGCCAGGACGAACTCCTCCTCCACGCCGAGCGTCGGCGGCGCGGTCACCTCGTCCGGGGACACCGGCGCACCGGCGGCGGGGGCCCCCGCGTCAGACGGTTCCGGCATGCCCGCCCCCTTCGTGGGACACCGGGTACGCGGGTTCCGCGCGGTCCGCGTTCACTCCTGTGACGACCGTCGCGCTCGGGGGCATGGCACTCCTCGTCGGACAGCGGGTGGGAGCATGCTCGCCCCGCTCCCGGGGCGCGGCAAGCGGTTGCCCGGTCACCATCGGCGCGCGCGGGGCGCCTCCGCCGCGCGCGACCGACCCGTGCGGACGCGCCCCGCCGGCCGTGTCCGGGGGACCACTGGGACCCGACGGGCGCCTGGGACCCGGGGGGCGCACCGGAGTGCTCGCCTGTGTTCACCTGTGCTCACGAGTGCTCCCCGGGCACGCGCCGGGAGCGCCCGGGGAGACCCGCTCTCCTGGCCGAAAGCCCACGCGCGGGAGCTCGGCGTTCCGGCAGGCGTGCGGACCGTGACCCACGGGGAGCCGGCGAACGCGCGGCACGTGGTCGGCGCGGAGCCCCTGCCGCCGGGCGTGCCCGGTCCCGGGGCGCCGGGACCGGGCACGCCCGCCTGTCGGCCGCGGCGGGGGTGAGGGCGGGGCGGTCACCAGGGAATGGGGTGGCCGTCGCGGTAGAAGCCGCCGGTGGGTCCGCCGACCGGGAGCGTCGCCGCCCAGACCACGCCGGCGGCGCCGTCCTCGACGGGCCGGCCCCCGGGACCGCCCATGTCGGTGGCGACCCAGCCCGGGCAGACGGCGTTGACGAGGAAGCGGTCGCCGCGCAGCTCGGCCGCGAGCATGAGGGTGAGGGCGTTGAGACCGGCCTTGGTGATGACGTAGGCGGGTGTGCCGCCGCCCATGCTCGCCAGGGACGCCGCTTCGCTGCTGACGTTGACGATTCTCGGGTGCCCGCTCTGCCGCAGCAGGGGGAGGAAGGTCTGGGTGGTGCGCCAGGGGCCGTACAGGTTGGCCTCCGCGGCCTCGGTGACGGTGCAGAGGTCGGCGGTGGTGGCACGCTGCCAGGTGTCGTACATGATCGAGGCGTTGTTGACGAGGACGTCCAGCCGGCCGAAGTCCTCCTCCACCTCGCGCGCGGCGGCGGTGACGCTCCCGGGATCGCGGACGTCCAGTTGGAGCGGATGGACGCGGGTGCCCTCCCGGGCGAGCTGCCGGGCCGCCGCCTCGGCCGGGGCGAGGGAGCGGGAGGTCAGCAGGACGGTGTGGCCGAGGGCGGCGAGCTGGCGGCACACTTCGCGTCCGATGCCCCGGTTGGCCCCGGTGACGAGGGAGATCGGAGGGGTGCGCTCGGCCGTGGAGGGGGCCATCGTGAAGCTCCTGTCGTAAGACCGGTGAGGGTTCGATGCTGGGCGCGCGGACGGGAGTTGTCGAAGCTTTCGTAGGGTGTGGACGCGCCGGGGGCAGGACCTGCCTGTCACGCGGGGGAAATCCGGCGGTACGCGCGCCGCCCGTCGTCCCGGACGGACGTCCCCGCCGGGCGGAGGTCAGCTCGGGTACTCCCGTGGCCGGTGAACCTCGCCCGTGCCCAGGGCGATCGCCATCCGGGGGCGCATGGGGCCGTCGTCGCGCCGGGAGAGGACCACCACCTCCTCGACCGTCGCCGACAGCGCACCGAGCCGCGCGGCGCACTCGGCGGCCAGCGGCCCGGGGTCCCGGGTGCGGCCCAGGGACAGGTGCGGGGTGAAGCGCCCGCCGCGCCCGCGGCAGAGCGGGAACCGCGACTCCAGCTCACGGTGGAGGCGTGCCCAGGGCGCCCCTCCGGCCGCGGCGGGATCGAGCCACACCGTCGCGTAGTGCCGGTGCCGGAAGCAGCGCACGCCGGCCAGGCGCGCCGTGAACGCCGCGCTCCGCGCCGCCCCGGCGCACAGCAGCGGCACGGCGCGCCGGAACTCCTCCTCCGGTACGAACCCGAACAGCAGGTTCACATGCGGCGGCCACCGCCGTACCTGCGGGTCGTGCTCCCAGCGGATCTCCTGGACCGCCGGCCAGAGCTCCGGCGGCGGCAGCCACGCCACCGCCGTCCGGGGCGTCGGCACCACCGCGAGCGCGTCCGCGGATCCGGCCGCGCCGGGAGCAGGGCAGCCGTACACCGCACCGGGTCGTCAGGGTCCGGGCACGCGAGGGTGCCCGGACCGTCGCCTCACGCGGCGAGGGCGTGGCCGGGGTGGAGTACGACCTTGGTGTAGCCCTCGATGCGCTTGTCGAACTTCTCGTACGCCAGCGGGGCCTCCTCCAGCGGCAGTTCGTGGGAGACCACGAAGCTGGGCCTGGCCCGCCTGGCGATGATCAGGTCGCGCAGCTGGCGGTTGTACCGCTTGACGTTGCACTGCCCGGTGCCCACCTTCTGGCCCTTCTCGAACATCCTGCCGATCGAGACCAGGAGTTGGCCGTGCTTGGCGTGCTCGTCCGGGCCGCCCGGGTCGGACGGCACGTACAGGCCCGGTATGCCGAGCCGGCCGGTCGGCCGTACCGTCTCGACCAGTTCGTTGAGGACGATGGCCGGTTCCTCGTGGCTGGTGTCGTGCGACTGGGCCTGGTAGCCGACGGCGTCGACACCCTTGTCGGTGCCCTCCCCGTCGGTGTGCTCCTTGATCTGCGCGGCCGGGTCGCCCTTCGTGAAGTCGATGGGGACCGCCCCGATCTCCTCCGCCTTGGCCAGTCGCTCGGGCACCCGGTCGACCGAGAACACCTTGGCCGCGCCGCGCAGCATCGCCGAGTAGGCGGCCATCAGGCCCACCGGTCCGGCGCCGTAGACGGCCACGGTCTCGCCGGGGGAGACCTGGGCCAGTTCGCAGCCGTGGTACCCGGTCGGGAAGATGTCGGCGAGCAGGACGAAGTCGGTCTCGAACTCCTCTCCCGGTGGCAGTTTCAGACAGTTGAAGTCGGCGAAGGGCACCCGGAGCCGCTCCGCCTGGCCGCCCTTGTAGGGGCCCATGGCCACGTAGCCGTACGCCCCGCCGGCGAATCCGGGATTGACCGTCAGGCAGAATCCCGTCTCCCCCGCGAGGCAGTTCTTGCAGAACCCGCACGCGACGTTGAAGGGCATCACGACACGGTCCCCGACGGACAGGGAGGTGACACCGCTGCCGACCTCCTCGATGACGCCGAGGTTCTCGTGTCCGAAGACGATGCCCGGTTCGGCCGACGTGCGCCCCTCGTACATGTGCAGGTCGGAGCCGCAGATCGCGGACGACGTGACCCGGACGAGCACGTCGTTGGGATGCTGGAGCTGCGGGTCGTCGACGTCCTTCACCGTGACGCTGAAGGGCCTTTCGTAGACAACGGCTTTCACCTCTGTCACCTCCGCGTCGAGCGCTGGAAGACGGCAGCGAGGCAGGCCGCTGCCGGGGCCACACGAAGGCGAGGCCCTCGGACGCTCCGTGGCCTGTGCGCTCGCTTCACCGCCGGTACATCCAGGTAACGCCCGTGGGTCGGGAGGTGCAACCCGCCTCGGCGGTCGACCGGCGGTACGGCCCGGGGGCGGGGCGGCCGTGCGGCGGACCCGGCGCTGCTCGCCGACTGCCGGCGCGCAGGTCAGCCGGTGGCGTCGGGGGTGTCGTCACGGGGGCCGAGCTTTTCCACCACCGTCTCGTCGGGGCCGATCGGCCGTCCGTCGCCGTCACGGACCTCCAGCGGGCTCAGCGGGCGCCCGCCGCGACGGTCCAGCAGCCGCGAGTGCGCCTCCCCGGGGGCGAAGCAGTGCCCCTCGCCCCACTGGCGCAGGGCGACGATGACGGGGAAGAGGGCGCGGCCCTTCTCGGTGAGCACGTACTCCTGGTGCGGGCCGCCGTCGGCGGCGGGCACGCCGCTGATCACGCCGGCCTGCTCCAGCGCGCGCAGCCGGGCGGCGAGGATGTTCTTGGCGATCCCGAGGCTCCGCCGGAACTCGCCGAAGCGGCGGCTGCCGTCGAACGCGTCGCGCACGATCAGCAGCGACCACCAGTCGCCGATGGCGTCGACGGACCGGGCGACGGGGCAGGGGTCGGCATCGAACCGGGTGCGGGCCACCATCGGCTCTCCTCCTTCACGGCACGCTTGGTTGCAACATGCTACCAGTGCGGCCTACAGTCCGGCTGGTAGCAAGTTGCAACCACTTTCGGGAGGGCGCCGTATGCCGGACCACTGCCCCACGGCGAGCGGCCGGACGGCCGCGCACGCCGCGCCGCACACCGCACTCGCGCCGCCCGGGCCGCCGCCCGGGTGGCTGGTCCCGCTCTTCGCCGTCGCGTGCGGAAGCGCGGTGGCCGACGTCTACTTCGCCCAGCCCCTGCTGGTGACCCTCGGCGAGCGGTTCGCGCTGGGCCCCGGCCTGCTCGGCGCGATCGTCGCCGTCACCCAGCTCGGGTACGCGGCCGGTCTGCTCCTGCTCGTCCCGCTCGGAGACCTGGTCGACCGGCGCACCCTGATCCCGTGCCAGCTCGGCCTGCTCGCCGCCGCACTGCTGGCCGTCGGCCTGGCGCCCGGGGCCGGCGCACTGCTCGCCGCCCTCGCGGCGGTCGGCGCCCTCGCCGTCGTCGCCCAGACGATGGTCGCCGCGGCGGCCCACCTCACTGCCCCCGCCCACCGGGGGCGGGTCGTCGGATCGGTCACCAGCGGGGTGATCACCGGCATCCTGCTGGCCCGTACGGTGGCGGGCACCGTGGCCGACCTGGCGGGCTGGCGCGCCGTCTACCTCCTCTCGGCGGGACTGACCGCCACGCTCGCCCTGCTCCTGCGCCGCGTCCTGCCGGCCGGGCGCCCACCGGCGGCCGGCCTGCCGTACCGGCGTCTGCCCGCGTCGACCGTCGGCCTGTTCGTCCGCACCCCCCTGCTCCTGGTCCGCGGCGGGCTGGCCTTCCTGGTCTTCGCGGCCTTCAGCACGCTCTGGAGCAGCGTCGTCCAGCCGCTCAGCGCCCCGCCGTGGTCGCTGACACACACCGCGATCGGCGCGTTCGGACTCGCCGGCGCGGCCGGGGCCCTGGCCGCGGGCGCCGCCGGCCGCTGGAACGACCGCGGCCTCGCGCAGCGGACCACCGGCACCGCCCTGGTACTCCTCGCGGTGTCGTGGCTCCCGCTGGCGTTCACCCGCCAGTCGCTCTGGGCGCTGGCGGTCGGCGCGGTCCTGCTGGACTTCGCCGTCCAGGCCGTGCACGTCACCAACCAGACCCTCGTCCACGCGGTGCGCCCGGACGCGGGGAGCAGGATCATCGGCGGCTACATGGTCTTCTACTCGGCCGGCAGCGCCCTCGGCGCCACCGGCTCCTCGGTGGCGTACGCGGCGGCGGGATGGACGGCGGTCGCCGCCCTCGGAGCGGCGTTCAGCTGCGCCGCCCTGCTGCTGTGGGCGGCGACCCGGCGCCTGCACGACCGGACGGCACCCCCGCCGCCCGCGACGGCGGACCCGCCCGCGACGGCGGACCCCGCGCCGCCCGCCGCGACGGACGCCTGAGCCGCGCCGCCCGCGGCGGCGGGCGACGCGTGGCGGGGCGGGCGGTCGGGCCGGCAGGGGTGCGTCGGCGCCCTGTGCGGACCGACGGGAATGGCGCGGCCGGGTCGGGGACACCTGCTGTTCATGAGCGTGATCGCGGTGATACGTGAGACCGATCGGCGGCTGACCCAGCGGATGGCCGCCCGGACCGGGCCGGTCGCCCACCGGGCGCTGTCGGCGGTGGAGGAGTGCGCGGAGGGCACCAAGCTGTGGTGCGGCGCGGCCGTGGCGATGGCGTTGTCCGGGGGCCGGCGCGGGCGGCGTGCCGCCGTGTCGGGGCTGGCGGCGCTGGCCCTGGCGCAACTGGTCTCCAACGGGCTGTGCAAGCGGTTGACCGGCCGGCCCCGGCCGCCCGTGGACTGGATCCCGCACGACGAGGTCCACGACCGCCCCGAGTCCTCGTCGTTCCCCTCCGGGCACACCGCGGCCGCCGCGGCGTTCACCGCGGCCGTCCTCCCGGCCTGGCCGCTCGCGGGCGCCCTGTGCGCGCTGGTGGCCCCCGTGGTGGCGGCCGAGCGCGTCCAGAGCGGGGCCCACTACCCGACCGATGTCGTCGCGGGCGCTCTGCTGGGCGTGGCCAGCGCCTGGGCCGTCCGGCGCGCCCCCGGCCGCGCCCCGCGGCGGCTGCGGGCCTGACCGGGATCTCGTCCCGATCACGCCGGGCTCGCGGGGTCCGCTCCCGACGGGAGGCGCCGGACCCCGCCGGCCCCGCGCACGCTCGCGGCCGGGCCCCGCAAGCGCCTCGGCCGGCCGGGAAGGCCGCGTCGCATGCCGAGGCGGAGCGGTAGGGACGACCGCGTCACCGATGCTCGTCCGGTGCCGGCGGGTCCGGTGGGCAGAGGAGCCCGAGCAGGGGGGAGAGCACCCGTCGATGAACGCGGAGCCAGCCGGTGGGAACGCCACCGGCCGCACCGGCGAGGTACCCGGGATGACCGTCGCCCTGGACGGGGACGGGGCCTGCACGGCGCGGGCCCGTCCTCGCGCGGCGTCCTTCCTCGCCCGGACGGCGAGCGAGCGCGGGCCCGCGATCACGGAACGTGTGGTGGGCTCCTCCCGGCTCGTCGTCGGCGAGCCGGTCACCAACGCCGGGAAGTGCGCCCCCGGTCCTGTCCGCATGGTCGTGCGCGTCACGGAATCCGCGGTCGAGACCGAGGTCCGGGGCAGCGCCCCCCGCCCTGCCCGCCCCGGAGCCGGCCGGCCCTCGGCGCGTCGTCCGGCACGGTCTGGAGATCGTGAGGGCCGTCGCCCGGGACTTCGCCGTACGCGGGGACGCGGGCGGCAAGCGGGTCATCGCGCGCATCCCGCTGACCGGGACCAGGACGCCGCCTGACGCGCACCGTCCCCCTCGGCACCGGTACGCCGAGTCCCGCCCCGGTCGGGGGACCGCCAGGGGCGGGGCGTCGGGCGCGGGTCGTCAGTCCTTCGGGGGCTTCACGGCGATGTCGAGGTAGAAGGCGTCGATGCTGCGGACCGCCGCCTCGAACTGCTCCAGGTTCACCGGCTTGGTGACATAGGCGTTGGCGTGGTGCCGATAGGCGCCCGTGACGTCGTCCGGGGCGGCGGACGTCGTCAGCACGACGACCGGGATGGTGCGGAGGTCGGCGTCCTCCTTCACCACGGCGAGGAACTCCCGCCCGTTCATCCGTGGCATGTTGAGGTCGAGCACGATGAGATCGGGGCGCTCGTTCGCCGGGTCGCGCAGGTACTCCAGCGCCGCGATGCCGTCGGAGACCTGGGTGAGGTTGCGGGTACCGCGCTCGGCGAGAGCGTCCTGGATGAGCATGGCGTCGGCGACGTCGTCTTCGACCAGCAGGACGTCGTAGGGGCGGGTTGCGGCGGCAGCCATGGGTCACGAGCTCCGGGATGTGGGTTGGGAGGCCGGGGAGTGGGCGTTGTTGGTGATCAGTCCGGGCCAGCGGCGTCGGGCCCCTTGACGGCTCATGCTCACGGCCTGGCCGATCTCCGGGTAGCCCGCTCCGCCCGCGGCCGCGGCGTGGGCCGCCTGGTCCTCCAGGTCCCTGACGGCCTGCTTGACGTCGGCCAGGACGCTCAGGCGTACCAGCGCCCGGCGCCGTGCCGCGCCGGCCGGGTCGGCAGGGGCGGGCGAGTGGACGTCGTCCCGGACGAAGCGCCGGACGAGTTCGTCCACCACCTGGCTCACGAGCGCGGCCGTCTCCCCGGACGGATGCGGAGTGGATGCTGGACCAGGCATGCCCTCACCCTACGGCGTTCCTCTCAGGGGGGACAACATGCGTTGTCCGGCCGTGGGTACAGTGTGCTTGCCGTATGACAAGTATGGCATCGATCGCCGAGGAGACGGACAGACCACCATGAAGACCGAGCCTCCCGATTCCGAGGGTGCGTTCAGCGGCTGGACGACCCGGCGCTGGCTGCGGGCCGGGGTCGCCGCGACCCTGGTCGTCCTGGCGGTGCTGGGATCGCTGGGCGGCTGGGCGATGTGGCGTACCTCTCAGATCACGGACGAGCTGGTGAGCCGGCGCTCGCCCGCCCTCATCGACGCGATGCGGGTGGAGGAGGCACTGGTCAACCAGGAGACCGGGGTCCGGGGTTACGGGCTGTCCGGCCGCGCGGACTTCCTCCAGCCGTACGCGCGGGGCGTGACCGACGAGAAGGCCGCCCTCCGCCATCTGCGCCCCCTGGTCGAGGACGACCCGCGGGCCCGCGCCGACCTGGACCGGGTGGAGAAGCTGGCGGCCACCTGGCAGCAGCGCATCGCCCGGCCCGTGTCGGCCGCCTCCGCCGGGGACGCCGTACGCCTGGCCGCCGACCGGGCCACGGAGGGCAAGGCCACGTTCGACTCGCTGCGGCGGGCGATGGAGCGCCAGCAGGACCGTCTCCAGAGCGAGCGGGCGCGGGCCACCCACGAGCTGGGACGGGCACAGTCCCTGCGGAACTGGGTGTTCGCGGTGATCGCCCTCGTCATCGTCCTGGTGGCGGTGCTCGTCTTCGAGGGGCTGCGCCGCGGCGTCACCGGCCCGCTCGGCAGACTGGGCGCGGCCGCCCGGGACGTCGCCCAGGGCCGTTTCGACCGCTCCCTGGCCGTTGACGGCCCCGCCGACCTGCGCCGGCTGGCCTCCGACGTGGAGGCGATGCGCCGCCGGCTGGTGCGGGAGCTTCAGTTCAGCGAGGAGTCCCGCGGGCTGCTGGACGAGCAGGCGGAGGACCTCCGGCGGTCCAACGCGGAACTGGAGCAGTTCGCCTACGTCGCCTCCCACGACCTCCAGGAACCGCTGCGCAAGATCTCCAGCTTCACCCAGCTCCTGCAACGCCGCTACGGCGGTCAACTGGACGCGAAGGCCGACCAGTACATCGCCTTCGCCGTCGACGGCGCCAACCGCATGCAGGTCCTCATCAACGACCTGCTGACCTTCTCCCGGGTCGGCCGGGTGCACAACGACCACCGGAGCGTGGACCTGGAACAGGTGCTGCGCGGCACCCTCGACGACTTGAGCGTGTCCGTCGAGGACTCCGCCGCCGAGATCACCCACGACCCGCTGCCCACCGTCGTCGGGGACGCCACCCAACTGGGCATGCTCTGGCAGAACCTGCTGTCCAACGCGATCAAGTTCCGCAGCCCCGACCGGACGCCGCGCATCCACGTCACCGCCGTCCGGGACGGCGACCGCTGGGACTTCGCGGTCGCCGACAACGGCATCGGCATCGCGCCGGAGTTCCAGGAGAAGGTGTTCGTCCTCTTCCAGCGGCTGCACACCAAGGACGCCTACCCCGGCACCGGCATCGGTCTGGCGATGTGCAAGAAGGTCGTGGAGTTCCACGGCGGCAGGATCGGCATCGATCCCGACTACACGGAGGGCACCCGTGTCCTCTTCACCCTTCCCGCCACCGCCACCGGGAGCGGGACCGGGAGCGGAACGGAGTCCGCGGAGAGGGAGACCCAGCCGTGACCGAGCAAGCCGCGAGCGGCCTGGAGCGGTTCCGCATCCTGCTGGTGGAGGACGACGACGGGGACGCCCTCCTGGTGGAGGAACTCCTCTTCGACACCGACCTGCCGCACGTCCTGGTGCGCTGCCGCAGCGCCGCCGAGGCACGCCGGGCACTCGCGGCGGACCCCGTCGACTGCGTCCTGCTGGACCTGCACCTGCCCGACGCCTCCGGAGTGCGGACGGTCCAGGCGATCCAGCCGGACACGCATGCCGCCATCATCGTCCTGACCGGACTGGACGAACCCCGCGCCGGAGTCGACGCCCTCGCCGCGGGCGCCCAGGACTACCTGGTCAAGGGCAAGGTCGAACCCGACCTGATGCAGCGCGCCGTCCGCTACGCCGTCCAGCGCAAGCAGGCCGAACGCGCCAACGCCGCCCTCGCGATGGGCCGGCTGCGCGCCGAGGAGAACGCGCGCCTGGAACGCGGCCTCCTGCCCGAGCCCATCCTGACCTCCTCGGCCGTCACCGCCTCCAGCCGCTACTACCCCGGACGGGCACAGGCCCTGCTGGGCGGTGACTTCCTCGACGTCGTCCAGACCGAGGACGGACAGATCCACGCCGTCATCGGAGACGTCAGCGGCCATGGCCCCGACGCCGCCGCGCTCGGCGTCTGCCTGCGCATCGCCTGGCGGTCCCTGACCCTCGGCGGCCACCGCGATCAGCACCTCCTGCACCTGCTGGAACAGATCCACATCGCCGAACGGGCTGTCAGCGACCTGTTCACGACCTGCACCCTCATCACCCTGGACCCGGCCGCGGCCACCCTCACCCTGCACCTGGCCGGCCACCACGAACCCCTTCTCCTCACCCCCGAGGGCACCCGTCAGGTCGCCGCCCCGCACGGTATCGCCCTCGGTATCGCCCCCGGCCTCGGCAAGTGGCCCGCCACCACCCTGGCCCTGCCGCCCCGGGGCGCCCTCGTCGCCTACACCGACGGTCTCATCGAGGGGTTTGCGGACCCCTCCGGCGCCCGCCTCGGCGTGGACGGCCTGCTGCGGATCATCGACAGCGTCCGCGCACCCGATCCCGGCACCCACCTCGACCAGCTGATCGCCCGCACCCGCACCCTCAACGCCGACCGGCACACCGACGACCTGGCCATCCTGCGCCTCGACTGGAACACCGGCACCCCCGGCGGCGAATGACGGCCCGAGGCGGCCGTCAGCCGCCTCCCGCCGGCCGGCCGGCCCCCGGATCCCCGAGCAGCAGCACGGTGTTGGAGACGGCTCCCGCCGCGGTGTTCACGGGCCCGGTGGCGCGGCCCGGCCCGGGGCCCGGGTGGCGGACCAGGGCGCCCGCGCCCCGCCCGTCCAGCACGAACGGGGAGAGGACGAAGGGAACCCGGGCCACCCTCCGGGCACCGTCGGGGGCGCGGAAGCGCATCCGGGTGCGGTCGGGGACGAGCCGGTGCTGGAGGACGAGCGTGGTCTCGCGCGAGCACCGCGCCAGCAGGCCGAGCCACTCCCGCGGAGCCACCTCGTGACCCGCGAGGAAGCCGGCGCCCCCATGGCCGTACGACGGTTTGACGACGAGTCCGGTCCGTTCCCGCGCCGCCCGGGCCAGCAGGCGCCGGCGCCGCTCGGCGGACTGACCGGGACCCAGCCACGCCGTCCACGGCACGTGCCGCAGGATCAGCTCGCGGTCCGCCGGCTCGTAGAGGTCAAGGTCCTCGTGCATCCACGCCAGCACCTGTTTGGCGCTGAGCAGACACGACGCCTCCGGGACGAACAGCCGGACGGTGCCGGCCAGGACCGCGTCGCGCAGTACGGCGACGGAGCGCCTGTCCGCGGGCACGGAACCGGTGAACTGGTTGAAGACCACGTCGACGCGGTCGCCGCCCACCCACAGCCCGCCGGTGCCGCCGCGCACCTCGGACAGATCCGCGACGCACACGTCGAGCCCCGCCGCCCCGGCGGCCTCCGCGGCCGGCTCCAGATAGCGGCGCAGCGCGCGGACGCCGCCCAGCTTCGCCGCGATGCCCGAGTCCGCCCGCCAGGTCGCGACGAGCGTCCGGCCGCGCCCGCCGCCGGCCGCCGGCACCGCCGCGGCCAGGGCCGCCGCCCGGGCTCGCAGCGTGGACGGCGGCTCGAGCAGGGTGCCGTCCGGCCATCCGCGCGCGAACACCGAGCCCCGTCTCTCCAGCCCCGGGACCCCGTAGATGTTGGGGCCGACGTTCAGTTCGACGAACCAGGGCGTGCCGCCGACGACCAGCGCGTCGGGACGGGCCATGCGCAGCAGGCCGGCGTCGGACAGCCGCTGCGCGGGGTCCAGCAGCGGCAGGTCGCGGTGGTCGCGCAGCGCCCGGTACAGCTCGCCGGCGGTCCCGGCCCGGCGCTCGCAGGCGAGCAGGGCGCACCGCAGGACACCCGCCGCCAGCGCGGCGAACCGGTGGTAGTCCCGTTCCGCGAAGACCAGCGGGCGCATCGCCTCCCAGTGGCCCGGCGACGCGTCGAGGACCCACCAGCCGGCCTCGGCGCCGCGCCGCAGCAGCTCCGAGCGGGAGGCGCGGGGCAGCCGGTGCCACAGGTCGTGCAGGGTCACGTCCGTGCCGTATCCCACGCCTGCGTCCGTGCCGTATCCCACGCCTGCCTCCCTCGGGCACCGGTCGGAGGGGCCGGTGCGCGGCGGTGGCCGAACGGCCCCGGTGTCCATCCTGCGGGCCGCCCGCGCGGTGCGCCCGGCCGGCCGCCCGATGTGCGGCGGCGCCGCGGTTGCGGAAGGATCGGTACGGGCGGGACGCACCCCCGCGGACGAAGCGCGGGCCTCTCCCCGCCGACCGGTGAGCCGATGCCTGTCATGGCCGGCACTCGCACCCGTTTCGGCGTCCGTACCGGAGCATGCTGATGACGAACCGCAACACGGACCGGCCTTCGGCCGCCACGCGACCGGCGCCGGGGCACACCCCGGCCCACGGGCTGACCGCCGGCGACTGGGGGCTCCTCCTTCTCAGGCTGACCTTCGGACTGTTGATGGCCGGGCACGGCGCCCAGAAGCTGTTCGGCTGGTTCGGGGGGACGGGGCTGACGGCCGTCGCCAAGGCGTTCGGCGACCTCGGCTTCCACCCGGCGAGGCTGTTCGCGCTGATCGGCGGCCTCTCCGAACTCCTCGGCGGCCTCGGCCTGGCCGTGGGACTGCTCACCCCGCTGGCGGCCGCCGCGCTGGTCGGCGTGATGATCAACGCGATGGTGACCGTCACCGCGGCCCACGGCCTGTGGGACACGGACGGCGGCGTCGAGTACAACGTGGGCATCGCCGTCGTGGCCATCGCCGTGGCCGCGATCGGTCCGGGCCGGCTGTCCCTCGACCGGTTCTTCCCGTGGGGCAGGGGCGGCTGGCCGGCCGCCTGCGTCGCCCTCGGGCTCGGCGGGATCGGCGCCGGGATCACACTGAGCTGGTGAAGGACACCGCGAGCGGCCCCCGCCGCGGCCCGCGGGCCCGCGGGCCGCGGCGGGGGCCGCGCCGGTACGACCCCACCCGAGGACCCCCGCACGCGACACCGCCACGGTCCGCCAGCGGTGGTGAGCCGCGCCGCCCGGGTCCACGATGGAGGAAGCGGCGGATGGGAAATCCGCAAGATGATCACAGCGCCGGACCGGTCGCCCCGAGGCGCGGTCCCGCCTCTCTCGCACGGTTCGCCGCGACCGGGCTCGCGGCACCCGCCCCGGGTGCCCGGGACCGGCTCCCGCGGACCGGTTCGCGGTCACGGCCGTCGTTCGGCCCCTGACAGGGGACCACGCGCCGACGGGCCCGCGCACCCGGTCCCGTGCGCCCGGCCCCATGCCTTCCGCGCCGCCCGGCCCCGGGCTTGCCGTGCCTTGCGTGCCGGACCGGGGCCGTGGACGCGGCGGCGAAGCGCCGGCGACGGTCAGAAGGAAGATCGTGATGCCTACCGACACCGAGCTGCTCAGTACCGACGGCAAACAGATCGAGGACCTGTTCCGCAAGAGCCCGGCGGGTGAGATCCCCCAAGGCCCGATGGAAGGCCGGGCCATCCTCCCGGCGGCCGGGCCCGTGGGGGCGCGGCTGCTCGCCGGCCTGGTGCGGCTGTGCCTGTGGCGGGGCAAGGTCTTCAGCCCGGAGGGCTACCTCAGCAACCGCCTCACCCCGCTGGACATCCTGTCCGTCGTCGCCACGGTCGGCCCCGGGCCCAGCCGCCTGGACGACCGGGAGTGCATCGTCATCGACTACTCCCACACCTCCACGCTGTGCGCAGGGGTGCGCGATGAGCTGCGCCAGGTCGAACCGCACCTGTACCTGGGGCTGATCTGGCTGTCCGGCCGGAAGATCGGCTGGTTCACGCTGCGCGACCCGGACAGCGGCGGGGGACAGGCCCGCTCGCGCCGGGACGACGAACGCGGCCACCGGGCCCCGTGACGCGGCCCTCCGATTCCGTGAGCGCTCCGTCCGCTCCTCCCGCGACCGCGACGCCCGCCGGGGGCCACCGACAGCCCCCTGCCACCGCCCGCCGGGGCCACCGACAGCCCCCCGCCACCGGCTCCCCGCTTCCGTCCGCGACCGGCTCGCCGCCTCCCTCCGCGACCGTCTCCCCGTGACCGCCGCCCGCGACCGTCCGGGCCAGGAACCCGCCGGGGCGTCAGCTCCCCGGCCGGCGCGCGGGGTTCCGCACCCTGCCGCCCCGACGAAAGGCTCCCGACCTTGTTCCCCTCGTTCACCGTCACCGGCATCCGCGGAGCGACCCCCCGAACCCCCCGCGGCGCCCGCAAGTCCAAGCCCTCCCCGCCCTTCTCCCGTACCGCCCTGGCCGCGTCGGCCACCCTGGCACTGCTTCCCGCGGCCCTTCCCACGGCCACGCCCGCGGACGCGGGCGCGCCGCCCCCGCTGCACGGGACCGTCACCAGCGCGGGGAAGCCGTTGTCCCACGCCACCGTCACCCTCTTCGCCGGGGACCGGCGGGGCGTCCGGCAACTGGGGCGTGCCACGACCGACGCCCACGGCTCCTTCCTGCTGCGGCCCGGGCAGCGCACGGGCTCCGTGCTGTACGTGGAAGCCGCGCCCGCGCACGACCGTGCCCTGCGTCTGCGCTCCGTCGTGGGAGTCGGTCCGGGCGGCGGCGTGCCGCAGCGCCACGAATCGACGGTCACCGTCAACGAGTTCACCACGGTCGCCACCGGCTTCGCCCTGGCCCAGTTCACCGACCGGCGCGGCGTCTCGGGCCCGAGCCCCGGCCTGGAGAACGCCGCCGCCACGTCGTACAACCTCGCCGACCCGGCCACGGGAAAGCCGGGCAAGGTCGTCACGAACCACGACAACGGGGCCAGGAACGACACCCTGGCCACCCTCGGCACCCTGGCCAACCTGGTCTCCCTGTGCGCGCCCGGGGCGGACACCGGGCGGTGCCGGGACCTGCTGCGCCGGGCGACACCGCCGCGCGGCCCCGCGCCCGCGGACACCGCCCAGGCCGTGGCCGCTCTCGCCCGCAACCCGCGGCTGGCCACCGGCGAGCTGCACGCCCTGGCCGGCCGCGCCCACACCTACGCCCCGGCGCTCGACCAGGCCCCCACGGCCTGGGTACTGGCCCTGCACTACACCGCCCCCGAGGTCTACGCCCCCGGACGCGTCGCCGTCGACGCCAAGGGCAACGTCTGGGCCTCCAACAACTGGCTGCCGGGGACCCGCGACCCCAGCCCCTACGTCACCGTGCAGGACCCGGTCGGCAACCCGGCCCTGAACAGCCCCCTCAGCGGCGGCGGCATGAAGGCGGGCGCCTGGGGGATCGCCATCGACCACGCGGGATCCGTGTGGGTGCCCAGCTACGCCGGTGACGCCATGGCGAAGTTCTCCGCGGCCGGCCACACGCTCTCCCCCGCCACGGGCTTCAGGGACGGCGGCCTCGACCACCCGCAGGGCACCGCCGTCGACCAGAAGGGCAACCTCTGGATCGCCAACTTCTACGGACTCAAGGGCAACCGGGGCAAGGGCAGCGTGATCGTCTACCCGCACGGCGATCCCGCCAAGGCGATCACCATCACCGGCGGCGGCCTCGACCACCCGTTCTCGATCCAGATCGACGGCCAGGGCCGGGCCTGGGTCTCCAACGCCCGCCTCAACGGTGCGAAGCTCATGGACACGCGCCCCCTCACGGGACACGCGGGCGGCAGCGTCACCGTCATCGGCCCCGACTTCAAGCCGACCGCGTTCTCGCCGATCGAGCACGACTCGCTCGACTGGCCCCTCGCCCTCGCCGTCGACTCCCGGGACAACGTCTGGGTGCCCGGTTTCCTCAGCAACTCGGTCACCGAACTCGGCCCCGACGGCAAGGTCACCGGCGCCTACCGACTGCCCACGACCATCGCCCCCTGGTCCGTGGCCGTCGACGGATCGGACCGCGTGTGGGTCGCCGGCTTCGGTGCCCCCTCCGTCTCCGTCCTGTGCGGTGCGAACACCGACGCCTGCCCGCCCGGCTCCGCCACCGGCGCGGTGCTCTCCCCGCCCGACGGCTACCGCAGCAAGTCCATCCAGCACCTCACCGCCGTCCAGCTCGACCAGTCCGGCAACGTCTGGCTGGCCAACAACTGGTCCAGGCTCGCCCCGCCCACCGGCGGCGACGGCCTGGTCGAACTCATCGGAGCGGCCACCCCCGTCTGCACCCCCTTGCAGCCCCTGCCGGCCCGCCCCACCGCCACCGGATCCACCGCCTGCCCCCTCCAGACCGGCACCGGGCCCCGGTGACGGCGGCCCGGTGGCACCCGCCGCACGGCGGGGACCGGCCGGCGAGCGCACCGCCGCACCCCGGAGAGGCGGCGTGCCGCGCCCGTCCCGGCCCGCTGGGAGGCACACCGCCCCGAAGGCGGTGACTATGTAGGGAAGGACGGCGAGCCGCCCCGGCGGCGCGCGCTCCCACCGCGTGGGAGAGGAGAACGGCCCATGGGTGAAACGGGCGCCCCGCACCCCGGCGCCCCGGACCGGCCCCCGTCCGGTGCCGGCTCGTCACCCACCGGTCTGCTCGACCTGCTGAGCATCGCCGCGGTCGTGCTGGACGCACGCGGGCGCGTGGTGTTCTGGAGCCCACAGGCCGAGGAGCTGTTCGGCTACAGCGCGCAGGAGGCCCTGGGGCAGTTCGCGGCGCGGCTGCTGGTGCACGAGGAGTACTGGGACCAGGTGATCGGACTGTTCGCCGAGGTCATGGAGTCCGGCACCGACTGGGCCGGGGCGTTCCCGATCCGGCAGAAGGACGGCAGCACGCGGCTGGTGGAGTTCCGCAACATGCGGCTGCTCGACGACCTCGGCGACACCTACGCCCTCGGGCTGGCGGTGGACCAGGCGACGGTGGCCCGGGTCGAGCGGGGCGTGGCCCTCTCCGCGCGCCTGGTCTCCCAGTCCCCGATCGGCCTGGCCATCCTCGACACCGGCCTGCGCTACGTGACCGTCAACCCGGCGCTGGAGCGCATCCACGGCCGCTCCGCCGCCGAGCATCTGGGCCGTCGCGTCGGCGAGGTCCTGACCTGTCTGGACGCCGCCGCCATCGAGGCCCGGATGCGCCGGGTCCTGGAGACCGGGCAACCGGTGTCCGACTGGTACGTCGTGGGCCGCACCACAGCCGAACCGCACCGCGAATTCGCCTGGTCGGTGTCGTACCACCGGCTGGACGACGCCACCGGGCGGGTGATCGGCCTGGCCTCGTCCGTCATCGACATCACCGAACGCCACGACGCCAACCGGGCGGCGACCCGTGCCCGCGACCGCCTGGCCCTGATCGCCCATGCCTCCGCCACCGTCGGTACGACCCTGGACGTGGAGCGGACGGCGCACGAGCTGGCCGGTGTCGTCGTACCCGACCTGGCCGACGTCGTCTCGGTGCACGTGCTCGACAGCGTCCTGCGCGGGCACCCCCCGTCGCACAGCGGCCCCGTCCGCTTCCGGGTCGGCGCCGTCGCGGCGGCACCCGGCTGCACGGCGGCACGCGCGGCGGCCGACGTGCCCGGAGCGGTCACCACGTACGACGGCGACCGGCTGATCACGCGGTGCGTGCGCACCCGCCGGCCCGTGCTGCTCGCCGAGACCACCCCCGCCGACCTGCGGCGCATCGCCCGCACCGACGAGAGTGCCGCCCTGCTGGCGGACGCCGGGGCGCACTCCTACCTCGCGGTGCCGCTGCTGGCCCGTGGCGAGGTACTGGGGGCGCTCAGCCTGATACGCGTCCGCGCCTCCGCGCCCTTCGACGACGACGACACGCTCCTCGCCTGCGAACTGGCCGGCCGCGCCGCGACCTGCATCGACAACGCCCGCTGGTACCAGAGCGTGCGGGACACCGCCCTCACCCTCCAGCGCCGGCTGCTGCCCGAACTGCCGTCCCGCCTGCCCGGACTCCGGATCGCCTGCCGCTACCTGCCGGCCGGCGCCGCCGTCGAGATCGGCGGGGACTGGTTCGACGCCATGCGCCTGGCCGGCGACAGGACCGCGCTGGTCGTCGGGGACGTGATGGGCAGCGGCATCGACGCCGCCGCCAGCATGGGGCAACTGCGCAGCGCCACCCGGGCCTTCGCCCAGCTGGACCTCGACCCGGCAGAGGTCCTGCGCCACCTCGACCGGCTCACCGGGGACGTCGAGCACACCATCGCCACCTGCGTCTACTGCCGCTACGACCCCGAGCGGGAGGAGTGCCGGATCAGCCTGGCCGGTCACCTGCCGCCGGTCCTGGTCCGGTCCGGCCGGCCGGCCGAGCTGCTCGACCTCCCCTCCGGCGTGCCGCTGGGCGTCGGCGGATGGGACTTCCGGACGACGGCCTTCGCCTTCCGGCCCGGCGACCAGCTCGCGCTGTACACCGACGGCCTGGTCGAGACGCGCGGCGACCCGATCGACGCCCGCCTCGACGTCCTCCGCGACGCCCTGACCGCGACGGCCGGCCGGGACCTGGACGAGGCGTGCGACCGGGTGCTGGAGACCCTCCGGCCGTCCGCCGGTGACGACGTGGCCTTCCTGCTGGCCCGCGCCCGGACCTGAGCGGCGTCGGCTCCGGCCGGCCGGGGGACGGGGGCCGGACGGTGCGTCCGGATTCAGGCGTCGAGATCGTCGAGATCGTCGAACTGGTCGAGGAGGAAGTCGACCGGTGCGTGGCCCGTGGTGGCGGGCGTGCCGCCGCCGAGGAGCTGTTCCGCCCAGATGACCTTGCCACGGGTTGTGTACCGCGTCCCCCACCGCTGGGCGCACTGCGCCACCAGGAACAGCCCCCGCCCGCCCTCGTCCGTGGTCGCCGCCCGCCGCAGCCGCGGCGAGGTGCCGCTGCCGTCCGACACCTCGCAGATCAGACAGCGCCCGTACAGCAGCCGCACCCCGACCGGCGGCGAGCCGTACCGGATCGCGTTCGTGACCAGCTCGCTGACGATGAGTTCCGTGGCGAACCCGGTCTCCTCCAGCCCCCACCCCCGCAACGTCTCCCGGCACCGCGCCCGCACCGAGGGAACCACCGCCGGGTCCGACGGCACGTCCCACTCGGCCACGCGCGAGGGCGGGAAGCGCCGGGTACGCGCCACCAGCAGGGCGATGTCGTCGCGGGAGGGCGACGGCTTCAGCGCGTCGATCACCGCCTGGCAGGTCTCCTCCGGCGTGCGGCCCCCGGAACCGTCCAGCGCCCGGCGCAGCCGCTCCATGCCGACGTCGATGTCGTGGCGGCGGTCCTCCACGAGCCCGTCGGTGTACAGCACGATCCGCGAGCCCTCCGGCAGGGACAGCTCGACGGTCTCGAACGGATAGCCCCCGAGGCCGAGCGGCGCCGAAGCCGGCACACCGGGACAGCCGGCCGTTCCGTCCGGGTGCACCACCACCGGCTCGGGGTGTCCCGCACGGGCCATCGTGCAGGCCCCCGCCACCGGGTCGTAGACCGCGTAGAGACAGGTCGCCCCGGTCACGCCCTCGCCCTCCCGGGCCGCCCCGGCGTCCTCCGTGTCGTCCTCGTTGTCCATGCGCACGACCAGGTCGTCCAGATTGCCCAGCACCTCGTCCACGGGCAAATCCAGGGTGGCGAAGTTGTGCACCGCGGTACGCAGCCGGCCCATCGTCGCCGCCGCGTGCAGCCCGTGACCGACGACGTCGCCCATCACCAGCGCCACCCGGGCGCCCGGGAGCGGGATGACGTCGAACCAGTCCCCGCCCACCCCGGACTCCGCGGGCAGGTACCGCCAGGCCACCTCCAGCGCGTCCTGGTCCGGCTGCCCCCGTGGCAGCAGGTTGCGTTGCAGGGTCACCGCCATCGCGTGTTCGCGGGTGAACCGCCGGGCGTTGTCGATGGCTACCGCCGCCCGCGCGGCCAGTTCCTCCGCGATGGCGAGGTCCTCCGGCTCGAAGGCCGGGGAGTCCGCCGTCCGGTAGAAGTTCACCACGCCCAGCTGGACGTTCCGCGCCCGCAGCGGCACGGTCAACAGCGCGCGCACCCCGTGCTCCAGTGCCTTCCCGGTGTGCTCCGGATGCTGTTCCCGCCAGCCGTGCGCCTGCCGCAGGTCCGCCTCCAGCACGACCCGCCGCGCCTGGAGCGCCCGCATCTGCGGGGCCCGGGCGGAGAAGGTGATCACTTCGCCCAGCGGATACACCGGGACCATCGGCCGCGCGCCGGCGATCGCCGCCCGGCTCAGCCGCCGCCAGCCCTCCGCCGTCGGCTCCCAGCCCCGCAGCACCGCGTCGAGCAGGTCCACCGTCACCAGGTCGGCGAAGTGCGGCGCCGCGACGTCGGCCAGCTCCTGGGCCGTACGCCCCACGTCCAGCGTCGTGCCGATCCGGACCCCGGCCGCGTACAGCAGCTTCAGCCGTTCCCGCGCGACCTCGGCCCGCCCCGAGAGGGCCGCCAGCTCCGTGGTGTCCCGCAGGGTCACCACGGAGCCTCCCCGGCCGGCCCGCGGGTACGTCAGCCGTTTGTTCACCGCCAGCAGCCGGTCCCCCGCGAGGTGCACCTCGTCGGTGACCGGGTCCGGCGAGGTCAGCAGGCGTGTGATCGACTCCGGCAGCCCCAGCTCCGGCACCGGGCGGCCCCGCACCTTCGCCGGCAGCCCGAGCAGCCGCGTCGCCTCGTCGTTGGCGAGCAGCAGCCGCCCGTCGCCGTCGGTGATCAGTACGCCTTCCCGTACCGCGTGCAGGACCGCGTCATGGTGTTCGTACAACTGCGCCAGCTCCGCCGGGGCCATGCCGCGGGTCTGCCGCCGCAGCCGCCGGGCCACCAGCGTGGTCCCCGTGACGGACAGCGCCAGGGCGACCGCGCCGCTGCCCAGGATGATCGGCAGCTGCGGCAGCCACAGGGCCGCCACGTTCCGGACCGTGAGGCCGGCGGAGACCAGGCCGACCACCGTGCCGCGCGCGTCGGTCACCGGGACCACCGCCTGCACGGCCGTCCCCCCGCCCGCGGGCAGGGGCGGCCCGCTGACCTGTTCGACGACGGTGTGTCCCCGCAACGCCGGTCCGATCGTGCCGACGAACTTCTTGCCGATTTCCTGCGGATAGGGGTAGGTGAGGCGGATTCCCCGCGTGTTCAGCACGACGACGAAGTCCAGGCCCGTGCGTGCGCGTGCCGCCTCGGCCCGCGGCTGGAGCACCGCCGTCGGATCACGGCCGCGCAGCGCCGCGGCCGTGCCGGGGGCACTCGCGAACGACTGGGCCGCGACGACCGACTCCCGGCGCCCCTGCTGCACGGCGTCCCGCGCCGTCTGGACCGCCATGGCCGCGACCCCGCCCGCGACCAGCAGGACCGTGATCACGACCTGGATCAGGAACACCTGTCCGGCCGTACTGCGCAGGCCCGGCAGGCCGACCCGGCGTCGCCGCGGGCGCCCGTCGGGCGGGCGGCGTTCCGGGCACCGAGGCCGCCCGGGAAATACCTCCATACACCCTTGATAACACCGAGGGCCCCCCGCCGACGCCGAGCCGTCCCGGACGGCACCGCGATCCGCGCCCACCGTCACCGGACACTGCCCTACGGCGGCCCGGTCCGCCCCCGGCCGACCCGAGGTGTGCGCTGTGTGCGCTGTGAAGTCAGTACCGTGCGCCGACGTGCCATCCGCGGGTGTCGCCGCCTCCTAGCGTGACACCACCGGCCGCACCGGCCGGCCCCGCACCCCGCCGCCGCACCGCCGACCCGGGCCGGTGACGCCGGCGTACCGAAACCCGCCGGTGCGGGTATGCCGACGTATCGCCGTACCGGCATCCCGACGGGCCGGGGCTCCGGCGAGCCGCCGGTCCGTTCCCGAGCGGCCCGCACCCACCGACCGACCCTTCCCTTCGACGCGACGGGCGTAGCTCATGGCAGAACCGACCGGCATCACGCACCACACCGCCACCCTCAACGGCATCCGGCAGCACTGGGTCAGCGCGGGGGAGGGGCCGCCGGTGTACCTCCTGCACGGCTTCCCCGAGACCTGGTACGGCTGGCGCAAGCAGATCCCCGTACTGGCCGAGCGGTTCACCGTGATCGCGCCCGACCTGCGCGGCTACGGCGACACGGAGAAGCCGGCGTCCGGTTACGACAAGCGGACCATGGCCAACGACGTCGTCGCCCTGATGGACCACCTCGGCCACGACCGGATCGCACTGGTCGGGCACGACCGCGGCGCCCGCGTCGGCACCCGCTTCGCCAAGGACCACCCGGACCGCGTCGACCGGTTCGTGGCGATGGACAACATCCCCACCCGGGTCATCGCCGACACGTACGACGTGACACTCGCCCGGCAGGGCTACTGGTTCTTCACCTTCCTCGGCGTGCCGGACCTGCCCGAGGCGCTGATCGCGGGCCGCGAGGAGACCTGGCTGACCCACTTCTACCGCAGTTGGTCGTACGACCCCGAGATGCTCTCCCCGGAGGAGATCGCGGTCTACGTCCGCGCCTACCAGCAGCCCGGCGCGGTGCGCGGGTCCTGCATGGACTACCGCGCCGCCGCGCAGGACGTCGAGCAGGACCGCGCGGACGCCGACCGGCTGATCGACTGTCCCGTACTGACCATCTGGGGCGAGGACTTCAGCGCCGTCGGGCAGGCGTACGACGTCCTGGACGTCTGGAAGGGCATCGCCCGTGACGTCCGCGGTGTGCCCATCGCCCAGTGCGGACACCTGTGCCAGGAGGAGAAGCCCGACGTCGTCAACGCCGAGCTGCTGGCGTTCCTCGCCGACTGGGGCGGCTGACCCGTCGGTCCCGCGGCCCCCCTGGCCCGCACCTCGCAGTCCCTCGGCCCCCGTCCCGTGGGGGCACCGGCCCGGTCGGCCGCATGCGCGGAGGGCACCCACGGAACACACCCCGGGCGTGCATGGGCAACTTTCCACTCGTCCGGCCCGTAATGCTCCGTTCCGTACCTCATTCGATCTTTCAGGAGACAGTCATGTCCGCTTCCGCCAAGCCGACCGTGGTCCTCGTCCACGGCGCCTTCGCCGACGCCTCCAGCTACGCCCGCGTCATCCCCGAGCTGCTCGCCCGCGGTCTGGACGTGGTGGCCCCCGCCGTCCCCAACCGCAGCCTGCTCGGTGACGCCGCCTACGTGGCCGCGCTGGTCCGGCAGATCCCGGGACCCGTGATCCTCGTGGGCCACTCCTACGGCGGTGCCGTCATCACCGTCGCCGGTGTGGAGGACAACGTCAGAGCACTCGTCTACCTGGCCGGCTACGCGCTGGAGAAGGGCGAGAGCCTGGGCGAACTCCAGGGCCGGTTCCCCGACTCCGACCTCGCCTCCGCGCTCGTCTACACGCCGTTCGCGGTCGAGGGCTCCTCCACTCCGGGCACCGACGTGTCCGTGCAGCCGGAGAAGTTCCCGGCCATCTTCGCGGCCGACGTCGACCCGAAGCTGGCCGCCGTCCTCGCCGTCTCCCAGCGCCCGCTGGCCGCGCTGGCGTTCTCCGAGGCCGCGCCGGCCGCGGCCTGGAAGACCAAGCCCAGCTGGGGCCTCGTCTCCTCCTCCGACCACACCATCAACCCCGACGTGGAGCGCTACGGCTACCGGCGCGCCGGCATGACCACGGTCGAGGTCGACTCCTCGCACCTGGTGATGCTCTCCCACCCGCGGCGCGTCGTCGACCTGATCGAGGAGGCCGTCCGCGCCACCTCCGACGTCAAGACCGCGTCCGAGTGACCGCGCCGCAGCCCCCCTCCCACCAGCACAGGAAGCAGCCGATGAAACCCTCGATCTCCCGCCGTACCGTCACCGTCTCCCTGCTCGCCGGCGCGGCCACCCTGGGCACCGCCGGCACCGCGTTCTCCGCCCCGGCCGCCGCGGCGCAACGGCACGGTCACCGGCCCCCGCAGTCGGCCAAGCCCACCGTCGTCCTGATCCACGGCGCGTTCGCCGACGCCTCCAGCTGGAGCGGCGTCGTGGAGCGGTTGCAGCACCAGGGCCACAAGGTGGTGGCGCCCGCCCTGCCGCTGCGCGGCCTGGCGAGCGACGCCACCTACATCCGCAGCGTCCTGGACAGCATCGAAGGCCCGATCGTGCTCGTCGGGCACTCCTACGGCGGCGCCGTCATCAGCCACGCCGCGGCCGGCGCGGCGCAGGTCAAGGCGCTCGTGTACATAGCGGCCTTCGTCCCCGACATCGGCGAGAGCGCGCTCGACCTCACCGAAAAGTTCCCCGGCAGCACCCTCGGCCAGGCCACCACCAGCCAGTCCTACCCGCTCCCCGGCGGCGGCGAGGGCCAGGAGCTGGTCATCCGCAAGGACCTCTTCCGCAACCAGTTCGCGGCCGGCGTCCCCGTCACCACCGCCCAGGTCATGGCCGTGGGCCAGCGCCCCATCGCGCTGGCCGCGCTCCAGGAGAAGGCCACCAAGGCGGCCTGGAAGTCCATCCCGAGCTGGTACCTCGTGGCGAGCGAGGACCGCAACATCCCGCCGGCCGCCGAGCAGTGGATGGCCCGCCGCGCGCGGGCCCACACGGTCACCGTGCGGGCGCCCCACGCGGCCTCCGTGAGCGACCCGGCGCCCGTCACCGAGCTGATCCTGCGCGCCGTCCGCGCCGTCGAACCCGCCCGTCAGGGCCACTGAGGACACGGCACGCCCGCGGGAGGAATCCGCTCCCGCGGGTGTGCCGGACCGCTCGCCGGCGGTGGCCGGTCCGCGCCACCGCCCGCACCGACAAGGCAAAGGGAGCACAGCATGGTCCTGTTCGAACCGGACCCCGGCACACTGCGTCCGCACCGGACCACGGGCCCGTCCGCCGACCGGGTGCCCGCCGACCGGGCGGCCGGCACACCGGAACCCCTGCGCGCGGACCTGGTCCGGCTGCTGGGCCCGCACAAGGTGCTGCACACACTGTCCGACCTGGTCAAGTACGCCTCGGACGCCAGCCCCTACCGCTTCGTACCCCAGGTCGTGGTGCTCGCCGAGACCACCGAGGACGTCGCCGCGGTGCTGCGCTACGCCCGGGAACACCAGCGCGAGATCGTCTTCCGGGCGGCCGGCACCTCGCTGAACGGACAGGCGCAGGGCGACGACATCCTGGTCGACGTACGCCGCCACTGGGACGGCGTGCAGGTCCTCGGCGACGGCGCGCAGGCGCGCATCCGCCCCGGCACGACCGTGGGCCGGACCAACATCACGCTGTCCCGCCACGGCCGCCTCCTGGGCCCCGACCCGGCCAGTTCCAGCGCGTGCACGGTCGGCGGGGTCGTCGCCAACAACGCCTCCGGCATGACCGCCGGCGTCACCCGCAACTCCTACCGCCTGCTGTCCTCCCTCACCGTCGTCCTGCCGTCCGGCACGGTCGTGGACACCGCGGCCCCGGACGCCGACACCGCCCTGCGCCGGGCCGAACCCGAGCTGTACGAGGGGCTGCTCGCGCTGAAGGCCGAGATCGAGGACGACACCGCGCTCGTCGCCCGCATCCGCGCCAAGTACGAGCTGAAGAACACCAACGGCTACCGGCTCGACGCCTTCCTGGACGGCACCACCCCCGTGGAGATCCTGCGCGGGCTGATGGTCGGCTCCCAGGGCACCCTGGGCTTCATCGCCGAGACGGTGTTCGACACCGTCTCCCTGGACCGCCGCACCCACACGGCGCTGCTGTTCTTCCCCGACCTGGCGGCCGCCGCCGCGGCGGTGCCGCTGTTCAACGACGCCGGGGCGCGCGCCGTGGAACTGATGGACGGCAACACCCTGCGGGCCTGCGCGAGCGTCGACGGGGTCCCCGCCGACTGGGCGGACCTGCCCCGGGAGACCGCCGCCCTGCTGGTGGAGTTCCGCGCACCCGACGACGCCGGGCACACGGCCGCCCGGCAGGCGGCCGCCGCCGTCGTGGAGAAGCTGACGCTGGTCGCCCCCGTGCCCTCCGTCACCAACCGCTTCGTCGAGGACCCGGCGACCGTCCACACGTACTGGCACGCCCGCGAGGCCTTCATGACGGCCGTGGGCAAGGCACGGCCGGACGGCACCACCCTCATCACCGAGGACTTCGCGGTGCCGCCGTCCCGGCTGGCCGAAGCCTGCCGCGCCCTGGCCGAACTCCAGGAACGCCACGGCTACGAGGCCGCGGTCGCCGGCCACGCCGCCCACGGCAACCTGCACTTCCTGCTGGCCCTGGACGCCGCCCGGCCGGAGGACGTCGAGCGGTACGCCGCCTTCATGGACGAGTTCTGCGCCATGGTCGTCCAGCGCTTCGACGGCTCCCTCAAGGCCGAGCACGCCACCGGCCGGAACATGACGCCGTTCCTGGAGTCCGAGTGGGGCCCGCGCGCCACCGAGCTGATGTGGCGGATCAAGCGGATCGTCGACCCGCACGGCGTGCTCGCCCCCGGCGTGGTCCTCAACCGCGACCCGGAAGCCCATCTGCACGGTCTGAAGACCATCCCGGTCACCGAGTCGGCCGCCGACCCCTGCATCGAGTGCGGGTTCTGCGAGCCGGTCTGCCCGAGCCGCGACCTCACCACCACACCGCGCCAGCGGATCGTGCTGCTGCGCGAGATGACGCGCCAGCCCGACGGCTCGACCGCCATGGAGGGGCTGCTCGGCTCCTACGGCTACGACGCCGTCGACACCTGCGCGGGCGACTCGACCTGTGCGATCGCCTGCCCGGTCGGCATCGACACCGGTGCCATGATGAAGGGCTTCAGGCACCGCAGGCACTCCCGCCGGGAGGAGCGCAACGCCGCCCGCGTCGCCCGGCACTTCGGCCTGGTGGAGTCCTCGGCCCGGGCCGCCCTCGGCGTCGCGGACCAGGTCGGCGACCGGATCATGGGCAACGTCACGTCGGCGCTGCGCCGGGCCGTCTCGCCCGAGCTGGTGCCCGAGTGGATCCCCGGCATCCCCTCCCCGGCGCAGACGCGGCTGCCCGTCACCGAGCGCACCTCCGCCGCCGCCGTCTACTACGTGGCCTGCGTCAACCGGATCTTCGCCGGGCCGGACGGGGAGCCCGGACCGTCCCTGCCCGAGGCGGTCGTCGCCGTCTCGCACCGGGCCGGACGCCCGGTGTGGGTGCCCCCGGACATGGCCGGCTCCTGCTGCGCGACCATCTGGCACTCCAAGGGGTACGACGACGGCAACACGCTCATGGCCAACCGCATCGTCGAGCGGGCCTGGGAGTGGACCGACGGCGGACGGCTGCCGCTCGTCGTCGACGCCTCGTCGTGCACCCTCGGCATCGGCCACGAGGTCCGGCCCTACCTGACACCGGAGAACCTGCGCAGGCACGAGCGGCTCACCGTCGTCGACTCCGTCGTCTGGGCCGCCGGACTGCTGCCGGACCTGGAGGTGACCGCGCCGCTCGACAGCGCGGTGCTGCACCCCACCTGCTCCATGCGGCACCTGGGCGACGTGCAAGAGCTGCGCGCCGTCGCCGAGTTCATCGCGCGGGACGTCGAAGTGCCCGTGCACGCCGAGTGCTGCGGCTTCGCCGGTGACCGCGGGCTGCTGCACAAGGAGCTGACCGAGGCGGCGACCCGGCACGAGGCCGACGAGGTCACCTCACGCGCGTTCGACGCCCACCTGTCGGCCAACCGCACCTGCGAGATCGGCATGGAACACGTCACCGGCCGCCCCTACCGCTCCGTGCTGCTGGCCCTCGAACGCGCCACCCGCCCCACCGCATGAGCGCCCTTCGGCGCTCCGACCCCCACCCGACACCCTCACCTCACCCGGAGAGCACATCGTGCGCATCGCCAACCTCGCCGGACGCCTGGTCCTGATCACCCCCGACGGGGCGGTCGACGTCCACAAGGCCAGCGACGGACGGTTCTCCAGCGACCCGCAGGCCGTCTACGACCGGTGGGAGGAGTTCCGCGCCTGGGCCGGCGGCACCGACCACGGCGGCGCGGTCCCGTTCGACCCGGCCGACCTCGGCGCGCCGGCACCCGCCCCGCGCCAGCTCCTCGCGGTCGGCCTGAACTACCGCGAGCACGTCTCGGAGGCGGGCTACACCGTGCCCGAGGGCATGCCCCCGGTCTTCACCAAGTTCGTCAGCAGCCTCACCGGGCCGGTGACCGAGGTGAAGCTGCCCGCCGGCGGCCACACCGACTGGGAGGTCGAGCTGGTCGTGGTCATCGGCCGCGCGGCGCGCGGGGTGCCGGAGACGGAGGCGTGGGACCACGTCGCGGGCCTCACCGTCGGTCAGGACCTGTCCGAACGCATCCTCCAGTTCGAGGGTCCGGCCCCCCAGTTCAGCCTCGGCAAGTCCTACCCGGGCTTCGGCCCCACCGGACCCTGGCTGGTGACCCCCGACGAGTTCGACGACCCGGACGACCTGGAACTGACCTGCGCCGTGGGCGGCGAGGAACTCCAGCGCGACCGCACCCGTCACCTCATCTTCTCCGTCCCGGCCCTCATCGCACGGCTGTCCGGCGTGCTCCCGCTGCTGCCGGGCGACGTCCTGTTCACCGGCACGCCGTCCGGTGTCGGCCTCGGCCGCTCGCCGCAGCGCTGGCTGGCCGACGGCGACGAACTGGTCAGCTCCATCGAGGGCATCGGCGAGCTGAGGCAGCGGTTCACCCGCTCCTGACCGGCCGGGGCGCCACGGCACCCCGCCCGGCACGAGGGCCCGCCGCGCGGCAGCGGTACGGCCCGCACCGGTTATCCCCACCCACACCCACACCACCGAAGGGAACAATCATGAACACGTCCGCGAGAGCCACCCGCACCAGCCTGTTGGCCGCGGCGGCCGCCACCCTCCTCGCCGTGACCGTCGCGGGCCCGGCGACCGCGGCCCCGACCGCCGGCGCGCGCTTCGTGGCCCATCTGGACATGGCGGCGGGACAGCGCCCGGAGAACATCGCCCTGGAGCCCTCCGGCGCCGCCGACGTCACCTTCGCGTTCAGCCGCCAGGTCGCCCGGATCACCCCGGACGGCCGCGTGCACGTCCTCGCGACCCTCCCCGAGCCCCCGGCCGGCGCCACCACCCCGGCGCTGTCCTCGCCCTTCCTCGGCGGCATAGTCCGCGCGCACGACGGCACGCTCTACTTCCTGTACGCCACGGGCAGCGCCGACCAGACCGGCCTGTGGCGGCTGCGCCCGGGCGGCACCCCGCGGCGCATCGCCGCGCTCCCCGCCGAGAGCCTGCCCAACGGCCTGGCGTACGACGAGCGGGCCGGCCGGTTCTACATCGCCGACTCCGTCCTGGGCACCGTCTGGCGGGTGCCGGCCGCCGGCGGCGCCCCCACCCGCTGGGCCACCGCGCCCGAACTGGCCCCCGAGGGCTTCCTCGGCGCCAACGGCATCAAGATCCACGGTGGCGCCGCCTGGGTGTCCAACCTCGACAAGGGCACCGTGCTGCGCATCCCGATCACCGCGCACGGCACCGCCGGGCCCGTCCGGGTCCGGGCCACCGGCCTCGTCAACATCGACGACTTCGCGTTCACCGGCCACGGCGACATCCTGCTCGCCGCGATCAACGCGGACAACGAGATCGCCGTCGTCCGGCCGGACGGCAGCCACACCGTCGTCCTCAGCGGCGCGGACGGCCTCCAGAACCCGACCTCGGTCGCCGTGCGGGGCAACACCGCGTACGTCGCCAGCGGCGCGTACAACACCAACAGCGACCCCAACATCCTGGCCGCCCGGGTGCGTCCCGGTGCCTAGGGGGTTTCGTTTGGGTCAGCCCGGGTCCGCGACGCCCGGCACGGCGCCTCGCCGCGTTGTCGGACCACCCGAGTACGCCCAGTACGCGGGTGATCCTCCGCCTTGCGATGCACCTCCTGGTCGTCCCGGCCAGGACGTTCGACGAACTCAGCGTCGGCGAGGTCTTCCGCGCCCCCAGCCGGACCCTGACCGACGCCCACGCCGCGGCCTTCCAGACGGTCTCCGCCGACAACCACCCGGTGCACTACGACGCCGAGTGGGCGCGCCGGCACGGGCACTCCGCCCCGGTGGTGCACGGCCTGCAAGTGCTGGCGTTCACCGCGCCCGGCGCCACCCTGTTCCCGCACGTGATCGGGGAGGTGTTCGTCAGCTTCCTGGAGCTGTCGTGCTCCTTCCTGGGCGAGGTGCACTCCGGGGACACCCTGTACCCGGCCCTGACCATCACCGCCCTGGAGCCCGAGGGCGACACCGGGATCGTGACCACCAAGGCGACGGTGCACAACCAGCGGGGCGAACTGGTGCTGTCCGGCCAGCACAAGTACCTGCTCCGGCGCGGCTAGCCACCTGCCGGTGAGGCCGGGCCGTCAGCGTCGACGGCCCGGCCTCACCACTGTCACCGGGGATGCCGACGGCAGCGCCCGGCAGTGCCCGGCAGTGCCTAGGAGAGGGCCTGTGAGGGGCGCGGGTGCCCGGCGGTCCTCCTGAGCCGCTCCAGCACCTCGCGTTCCGCGGGCCGCAGCGGCGGCTCGGCCGTGTGCGGGAGGGCGGGGCCGGTCAAGGCCGCCAGGAGCGCCCTCGGCCGCAGGGCCCGGCCGGCGGACCCGGTGAGGCTGGTGACGTCCCACAGCGCCGTGGCCGCGTCCAGGGAACCGGTCGCGGCCCTGGTCAGCCGGTGCGCGTAGCCGGCGGCGACCCGGTCGGCGAGCCGGGGCCGTGCCCCGTTCACCCCGGGGTAGAGGACGTCCATCGCCACGGCGGTGGCCCACGCCGCGTCGACGTGGCGGGCCGCGCCGCGCAGGACGCGCCGGGCGAGCCCGGGGCCGGCGAGACCCGCGCGGCGCAGTTCCCGGGCCAGCACCCGGGCGCCCAGCGCGGCCACCGACATGCCCTGGCCGTACGCGGGGTTGAAGGTCGCCAGCGCGTCGCCCAGCACGACGAACCGCTCGGGCCACCGCGCCGACCTCTCGAAGTACCGGCGGGCGTTGCCGGTGCTGCGGCCCCGGGTGACGACCACGTCGGTGAGCGGTTCCGCGCCGGCGATGAGGTGCCCGACGATGGGGTGCGGCAGGCCGAGGGTGTAGTCGAGGAAACCCCGCGGGTCCCGCGGCGGTTCACCGCCCCGGGTACCGCCCGCGCTGACCATCCACCGGTTGCCCTCGATCGGCAGGACCATGGCGCTCCGGCCGGGCAGGCCGTTGTAGGGGTTGGCCTGCACCACCGTCAGCGGGAACGATTCAGCACCCGCCGGCGTGCGGTAGATCCGGGTGGCGTTGGTGAGACCGGAGTCGATCCTCCGCTCCTCGACGCCGGTGATGCCGATGCCGCCGAGCCACCGCATGCTGCCCGAGCCCCGGCCGCTCGCGTCGACGACGATGTCCGCTTCCAGCTCGGTGCCCAGGCCGTGGTCCGGCCCGCCGAGACGGACCCCGCGGACGCGCTCGGCGTCCCCCAGAAGCCCTTCCACGGTGGCCCGGTGGACGGTGACGGTGGGGCAGTGCTCCAGCAGGGCCTGCCGGAGCACCCAGTCCAGCAGGGCCCGGGTGCAGGTGATCATGCAGGGGCCGCTGGGCCGCCACCGGCGCAGCCACCCGCTGTCCGCGGTACGGGCCAGCATGCCGTTGCCCAGCGCGATCTGGTGGGCCCCGGCGGCCAGCAGGCGCCCGCGCACGTCCACCGGGAGGAGTTCCTCCATGGCCGACAGACCGCCGGCCATGAGGAGATGGGCGTGCCGGCCCTGGGGCACCCCGCGCCGGTCCGCGGGACCGTCCGGAAGCTCGTCCCGGTCGAGCAGGAGGACCCGCGTCGTGGGGTCGGCACGCGCCAGCGCCGCGGCGGCTACGAGCCCGGCGACGCCGGCTCCGATCACGACAGCTTTGTGCGACAACTGACTCTCCCTGTAGGTAGCGCTCACGGGACGACGTCACCACGTCCCCACCTGCTCCGGTGCGGCCTGGCCCAGGCGCTGGACCGCGGTGGCCAGCTCGACCAGGTCGATGGTGAGGCGGAACTTCTCCGGCGGGTCCGCGGGTCCGCGGCCGTGGCCCGACGCCCGGCGTATCCCGTCGATGATCATCGCCTTCTCGGAGGCGACGCGCGCCCTCTCCCGCTCCTCGCCGCGGGCCACGGCCGCCGCGTACGCCGTCCGGCCGAGCTGCTGGTCGAAGTGGGCCGTCAACTGGAGCAGGGCGTCACGGATGTTCGCCTCGAGCAGGTACAGGCGGCTGCTGGGCAGTTGCCACCACAGCTGCCACCGGGTCGGTTCCGCGACCGGCGCCGTCGCGACGTCCTTCACCGCCGACCACAGGGGTCTGAGCGCGCGGTAGGTGGTCAGGCTCTGCCGCTCCGCCGCGGCGGCCGAGCCCAGGCGGGGCAGGACGAATCCCGCGGAGTAGATCAGGGCGCCGAGCGCGGCGGCCGGCGGGGCGACGTTGGTGGACAGCACGTCCAGGTCGTACCCGAGCCAGCGCGCGACGACCGCGGTGACCTTGGCGAGGGTGAAGCCGAGGGCGTCGAGCAGCAGGCCGGCCAGGATCAGCCGGAGGCCGAGGCGGAGCAGTCCGGTCACCTCGTCGCGCGCCCATTTCAGACAGACGGCGCTCAGGACGATGGTGCTCGCCAGATGACCCATCAGATAGAGGGTGATCATCTCCCGCATGTACGGGGTGTTCGCGTAGTAGGTGTCCAGGTCGGTGAGCCGCTCGGTGTCCGCGTCCGCGAGGCCGAACAGGACGACGACGGCGACGATGAGCGTGCCGTAGACGGCGACCGTCAGCCGGGTCATGCGCCGGATCCGTTCCCGCGGGCCGCCCCTCCAGTGGATCAGCAGGATGATCAGGGAGCAGCTCAGGGCGGAGATCGAGCCGTAGGTCAGGGGGGCGCCCATGTTGGGGACGCCGGTGGCGCGGTTGACCGCGGCGAGCGTCACCGGAGCGGACCAGAAGAAGCACAGCGCGGCGATGAACGCGGTGGCCCGGGTGGCGATGGACAGGGCCGAGCGGGGAGTCCTGCGGGGCCGGCGAAGCAGTAGCGCGGCGAGCGCCAGCAGGAAAGAGGCCATATACACGACAAGGCTCATCCTTCGGGGACTCCGTTCAGGTCCGCGGGCTGTGGGGGGAGGGGCGCGGTCGGTTCCGCGGTCACACCGACCGCGCCCGGGCGAGGCTCGGCTCGGCGGTGCGGGCGTCGCGCCCGGACCTCTTCACGGCGTCGGCGATCAGGACCAGCAACGCGGCGTCGCGCGGGGCCGGCAGCCGAGGGGCGGAGCCGGGCTCCGGCGCGTGCGGCCGGGTGCCGCGCTGGACGGCCGCGGCGATGGTCGCCGCCCACGCGGCGGAAGCGGCCCGCCGGAAGTCGCCCGTCCTCGCCAGCTCCGCGTCGTGGGTGTCGTCGTAGAGCCTCTCGTCGAAGAGCGTCTCGATCGCGAGGAGGCCGTTGTGGATGGTGCTCCAGCGCCAGGTGCCCCACAGCAGCGGGGAGCGCGGCCGTTCGACACGGAGCGCGCGGTCCGTGAGCACCGGATCCAGTACGGCGTCGAGGGGCGCCAGGCGGACGAAGTCACGCCACGCCGAGAGGTGGTGGCCCGCCAGGGGGAGGAGCACCCCCACCACCGTCAGCACCGCGCCCAGACCGGCGCACAGGGGCGGGACGGACGTGCCGAGGACCGACCAGTCCCGGCCGGTCCACCGCGCGACGACCGCGACCAGCTTGGAGCCGCTGTACCCGGCGCTGAGCACCGTACCGGCGCCGATGGTCAGCAGACTGGCCCGCAGCCAGGGCCGTTCGCGGACCTCCGGTTCGAAGGCCCAGCGCAGCGACCAGACGGTGCCCACCGTCACCGCCGTCAGATGGGCGACCAGATAGAGGACGACCATCTCGCGGATCCAGGGCGTCGTCGCGTAGTACGTGTCGAAGTCGCTGGGGCGCTCCTCGGCGGCGTGCCCGGCGGTGAACAGGACGGCGATACCGGCGAGGACGGCCGCGTACCCGTAGATCCAGTTGCGCGTCGTCCGGCGCATCGCGGGGCCGCCGCGCCAGCAGGCGATCAGGATCAGCAGGGTCGCGCTGTACGCGGTGATCGAGCCGTAGGTCAGCGGAGCGGCCAGATTGGGCACGCCGCTGACCTGGTTGATCACCCGCACCGAACTCGGCGCCCCCAACAGGAAGCAGAGCGAGGCGAACGCCAGCACCACGTTGACGGCCCGGACCGAGGGATCGCCGCCGTGCCGCACCAGGCCCGGCAGTCTGACCAGCAGCCCGACGCACAGCAGGACACAGCTCGTGTAGTTGATCGCCCCGGTCATCGCCTGTTCCCCCGGTAGTTGAGGGCGTCCGCGATCCGGCGGGCCGTCTCGCCGGTCGGCACGTCACGCTCCATCAGTGCCCGCATCTCCTGCCCGATCCGGATCCCGAACAGTTCCGCCTCCTTCTCGGGGTCCTCGTCGAACCGCGAACGGGCGGCGGCCGGCTGGGCGCCGTGCGCGTGTCCGGCCTCCAGCTCCTCCCACGCCCCGCTCGCCAGCTGCTCGGGCGTGAAACCGTCCTTCTGCCGCATGTGCCACAGCTCGTGACCGAGGATCTGCGCCTGGTGCCAGATCTCCGCGTCCTGCTCGATGACGACGTCGTCCCGGTCCGTCCGCTCCAGCCACATCCCCGTGGCCTTGAACTCCCGTGGGATGTGCACCTTGTGCACCGTCAGCCGGCGCTCGCCGCGCCACCGGCGGGCGGACTCGACCAGGGCGTCGAACAGGGCCTCGGGATCCGCCGGAGCCTGGGGGCCGTCGCCGTCGCCCTCGCCGGCACCGCCGAGCCTCTCCCGGACCGGGGCGATGAGCGTCTCGGCGAACCGGCGCATCTCCTTGTCGCGGCGCCGTAACCGCTGCCACTGACGGAGGCGGCGCAGCGGGGTCATCGCCCGTCCCGGCGCTCGCCGGAGTTGCGTCCGCTGTCCGCGGCCGTCTTCCGGGGCGTGCCCGTGGCGACCCGCTTCGGGGGGAACCGCCTGCCGTCGGCACGCCGGCGGGTCCCGCGCGGGAAGTCCGGCCGCCGCCGCACCCGTTCGGCCACCGCGGTCCCCCCGGCCCGCCGTCCCGACGGCGGGTTCGGTACGGCGGGTTCGGCTGTCCCCGTTCCGTAGGACGGCTCCCGGCTGTCCGGCACTCCGGCCGGTTCGCGGCGCCCGGCGGCGGGTCGGACGCGCTCCGCGGTTCCGGCCGGTGTTGCGTAGGCGTCATCTGCTGCCACCGGGCATTCTCCTGGGCGCGTCGCTGGTCGGGGGCGGGACGTACGCGAGCGTATCGGCATCGCCCCGACTGGTCGACAGTGACGGGACACCCCGCCCGGCCGCGCGGGCCCGGCCGGCCGCGCGGGGCTTCGCGCGGCAGGCCTTCGTCCTGCGGGGTACCACGGTCCGTGGCCGCCCACGGCGGGTGCTGCCCCATGGCACCGGCCCCCCGTGGGGACGAGGGGCCGGTGCCGTGCCCGCGGTACCGTGCGGGCACGGGGCCGGTCGGCGTGGCTGAGCCTGTCCACGCCGGCCGCGCCCGGCCTTGAGGAGTGACCGGGGTCCGGCGTCAGAACGTGACGTCCGAGCAGGCGTAGAACGCGTTGCCCGTGTCGGCGATGGTCCACACGCCGAGGATGACGTGGTGCCCGCTCAGCCCGGTCGGCAGGGTGCCGCTGTGGCTGAGGGTGGCCGGCGGCTGCTTGCCGCCGTAGGGAACGGTCAGGAACGCGGTCGTGTTCAGGTCGGCGCGCGTCAGGGCGTGGTCCTGGTTCCAGCCCTGCTTGGTGACGTAGTACTTGAAGTCGGTCGTCGCGTGCCGGGCCTCGATCTGCCAGCGGAAGGTGTAGCTCTGGCCACCGGTGACCTTGGTGGTGGGCCAGTCCGTGCCCTTGGGCGTGCGGGCGCCGTTGAGCGGGTTCCAGCGGCCGTCGCCGGCGGAGCAGAGCTGCCCGTCCGCCGGACCGCCCGCCGGGAAGCCCTTGGGACCCTCGACGCTCTGCGGCTCCCACTGGATGTCGCCGCAGCCCTTCACCGTGCCGTTGGCGCACAGCAGTTGCCTGCTGACGGGGAGGTCGGTGTAGCCGTGGCCGCTGGCGCCGCCGGTGGACAGGACGAAGGCGCCGGCGGTGGTGAGGCCGAGTACGGCCCCGTACAACCTGGTCTTGGTGCGCATGTAGCCGCTCCTCAGAACATGGGGGACTCCGGTGAACTGGATCGTGCTGTCTGCGTTGGTCTAGACCAACGCTCAGGCTATTGCGGTCGCTTGAACATGTCCATACCAATCTAGGGATGGTTTTCCGCCGCCCGGGCGTCCCGTGCCGCACGCCACCGCCGGGTCCCGCACCAGCTCGGACGGCACGTCATACGCAACCGTCCGGGGCCCCCGCGGTGGCGAGTTCATACGCCTGTCGTGAGCACGTCGGTTCGCGAGACGGTGGTCTTCACCCACGGCTGGTGCAGTGGGCCCCCGTTGTCCCCGTGCGGTCCGGGCGGCCGAAGGCGCGCCGGCCGGCCGCTCCCGAACCGTTCGTGAGGTGCATGCCATGCGTCCTGTCCGCATCCGGCGCGCGGCCCGCCGCTCCGCCCGTGTCCGCGCGAGGGTCGCGACGACCGCCGTGCTCGCCCTCGCGGCCCCGGCCCTGCTGACCGGGGCGGCGGAGGCGGGCTCCGCGCACACCGCGGCGACCGGCCGGTGGGCGACACGGACCGCGGCGACCGCGCCGTGGACGACCGGGGCGGCGGCCGGGCAGTGGACGACGCGGACCCTCGCGCCCGGGGTCACGGTCCACACCGGAGTCGTCCGGCGGCCCGACGTGACGCACGCCTGGACGGTCACCGTCCAGGCTCCCGTCAGCACCCGGTGGACCGCGAACGACCCCGACGCCCCCGCGAGCTGGGCCGAGGTGTCCTCCCGCGCCTGGGCCGACGGCACGGCGCGCGCGCTGACCGAGGCGGGCTTCCGGCCACGCGTGGAGGGCGTGCGGTGGCCCCGCTACGCCGACACCCCGCGGGGGCTGATGGGCCACCGGGTCCGCATCGGCCGCTTCACCACCCAGGAGGAGGCGAAGCAGACGGCCTCGGCGGTCACCGCGGCCGGCTTCCACACGACCCTCTCCTGGACCGGGTACGACGTCCAGGAACCCGCCGACCGGGAGAACCTCCAGGTGGCGGTCGTCGACCCGAAGACCTTCCACGGAAAGGTCGAGGCCACGCACGACGGCGACGTGACGCGGCGGCAGACCACCTCGGCCGTGGCGCGCGCATCGAACTCGCTCGTCGGGGTCAACGGCGGCTTCTTCGTGCTGACGGCCGGCGACGGCGTGCCGGGCACCATGTCCGGCATCGGGGCCTACCGGGGCGAGCTGGAGTCGATGGCGGTCGGCTCCCGCTCCGCGCTGCTCCTTCAGGACGGCGGTCGCCGGGCCCGGATCGCCGACCTGACGAGCACCGTCACCGTCCGCGCGGGCAGCGCCTCCTACCAGGTCCAGGGCATCAACCGGCTGCCCGGCATGGTCCGCGACTGCGGTCGTCCCGGCGCCACGCCCAGCGAACTGCCCTGGCAGGACGTGACGTGCCGGCTGGCCGACGACCTGGTGCGGTTCACCCCCGCCTTCCGGGCCGAGCTGCCGACCGGCCCCGGGGCGCAGGTGGTGCTGGACGGCTCCGGCCGGGTCGTCTCCGTCGGCGCGCGCGGCGGGCGCGTCCCGGCGGGCGGGGCCGTGTTGCAGGGCATCGGCCGGGCGGCAGACTGGCTGACCGAGCACGCCGAGCCGCACCGCCGCCTCACGACCGACGAGGCCGTCCGCACGGCCGGGGGCGGGCGCGTCGTCCTCGACGCCGACGACTCCCTCGTCAGTGCCGCACCGACGCTGGTGAAGGACGGCCGCATCGACATCGACGCCGCCGCCGAAGGCGTGGTCGACCCGGAGTACACCTCCTTCGGCTACGCGTGGGCCAACGTCCGTCAGCCGCGCACCATGGCGGGCATCGACCGGCGGGGCCGGCTGATCCTCGCGACGGTGGACGGACGGCTGAAGAACGGCAGCGAGGGGTTCACCCTCTACGAGGCCGCCGCGTTCATGAAGTCGCTCGGCGCCGTGCGGGCGATGAACCTCGACGGCGGCGGTTCCACCGCGATGGCCGTCAACGGGACGCTGGTCAACCAGCCGTCCGACGCCGCCGGTGAACGCGCCGTCGGCGACACCGTCCAGGTCCTGCCGGCGGACCGCTGACGGACCACCGGCGGCTCCTCACCGGCGCCCGTGCGCGAGCAGGGCGGTGACGAGCGCCCCCGGCGCCTCCTCGGCGATGTGGTGCCCGGAGCCGACCGGGCCGCCGTCCACCCGGTCGCCGGCCCAGTCGCGCCCGTAGAGGCCGGCGAGGTCGTCGCGGGCGGCCCGCAGTACCTGGAGCGGACGGCCGATGCGCCGGCCGGCGTCGTCGTGCTCCTGTCGATACCGAGCCCCGCCCGGTACCACGCGTCGGGGTCCGCGTTGATGACGCGCTCGGCCGGTTTGTCGGTCCGGCCGAGGAGGCACCGGTGCCACCAGCTCGCGGCGAACGTCGCGTCGCAGCGGCGCAGTGCCTCCCCGATGGGGACGGCGTCCAGCACGGTGACGACCGACACGGCCTCCGGGTGGTCCGGGGCGAGACGGGCGGCCACCCCGGTCCCCGCGGCGCCGGGTCCATGCCCCGGCCGTGTCCCCGGACGGCGTCGCCGCCGTCGGCCGCACGCGTTGTCAGACCCGGGCACTAGCGTGGGCCCATGACATCTCTCACTCTCGCGCCCTGGTCCGAGCAGGGGCTCGACCTGCTCCACCGGCAGAACACGACCGAGCTGACCGAACACATCGGAGGTCCCGAGACCGCCGAACAGGTCCGGCGCCGTCACGAGAAGTACCTCGGCCTGGACGAGGGCCGGATGTTCCTCGCCGTCCTGGACGGCCGGGTGGTCGGGTCGGTCGGGTACTGGCCCCGGGAGTGGGGCGGGCAGCGGGTCTACGAGACGGGCTACGGCATACTCCCCGAGCACCAGGGCCGGGGCCTCGCGGTCGATGCGGTGCGCCTGTGCGCGGCGCAGGCCGGCCGGGACGGCGCGAGCCCGTGGCTGCACGCGTTCCCCTCGGTCCACCACGACGCGTCCAACGCGGTCTGCCGCAAGGCGGGGTTCGAATGGGCGGGGGAGTGCGAGTTCGAGTACCCGCCGGGACACCTCATGCGCTCCAACGACTGGCGGCTCGCGCTGACCGGGCCGGACACCGCTCGGGGCCGGGCCGTGCCCCGGGGGGTGAGCGGCGGCGGGTCATAGCCCCCCGGGACGTCCGGCGGGTCATAGCACCCCCCCCGGGCGCCCGGGGGTGCACCGAGACGGTTGCCGGTGGCCGACCGGCACCTTGTCGGCGTCCGTGCGAGGGATGAAGATTCTGCCTCGGGGCTCTCGGCTAGCATGATCCGAACTCAGGACGAGCGCCCCGACGCCTGTCGTTCACCGGAAAAGCGTGGTATCCGGCGGAAGAGTTATATATTCACACGGAATCTACCAAATCGGCCAAACAATTGAAGCCTATAGCATCCCGGGTGCCTCCCCGAATAGACCGAAGAGACGAGCCGCCCCTGTGGCGTCACCCGCGGGTGATGTTCTACGGCGCGGCAGCCGCGGTGACCCTCGGATTCCTCGTCGCGCTGGAAATCGTCGCGCGGCACTATGACTTGCCGGGGCCGCTCACCACTCAGATTCGAGAGGTGATATATCCACCCAAATCGGGATTCCTGCTGTATGCCGGCATGGGATTGATGATGGTGGTGCTCACCTGGCGGCAACGGGCCGTCGCCGCCGCCATCGCGGTCGGCATCGACATCGTCTTCCTGCTGGTCCGGTGGGCGTTCGGCATCGAGCTGGGCGAGGGCCACCCCTTCGGCAACGGCGCGCTGTGGGTGGTTCTGGGGTACGCGGTCATCGCCGTCACACGCCGCACCGGCCGGGAACGCGTGCTGCTGCTCAAGGGCGTCGGGCTGGGGCTGCTGCTGGTGGCGGGCCGCAAGACCGGCGACGCCTGGCTGCTCATCACCTCCAAGAGCCGCCCGATGGTGCTCGACACCTACGTGGCCACGGCCGACCACGCGCTGGGCAACCCGTCGTGGCTGATGGGCCGGGCCGTCGAGGCCAGCGGCCCGGTCGGCACCCACATCCTCGACGTCGTCTACGGCCAGCTCGCGGTGGCCGCGGTCGTCGTCGCGCTGTACCAGCTGCGCAACGTGGCGGCGGAGCGTCGCTTCCCGAGCCACCACCTGGTGCGCACCTTCCTGGTGATCGGCCTCCTCGGACCGGGCATCTACATGATCTTCCCGGTGGTCGGGCCGGTCTTCGCCTATGGCCCGGGCGCGTCCGGCACCGGCGGCGTGGAATGGGCGGTGGCCAACCTGTGGCCGAACACGCCACCGCCGATCACCGCCCCGCACTCGGTGCTGTACGACGGGATCACCCCGCGCAACTGCATGCCCAGCCTGCACACGGCATGGGCCACCGCCATCTTCATCCACTCCCGCAAGGGCACGCGCTTCCTGCGGTACGCGGGCACGTTCTGGCTGATCGCCACGCTCTGCGCGACGCTGGGATTCGGCTATCACTACGGCGCGGACATCATCGCCGGCGTGGTGTTCACGCTCACGATCGAGGCCGCGCTGCGCGCGCTCGAACGGGGCTGGGACCGGGCGGGACTCCAACTGGCCGGCTACGGCGTGGCGGTCTTCGCCGCCCTCCTGCTGGCGTACCGCTATCTGTCCGTGGAGATGGCCGAACGTCCCTGGCTGTTCGGCCCCCTGCTGATCCTGGCGATGCTCTCGGTGATCTACGGCTACCTGCGGACCACCGCACTGTGGGAACCGAAGGCCGTACCGGCCGCGCAACCGGAACCCCAGCCCGAACCGGTGTGAGGCGCGGCGGCGCCGAACGGCTCGGTCCGCTGCCGATTCCCGCCCCCACGGCACCGGTCCGGGCCGGCCCCGCCCGCCGCGCGACCACGACGCATACCGCGCGACCACGACGCATACCGCGCGACCACGACGCATACCGCGTGACCACGACGCATGCCGGGCGCTCACGACGCATCCGCGCGCGAGCGAAGCCGTGCTGTGCTCACCGACGCGGTGCCGCGGGCGCCGGCACCACGCGCTTCGGGGGCGCGGCGCCGGAACGCCTCCGCGTCACCACGGCGGCGACCGTCCCGACGCCTCCGATGACGAGCCCGATCCCGCCGAAGACCAGCGGCAGGAGCCACAGCGAGGCGAACCCGTCGATGCGCGCGTCCCCGGGGGAGTCCGCGCGGTAGAGCACCTCCACCCGCTCACCCCTTTCGTACGCCGGCGGGTTGGACCCCGTGGAGCCCTCGAACGTCCGGTGTGTGCCGTCCGCCGGGGTGAACTCGACCACCGGGTACGCCACGGGAGCGTCGTTCCCCCGCCTCCTGCCGGACGTACCGCTGTGGTCGCCGCGCCACTCGAGGTCCACCACCGTGCCCTGGGCGTGCCGGGCGTCCGCCAGGAACGAGACCGTCAGTCCCGCGAGGACCAGACCGACGGTCAGGAACAGCGCCCCGAACGCGATCGCCCCGAAGGCGAACCACCGTGGGGCCCGCCGCCCCCGCATACGCACCTCGACCCGCACGATGCCCCTCTCACCCGTCTCGCCCTCACCCACCGTCAGGGGGACGCTATCCCAGGCCCCGCCGCCCGCCGCCCGCCGCCCGCCGCCCGCCGGGCATCCCCCGGAACCGGCACGGGTCCGCCGGACCGGCACCGTGGCACCGGACCGCGAACCCAGAAGCGTCAGGGCGTCAGGGCGCCAGGTGGGCGAGCACCGTGCGCACGGCGCGGGTCACCGCCTCGCGTGACTCGGCCGCCGGCTCGTGCACCTCGAAGCCGTGGACGCCGTGCGGGACGTCGATGATCTCGACCGGGGCCCCGGCCGCCTCCGCCGCGGTCAGGAACCGGTCCACGGTGGCGGCGATGTCCGGCGTCTCCAGCCCCGCCCGGGTGAGCACCAGGGGCGGCGCTCCGCTCCCGCCGGCCCGGAGCGCGCCGGCCGGACCGAACCGCTCGGGGACGGCGCCCCAGCCGGGCAGCGGGGCCAGGATCGGATAGTTCAGGGCGACGCAGCGCAGCCACCGCGGCGGGGCGGCGATCCAGTCCGCGGCGAGCAGCCCCGCGCCGGAGAAGAACCACAGGGCGACACGCTCCCGGTCCACCCGTGGATCGGCCCGCAGCAGCTCGACCGCCTCGGCCACGTCGTCGGCGGACCGCGCGTAGTCGGTGATGCCGTGCAGCCGGTGCTCCACGACGGCGCCCACGGCCCCCAGACTCGCCACGTAGCGGGCGTACCCGAGGTAGAACGGCCAGTCGCGCGGCGCGGGCACGAAGTCGGCTGGTACCGGGCCGCCGTGCACGAACAGCACCGCCGGCCTCGGCCCCCGCTCCTCCTCCGGCTCCGGCAGGTGCAGGTCCACACGCCCGTTCCGCACGCGGGGCCGTTCCGGGGCGTCCAGTGGGAAGGGCCGCAGGAACGCCGGTTCACCCTCGGGCGCCGTCAGCCGTCGTCCCTCGCCCGCGGCCGCGCGCACCAGCACTTCGGCCAGCAGGTCCGGGCAGGAGAGCATCGGCCAGTGACCGGTGTCCAGTTCGAAGAAGCCCACCCGCGGATCGGCCAGCTTCCTCAGCTGCGGCGGGCCGGAGTCCACCAGTGCCTGGATGCCCGCGATGGTCATGCCGCCCGCGGTGCACAGGACCGCGCTGGACGGTACGGCGTCCACCGCGCCCGTCAGCCGCAGCGGCTGGGTCAGCGTACGCGGCGGCTGGGGGCGGGCCGAGCGGCTCAGCAGCTCCAACCGGTCCGCCGTGAGGCCCTCCGTGCTGCCCCAGCGGTGCCAGTCGGACGGCTGCGGCGCCGGTACCGGCCGGGGGCTGCCACCGGAGCCCAGCAGCTGGTGCACCGCCGGATCCGGGACCAGGGCCAGCGCCGGATCGCCGTCCCGCGGCAGCCCGGCGTCCAGGTGCACGACGCGGGCGACCCGCTCCGGGCGGCGGTCGGCCGCGCCCAGCACCGGGTGGATGGCGTAGTCATGGCCGACCAGCACGACCTGCGGCACGTCGAGGGAGTCCACCAGGCGGACCACGTCCCCGATGTGCGTCTGAAGATCCGCCTCGGGCCGCATGCCCAGGGTCACCGGGTGCGCCGCGGCACCCGCCTCCCGGAGCCGGCCGGCCACCGCGTGCCAGATCCGCCCGTCGGTGAACGGGCCGGAGACCAGGACGAACACAGACATCAGCGCCTCCAGACAGTAGTGTCGTCACCGGTAACGTAGGAACTCCCCCTGAGGGAGGTTCAACCCTTGCCATCGGACGGCACCCTGAGCATCGGTGAGCTCGCCGCGCGCGCGGGAACCACGGTCAAGACCATCCGCTTCTACTCCGACCAGGGCCTGCTGCCCGAGACGGCGCGCAGCGGCGGCGGCCACCGGCGCTACGGGCCCGACGCCCTGGCCCGGCTGCGCACGATCCGCTCGCTGCGCTCCCTCGACGTTCCCGTTCCCGAGATCAAGCGCGTCCTCGACTCCGGGGACGGCCTGGAAGCCGTCGTCGCGCGCCGGCTGGACGACCTCGGCACCCAGCTCGCCGCCCTGCGCTGGCGCGAGGCCGCGCTGCGGGCGCTCCAGGAGAGCGACCCCGACCAGGTGGCGGAGCGCCTGGAGCTGATCGGAGCGGTCGGCGTCCCGCCCAGCACGGCCGCCCTCGACCGGTACTGGCGCCGGCTGCTGCCCGTCCGGCTCTCCGCCCGGCTCCGCTCCCGGATCACCGAGGCGGCCGTACCGCCGCTGCCCGCCGACCCCGGCACGGACCAGGTCCTCGCCTTCGCCCGCCTGCACGCGCTGGCCACGGCCGCCACCGACCACTGCCTCGCCTCCCACCGGCCCGTCACCGTCGCGCACCCGGACCTGCTCTACGACGGGCTGCGCGAAGCCCACGACCTGGTGGACGCCGCCGTCCGGGCCGGCACGCCGCCGGCCCCGGGAGAGGCGCTGGACTGCTACGTCGCCGCTCACGCGCGTGCCGCCGGCACCCGGGACACCCCCGCCTTCCGCCGGGCCCTCACGGTCCGGCTCGCCGCGGAGGACCACCCGGTGATGCGCCGCTACTGGCGACTGGCGGGGGAACTGGCCGACGCCCCGACGCTCGGCGCGGCCGACGCCTGGCTCCGCGAGGCCCTGACCGCGAGCACGGCGACGGACTGAGCCCCCGCTCCTCCATCGGCACAGCCCGTGACACCGCGATCACGGAAATGCGAGACTGGCCCGTCGACGGCCCGCGGGCGGTGGGCGGCTGAGCGGTGGAGGAGCCGGAGTGGTCGAGCAGCACCCTGTCGAGCCGGACATCCCACCCGCCTTGGCCGACGTGTGGATGCTGGTGCGGCACCGGCCGTGCGCGCTGCGCCGGTCCACCCGCGAACTGGCGGCGGCGCTCGCCGCCGCCCACGGCCCCCGCTTCGCCCTCTGGCACACCGACGAGCTGCTCTTCGGCGTCCGGGGCGGCCGGCTGACGCTCCGGACCCTGGGCGGTGTGGAACTCCACGCCCCCCGGGTGGTGTGCGTACGTCAGGTGCCCGGCCCCATGCGCGACGACCGCGAGATCACCCTGCTACGGCACCTCGCCCGCATGGGCAGCACCCTCGTCAACCCGCTCGACGCCCAGCTCGCGTCCCGCAACAAGATCTGGCAGTCGCAGGAACTCGCCCTCGCCGGACTGCCGGTGCCCGACACCCTCTCCTACGCCACCGCCCCTCTGGAGGGCGTGGTGCGCAGTCCCGGCCTGGACACCCCGTGCGTGGTGAAGTCGGTCAGCGGCGCCAAGGGCGGACAGGTCTTCCTCGTCCGCGATCCGCGCCTGCTGCGCGAGGTGGCGGGCAGCCTCACCCGCGAGACACCGTTCCTCTTCCAGGAACACGTGGCGCCCTCGCACGGCCGTACCCTGCGCGTGCTCGTCGTCGACGGCGAGCCGGTGGGCGCCGTACTGCACACCGCCCCCGACGGCGCCCTCGCCGCCAACATCGCCCGGGGCGGCTCGGCCACCCCGTGCCCGGGCCGCCACCCGCGGGCGGAGGAACTGGCGGTGCGGGCCGCGCGCGCCCTGGGCCTGGACATCGCCGGGGTGGACCTGTTGTTCACCTCCCGGGACACCTACACCATCTGCGAGGTCAACGCCGTCCCCGGCTGGCGCCCGGAACTGACCGCGGTCGTCCCCGCCATCACGGCCTGCGTCGCCCGCCGCCTGGCCGGCCATGACCGCACCGGACCGGACGGGACCCCGGGGGCGCGGAAAACCACATGACGCGCGGCGCCCGGTGACCCACAAGGCGGTGCCGCGGCCGGACTCGGGGATCGGCCGCGGCACCACCACCCAGGGGCACTCACCACGCATCCGACGAGTGCCCTGCCCCGGCGGGTGCATACGGGGCCGAACGGGTGGTCCGGACGGCGAGGACGAGACCGGCCGGCGGTCACTCAGCGGGAGACTTCGTGCCGCTCGTCCGGGACGCAGTGCGTCATGGTGAGGCCCTCGACGTCCCGCGGCGGGTTCTTGCCCAGGTTCGACAGTCGCTGCTTGTCCTCCTCGGTGAGGTCCTGGCTCGCCAGCGGCTCCAGGTCCGCGACGTCCTCCGGACGGATGCCGAGCCCTTCACCGACCCGGAGCCCGAGGTCGTTCTCCACCAGCAGGAAGTGCCACACCATCCGCTCCTGGATGGGCCGGTCGCACCGGGAGAGCTGACCCACCAGGTTCCGCACCAGGTCGTCGCGCTCCCACTCCTCCATGAGCAGGTACCGCTGTCCCGCTTGCAGGTAGTCGTTGGTGCGGGGGATCCGCGCGCGGGTGAGACGGCCGCGGATTTCGGGTCCCTGCTCGTCGTGCGTCGGGTACTGCGCCTCACGCAGGCCGCCCCGGATCGACGGCTCGTAGTTGACGCTCGGGTTCTCCGCGCCGCCGTCGATGTGGTACGTCATCTGGCCGTCGCGCTGGTTGGTGCGCACCTTGGCGTTCCGCGCCTGGTTGACGGGCAGCTGGAGGTAGTTGGGACCGACCCGGTACCGCTGCGTGTCACTGTAGGAGAAGGTCCGGCCGACGAGCATCTTGTCGTCGGAGAAGTCCAGGCCGTCCACCAGGACGCCCGTGCCGAAGGAGATCTGCTCGTTCTCCGCGAAGAAGTCGTCCGGCATCCGGTCCAGCACCATCCTGCCCACCGGCTTCGGCGGGAAGTCCTGCTCGGGCCAGGTCTTGGTGTCGTCCAGCGGGTCGAAGTCGAGTTCCGGGTGCTCCCCGTCGTCCATGACCTGCACCAGCAGTTCCCACTCGGGGCAGTCGCCGCGCGCGACCGCCTCGTACAGGTCCTCGGTGGCGTGACCGAGGGAGCCGGCCTGCACGTTCGCGGCGTCCTCCTCGGTCATGGAGCGCACGCCCTGTTTCGGCATCCAGTGGTACTTGACGAGTACGGTGTTGCCCTCGGCGTTCACCCACTTGTACGTGTTCACGCCGAAGCCCTGCATGTGGCGGTAGTCGGCGGGGATGCCGCGCGGGCTGAACAGGTTGACCAGCATGTGCATGGCCTCGGGCGTCTGCGACATGAAGTCGAAGATCCGGTTCGGCTTCTGCCGGAAGTCCACCGGGTCCGGTTTGAGCGCGTGGATCACGTCCGGGAACTTGACGGCGTCCCGGATGAAGAAGACGCCCAGGTTGTTGCCGACCAGGTCCCAGTTGCCGTCCTCGGTGTAGAACTTCACGGCGAACCCGCGGGGGTCGCGCGCGGCCTCGGAGGAGTCCCGGCCGCCGATCACGGTGGAGAAGCGGAGCGCGACGTCGGTGCGTTTGCCGCGCTCCTGGAACAGCCTGGCGCGGGTGTACCGGCTGATCGGCTCGTCGCCCCAGGCACCGTACGCCTCGAAGTAGCCGTACGCGGTCACGCCGCGGGCGTGCACCACCCGCTCGGGGATGCGCTCCCGGTCGAAGTGGCTGATCTTCTCCAGGAACTGGTAGTTCTCCAGCGTGGCTGGGCCCCGGGCGCCCACGGTGCGCTGGTTCTGGTTGTCGTAGACGGGATGACCCTGCCGGTTGGTCAGGATGCCCCGGTCGTCCCCGTTGCCGGGTCCGGTGCCTGCTGCGTCCGTCACGATCTGGACCTCTCGAAGCGAAGGGTGGTACGACAAGCGTCGCCACGGCCTGTGCACGAGTACCCGCAGGCGCACGGCCACACCCCCGCGGACCCCCCGTACGGGCCTGGCCGTGAGGAGCATCCGGCGTCACCCGGCCCCCGGTCCCCGCATCGCTGCGCTATGCGGGCCGGAACGGGGTAGGGGGACGGCGAACAGTCGAGGAACCTGTCTCGAGGAGTTGCTCATGACCGATGACGCGTACCTGTTTCTCGTCGACGATCCGGCCGCGCCAGTCGGTACGCCGCTCACGGCGGTCGGGCCGCTCGCCTGCCTGGAGACACCCGCGGTCCGCGCCTGGCTGGACGCCCACGGCGTGCCGGCCACGTCCCCGCGGCTGCGTCTGCTGCCCCCCGGGCAGACCGGGCTGATCGCCGAGGAGGAGGAGCGCCTGCCGGTCCCGCTGAGCGACGAGGAACTCAGCCGGCTGCGCGGCCGGACCGGCCCGGAGCCGCTGGCGACGATCGAGTCGGAACTCCTGGCCTACCGGGACTGCGCCGACGGCCGCGACGAACTGCTCGCCCGGGCGCTGGCCGCGGGGGTCAGCCCCGACCGCGTCGCCGAACTGACCGGCGAGGACATGACGGTGGTCAGGGCCGCCGCCACCAGCTGAGTTCCCCGCTCTCCCCGGACACCCGGCAACCCGGCCGCCCCCCGCCGGGGCCCGGCCCGTGGTCCCCGCTGTCGTCCCGTTCACGGCGTGGACCCGGCCCCGCGCGGGCGGCGGACCGACGCGGCCGTACGCGCTGCCCCGACGGCCTCGGCTCAGTCCAGGGGCACGACCACCTCACCCGTACCGGTCGCGCCGGCGCCGCCGGGGACACGGACGGTGAACGGGCGGTCGGTGCCGCGTGCGGTGACACGGAGTCGGGTGCCCTCGCGCCGCACGGTGAACGCGGCGGCCGGAGCGCCCGTCAGGTCGGGCACCGTGGTTTCGGCGGTGTAGCCGGGCGCGCCCGTGGGGTGGACCAGCAGGGTCGGGGTGTCCAGCCAGTCGCCGTCCGGACGGCTGTCGTCGGCGGCGAGCGGCAGGACGGCGCCCTCGCGGACGTACAGCGGCAGGCTGTCGTAGGCGTGCCGCTCGGTGCGCCACGCCGGGCCGGTGACCCGTTCGCCGGTCAGCAGGTGCGTCCAGGTGCCCTCGGGGAGGTACACCTCGACCTCGCCGTCCGCTGTGAACACCGGGGCGACCAGCAGGTCGGGGCCGAGCATGTACTGGCGGTCCAGCGGGCGGCACGCCGGGTCGTGCGGGAACTCCAGGAGCATCGGGCGCATCACCGGGACGCCGGTGCGGTGGGCCTCGGCCGCGGCACCGTAGAGGTAGGGCATGAGACGGTGCTTGAGCAGCGTGAACCGCCGGGCGACCGCCACGGCCTCCTCGCCGAAGTTCCACGGCACCCGGTACGACGTGGAACCGTGCAGACGGCTGTGCGAGGAGAGCAGCCCGAAGGCGAGCCAGCGGGTGAACACCGCGGGGTCGGGCGTGCCCTCGAATCCGCCGATGTCATGGCTCCAGAAGCCGAAACCGCTCAGCGACAGGGACAGCCCGCCGCGCAGGGACTCGGCCATGGCCTCGAAGGACGACCAGCAGTCACCGCCCCAGTGCACCGGGTACTGCTGGCCGCCCGCGGTGGCGGAGCGGGCGAAGACGACGGCCTCGCCCCGGCCGCGCTCCTCCTCCAGGAGTTCGAAGACGGTCCGGTTGTACAGGTGGGTGTAGTAGTTGTGCATCCGCTCCGGGTCGGAGCCGTCGTGCCAGACGACGTCGGTGGGGACGCGCTCGCCGAAGTCGGTCTTGAAGCAGTCCACGCCCTGGTCGAGCAGTGCCTTGAGCTTGGCCTGGAACCAGGCGCGGGCGTCGGGGCCGGTGAAGTCGACCAGACCCATGCCGGCCTGCCACAGGTCCCACTGCCAGACGTCGCCGTCCGGGCGGCGCACGAGGTGGCCGAGGGCGGCCGCCTCCTCGAAGAGGGGCGACTTCTGGGCGATGTACGGGTTGATCCACACGCTGACCTTCAGCCCCTTCTCCTTGAGCCGGGCCAGCATGCCCTCCGGGTCGGGGAAGACGGCGGGGTCCCAGGCGAAGTCGCACCACTGGTACTCCCGCATCCAGAAGCAGTCGAAGTGGAAGACCGACAGCGGGATGCCCCGCTCCGCCATGCCGTCGACGAAGGACGTCACCGTCGCCTCGTCGTAGTCGGTGGTGAACGACGTGGTCAGCCACAGGCCGAACGACCAGGCGGGCGGCAGGGCCGGGCGGCCGGTCAGCGCGGTGTAGCGGCCGAGGACCTCCTTCGGCGTGGGACCGGCGATCACGTAGTACTCGATGCTCTGGTCCTCCACGCTGAACTGCACCTGGCCGACCGACTCGGAGCCGACCTCGAAGGAGACCGCGCCGGGGTGGTTGACGAAGACGCCGTAGCCGCGTGAGGAGAGGTAGAACGGGACGTTCTTGTACGCCTGTTCGCTGCTGGTTCCGCCGTCGGCCTGCCAGACGTCGACGACCTGGCCGTTCTTGACGAACGGGGTGAAACGCTCGCCGAGGCCGTAGACCTGCTCGCCCACCCCGAGCGCGAGCTGGGCGAGGACGTGGTGCGCTCCGTCGCCGGTGGTGGCGAAGGCGGTGCCCTTGGCGCCGGCCCGGGTCAGCTCCCGTCCGTCCGCGCCGTGGAACGCCAGGGTCCACGGCGCGGCCTCGTCCAGGCGGAGGGTCAGCGGTCCGCTGGTCAGCTCCGTGACGGTGCCGTCGCGGCGCACCGCGCCCGCGCCGCCGGCCTCGCCGGTGAGGGCGAAGTCCGGGCCGGGGCGGCCCCGGCCGGCGTGGTGCGTGATCCGGACACCGATGACGCCCTCGGCGGGCGAGAAGCAGTCGACCGTGAGGAGCGGCGCGTTGAGCGTGTCCCCCCTCCGCGTCACCTTCTGTACGGCGGCATAGGCGGTGAAGCGCTTCGATTCCAAGCGTATGTCACGGGCCTCGGTGGCGTACGCGATCTGTACGCCGTCGCGGATGCGCCAGAAGCCGTCGGTGAACTTCATGTTCTTCCTCAGGGGAGGTGGAGGGGCGGGGGAGAGGGGTGCGAGTGCGGTGCGGAGGCGTCGCCCGGCTCGCCGATCGTACACAGGGCGTGCCCGCACGGAACCGTCCCGGTAGCTTAATTTCCAGGCTGAGCAGCAGCGATTACGGAGGTATACGTTCTTGTCACGGTCCGTGGCGCGAGAAAGGGCAGGTGCTCGGGTCTGGCGCCCGGGGCTGTGCATGGCGTATTAGTCATCACAATAAACAAACGCGTCCGGCATCGTCGCCGGACGGTACGACAGCAAGGGCCACCTATGTCGAAGCGCTTCAACAGACGCTCCCACAGGGCCGTGATACCCCTCGCAGCCGTCTCCGCGTTGACCGCCGGGGCCGCACTGACCGGCTGCGGCCAGCAGCGCGACCACTCGGTCTACACCGTGCTGAACTCGTCGACCGACGAGACGTACCACCGCTGGGACGCGCAGGCGATGACCCGCTGCGGCCGGGAGCTGGGCGTCACCGTCGAGCAGCAGAGCGTCCCGGCGGCGCAGGTGATGACGAAGGCACTGCGCATGGCGTCCTCGAAGTCACTGCCCGACATCGTGCAGTTCGACGCCTCGGAGATGCCGACGTTCGCCGAGGCCGGCGGGCTGGTCGACCTCGGGAAGCTCGGCCTGGGCACCCGGGACGTCCCGCAGGGCATCGTCGACTTCGGCTCGTACAAGGGGACGTACTACGGAGCCGCCCGGTCGGTGAACACGCTCGCGCTCTTCTACAACAAGGACGTCCTCGGCCGGGCGGGCCTGAAGGTGCCCACCACCTGGGCGGAACTGCGCGACACCGCGAAGCGGCTGACGCACGGCAGGACGTACGGCCTGGCGCTCAGCGCGGGCGGCGCCGAGGACGGCGTCTTCCAGTTCACGCCGTTCATGTGGTCCAACGGGGGCGACGAGACGCGGCTCGACGGGCCGCGCGTCGTGGCGGCGCTGGACTACTGGAAGGCACTGCTGAAGGACGGCTCGCTGTCGAAGGCCACGGTGGGCTGGACGCAGGCCGACGTCAACGACCAGTTCATGGCGGGCAACGCGGCGATGATGATCAACGGCCCGTGGCAGGTGGAGACCCTGAACACCAAGAAGTCACTGCACTGGGGGATCGCGCGGATCCCGGTGCCGAGGGCGGGGGAGAAGTCCGTCGGCCCGCTGGGCGGCGCGGTGCTCACCGTGCCCCGCACCGGTGACGAGCACCGGGAACGGACGGCGGGCAGGATCGTCGCCTGTCTGTCCAGCGAGCGCGAGCAGCTGACCTACGCGCGCAACAGCTGGATGGTCCCCGCCAACGAGAAGGCCGCCGCCGTGTGGCGCAGGCAGGTGCCGGAACTGGACGCGCTGGCCGACCAGGTGGCCACGGCCCGCTCCCGCACGGCCAGGCTCGGCGCCGGCTGGTCCGGGGTGTCGCTCGCCCTCCAGAGCGCCTTCCAGTCCGCCCTGACCGGCCAGTCCAGCCGGACCGCCCTCCAGCACGCCCAGCAGCGGGCCACGAGCGGGAACTGAGGTACGCGCAGATGACCACGTCCACCGTCACCGCGTCCGCGCCCACCGGGGCCGCCCGGCCCGCCGGACCGGACACCGGCCGGCCGCGGCGCCGGCACCGGCTGTCCCAGTGGGGATTCGTCGCCCCCGCGGTCCTCTTCATGCTGCTCTTCTTCGGCTACCCGCTCGTCCGCAACGTCGTGATGAGCTTCCAGCACTACACGCCGGAGACGTTCTTCACCGGCGATGCGCCCCTCAACGGCCTCGACAACTGGTCGAAGGTCTTCCAGGACGCCCTGTTCGGCAAGGCCCTGTGGCACACGCTCGTCTTCACCGCGGGCTCGCTCCTCGGCCAGTTCTGCGTCGGCCTCGCCCTCGCCGTCTTCTTCAGCCGCGGCTTTCCGCTGAACGGTGTCCTGCGGTCGCTGATCCTGCTGCCCTGGCTGGTGCCCATGGTGGTCTCCGGCATCGTGTGGCGGCGCATCCTCGACCAGGACACGGGGGTGCTGAACTCCTTCCTCGACACCCTCGGCCTGGGCGGCCACACTCCATGGTTGACCAGTCCACATATGGCCCTGCTGTCGGTCATCCTGGTCAACATCTGGATCGGCATACCGTTCAACCTGGTCATCCTGTACGGCGGCCTGCAGGAAGTCCCCCGCGAGCTGTACGAGGCTGCGGCCCTGGACGGCGCCTCCGCCTGGCGCGCCTTCCGCTCCGTCACCCTGCCGGTGCTCCGCCCCGTCATCACGGTCGTCCTCGTCCTGGGCTTCATGTCGACGGTCAAGATCCTCGACCTGATCCTGGCCCTCACCGACGGCGGCCCCGCCGACGCCACCCAGACCCTGGGCACGCTCACCTACCAGAACTCCTTCGTCCGGCTGGACTTCGGGGCGGGCGCCGTCATCGGCAACGTACTCATCCTGATCTCCGCGGTGTTCGCGGTGTTCTACCTGCGGGCCAACCGCACCGAGGGGAAGTGATCGCGATGGCAGCCGAGAACCCGGGGCCACGCACGGAAAAGCGCCGCTGGGGCTCCACCGTGGCGGGCGTGCTGGTGCTGTGCGTGATGCTCTTCCCGCTGTACTGGATGCTCGACACCGCCCTCCAGCCCGAGGCCGGGCTGCTGGAGGTCGATCCGGTGCCGCACCGCCTGGACCTGTCCGGCTTCGCCAAGGCGCTCGGCGACCAGGGCGGGCACCTGCTGACGTCCCTGGTGGTCTCGCTCGGCGCGGTCGCCGTCTGCCTGGTGATCGCCGCCCCGGCGGCGTACGGCCTGGCCCGGTTCCGGCTCCGCGGCACGCGCACCCTCGTGTTCGGCACGCTCATCACGCAGATGGTCCCCGGGATCGTCATCGCCAACGCGCTCTACACCTCGTACGTCGACCTCGGCCTCGTCAACTCCTACCTCGGACTGATGCTCGCCGACGCCTCGCTCGGCATCCCCTTCTCCATCGTGCTGATGCGGTCGTTCATGGTGTCCCTGCCCGGCGAGGTGCTGGAGGCCGCGCAGCTGGACGGCGCCGGCCGGCTGCGCACCTTCCTCCGCGTGGTGCTGCCGATGAGCCGCAACTCCCTGATCACCTCGGGCCTGTTCGCGTTCCTGTTCTCCTGGAGCGACTTCATGTTCGCGCTCACCCTCAACACCACCGACGACGTCAAGCCGATCACCCTGGGCATCTACCAGTACATCGGCGCGCACGTGGGCGACTGGGGTTCGGTGATGGCCGCGTCCGTGCTGTCCGCGGCCCCCGCCGCGGTCCTGCTCGTCCTGGCGCAGAAGTACATCGCCGCGGGCATCACCGGCGGCTCCGTGAAGTGACCCTGGGCCCCGCCACCGCCTCCTGCCGGACCGAGGGCGCGGCCCGCGAGGGCCGGGGGTACGCTCACCGCCCCTTGCCTCCCGGTCGGACGCGGGCCGCCGGCCGCCCGGCGTCGGCCCCCGATCCGGGACGGTCCGCTCGCCGCCGGGCGGGCGGACCGCAGACCGCATCCCGAAGGGTGAACAGCCACGGACGGCGGCGTGTCGCGAGCACGGCGCCGTCCGGGGGCGATGGACGCGACCTGCGCCCGGCCGACCGGTACGTCCGGCCCGGCCGCGTGGCCTCCTTCGCGACGGTCGTGGCGGCCGCGCGGCAGCGGGGCGAGTGCGCGATCGGCTACCGCGCGCACACCCCGGGCGCCGCGCGCCGCCACGAGGGCATCCGGCTCCGCCCGGCGAAGTCCGAACGACGGCAGTGGGCGGCCGAGGACGAGATCGTCGTGCTGCCGCCGGGACCCGCGACGGCCGACGGCGGCCCGCACGAGCGGGACGTGCTGCCCGGAACGAGACGGGACACGGAGGCGACCGACGCGCCCGCCGGCCGCCCGCCGGGGGCACCCGGCGGGCCGGGACCGTGACCCGGGCACAGCAGGTCGGAGCGGTGGAGACGGCGCCCCGGCCGCCCGCGTCCGGCCGGACGGGACAGGGCCTTGTGGGACAAGCGTTCCTGCACGCACAGACATGCCGGCCGCCCGGAGCATGCCTACATTTCCGGTACTCATATCAGTTGCTGGAACGAAGAGGCCCAATGCAGTTCGGAATATTCTCGGTCGGGGACGTCACCCCCGATCCGACCACCGGCCATACTCCGTCGGAGAACGAGCGCATCAAGGCGATGGTCGCCATCGCGCTCAAGGCGGAGGAGGTCGGGCTGGACGTCTTCGCGATGGGCGAGCACCACAACCCGCCGTTCGTGCCGTCGTCGCCCACCACGATGCTCGGCTACATCGCGGCCCGCACCAAGAACCTGGTCCTCTCCACCTCCACCACGCTGATCACCACCAACGACCCGGTGAAGATCGCGGAGGACTACGCGATGCTCCAGCACCTGGCCGAGGGCCGGGTCGACCTGATGATGGGGCGCGGCAACACCGGCCCGGTCTACCCGTGGTTCGGGCAGGACATCCGCCAGGGCATCAACCTGGCCAAGGAGAACTACGCCCTGCTGCGCCGCCTGTGGCGCGAGGACGTGGTGAACTGGGAAGGCAAGTTCCGCACCCCGCTCCAGGGCTTCACCTCCACCCCCCGTCCGCTGGACGACGTACCGCCGTTCGTCTGGCACGGCTCGATCCGCTCCCCGGAGATCGCCGAGCAGGCCGCGTACTACGGTGACGGCTTCTTCCACAACAACATCTTCTGGCCCGCCGACCACACCAAGCGGATGGTCCAGCTCTACCGGCGGCGGTACGCCTACCACGGTCACGGCCGGCCCGAGCAGGCCATCGTCGGCCTCGGCGGACAGGCGTTCATGCGGAAGAACTCCCAGGACGCGGTGCGCGAGTTCCGCCCCTACTTCGACAACGCGCCCGTCTACGGGCACGGCCCGTCGCTGGAGGAGTTCACCGAGCAGACCCCGCTGACGGTGGGCTCCCCCCAGCAGGTCATCGAACGGACGCTGGCCTTCCGCGAGAGCGTCGGCGACTACCAGCGCCAGCTGTTCCTGATGGACCACGCGGGACTGCCGCTGAAGACGGTCCTGGAGCAGCTCGACCTGCTCGGCGAGGAGGTCGTGCCGGTGCTGCGCAAGGAGTTCGCGATCGGCCGCCCGGCCGACGTGCCGGACGCCCCCACGCACGCGTCCCTGCGAGCGGCCCAGGAGGTGTCCGCCGCATGAGGATCGTCGCCGTGTCCGCGGGTCTGAGCACCCCGTCCTCCACCCGCCTGCTCGCCGACCGCCTCGCCGAGGCGGCGCGCGGCGACCTCGCCGCCCAGGGCCACGAGGTACAGGTCGACGTCATCGAGCTGCGCGAACTGGCCGTCGCCGTCGCCAACAACTTCGTCACCGGCTTCCCGTCCGCCCCGCTGGCCGCCGCCATCGACGCGGTGACCAGCGCCCAGGGCGTGATCGTCGTCACCCCCGTGTTCACCGCCTCCTACAGCGGGCTGTTCAAGTCCTTCTTCGACCTGATCGACCCGGACGCCCTCACGGGGAAGCCGGTCCTGATCGCGGCGACCGGCGGCACGGCCCGCCACTCCCTGGTGCTGGAGCACGCGCTGCGCCCGCTCTTCGCCTATCTGCGCGCCACCGTCGTCCCCACCGCGGTGTACGCGGCGTCCGAGGACTGGGGCTCCGGCGGCGACGAGTACACCGAGGGCCTGCCCGGGCGCATCCGGCGGGCCGCCGCCGAGCTGTCCGCGCTGATGGCCGCCCGCCCGGCCGACGAGACACCGGAGGACGACGTCACCGCGCTCGAACGGCAGCTCTCCGACCTGCGCTTCGACTGAGGCGCGAGCGCCCTTTCGCGTGGCGGGCTCAGTGGAACAGGGTCGTGTACAGACGGGCCTTGTAGATCCGGGCGCCGGGGCGGGTGCGCTCGCCGCCCTCGGAGAAGTGCACGGTGGGCCCGCCCCAGACGGAGTCCTCCGCGTCGGGGTCGGTGGTCCACATGCTCTGGCCGCCCGCGTGGCGTACGTAGGACTTCGGGTAGGGCAGCGAGATTAGAGGGGTGAGGGCGCGGGTCCTCTTGTCGAGGACGTGGACGTGGTGGCTGTCGGCGACCAGCAGCGTGCCGGGCCGGTGGTAGTCCGGCTGGAGGTCATGGCCGTTGCCGGGGATGGTGATGTCCGGACCGTGTTTGACGAGCCGGGAAGCGCGCATCGACCCGGTGACGCGGTAGCTGCGGACGACGGTGCCGCCGGTCACCCAGAGCAGCTCGTTCTGGTCGTCCCACAGGACGGCGTGGGCCTTCGGGAACGTGAGGGTCTGCACCTCCTTCAGGGTGGCCGGATCGCTGCTGGACGGCCCGAAGACGTGCAGCCGGTCGCGTGAGCCGGCGACCACGACCGTGCCGGCCCCGGGCACCCGCTCGATGCAGTGCGGATAGCTGGTGATCCGGGCCGACCACAGCAGGTCGGCCCGGGTCAGGTGCGCCTTGCCGGTCACGTCGACGATCGCGGCCCGGCCCTCGCCGGGGCTGCCGAAGGTCATCAGCGCGATCATGCCGTAGCGCTGGGTGTCCCGGAAGCGGATCTCGAAGGGGTGGTCCCAGCCGGGGGCGTTGCCCGTGCTGAAGCTCCACCGGACGTTGGCGTCGGTCCACTGAGCGGCCCGGTCGAACAGGAGGATCCGTCCGGTGTGCTGTTCGGTGATCGCCACCTTGTAGGCCGTCGGCGCGGCCGCACCGGATGTGTCGTTCGAGGTGCCCATCTGCCGTTCTCCTGATCCGTGCTGGGTGAGGTGTGCGGGCGGGGTGTGTGACGGGGGCGGGTGACGGGGACGTGCCCGGTCCGGGCCGGGCCGACGGATGCCGGCCGGGCCCGGACCCGGACCCGCACGCCGGTCACCGGCGTGCCGGTCCGGAAGGCCGCCCCCCGTGGCGGTCTTCCGGACCGTGGGTCAGCGGTTCAGAACGAGCCCGCGTTCAGGGCCTTCTGCAGGGCGCGGGTGGTCGCCGCGTCCCACTCGCCGCCGGCCGGCGCGGCCAGATGGCTCTGGAGGGCGCTGACCGTCTTCGGGCCGACCACGCCGTCCGCGGTGACCTTCAGGTACTGCTGGAGGGCGGTGACGGTGAGCGGCCCGAAGGCCCCGTCGACCTCCAGCCGCGCCTGGGCGCGGGTGTTGAGGGCGCGCTGGAGCGCCGCGCAGGTGGCCGGTCCGAACTCGCCGTCGACCTCCAGCACCGCGGGGGCGGCGAGGCGGGCCTTCGGCCGGATCGGTGCCTTCCTGCCCGCCAGGGCGGCCTTCATCATCGCCGCGGACTGCGGGCCGTACTCGCCGTCCACGTGCAGGTGATGGTCGGCCTGGAAGGCCCTGACCGCCTTCTGCGTGGCCGGCCCGAACGCGCCGTCCACGGTGAGACCGGCCTTCTGCACCGTGTTGAGGTTCTTCTGGAGGGTCTTGACGGCCTGGCCCTTCGAGCCGAGCCGCAGGATGCCGTCACCGGAGGGCATCGGTGCACCGCCGCTCCCGTAGGCGGGGCGGCCGTAGCCCACGACACAGGCCGAGCTGCGCCGCCTGCGGCGGAACGCGTCGGAGGTGTTGCCCTCCAGGGTGGTGATGGTGCGGTTGGAGTGGACCGCCTCGACGATGCCGACGTGGTCGATGGCACCGATGGAGCGGGAGCCGGACCAGTCGAAGAAGACGATGTCACCCGGGCGGATCCCGCCGATGCCGTAGTGCCAGCGGCCCTTGTTCTGGAAGGCGCGGGCGTGGGCGGTGGTCAGCGCGTACTTGCCGCCTATCGCCGAGAGGTTGTCGGAGTGGGCGGCCGCGTAGCAGACGGCCATGTCGCACCACGGCCCGGTGAAGCCGTACCACCGGGTGACCAGGTTGCGGTTGGAACCGGGAGGGTGCTCGGTGGTGCCCAGCAGCCTGCGGGCCGCGGTGAGCATGCCTTGTACGTTCCCCATGTCAGAACTCCACGTCTTCGGGAAGGGCCTGGACGTCTCCGGTCACCGCGTCGTCGGGGTTCTGGCTGACGCCGTCCTGGTCGGGATCGACGTCGAAGATCCCCGCGCCGCCCACCGGATAGGGCGGCTTCTCCTCGGGCTCGGTCACGAGCGCTCCTTCACGTACGGACTCGGGTGTGCGGAGGGAAATGAACGCCGGTCCGGTCCGCACGAGAGCCGGCCGGCGCTGCCCGGCCCGCCGTTGCGGTGCCGCTGCGACATCGAGTCCAGCGGCCGCGGAGTTGGTTGGCAGCCCCTGTTCGTGCGCGTAATCAACGCGCCGGACCCGCCGCGCCGCCTGGCCGCCCCACAGGCCGCGCCCTACCGTGACAAGCGCGGCGCGGGGGACGGCGCCGGTGCGGGCAGGGGGGAGAACAGGAAATGGGACGTCCGGAGAACCCGCTCGACCCGGAGTCGGGGCCTCTTCAGCGGTTCGCGGTCGGGTTGCGGGACCTGCGGGCGCGGGCCGGCGGACCGACGTACCGCGCGATGGCGCAGCGGACGCCGTACTCGGCCGCGGCCCTCTCCCAGGCGGCGGCGGGCGAACGGCTGCCGACGCCGGAGGTGACGCGGGCGTACGTCATCGCGTGCGGCGGGGATCCCGACGAGTGGGAGGGGCGCCGGCGGGCCGTGGCCGACGAGCTGGCCGCCCTCCCCCGGGAGGACCAGGACGTGCGGGAGTCGCCGTACCGGGGTCTGGCCCGGTTCGAACCGGACGACGCGGCGGTCTTCTTCGGCCGGGACCAGCTCGTGGACGATCTGGTCGAGCTGGTGCGCGGACACCGGTGCGCGGTGGTGCTGGGACCGTCGGGCAGCGGCAAGTCCTCCCTGCTGCGGGCCGGGCTGATACCCCGGCTGCGCACCACGACCGACACCGCCCTGCGCCCCGCCGCCCTGCGCGTCCTCACCCCCGGCGCGCACCCGGTGCGCACCCACGCGGACAGACTGCGGCCCACCGGGGACCCGGGCGACACCCTCGTGCTGGTCGACCAGTTCGAGGAGGTCTTCACCCTCTGCCCGGACCCGCGGGAACGCGCCCGGTTCATCGACCTGCTGCTGGCGGCCCGGGAGCCGGGCAGCCGGCTGCGCGTGGTGCTGGGCGTGCGGGCCGACTTCTACGGCCGCTGCCTGGAACACCCCGAACTGGCCCGGGTGCTGCGGGACGCGGCGGTCCCGGTGCCGGTCATGGACCGCGAGGAGCTGCGCGAGGCGGTCGTCAAGCCGGCCGTGGCACGCGGCCTCACCGTCGAACGGGTGCTGACCGCACAGCTGGTGGAGGAGGTGGCCGGCGAGCCGGGCGGCCTGCCCCTGCTGTCGCACGCCCTGCTGGAGACCTGGCGGCGGCGCTCCGGCCGCACCCTGACCCTGCGCGCCTACGAGGCGGCCGGCGGAGTACGCGGCGCCATCGCCCAGACGGCGGAGGACCTGTACGCGGGGCTCTCCGACGGCCAGGCCCGGCTGGTACGACGGGTGCTGCTGCGCCTGATCGCGCCCGGCGAGGGCACCGCCGACACCTGCCGGCCGGTGGAGCGCGCCGAACTGCGCACCCACGGCCCGCACTCCGCGGATGCCGTCGACACCGTCCTCGAACGCCTCGCCCGCGCCCGGCTGGTCACCCTCGACGGGGACACCGTCCACCTCGCCCACGAGGCACTCATCACCGCCTGGCCCCGGCTGCGCGGCTGGATCGAGGAGGACCGGCACCGGCTGCGGATCCTGCGCCGGCTCACCGAGGCGGCCGAGGCGTGGCACGAACTGGGCCGGGAGCCCGGGGCGTTGTACCGGGGCACGCGGCTGGCCGAGGCCGCCGAGGCGTTCGTGCCGGCCGACCGCGACCGGGAACTGACCGCGACCGAACGGGACTTCCTCGCCGCCGGCACGGCCACGCGCTCCCGCGAACGCAGACGGCTGCGCGGACTGGTCGGCTCGGTCTCCGTGCTGCTGGTGCTGGCCCTGGTGGCCGGAGCCATGGCCTGGCAGCAGCACGGCACGAGCGAGCGCCGGCAGCTCGCCGCCGCCGCCCGTCGCGCGGCCACCACGGCCGCCGGTCTGCGCACCACCGACCCGCGCACGGCGCTGCGGCTGAGCGTCGCCGCCTGGCGGCTCAGCCGGACCCCGGAGACACGCTCCGAGCTCGTCGGCGCACTCGCCCAGCACGACCTGCCCACGTTCACGGTGCCCGCCGCCGACGTCGAACAGTTCGCCCCGGACGGACGGACCCTCGTCAGCGTCGGCGACGGCAGGTTCGTCCGCCGGGACCTGCGCACGCACCGGGTGCTCGACAGCCGGCGGATACCCGGTGACCCGGACGACGTCGCCATGGCCCAGGTCAGCCCTGACGGGCGCTACCTGGCCCTGCCGGCCGGACAGGAGGGGACGCGCGTCCGGCTGTGGGACACCCGCGCCGGCCGGTTCCGGTCCGGTGCCGTGGGACCCTCCGGCGACATGCCCGACCTGTCCTGGGAACGCCCGCCGGGCGACGGGGTCGCCGCGCGCCCGGACGGGTCCGGCGGACCCTGGGTGACCGCGGCGATCGGCGTCGGGTCCTGGTCCGGCTTCAGCGCCGCCGGACACGCCCTGCTGTTCGTCACCGGCGACCGCCTGGAGGTGTGGGACGCGGCGGGCGGGCGTCGCCTGTTCGCCCACTCCTCCGCCGCGCTGGAGGAGTCCGAGAGCGGCGACGTCAGCCCGGACAACCGCCTGGTGGCGGTCTGCGTCCAGGGCGGCGTCAACGTCTGGGACATGCGGACGCGACGCCGCGTCGACACGGCCTGGCGCAAGCGGCCCGCCTGCGGCCCGGACGCCGGGCTCCAGTTCTCGCCCGACAGCCGCACCCTGGCGATGGTGGACACGACCGGAGTGCGACGCGTCACGGTCCGCACCGGAACCGCGCTGCCGAAACTCGCGCAAACCGCGCCGACCAGCGCCGTCTTCAGCACCGACGGCAGGCTGCTGGCCGGGGTGGGCGGCAACGACATCCTGCTGTGGCGGCTGGACCGCCCCGAAGCCCCCGTGCTGCGCCACCCCTTGACCGACATCCAGCCGCGCGACGTCCGTATCGACACCGCCGGCCGCGTGCTGCGCTACACCGCCGACGCCTCGGACGGCGGGACCGTCGTCCACAGCCTCGACATCGACAGCGTGCTCCGGCCGCGCTGGAACCCGCGAGCCGTCGCCGAGGCGGCCCTCAGCGCGGACGGCTCGGTGCTGGCCGTCCTGGACAGCCGCGACCAGGGCTCCCCCCGGCCCCGCATCCTCGACGGGCACACCGGCCGGCCGCGGTACACGATCACGGCCGGACCACCCAAGGCCGCCGGCAACGCGCTCGGACCCGATCCCGCGATCATGGCGCTCAGCGCCGACGGCCGTCGCCTCGCCTTCGGCTCGGGCCCGGCCGACCTGATGGACGAACCGACGCGGATCACGGTCTGGGACACCGTGCGCGACCGGAGGCTCACCGAGTTCAGGCCCTACCGCGGCGACGCGTTCCCGACCGGGCTGGCCCTCGGCCCGGACGGCCGGGAACTGCTGACCACCGACAGCGACGACGCCACGGTGACCGTCTGGGACGCCGGCAGCGGACGGAAGCTGAGAACCGTGACCCGCCGTGGCGCGAAGGGTGACGACGGGACCGGCGACTCCATCAGCTCCCTCTCCGCAGACGGCGGCGTCCTGCTGACCAGCAGCGGAGCCCTGCTGCCGACCAACGGCCACGGCCCGCAGCGGATGACGGGGGACTGCCTGTGCGTCAGCGCCCTGAGCCCCGACGGCGGCCGTGTCGCCCTCGCCGCCACCGACGGGGGCATCACGCTGTGGGACACCGAGCGCGCCACCTCGCTGGGCGTGCTGCCCGGCGGCTTCTTCCGGGGCGCCACGGGCGGGCAGGAGGAGCCGACCGCGCTGGCGTTCTCCCCGGACGGCACCGTGCTCGCCGCGGCCGGCTCGCAGGGCACGGTGCGGCTCTGGGACGTCGAATCCCGCCAGCTGCTCGGCACCGACCTGCCCACGGCCGGCGACCGCGTCCTGTCCCTGGCCTTCACCGCCGACGCCGGCGACCTGTACGCGGCGGGCGAACACGTCACACTCCAGCACGTCGTCCTGGACCCCGAGCGCCTGACCGACACGGTGTGCCGCCGCGCCGGGGGCGGACTGTCCCGCGCGCAGTGGCGGATGTACCTGGCGGACGTCCCCTACCGGAAGGTCTGCCGGGGCTCCGCGTAGACACCGGCCGGTTCCGCACGGCCCATTGCGGTGACCCGCCCCGCGAAACAATCATGGCCGCCATGGAGCGACCGGGGCGGGTCATCGGGTGCGGGGACTTCGTCCTGCGCCGCTGGCGGGGACGGAGCGACGTGGCCGCGGCGTTCAGGCTGATCGAGGAGTCCGTGGACCACCTGCGCCCGTGGATGTCGTGGGTCGAGCAGTACAGCGAGGAGCGCACCCGGGACTTCCTCGACAGGTCCGAGGCGAACTGGGCGACCGGCGAGACGTACAACTACGCCATCAGCGCGGACGGCTCGCTCATCGGCATGTGCCAGACCTACCGCTGGACCGATCCCCGAGGGCGCAGGATGGGGTACTGGCTGCACCCCGCCGCCACCGGTCGCGGCATCGCCACCAGGGCGACGGCGGCCCTGGCCGCCGAGATGTTCGCCCTGCCGGACGTGGAGTACCTGGAGATCGCGCACGATCCCGCCAACACCGCGAGCGGCGCCGTTCCGCGCCGGCTGGGGTTCACCCGGGTCCACGACGAGCCGGCGTCACCTCCCGCGAGCCCCTCGGACAGCGGCGGCGAGGTGGTCTGGCGCCTGTACCGCCCCGCGTAGCCCCGGCCTGCGGACCGGTCCGGGCCCCGGCCGGACGCGGTCGGCCCCCGCCCGTCGCCTACTAGCGGGTAGGAACCGTACGACCCGTAATAAGCTGGGTGCACGTGAGAACCGAACGCCAACGACCGCACCGGACCGCGGCTCGAACAAGAGGGAGCGACCGATGACATCGGAAACCGAGCGAGCAGTCCTGGCGGGCGGCTGCTTCTGGGGCATGCAGGACCTGATCCGCAAGCAGCCGGGCGTGGAGTCCACCCGCGTCGGGTACAGCGGTGGTGACACCCCGAACGCCACCTACCGCAACCACGGCGACCACGCCGAGGCCATCGAGATCCTGTTCGATCCCTCGGTCACCTCCTACCGCGACATCCTGGAGTTCTTCTTCCAGATCCACGACCCGACCACGAGGGACCGCCAGGGCAACGACATCGGCCGCAGTTACCGGTCCGCCCTGTTCTACACCGACGAGGAGCAGCACCGCGTCGCCCTGGACACCATCGCGGACGTCGAGGCGAGCGGCCTGTGGCCGGGCAAGGTGGTCACCGAGGTCGAGCCCGTGGGCGACTTCTGGGAGGCCGAGCCCGAGCACCAGGACTACCTCGAGCGCTACCCGAACGGCTACACCTGCCACTTCCCGCGTCCCAACTGGAAGCTGCCGCGCCGGGCCTCGGCTCCGACGAGCTGAGACACCGCTCGCGCCGGGCGCCCGCCGCCCGCCCGTCCGGCCGGTTCCCCTCCGCGCGACGGCGCGGAGGGGAACTCGTGCCTCACGGCCCGCACACCCGCTGCCTCCCGCCCCTCAGGCCGCGCGCCGCCGCCTGATCGGCTCGCCCACGCGGTGCAGGTGCGCCAGCGCCTCACGGTAGGACCGGATCAGTCCGGTCTCGTGGTACGGGACTCCGATCTCGGCGCAGTACTGCCGCACGATCACCCGGGCCCGGCGCAGATGGGGCGTGGGCATGCTCGGGAACAGGTGGTGCTCGATCTGGTAGTTGAGCCCGCCGAGCATCACGTCGGTGAACCGGCCGCCGCGCACATTGCGGGAGGTGAGCACCTGGCGCCGCAGGAAGTCGAGCCGCTGGTCACCGGTGATCGTCGGCATGCCCTTGTGGTTGGGGGCGAAGGTGCACCCCAGATAGACGCCGAACAGACACTGGTTCACGGCGAGGAACGCCACCGCCTTGCCCGGGGGAAGTACCAGGAACAGGGCGGAGAGCAGGGCGGCGATGTGCAACAGGAGCAGCGCCCCCTCCAGCGGCCGGTTCCTCATGCCGGGCCGGCACAGCGCCCGCAGGCTCGCCACGTGCAGGTTGAAGCCTTCCAGGGTGAGCAACGGGAAGAACAGCAGGGCTTGGTGCCCCCCGAGCAGACGCGGCAGCCCCCGGCTGGCGCGGGCCTGTCCGGCGGACCACACCAGGATGTCCGGGGCGACATCGGGGTCCAGCTCCTCGTGGTTGGGATGGGCGTGGTGCCGGGTGTGCTTGTTCATCCACCAGCCGTAGCTCATGCCGATGCCGAGGTTGCCGAACAGCCGTCCTGATATCTCGCTGGGCCGGCGCCGCCGGAAGACCTGCCGGTGGGCCAGGTCGTGCGCCACCAGGGCGACCTGCCCGAAGACCAGGGCCAGGAAGGCCGCCACGGCCAGCTGCCACCAGGTGTCCCCGAGGGCGAGGAAGGCGGTCCAGCCGGCGGCGAACGACCCGGTCACCAGACCGAGCCGCACCGCGTAGTAGCCGGGGCGCCGCTCGAGCAGGCCCGCGGCGGCGATCCGCCGGGACAGCCTGGCGAAGTCGCTGCCGGCACCGGGGCCGGCGGTGCCCTCGTCGACTCCGGAGCCGGTGGGTGGGGCGGAGGCGCTGGGAGAGATCGTCATACCCGGGATTCTGGTGACGGGGGTGTGCCCGGAAGAAGCCTGCCAGCCACCCTCGGCACCCCACGCCCACCCCCACCGTCCGCCGGGGGTTACCCCCCGCCGAGGCGAAGATGGCGCCACCTTCGCACTGCGTGGCATCAGGTGGTGCCATGCGATGCCATGTGGTGGCACCTTCGTTGCGGAGGGCGGATGGAAGGAGACGTGATGTCACGGTCGTCAAAGTCGTCCCGCTGTCCGTCTGTGCAGGTCAGCGTGCTCGCTACCACTCCCTTCGCCCGTCCGGCACCGCCCGAACGCTGTCCGGATGCCGTTCGGGCTTGCGTGTGGCGCCATAGTGGTGCCATGATGGCGTTATGGACCTGACCCCGTATGTCGACACCCTTCGCCGTGAACTCGCGGTGGCCGCCGAGGCCGGCGGGGACGAAGCCCGCGAGCTGGCCGGGCGGCTGACCGCCCCGCTGGAGTCGGCGGCCCGTCTGACGATGCTCCACGTGCTCTCCGCCGCGATGGACGAGATCACCCGCGAGCTCGCCCCCGGCTCGGTCGACGTACGACTGCGCGGGCTGGACCCCGACTTCGTGGTCACGCCGCCGCCCGCCGAGCACGGCCCCGCCGAAGCGGCCGTGACGCCCGGCGGACCGCCCGCGGCACAGCCGCCCGCCGCGGGCGAGGAGGGCGGCACCGCACGCGTCAACCTCCGCCTGCCGGCCCCCCTCAAGGCGCGTGCCGAGGAGGCGGCGAACCGCGAGGGCCTGTCGGTCAACGCGTGGCTGGTGCGAGCCGTGTCCGCCGCGGTCGAGGACGGCGGCGCCCGGCCGCGCGTGACGGAGCGGAGCCGGACCGTCGGACAGAGCTTCACGGGCTGGGTGCGCTGACCGCGCCCGTAGCCCGCATTACCCACCTACACCACGTCCCACCAGCGGGGACGCCCTGAAGACCCAAGAGGACGGGACAGTCATGCCTTCTTTCGACACCCCTGAACCGATCTCGGTCACCGCGCGCGTGGAGGCCGGTTCCATCCAGTTCACCGCGGGCGACCGTCCCGACACCGTCGTCGTGGTGCGGCCCCGCGATCCGAAGAAGGACCAGGACGTACGGGCGGCCGACCAGACCGAGGTCACGTACGCGAGCGGCGTCCTGACCGTCACGACGCCCAAGCAGCGCTACCTGCTCGGACGCACCGGCACCGTCGACGTGACGGTCGAACTGCCCACGGGCTCGCACGTCGACATGACCGGGGCCTGGGCCCAGGTCCTCGGCGAGGGCCGGCTCGGCGAGGTCCACGTCAAGACCTCGTCCGGCGACGTACGGCTCGACGCGACCGGGCCGCTCCGGCTGACCGCCTCCCACGGCTCGATCACCGTGGACCGGATCGAGGGCGCGGCCGAGATCACCACCAGCTCGGGCAGTCTGCGCGTCGGCCTGGTCGACGGCCCCGCCGTCCTGAAGAACTCGCACGGCGGCACGACCGTCGGCGCCGCGACCGGCGAGCTGCGGGTGAGCGGTGCCAACGGCGACATCGACATCGCGCGGGCCGAGGGCTCGGTCACCGCCACCACCGCCCACGGCACCCTGCGGGTGGGCGAGGTGGCCGCCGGGAACGTCCAGTTGGAGACCTCCTACGGCGCCATCGAGGTCGGCGTCCGCGAGGGCACGGCGGCCTGGCTCGACGTCAGTTCGGGTTCCGGCCAGGTGCGCAACGCGCTCACCGCGTCCGAGACCCCGCAGGAGACCGAGGGCACCGTCATGGTCCGCGCCCGCACCCGGTACGGCAACATCGACGTCCGCCGCGCCCGCCCCTGAGCGCCGGCCCCGCCGACCCGCTCCCTCGCCCCGCCCCTCACCCCGGTCACTTCACCCCGGTCACTTCAGCCTTCGAACGGAGGGCTCCATGTCTTCATCTGTCATGCCCACGCCCAGAATGGGCGGTGGGCGGCCACCCGCCGCCGTCTCCGCCGTCGGTCTGCGCAAGTCGTACGGCGACAAGACCGTGCTCGACGGCGTCGACCTGCGCATCCCCGCCGGTTCCGTCTTCGCGCTGCTCGGCCCGAACGGCGCCGGCAAGACCACCGTCGTCAGGATCCTGTCCACGCTCATCACCGCCGACGGCGGCCAGGCCCAGGTCGCGGGCCACGACCTCGCCACCGCCCCGCACGCCGTACGCGCCGCCATCGGCGTCACCGGACAGTTCTCCGCCGTCGACGGACTGATCACCGGCGAGGAGAACATGCTCCTCATGGCGGACCTGCACCACCTTCCCCGACGGGAGGGACAACGGGTCGCCACCGAACTGCTGGAGCGCTTCGACCTCGCCGAGGCCGCGAAGAAGCCCGCCTCCACCTACTCCGGAGGCATGAAGCGCCGCCTCGACATCGCCATGACCCTGGTCGGCGGCCCACGCGTCATCTTCCTCGACGAGCCGACCACCGGACTCGACCCGCGCTCCCGGCACACCATGTGGCAGATCATCCGGGAACTGGTCACCGGCGGCGTCACCGTCCTCCTCACCACCCAGTACCTGGAGGAGGCCGACCAGCTCGCCGACCGCATCGCCGTGCTCGACGGCGGCCGGATCGCCGCCGAGGGCACCGCGGAGGAACTGAAGCGGCTCATCCCCGGCGGACACGTCCGGCTCCGCTTCACCGACCCGGCCGCCTACCGCGACGCCGCCACCGCGCTCCGCGAGGCCACCCGGGACGACGAATCCCTGGCGCTGCGCATCCCCAGCGACGGCAGCCAGCGCGAGCTGCGCACCGTCCTCGACCGGCTCGACTCGGCCGGCGTCGAGGCGGACGAGCTGACCGTGCACACCCCCGACCTCGACGACGTCTTCTTCGCCCTGACCGGCGGCGCCGCGCCGAGCCGGGCCCACCGGATCGAGGAGGACGCCCGATGAGCTCCCTCGCCCTCGCCGTACGCGACTCGACCACGATGCTGCGGCGGAACCTGCTGCACGCGCGGCGCTACCCGTCCATGACGCTCAACCTGCTGCTCACGCCGGTCATGTTGCTGCTGCTCTTCGTCTACATCTTCGGCGATGTGATGAGTGCCGGCATCGGGGGCGGCGGAGGGGACCGGTCCGCGTACCTCGCGTATCTCGTCCCGGGCATCCTGATGCTGACCATCGGCGGCACCACGATCGGCACCGCCGTGTCCGTCGCCATGGACATGAACGAGGGCATCATCGCCCGCTTCCGCACGATGGCGATCCACCGCGGGTCGGTGCTCATCGGACACGTGGTGGGCAGCGTGCTCCAGTGCGTGCTGAGCGTGGTCCTCGTCGGGGCCGTGGCGGTGGCCATCGGATTCCGGGCCGTCCACGCCGGCGCCCTGGAATGGCTCCTGGCCCTGGGCCTGCTGGCGCTCGTCGCCCTGGCGCTCACCTGGATCGCCGTCGGCATGGGCCTGTCCAGCCCGAACGCCGAGGCGGCCAGCAACAACGCCCTGCCGCTGATGGTCCTGCCGCTGCTGTCCAGCGCCTTCGTACCGGTCGACGCGATGCCGGGCTGGTTCCGGCCGATCGCCGAGTACCAGCCGTTCACCCCGGCGATCGAAACGCTGCGCGGGCTGCTGCTCGGCACCCGGATCGGCGACAACGGATGGCTGGCCGTCGTCTGGTGCCTGGGGCTGGCCGCACTCGGCTACCTCTGGTCCAGGGCTCGGTTCGACCGCGATCCGACGTAACGGCCACGAGGCTCCGGACCACCGGACCGGCCCCCACCCCCACCCCGGGGCGGCGTACCCCGACACCGCGTCGGCGTACGCCGCCCCGGCGCGCCGTCACCGTCCGTTCCCGCGCGCTACAGTCATCCGGTGCTCATCCCTCCCGAAGCGCTGCCCGGTGGCGTCCTGTTGCGGCTCGTCTCCGTCGACGACGCCGAAGCGCTGTGCTTCGCCTACAGGGCCAACCGGGAGTACCTGGCCCCGTGGGAACCTCACCGCCCGGACAGCTTCTTCACCGCCGACGGCCAGGCCGAACGCATCACCGAGCGGCTGCGGGAATGCGCGCAACGGCGGTCCGTGCCCTGGGTGTTGGACAGCGCCGGCACGATCGTCGGCACCGTCACGCTCTCCGGGATGACGTTCGGCCCCTTCTGCAGCGCCTATCTGGGCTACTGGGTGGCAGCGGACCGGCAGGGCAGGGGGCTGGCCGGCGCGAGCGTGGCGCGCGTCTGCCACGTGGCCCGCGACACCATCGGACTGCACCGCCTCGAGGCCACCACGCTGCTCGACAACGCTCCCTCCCAACGCGTGCTGGAGAAGAACGGGTTCGAGCTGATCGGCACCGCCCCGAGGTACCTGCACATCAACGGGCGTTGGCGGGACCACCGCCTGTTCCAGCGGATCCTGCACGACGGTCCGCCACCGGCCTGACGGCGTTGTCAGACCCACCCACTACCTTGCTCACATGACGTACACACAGGGCACGACCGAGCGGATCCCGCCGCGGCAGTTCCACGAGACCGCCGGCCTGGAGGACTGGCGCGTGCTGGGAGAAGGAGCCTGCGCCCACTTCCGCACCGGGTCGCTGGCCGCCGGCGCCGGGCTCGTGCGGGCGATCAGCGAACTGCCCGGCGCAGGGGCCGGCCACCCCGACATCGACGTCCGGCACGACGGCGTGACCGTGCGCCTGATCACGCTCACCGACGACTTCTACGGACTGAGCGAGCGGGACGTCGAACTGGCCCGGCGCATCTCCGAGGTGGCACGCGCGCTCGGGCTCACGGCGGACCCGTCCGCCGTGCAGACCGTCCAGGTCACCGTCGACGCCCTCGAGGGACCGGAGGTGGTGCGGTTCTGGCGAGCGCTGCTCGGCTACGCCGACCGGGCGAAGAGCCCGGAGGACCTGATCGACCCGCACCGCCGCGGAGCGCCTTTCTATTTCCAGCGGATGGACACGCCGCGCCCGCAGCGCAACCGGATGCACGTCGACGTCTGGGTGCCGTACGACCAGGCGGAAGCGCGCATAGCGGCGGCCGTCGCCGCCGGCGGCCGACTGGTGAGCGACGCCCACGCCCCGTCGCACTGGGTGCTGGCCGACCCCGAGGGCAACGAAGCCTGCGTCGGAACCGCCGGCTGGACCGGCCCGGAACCCACTCGCAGGTAGCCACCCCGGCCGCACGGGGCGCCAGCCGACCCGCGTACGGCGCGGCGGCCGGGACCCGGCGCCCGGAGCCCACCCGCCGTCGCGGACGCCATGATGGACGCGCGCCAGGCGGAGCGGAGCGGGCTCGCCGTACGAGGGCGGGCCGGGCCCGTGCCGGGCACGCCGTCAGGCCGCCGCCTCCCCGTCGGCAGGGATGCCCAACCGGTCGGCGACCCTGGTGAGGGCTGTTCCCAGCGGGAGCGCCACCCGGGTCGCGGCGTGCCGGTCGCCCCGGGTCGGGTCCCGGTTGACGATCAGCACCGGCTTGCCGGCCTGGGCCGCCTGACGGACGAACCGAAGCCCGGACATCACCGTCAGTGAGGAACCCAGGACCAGCAGCGAGGCCGCCTCACGGACCAGCGTGCGGCAGTGCTCGACCCGCCGCGGCGGAACCGTTTCGCCGAAGAACACCACGTCCGGCTTGAGGATGCCGCCGCAGACCGCGCACGGCACCACGCGGAAGTCCCCGACCTGCTCGTCGGTGAGGTCGGCGTCACCGTCCGGGTTGATGCCCGCGGCCACCGGTTCGAAGCCCGCGTTGGCCTCCTCCAGCCGCCGCGCGAGTTCGTGGCGCGGGCTGAGGGCACCGCAGGAAAGGCAGACCACCCGGCCCAGGCTGCCGTGGAGTTCCACCACGCCCTCGCTGCCGGCGGCCTGGTGGAGGCCGTCGACGTTCTGGGTGATCACGCCGGAGAGCAGGCCGCGCCGCCCGAACGCGGCCACGGCCCGGTGCCCGGCGTTGGGCAGGGCGCGGCCGAAGGTGCGCCAGCCGAGGTGGCTGCGCGCCCAGTACCGGCGCCGCGCCTGGCCGCTGGCGCTGAAGTCCTGGTAGGTCATCGGGGTGTGCCGGCTCAGGCTGCCGCCCTCGCCCCGGTAGTCGGGGATGCCCGACTCCGTCGAGATACCCGCTCCGCTGAGCACCACGACACCTCCGGCGCTCAGCGCGTCGGTGACGGGGCCGAGGTCCGTGGTGCCGGGAGGCAGGTCCTCGGAGGGGGTCCAGCTCAGAGTGGGGCGCATGCGCATGCCGCAAGGGTACGGAACACGGGAGGCCCGACGGGAACACGGCCTCGGGCGTCAACCAGGCGCCCGCCGGTTCAGCCCGCACATGGGTGAGCGGGGGAGCGGTGGCCGGTTGCTTTCGGCCGCTGCTGGGGTTGCCGGAGGGACCGGAGAGCACTTGTGTGACACCGGAGGCGTATCACCGCCGGTCCGCGTGACCGTGGGACACGAAATCCCCGGACAGGACCGGTGAAACCCGCACGCCGGAGTTGGCCGGACTCGTCCGGCGATCACTTTGCGTACCCGTCGGCATGCGGTGCGCTGTGCGGTGTTCCGGCTCCGTCAGCGGGCGCGAAGCGCGCCGGTCGGCGGCGCACTCCAGCAATGTCGACGCAAGGGAACAACAGTGACCACACCTTCCGCCGCTCCGCTCCGGGTCACCCTGGTCAACGGCAGTTTCGAGCAGCCGGCCGTCACCGCCTTCGAGATCCTGCCGGACGCCTCGCAGACCCAGGCGGCCAAGCGCGTCCCGGGCTGGCTCACCACCGCCTCCGACCACATGATCGAGCTGTGGCGGTCGGGGTTCAACGGCGTGCCGTCGGCGGAGGGCGCCCAGTTCGCGGAACTCAACGCCAACGAGGTGGCCACCCTCTACCAGGACCTGCCGACCACGCCGGGGACCAAGCTGTACTGGCGGCTCTACCACCGGGGCCGGCTGGGACAGGACACGATGGCCCTGGACATCGGCTCCCCGGGGTCCCCGGTGGAGCAGCGGCGTTTCACCGACGGCAACACCGCGTGGGGTTACTACACCGGCACCTACACCGTCCCGGCCGGGCAGACGACGACCCGCTTCTCCTTCCGGTCCGTCTCCGCCGCCGGCGGCAACCGCGGCGTGGGCAACTTCCTCGACGGTGTCTTCTTCGGCACCGCCGCCTATGTGGAGCTGACCAAGTCCGCGATCCCGGCGGGGCCGTTGGAGGTGGGCGACGTCATCACGTACCGCATCACCGCCCGGAACGAGGGCGGCGGCGCCGCGGAGAACCTCGTCCTGACCGACGGCATCCCGGAGGGCACCGCGTACGTACCCGGCTCCCTACGGGTCGTCGACGGCCCCAACGCCGGTGTGAAGAGCGACGCGCGGGGCGACGACCAGGCGTACTACGACGCCGCGGCGGGCAAGGTCGTGTTCCACCTGGGCAACGACGCGTCCGCCGCGCAAGGAGGCAGGCTGCCCAGCACCGAGACCCTGCCGGCGGGCACCACGGTGGAGTACCGGGTGGTCATCGAGCGGTCCGGCGGCGGCAAGCTGATCAGCAACACCGCCACCGCGTCCTACGAGAACAGGCTCGGGGACACGCCGGAACCGCTGACGGCCACCTCCGACGAACAGGTCACGGAGGTCAGGCCGGCGGCCGACCTGACGGTGGTGAAGGCGGCCGACGCGACCACGGTGACCGTCGGACAGACCGTGACGTACCGCGTCACCGTCCGCAACACCGGCCCGAACGACGCCACCGGCGTCGTCGTCGACGACCAGGTGCCGGACGGCCTCACCTTCCTGTCCGCCGACAGCACGTCCGGCTCCTACGACCCGGCCACCGGACTGTGGTCCGTGGGCGACCTGGCCGACGGCGCCACCACGACCCTCGTCCTGCGGGCCAAGGCCCTACAGGCCGGCCGGATCGGCAACACCGCCACCGTCACCGCCAACGAGAAGGACCCCGACCCCACGAACAACTCCGACTCCGTCACCGTCTGCGTCGAACCGGCCCCCGCCTGCTGCGGCCCCTGCTCCGAGCAGCAGTAGCGACGCGGCGCACCCGTCCGCCCCGTCCGCCCTCTCAGTGTCCGGCGCCCCGCCCCGGACGGCGGACGGCCGGGCGGGGCCCGGCCGAAGCACCGAGACGTCCCTTACACCGCTGTCGGGCGATGACACAGTACGACGGGATATGTGACGCGTTCGAGATCGCCGTGGGAGTGCGGTGCCTCGACCACGCCGAGGACACCGCGGCGATGGAGCGGATGTGCCGCTACGTCCACCGGCGCCACCGGCATCCACGAGTTCGGCGAGACTTCCGAGCGGACCTCCTCGCGAACCCGCCACTACAGATGCTGCGCTGCCGCGCCTGACCGGCCGGGCGGACGGAGCCGCGGGACCCGGGGCCGGCCGCGACCGGACGACGGCCCGAACCGCCGCCCGGCTAGTCGTCGTCCCGCAGCCGGCGCCAGATGCGGGTGCGGTGCAGCACGTAGAGGGAGCCGAGCAGGACGACCGCCTGGAGCCCCACCGCGATCAGCCAGAACTCGTCCCTCGTCTCCAGCCTGTTCGTCAGGAAGGTGAAGTTCATACCGAAGAACCCGGTCAGGAACGACAGCGGCAGGAAGATCACCGACACGATGGCCAGCCGGTTGATCACCCCGTTCTGCTCACCCGCGACGAGGGACGAGTAACTGGCGAACGCCCGCCGGGCGGCGTCCTGCAAGGTCTCGATGGTCGTGAGGACCGTACGCGCCGCGTGCTGGAACTCACGGGCGAGGCGTTGCCGGTCCTCCGGGAAGTCGCGGCTCGTCAGCCGGCGACCGATGACCTCGTCCACGACCTGGGCGTACGGCAGCAGCGCGTGGTGCAGCTCGGCCGAGCGGCGGCGCAGCTGCGCCAGCCGGTACACCTGCTGGGGGCCCCGCTGCCGGAACATGTCGTCCTCGAGCTCCTCCACCTCCAGCAGCGCCGCGACCGCGGCGCGCCGGAAGGTCGTCAGGGCCTCCTGGAGCATGAGGAAGAGGACGGCGACGGCGTCGTGCGGCCGCTCCCGCCGGAGGTGTCCCATCATGTGCGGCGCCAGGACCGCCGGTTCCTGGTGCGCGGTGACCAGGAAGCGGTCGTTCGCCACCGCGTGGACGTGCCTGATCCGCTCGTCATGGACCACCGGCACGACCAGACCGAGGAGACTGCCCACGAAGTCCGCGCGCACGGGCTCGTCCGCGCGGCCGAACCAGTCGAGCTCCTCGGCCCCCAGCCCGAGGAGCCGGGCCACCGGCTCGGCCTCCTCCGCTCGCTCCTGCGCCGTCAGCTCCACGTCGACCACGAGGAACCGGGCGGTGCCGAGCCGACGGCGGGCCTCCGTGACGTCCGTACGCACACCGGCTGCCTCCGGCATCGACACCACCGTTACGATCATCGCCCCTCACCGTCAGTCCCGAAGCCCGTGGTTCCGAGCGTCCCCGTGTGGCGCGGACCGCGCATCCGAAGCCACTCGTGCGCGCCGCGCGGAGACCTCCGAACGGATGAGGGACCGGGAGGATTCGCGCGTTCGCATGGGCTCTCCCTCCCCGGGGAAGGAACCAGGCCATGTCCGAGACGGTCTACGGCTTACTGGGCGCGCTGGGCGGGGCGCTCATCACCGCCGCCGGCGCCTACTGGGGCCCCCTGCGCGTGTCGGCGGCCGCGCGGAGGGCGGCGGCGAAGGCGGAGGGCCGGGCACGCAGGGAGGCCGAGACGACACGGATCATCCTCATGCGCACCACGACGCGCACCTGGCGTGATCTCCTGGCACGGACCATCCAGGACCTCGAACTCGGTCTCCTCGTGGACATCGCGGCGTTCGACGAGGCGGTGACCACCGCCCGGAACAGCGCGCAGTCCGCCCTCGACCACGCGCTGCACGACGGCATCTGGATCCAGCAGACCGGCTACGGCTACCCCGCCGCGCCTTCCGGCCCCTTCGGCCCCGACCAGCTCCGGGTCCTCACGGCGCTCGGCCGGCTGACGCATGTGACCCGGGCGGCGGTGATCAGGCGGGAACCGCTGGACGACGACCGGGCCGAGGCCCTCAAGCGGGCACTCGACGCGGCGGACGAGGCCCGCGGGGAGCTGTCCGCGGCACTCCTCAACCGGCTCGAGCAGATCATGGGCGTCACCGTCATCGCCGGACAGGCGTCGGCCCCGCTCCTCCCGGACGAGTCCGCGGGCGACGGTCCGACGGGCTGATCCTCGATGCCGAGCGCCGTTTTCGTTGACATGGAGGATGCGGTGAAGGGCATACGGGGGGTCAAGGGGAAGCCAAAGAGGCTTAAGGGTTGTTGAGCCCGATCGTCGTCAGCGCGGGAGTACCGATGACAAGTTACGGCGGATCTTCTACCGCATCCACTCGTTCTCGCACCAACGGCCTGGCGATCGCAGGTTTGTGCTGCGGCATCGTCGGACTGTTCATACTCAACATAGTCCTGGGGCCGCTGGCAGTCGTCTTCGGCGCGGTAGGTCTGCGTCAGTCGGCTGCCAAGGGCGGTGCCGGAATGGCGAAAGCCGGCATCGTCCTCGGCATAGTCGGCGTCGTCCTGTGGCTGATCCTCCTGGCCGTCGCCACGCAGAGCGGCGGTTTCAGCTGGCACGTGGGCGGCTGACCAGCCGGACGACCGACGAAAACGTGTGCGGCCCGTCCCCGTGGCGGGCCGCACGGTTGTGTCCGGGCCGTCCCTCGGGCCGAGCCCCGGGTCGTCCCCTGGGCGAGCGCGACGGCCCGGCCTCGGCGGTCTCGCGTACGCGGGCCCGGGCGACCCCGTACGTACGTCAGGCGGCCTTCTGGGAGGCGGCCGCGTCGGGGTGCAGATCGTCGAGGGTGAGCCGGTGCGCCGGCGGGTCCGGTAGGACGACCCGGTGGACGACGCGCAGATCGGGGCCGACGTGCAGCAACTCGCCGGGCTTCATCCGGCGCCAGTCGGGCGCGTCGTCCATGCGCTCGCTCGCGACGACGACGGCGGGGTGGTCGGCCAGGGGCGCCGAGTGGACGCGCATGCGGCCGTGGCTGCCGCTGTGGTCGAGGTGCCGGCTGCCGTGCTGGCCACCGGCCCGGCGCCGAAGGACCCACAGGTCGTGGGTGTCCGGATAGCGCAGCGCCCACAGCTCCCGCGGGGTGACGAGGATCAGGTTCAGGGCGTAGACGGGCAGCTCGGCGGCGATCCAGCGGGCGGCCTGCGTCAGGCCGGCGGTGACGTCCCCGTCGTGCCGCCGGGTCTCCCGGGTGATCAGGGCGAAGAACCGTTCGGAGTCGGTGTCGCCCTCCACCAGTGACCGGTCGGCGCCCAGGTGATCGTCGAGCCGGTCGAGGCCCTCGATGACCCCGTTGTGGGCGAAGAGACGCCCGTCCTGCTCGAAGGGGTGGGTGTTGCGCATGTCGAGGCTGCCCGTGGAGGCGAAGCGCACATGGGCGACGAAGGTCGCCGACTCCTTCCGCCGGGCCTCCCGGGCGAAGGCGCGGTCGTCATAGGCGGCGATCGGCGCCTTGTCGATGTGTGGCGTACCGGCCGCGTCGAACCAGCCCAGGCCCGTGCCGTCGGGGTCGCGGTGGCTTTGCAGGCTGAGGCTGTCCGGGGCGTCGAGCAGCCAGAAGGTGGCGTACGTACGTCGCGGGGCGCTGCTGAGGCCGAAAAGACGGCACACGGGTGACCTCCATGACGGCCGGCCGGCCCCTCGGCCCATGCGGGGAGCGCGGTCGGCGGGCCGGTTCTTGACAAGTGGTCTGCGGTCTCCTGCCGGTGCCGGCGTGGACATGTCGGCGGTCGCCGTCCTCGGCCGCCCGCCGCGTCACGGCGGGTTGGCCGCCATACGACAGGCACCGGTCGCGGCGCCGCCGGGCACCCCGGCCTCCGTCAGGGCGCTCACACACCCCCGCAGATCGTTGTGCACCCCTCGGGTGCACGCCGCCGTGACGGCGTCCGAGACACCGACGCCCGTCTGCCGGACCATGTTCGTGCAGGCGGGGATGTCCGCCTGGGCGGTGGGAGCGACGAGGGCCGCGCAGCCCAGGGCGAGCGTCACACCGGTGAGGACACCGAGGACATGTGTCGGTATGCGCATGGCAAACACCTGGTTCCGCGGGTGGGCATGGGCGGCTGCGACACGCCGGGCAACGGACGCGGCCGGTGCGCGACCGCGGACCGAGGCCCCCGCCGGCCGCCGGCTCGGCACGGCCGCCTCCTCCGTCTTCGACGCTAGAACAGCCCACGGCCGCGCGCACGTTGACCCGGCGGGACCGCCTCTTCCGGGCACCCTTGCCACGAGTTCGTGCGAGCGGGAACCGGGCGCCGGGGCGGGGCGGAGCGTCGGGACCGGTGAGGGCGGGGCGGCCCGTCTGCGCGACGAGCCGATGACCGGGCCGGTGGCCTGCCTACCGCTGGTCGGGCCAGGTGGCCAGCACGTCGGCGGTCCGCTCGTCGGTCAGGGTGACGCGGGCGCCGGGCAGACCGCCGTACTCGCCGACCCAGCGCCGGAACTTGTCCCGTGCGACCTCCTCACGGCCCCACCACCCGTGCTGAACCGGCCGGCCGTCGGCGGAGAGCAGCAGGTGGTAACGGCCTCGGCCGGTCCTGCCGGGCGGCTCTTCCGGTCCGGCCCGCGCGTGCGGACGGTCGCGGCCGCCCTCGCGGGAGCGGGCCGCGCCGGAAGGCTCCTCATGAGGCACGGCGGAAGGGCAGGACCGCGGCCGGACCGATCGAGGCGGGGCCGAACCGGTCGCGGACGCGGTCCATGGCCTGTTCGGCCATGAGACGGGATTCTCGCGTGGTGTCCAGGCTGATCTGCTCGGTGACCCGACCGGCGTCGACGAGGTCCTCGGCCCTCAGCGCGATGCCGGTCAGCCGGGCGCGCTGGAGGCCCGCCGCGTCCATCAGCCGGTAGGCGACGGCACGCAGGTCCTGGTCATGGGCCGAGGGCTCCGGCCCTGGACGGCGCCACGGTCCGCGCCGCCCTGCTCGACCTCGTCGTCCGGCTCGGTCCGCTCGTACGGCGGCGGAGGCCGGCAGTGTCTGGGGAACGACGGGGCGGGGATCGACGCCGCGGGCCCGGTCGGCGGCGAGGCGGCCGGCCCTCCTGCCCAGCAGGCGTTGCACGGTCGCCGGGGAGACGGCGGCGAGCCGCCCGACGGAGTGCATGCCGTAGTCGCGGAGCGCCGCGGCCTGACGGGGGCCGATGCCGTGCAGGGCCCGCACCGGCAGCGGCCCGAGCCAGTCCGCGACCCGCCGCGGTGCGACGGCGAGCACGCCACCGGTCCCTTCGACCTGGGCGGAGGCGGTCGCGGCGACCGTGATCGTCGGTCCTATACCGACCCGGACGTCGACGCCGAGCCGCGAGACGGTCCGGACGCGGAGCATCTCACCCAGGTGGGCGGCGTCGGTGCCGTGGTAGTGCAGGGCGCCTTTCAGGTCCACGAGGGCGCAGCCCGGGGGCAGGGCCTGGACGACCGGGGACAGCCCGGCCAGTAGCTCCAGCACCTCCCGGTAGACATCCTCCGGCAGCCGGTCGGGGCAGCACACGTGCATCACCACCGACTGCCCAACCCGCGACGCGTCCTTGTGCATCGTCTTCACCTCCCACCATCCACGTTATCGAACACAAAATCGAACACGCGAGTGCTGGTGCCACCGGCCGGGGGAGGGCAAGCCCAGCCGGTCGCGCGCTCATCGGACCGCGCACCATGGGGCAGCCGGAGCCGTTCCCGCCCGCCTCCGATGTCACGGTGCCGGCCGATGTCCGCTCACGCCGTACGGGGCCGACGGCCCGGAGTCTTCTTCTCGGCCGTCTTCCGGGCGGCCGTCCGCTTCGCCGCGGTCTTCTCGGCCGGCTGCTTCTTCGCTGCCGCCTTCTTCGCCGGCTTCGGCAGCTCGCGCACCTCCGCGGGGCCGGTGTCCCCGGTCCGGGACGCCTTGGCCTTCTGCACCGACTGCTGCAACGCCGCCATCAGGTCCAGCACCTGCGCGGGTTCCTCCGGCGCGGGCGCCTCCGGCAGCGGCTTCTCCTCCCGCTTGGCTTCGATGATCCGCGCGATCGCCTCGGTGTACCGGTCGGTGAAATCGGGACCCTCCAGCGCGTCGACGGTCATCGTCTCCATGAGGGCGAGCGCGCCGTCGATCTCCTGCTCCGACACCTCGGCCGGCGCCGGCAACAGTTCGGAGGGATCGCGGATCTCGTCCGGCCAGCGCATGGCGTGCAGCACCAGGACGTCGTCGCGTACGCGCAGGAGCCCCAGCCGCTCGCGGCCGGACCAGGCGTACTTGGCGACCGCCACCTTCGAGGACCGCGCCAGCGCCTTGGCCAACAGCTTGTACGGCTTCGCCGCGACCTGGCCGGCTGGCTGGAGGTAGTAGCCCTCGGCGATCCGGATCGGGTCGACCGACTCCAGCGGCACGAACGCGTCGATCTCGATCGCCTTGGCGGTGGGCAGGGGCAGGTTGCTCAGATCCTCGTCCGTGATCGGGATGACCTGTGTCCGGGTCAGCTCATAGCCCTTGCCGATCTCGTCCTGGGAGACCTCCCGGTCCTCCAGCTCGCACACCTTGCGGTAGCGCACCCGCCCCTGATCGGCCAGGTGGTACTGGTGGAAGCGGATGCTGTGGTCCTCGGAGGCGCTGACCACCTGGATCGGCACCGTGACCAGGCCAAACGTGATCGCGCCGGACCAGATCGTTCGGGGCATGGCACACCTTTCGCACTCACCCCGAGCACCACCAGGCTATGAACGCCACCGACACCCCGCACGCGCACCCACCCGAACGGGTACGCCCGCGATGCCCCACCTCGCCCGGCGGCGTCGGGCGACGCACTGAGTTGTCGGCGAGGCTCCCCACCGGCTGTGCTCGTCGAAAGGGTGCCGGGCGTCCCTGCGTCAGAACGGTGGGTCTTCGAAGGAGCCGCCTGTCCCTTCGGCCGCCCACCCGGATTCACGTTCGGCCTTGAGACGGGCGTAACGCTCGCGGGCTGCCATGTCGTCCGCGTTCTCCAGGTCGCTGGTGTCGTGACCCCATGCCTTCATCGCGTCCAGGACGCGGTCTCGGTTGTAGCGGTCGGTGCTGGTGGCCAGCAGACGCCGGGCGTGGGTGACCAGCTCGCCCCGGTGCGTGGTGAGAACGGGATGCTCTGAGAGGGGGATCGCAGCGACGAGGGCCGCGTCGCGTACCTCCGCGTTGCCGTGGCCGAGAAGGGGATGGACAGCGGAGAAGATCGCCGGGCGCAGGTTTCGGAACTCCCGCATCTCCCCGTACTCGTCGAGGAATCCCTTGCCGAAATGGCGTTCGCCGAGGGCGACGCACTCGTCGTCGGCGTCGTAGGCGGTGCCCCTGAGCCACTCAAGCAGTCTCACGAGGGTGGGATGGTGGGGAGGAATGCCGGCATCGCGGCCGAAGTGGTCTGTCGCGATGGCCGGGTGGTTGAGGATGGCGGCGAGGTAGAGGGCTACGGGCACGGTGGCTTCGTAGATGGTGTTCTGGTGGGTCACTTCCCTGAGCGCGTTATCGGTGGCGGCGGCTCTGGCGACCGGGTCGTGGCTGAGGATCCGCGCCAGCGCAGTCGGCAGGGATTCGCCTGTCCCGCGTGCGGTGGTGAGCGACGCCCAATCTGTGCTGTCCAGGAGCGCTTGATAGTGGGGCAGCTCGTGGGGGCGGGACTTGTCGATCCGGCTGCGGCTGTTGATCACAGGCGGAGGCTATAGCGTCTGGGATCCAGTGCGGGGCGGGATGCCATGGCACCGCGGCGTTCGGATCGCTCACGAGCCGCGGCAGCACCGGTCGCCAGTGCTCAGCGACCGAACGCCGTGGTCGCGATCTGGACGAAGGAGCGGATCAGCGGGTTGGTGTCACCCTCGTTCCACACCGCCACCACTCGGCTCGGCGGCATGTCGATCAGTGGTACCACCGTCAGTTCCGCGGGGAGGCCGTGTCCGAGCGGGGCCAGGCCGACCGTGCCGTTCCACAGCACGGCCTGCCGGCACTCCTGGACGGCGCGCACCACCGGGCCCTCGCGCGGCCTGCCGCCGTTCCAGTACGACTGCCACACGGGATCGGTGCCTCGCGGGAACCGGAACCAGTGGCGGTCGTCCAGTTCGGCCAGCCGCAGCCGCTCGCGGCGGGCCAGCGGATCGTCGGCGCGCAGGACCACGCCCACCGGATCGCTTCGCAGCGCACGCACCGTCAGGGCGGTCTCGTCGAACGGCGCCCGAGTCAGCGCGACGTCAACCAGTCCGGCGCGCAGCCCGCAGGTCGGGTCGGTCAGGTCGGTTTCGCGGACGCGGATGTCGATGCCGGGGTGGTGTCGGCGGTAGGCGGCGGCCAGCCTGGCCACGCCCGGGTCGGTACCGTCGCCCAGGATGCCGATGGTGATGGTCGCGACGCCGGCCGCAGCGCTCACGCGTAGCCGGACGCGGTCGGCATGGTCGAGGAGGGCCCGCGCCTCGTCGAACAGCACCGTGCCCACCGGAGTGAGCGTGACGCCGGCAGGCGAGCGGGCGAAGAGCAGGGCCCCGACATCGGCCTCCAACTGCTTGATCGCCCGGCTCAGCGGCGGCTGACTCATGTGCAGTCGGGCGGCGGCCCGGCCGAAGTGGAGTTCCTCGGCGACCGCCACGAAGTAGCGCAACGTCCGTAGCTCCACGCCGCAACGATACCCATGAGGTATCGGCGCCGCGGGACAGGTCTTGGACAGCCCCGGGGCTCCGGCGGTGAACTCGTGAGCATGACCGAAGAAGCGAAGACCGGCGAGCCGCAGGCCCACCCCGCTGTATCGCTGACGGGTCCCGGCGATGGCGAGATGATCATTCTGGGCAGCACGCGCATGCGGGTCCTGGAGGACGGCAGCCACACCGGGCACCGCCTCGCGATCGCCGAGTCCGTTCTCGCCCCGCACACCCAGGGACCGCCGCAGCACCGCCACGCCCGACACGACGAGGGCTTCTACGTCCTGTCCGGAACCGTGCGATTCACCGTCGCAGACGAGGACTACGACGCCGTCACGGGCACCCTCGTGATGGTTCCGCCCGGTACCCCGCACACCTTCGCCAACCTGACCGACCAACCCGCCGTCATGCTCAGCACATTCACCCCCGACCGGTACGTGCAGTACTTCCGGGACCTCCGGGAACTACTCGCCGACGGCCGGCCGCTGACGCCACAGGCCAACGTCGACGCGATGAGCCGCTACGCGACCGAGCCCGCCACCGATCTCACCTGAAGCCGACGGGACCGCACGGCCCGGCAGGCAACGCAACCAGCGGGCCCTCGTCAACCGGCAGGCCCATGAACGGGAACCATGGACATCGCCTATTGGATCGTCGCGGGACCACTCGCCACCTTCTACGTCTACGCGGGCACGCTGAAGGTGATCCGCAGCCGAGATCAACTCCGACCGATGATGGCCTGGGTAGACCACATACCCTTGCCTGCCCTCAGAGCGCTGGGGACGGTCGAGATGCTCGGCGCGACCGGCCTGGTCCTCCCGCCGCTGACCGGCATCGCTCCCTCGCTGGTGCCCGCCGCGGCCATCGGCTTCGTACTCCTGCAGACCGGCGCGATCGCCGTCCACCCGAGGGGAGAAGACCGCCGGATCGCACTCAACGCCGGGCTCACCGTCACCGCGGCCGTGACCATCTGGCCGGCCACCCGGCTGTGATCGGGCCCAGTCCTCGCCGGGTGGATGATCACGCGACGGCGAGGGCCGTGTCCCTGTGGCCCTCGAACAGCACACGACAGGGTCCCGCGGTCCCGGTCAGGCCCGCTGCCGGGTGGCGCGGTAGGCGGCGATCAGCGCCGTGAGCTGGCGGTTGAATCCCTCGGCCTCCTGCAGGGCCGCGTCCGGCATCGGGTCGTCGTCGGAGTATCCGGGTGCGGGGTGTCCGGTGATGTGCTCGCACAGGGCGTCCAGGCGGTCCATCAGGGCGGCGCGGCGCGCCTGTTCCGGGCTCAGTGACCGCAGCCAGGCCAAGCGGTCCGCGGCCGTTCCCGGTCGCGGGGGCAGGTCCCGGCGGATGCCGTCGGCCCGTGCGGCGAGGGTCTTGCGCACCGGCAGGCGCAGCGCCGCGACCAGTGCGTCGGGAGGGGCTTCCAGCGGGGTCGTCGTCATATGCCCACGGTCGCAGGAGGCACTGACAACGGGGTGCGCGGCGGACCTGCGGTCAGCCGTCCGGGGCGCGTTCAGGGCGCAATCAGCCCAGTCCCCGGTCCCCGGTCCCGGGGTCGCAGCCGGCCCGGCCGCGCAGAGGACCCGGCGGCACTGAAGCCCGGGTGCGTGTGCGTACGATCACCGGGTTCCCGCACCACGAGGAGTCCAGCCCGGTGACCGTCATCCCGCCGCCCCGCCCCGTCGACAGCGCGCTGTCGGTACGGCGGCTGACCCGCGCCGAGGACGGCCGGCAGCTGCACGCCCTGCTCTGGCGGGCCGGCGCCGGCTGGCGGATGATCAGCAGTGCCGTCCTCGGCGGAGGCATCGGCGAGCGGACCTGGGTGCTGAACGCCCAGGTCGCCCACGGCTACCGCCGTACCGACCCCGAGCGGCACCTGGCCGACCTGGCCCACGGCGCCGGGGCGCACGGGCCGGGAGTCGGCCTGATGACGGCCGCCGACGTCCAGGCGTACGGCCACGCGCACGACGGCGGTGTCGAGGCGGTCGTCACCGCGGGGCTGGGGGTGCGCGGCTGGGCCGCCTCCCCGGCGCCGGGCACGGCCGGGCCGGCCGAGCCGGGCACGGTCAACATCGTCGTCGCGCTCCCCGTGGCGCTGACCGACGCCGCGCTGGTGAACGCGGTGACCACCGCCACGGAGGCCAAGGTGCAGGCGCTGCTCGACGCGGGGTACGACTGCTCCGGCACCCCCACCGACGCCGTCTGCGTCGCGGCTCGCACTCCGGTGGCCGGCGGCGAGACACACTCCTTCGCGGGCCCTCGCTCGCTGTGGGGCGCCCGTCTGGCCCGTGCGGTCCACGCGGCCGTACGCGCCGCCGCACAGTGACGGCCGGAAGGCGCCCGTCACGGCCCGAGACAGGTGACGCGGGAGGCGCCCGCACGGCCCCGACGGGTAACAGGGAAGGCACCCGTCGGCCCCGACGGGCGAGAGGGCCCGCACGGCCCCGAACGGGCGAGGGGGCCCGCACGGCCCCGAACGGGCGAGGGGGCCCGCACGGCCCCGAACGGGCGAGGGGGCCCGGCGGTGCGCTCCGCGGGTCCGGCGAACCGCGCGGCACGGAACACACGGTCCCGTGGCGGCCGGCCGCCTCGCCCGGTCACGGTGACGCGGGGAGGAGCCTGCGAACCAGTTCCTGGTCCCACTCCACGTACTCGATGCTCGCGCCGTCCGCGTGCCGGGCGTAGAGGAACCGTCCCGTCGGGCCGCCGGTCACCGGGGTGGTGAGGACGGCTCCGGCGGACTCCAGCGTGGCGCGCAGGGCGCCGAGGTCGTCGACGACGACGGTGGCCGAGGCATGACCGTATTTCGCGCGTTCCTCGGCCGGTCCGCCGATGACCAGGAAGTCACCGATGGCGGCGAGGCCGACCTTGTGGAACGCCAGCCGCAGATGAGGCTGTTCGCCGGTGAGCCGTTCCAGCAGGGGGAGCGCACCGTCGAGGTCGTCGGTCCACAGGCGGGCGTATGTCTTCAGGATGGTCATGACGGAACTCCCCACGGTCTCTTCCGGTTACTGGGAAACCGTAGGTGAGTATGCTCCGACCTGGAAGAACGCACTTCTCGGTGAGAGAGGCACCTGATGGAAACCGAGCGGACCGGGCGCGCGCCCGAGGACACGGACGTGACGCGCGCCGACTCCCTGGCACGCGAGATCTTCGCGGGGGTGGCCAACAAGTGGGCTCTGCTGATCATCAACGTCCTGGGATCGCGGACGCTGCGGTTCACCGAGGTGCGGACCGAGGTGGAGGGCATCAGCCACAAGATGCTCACGCAGACCCTGCGAGGGCTGGAGAGGGACGGAGTGGTGCACCGGACGGTGTACGCGACGGTGCCGCCCCGGGTGGACTACCGGCTCACCGAGGCGGGCCGGGCCCTGCGCGAGACGGTCAACGGCATGTGCGCCTGGACCCGCCGCCACCTGGACGAGATCGAGGCCGCGCGGCGCCGTTTCGATGAGCGGGAGCGGGACAAGGCGCGGGAGCAGAACCCCACGCGGTGAGCTACGGTCCCGCCCGGTGCCTGTGGTCCTGTGGTCCTGTGGTCCTGTGGTCCTGTGGTCCTGTGGTCCTGTGGTCCCGGGGCCCCGGGCGGCAGGGGTGTGGGCGCGGACAGACCACGCCCGGGGCACGGAGAGGCAAGCCGCCCCGCCCGTCGGGCTCTAACCTCGCGTGCGGGCCGGCGGTTTCCCCACGGCACACGCACCGGCGACGCCGCGACGCTGCCGTACCTTCGACGGGACGGCGTACCCCGGGGGCGGCCGTCCCGTCCCGGGGCGGACGAACCGGCCAGTGAGCGGCACCCGACGCCGCCGCGCGCACGCTCGCGGCGGCCGGGACGGCCGCACCGGGTGGTGGCCGGGCGGAACACCTCCGCCCCGATGCCGGCCCGGCGTACCGGCGACAGCTCGGCGGCCCACTTGTTCCCCGGTACCGGCAAGCACTTGAGGAGCCAGCGTGTCCCGCACCCGCCTCCACCGATTCTCCCGCTCCGACACCTCCCGCGCCGAGGCGTTCAGCGACGGCGTGCTGGCCATCGCGGTCACGCTGCTGGCCCTCGGTCTGGCCGACCCACCACACCGCCCGGGCGGTCTCGGCCACGCCCTGCTGGTCCAGTGGCCCTCCTACCTCGGCTACCTCGCGTCCTTCGGCTACGTCTCGGTGATCTGGCTCAACCACCACCAGGCCTTCGTCCGGATCAAGGTCATGGACCGGGGACTGCACGCCGCCAACCTGCTGTTGCTGTTCACCACGGCGGCGCTGTCGTTCCCCACGGCGGTGGTCGCGGACGCGCTCCAGGCCGACCCCGAGGGGGCGGACGCGCGGGTCGCCGTCGCGCTCTACGCCGGGCTGGCCGCCGCCATGTGCCTGAGCTGGGTCGCCTTCTACCACCAGCTCGCCCGGCGACCCGAGGTGCTGCAACCGGACGTGGAGGAGTCCTACGTACGGCACGGGCGGCTGCGTTCCTGGGCCGGCGCCCTCGCCTACGGCGCCGCCGGGCTCCTCGGCGCGTTCGTCGCACCCGTACTGGCCATCGCCGTCTTCGTCATCCTTCCCGTCTTCTACTTCGCCACCAGCGAAGGACTTCTCAAGGGACCCGACGGGGAACCGGCCGCCGCGGAGTCCGAACGGCAGGCGTGAGCCGCCCGCCGCTCCCGTCGCTACTCGCACCCGTCGCCGCCCACCCGCTCCCCGCGCGCCGGCGCCCGGCGCGCACTTCCCTCGCCTCGCGACTTCGCCCGGCGACCTCGCCCGGCGACTCCGGCACCACGAGTGTGCCGGCCCCGCACCCGGCTGATCACCACCGTGGCCTCCACCGCCCGTCGACGGGCGGTGGAGGCCACGGTGGTGTCGCGGACGCCGTGATCGTCACCTGCGCAGGAACTCGATCAGGTCCTTGTTGAACCTCTCCTTGTCGCCGGAGACCATCGCGATGCCGTGGGAGCCGCCCTCGTACACCTTCAGCTCGGCGTCCGCGATGATCTCGGCCGACTTGCGGCCGGTGGCGTCGATGGGGACGACCTGGTCGTCGTCACCGTGGACGACCAGGGTGGGGATGTCGAACTTCTTCAGGTCCTCGGTGAAGTCCGTGTAGGCGAAGGCGTCCACACAGCGCACGCCGCCCTCGATGGTCTGCGCCATGGCCATGTACCAGAAGGCGTCCTTGTTGCCCTGGGTGACCTTGTCGCCGGGGCGGTTGGCCGAGAAGAAGCCCTCCGCGGTGTCCTTCCAGAACTGCGAGCGCTCGTGCAGGATGCCGTTCTTGATCGAGTCGAACACGTCGTCCGGCACCCCCTCGGGGTTGGTGTCGGACTTGACCATCACCGGGGGAACGGCCGAGAGCAGTACCGCCGAGCGCAGCCGCCCGGTGCCGTGCCGGCCGATGTAGCGGGCCAGTTCGCCGCCGCCCATCGAGTGCGCCACCAGGGTGACGTCGTGCAGGTCGAGGTGGGTCAGCAGGTCGTTGAGGTCGTCGGCGAAGGTGTCGAAGTCGTAACCGTGCCAGACCGGCGTGGAGCGCCCGTGTCCGCGGCGGTCATGGGCGATGCCGCGGAAGCCGGCGTCCGCCACGGCCTTGAGCTGGTCCTGCCACGCGTCGCCGTTGAGCGGCCAGCCGTGGATGAACACGACGGGGCGTCCTTGACCCCAGTCCTTGTAGAAGATGTCCACGCCGTCACGGGTCGTGCATACGGGCATGCTCGGTCCTTCCGGTGGATGGCGGCGCACGCGCCGGGGGGACGCCGGGCACGTCGAACGCCCGCAGCTTTGCCGCCTGAGTTCAGCCCCTGTACGGCAGCATCACCCGTCCCGTCCGGGCCCACCACTCGAAGCGTCACGCGCCGTACCGGCCCAGGGCCCACCACACGAAGCGTCACGCCCGTACCGGCTGCGACCGCCTCGTCCGGCGAAGCGTGCACGACGCGGGCGGCGGGAGCGCTACGTGTCGATCCTCTCGGGTTCGTCCGGAGTGGGACTGGGCGGGGGCACACTCCCGTTCGGCACGGTGGCGGGGGAGTCGTCGGCGCACACGCGGGCGAGCAGACCGGCCGCGTCCGGCTGGGCCTGGAGGCTTTCGAGCAGCAGCAGCCACAGTTCGCGCAGCCGCTCTTCGATGTCGGCACGGCCGTCCAGGGCGTCGGAGACGGTGTGCAGGCCGAAGAAGGCGCAGACGATGCTGTGCGCGGCGGTGGCCGGCACGACACGGGGGGCCAGTTCGCCCTGGGAGCGCGCCTCCGTGAGGAGTTCGGTGACCACCTCGATCCAGCCCACGAACGGGGCGGGAAGGGGCGCCGGGATGGCTTTGCGTTCCATCCAGAGGCGGGAGCCGGCCCGGACGACGACATCGTCGCGGAAGGCGCGGGCGACCGTGAAACTGAGCGCGACCAGCTTTTCCAGGGCCGGACGACCGGCGGACCGATGGCGATCGATCATGCGCGGCCATGACGCGAAATGCTCTTCGATGACCGCGAGCGCGAGCTTTTCCTTGCTGGTGTAGTGGAAGTAGATGGCCCCGCTGGTGCGTCCGGCCAGTGCGCTGATGTCGCTGATGCTCGTTCCGGCATAACCGCGCTCATCGAACAAATGTGCCGCGGTTTCCAACAAGGTTTGCCGTGTCAATTTCGCCTGCACGCGTCGCAATCCGTTCCGAGATTGTCGTGTCCCTTTTGCTCGCACGCAATGTAACGCCTCGTCCCCGTCCGCGGAGCCGCTTCGATGTGCGGGACGCATTGAACTGCGGTGTGCTGAGGGCATGGTCGCTCGAAACGGTGGCACCGCCGGGCAGCCGCGGGCTCTGAGCTGGTCGCGTACGGTCCCCCGGGAACTGGTGCACCGTGTCTCGGTGGCGGAGGTCCTGCTCACCGATGTGCTCCGCATCGACGAGGTGACTTTCGCGGCGGCCGCGTGCTGGCCCCGGTCGCATCCGACTTTCCCGGTCGACCGTCCGGCCTCGCACCACCCGCTCATGGTGGCGGAGACATTGCGCCAACTCGGTATTTTCATTCCGCTGCGCTACTTCGGCGTGCCGGTCGACGCCCGCTTGCTCATCACCGATCTCTTCTTCGCCATCGAGCCGGAGGCCCAGCCCAGCGTCGGCCACGGGGCCACCGACGTCACCTGCCGGGTGCGGGTCACCGGATTGCGGACCGACGCGGACGGCGCCGCCACGGCGCTGCGGCTCCGGGCGCAATTCCTCGCGGACGGGGTGGTGTTCGCCGAGGCCGGGGGCGGTGCCCGGTTCCTCTCCTCCGGCCGGTACGCCGCCCTGCGCGGACCGTCGGCCGGCCCGGGGAAGCGGCCGGCGGGACTGCTCCGGCCCGATCCGGCGGCGCTCGGCGTGTCGCACACCCGGGACGTGGTCGTCGGGTTCGCCGACGGAGACGGTCACGCCCCGTCGAGCGGCACCGGCCATCCGCGTCGGGGGAGCGGTGGTCCGAGGCGGCAGCACCGCGGGATGGTGCTGGACTCGGCCGACCTCCGGCACCCGTTCTTCTTCGACCACCCGACCGACCACGTACCCGGCATGGTCCTGCTGGAGGCGGCGCGACAGGCCGCGGCGCTGGCGAGCGGCGGAACACTCCTGTGGCCGACCGGCGCCCGGCTGACGGCACTGCGTTTCACCGAGTTCACCCCGGCCGCGCGAATCGTCTGCGTTCCGCACCATCGCACATGTGTATTCCACTTCGACCAACTGGGCGAACGACGCGCTTTCGGTGTTCTGCGCTATCACTCACTCCACCGGGTGTAACTGCTCGTCACCTGTTGACTCTCTCGAGTAATGAAAACTAGCGTAACGATCGTTATGTTCCCTGGTGGACGGGTTCGTGCGGAGACTCACGGCGACCGCACGACCGAGTCCGCCCTGCCCGAAACCGCGATCGCCGACCGGTCCGCAGCCCCCCGACGGCGCTGCCCGGCCCCCGTGGCGCCCACCGCCCCGGCACACAGCGGACGCGCGTGACGCGCAGCCCCACGCCAACGGAGAGCACGCCCATGACGCTCCATCGCATCCTGTCCTGGACTCCGACCGCCGTCGTCTTCGACTGCGACGGCACCCTGATGGACACCGAACGCCACTGGATGGAAGCCCGCCAGTACACCTTCGACACGGCCGGGCTGGACGCCCCCGCCGGCTTCGCCGAACGCGCGAAGGGCCTGCACTACACGGAGTGCGGGCAGCTCATGGCCGACGAGACGGGCCACCCCGAGCTGGGCCCCGACCTCGCCGACACACTGCTCAAGCGCTTCCGGACACTGGTGCAGGAGCGTCCTGTGACCATGCCCGGCGCCCGGGAGATGGTGGAGGCGGCAGCGGCCTTCGCCCCCCTCGCCGTCGCCAGCAACTGCCCCCGTGAAGTGGTGGAGTCCTGCCTGGACAGCGCGGGCCTCCTGCGCTTCTTCCGCACGGTCGTCGTCCCGGACGACTCGCTCCGGCCCAAGCCGTACCCGGACGTCTATCTGACGGCCGCCAAGTACTGCGAAGCGTTTCCGGGCGAGACCATGGCGATCGAGGACACGCACTGCGGAATCCTCGCCGCCGTAAGGGCGGGTCTGCGCGTGGTGGGCGTGGGCCCCTGGCCGGGCGAGGAGACCGCCTCCCTGGTCGACCTGTGGGCCGAAACCCTGGCGGACCCGGAGATCACCGGCTGGGCCTCCAAGCGGCCGGCCGCGCGGACACCCGCACGGGCCATGCGCACCCCCTCCCAGGCCGGCCCCCGGTCCGCGGTCCGCTGAAGGGGCATGCTGCGGCCGGGCTCGGCGGCCATCCCGCTGCACGAACATCACCGGCGTGTACGCCTTCAGGCTCAACCCCGACTGAGGCGCGCTCACGACATCGATCGCGGCGTACACCATGACACTGCCGAGCACGGACGAGCTGCGGCGGATCGCCGAACGGATCGTCTACGAGATCAGCCACCCGGAAGGCGAATCCAGCACGCTCATACAGCGATTCAACAACAGCGCTGCCGGACCAGACAGCCCTGAACCGACGCCTGCTCCGGGTCAGGCAGCCAGGGGCTGGGTTGTCCCGGTGGCCGTACGGCGGTCCGCTCGCAGCTGTTCCAGGAGCGCGTCGGCGGCGCGGAGGGCCTCCTCCACCGACCGGGTGCCGGTCACCACGCACAGGGTGCGGGAGGCGTCCTCCAGTTCGCGGCCGGAGCGGCCGGTGGGCCGCAGGTCGTGACGGATGCGGGCGTCGGCGAAGCGGGCCAGTACCGCGCGCAGTTCCTTCTCCGCAGGCAGCAACACAGCGACAACCTCTCTCGAAAGGCGGACCGTTTCACCGGGCCCGTGGCGTCCGCGAGCGCGCACCCGCCGGGTGGCACCACGACCGGAAGCAGTGGAATACGTCTTCCAGCGGGTCGTCTGCCCGCAATGGATCACCCTATGCACGGTTCCTGCCGCGCCGGAGGACGAGACCGTACGGCTGGTCGTCCGCCGCACCCACGGTGCGCTGGTGTGTCCACATGCCGGTGTACCGGTGTACCGGTGTACCCGCGCACCGCCGTACCGAAGACCGGGCCGGGGTCCCATGACAACGTTCCGGCGCGGGCATGGGCTCCCGCGCGACCGTCAACGGGCCGGCTGAGCGGTGCCCGTACGGGCATCACCGCCCCGCGCCCTGAAAGGCACACCCGCTTCGCTGAGCACGCGGTGCACGAAGCCGTAGGACCGGCCGTGGGACTCGGCTATGGCGCGGATCGACCGCCCTTCGCCGTACTCCCTGGCGAAGGCTTCCGCCAGCTCCCGCCGCGCGCCACCTGTGATCCACTTACCCTTGTGCACGGTGATCTCCTCTCGATACGCCGAGACGTGATCTCCGATTGCCCGCGTTGCCGCCACCCATGTGGCCCAGCCGCCGAATCGTGACCGACGCTTCGCCACAAACCGCGTCACCCGTCCGGGTTGAGTTCCGCGTGCACCATGTCCACCAGCTCCTCGGCCGCGGGGGTGCCGGAGTCGCCGGGGACCTCGTAGTACCCGCCCAGGGTGGTGATGACGTCCTTCCGCGAGCCGTCGTACTCGTGGTGACGGTCCGACCGTTCCTCGGACGTCCCGGAGCCGGATACCTGCCACCACCACACCCTTCCCCGGATCTCGTCCTTCGTCAGGGGGCCGTCCAGGACGATGTCCCTGCCCTGGACCTTTGCGGTGATCCTGGCCGAGTTCGCGTCGGCAGTCATGCGCCTCTCTCCTCTCCCCCCAAGGGCATTCCCCGAGCGCCTCGTCCGCTCACACAGCGGCTACCCCGAAGCCGGCCCGTGAAGCCGGCCCGCGAAGCCGGACGGGGGCCCGTCCGGGACGGCGCGTGGTTCCCGGCAGGTGGGGGACACACAGTGCATGCCGTCAGCCGAGGAAACCACTACACGACCAAGGCGTTCGGCCCGTTCGCGGGTTTCATCGCCGGCTCCTGCATGCTCGCGGCCGGCATCGTCTCCGTCGCCGCGCTCGCCCGCGGGTTCGGCGGCGACTACCTGTCGGCCTTCGTCACCCTGCCCGTGGGCGCCGTGGTCGTGGTCTTCCTGCTGCTGCTCGCCGTGCTGAACGCACGGGGCATCGAGGAGTCGACGCGCGCCAACGTGGTCGCCACCGTGATCGAGGTCAGCGGCCTGCTGGTCATCGTCGTACTCGGCGCGTGGCTGCTGCTGCGGGGGGACGGCGGCCCCGGGCGGCTCATCCAGCTCGGCACGCCCGGGAAGAGTGCCGCAGGCGCGGTGCTCAGCGGCTCCGTCCTCGCCTACTACTCGTTCGTCGGCTTCGAGACGTCCGTGAACGTCGCCGAGGAGACCCGCGACCCCCGGCGCTCCTATCCGCGCGCGCTGTTCGGCGCGCTCGCCACCGCCGGAGCCGTCTACGTACTGGTCGGCATCGCCGCCTCCGCCGCCGTACCGACCGACCGTCTGGCCGCGTCGAGCGGGCCCCTGCTGGAGGTGGTCAAGGCAGCGGGCCAGGTGCCTCCCCGCCTGTTCAGCGCCATCGCCCTCGTCGCCGTCGCCAACGGCGCCCTCCTCACCGGCATCATGTCCTCGCGCCTCGCCTTCGGCATGGCCCGCGACGGACTGCTGCCCTCCGCACTGACCACCGTGCTGCCGGGGCGCCGCACCCCCTGGGTCGCGATCGCGGTCACCACGGCCCTGTCGTTGGTCCTGGCACTCACCGGAAGTGTCGCCACCCTGGCCTCGACCCTGGTGTTGCTGCTGCTCGTCGTCTTCCTCATGGTCAACGTCGCCGTGCTCGCCCTGCGCCACGACCCCGGTACCGCGGACCACTTCCGCACACCGACCGCCCTGCCCGTGCTGGGAGCGGTCTCCTGCGTCGTGCTGGCCACTCAGGTCGAAGCCCGGGTCTGGCGGCGCGGACTCGCGGTGCTCGGGGTGGGTGCCGCACTGGGCGCGATCAGCCGCCGCGCGGCCGGGAGGAAGCGCGCACGCCAGAGGTGACCGTGTGCACCGGCGACGACCCGGGACCGACGGACGAACGGACGAACGAACGGACAGACGCCGCCGGCCCGCCCAGCCGAGGACGGCGGGGGAGGGGCGCCCCCGGCCCTCGGCGGCGCCGTTGAGGCACCGCCATCCCAGCAGGTGAACGAGTGATTGTCCGGCGCGGCGGGCTGCTGTAGAAATGGGCCTCATGATGCACGAGCCGTTGGTACGACGCCTGGTCATCGACCTGTGCCGCCGTCCGGTCTCGTGCTGTCCCTGAACGCACGTCCTTGAAGGCGCGTCCCTGAACACGCATCCCTGTAGCACGTGCCTGAACGGACGTTCTCGAACGGACTTCTTCGAACGGACGTCCTTGACGCCGCCCTCGGCCGGTGACGTCCCCGACCGGCCGTCCGCACGCCCCTGTCCCGCCATGGGGCCGTTTCCCACGCTCTGACCGCCCGGCCCCGGCGCGGAGCCGTCCGCCGACGCCCGGCGGACGCCGCTCCGCCGGGCCCCGGCGTCCCCTGGAGGCCACCCGTGTCCACGACACCCCCTCTGCAAGAAGCGGAACCCGTCCCCATACCCGGCGGGGGACCGGCACGGCGCCGCCCCCGCGCACCGGGGCGGGTACGCCATGTCGCGCTGCCCCTCGGCTCGCTGGCGCTCTTCCTCGTCCTGTGGCAGTCGCTCGCGGCCGGCGGGACGTGGAGCGAGACACTGGTGCCGCCGCCGGCCAAGGTGTGGGACGCGTTCGTCGACGTGTCCACCACACACGACGGCGTACGCGGCTACAACGGCACCTACCTCATCGAACACCTGGGCATCAGCCTGCGCCGGATCGCGTCCGGAGCCGGACTCGGCATCGCCGCCGGAGTGCTCCTCGGGCTGCTCATGGGCACCGTCCGACCGCTGCGCTCGCTGTTCGAACCCTGGATCACCTTCCTGCGCACACTGCCACCGCTGGCGTACTTCTCACTGCTCGTCATCTGGCTGGGCATCAACGAGGAACCGAAGATCACCCTGCTCGCCGTGGCCGCCTTCCCACCGGTCGCCGTCTCCACCACCACGGCCGTGGCCGCCGTACCGAGGAGCCTGGTCGAGGCGGCCCGCGCGCTCGGTGCCTCACGGTGGGACGTCGTCAAGGACGTCGTCGTGCCGTCCGCCCTGCCGGAAACGCTCACCGGCGTCCGGCTGGCCGTCGGCGTGGCCTACTCCTCCCTGGTGGCCGCCGAACTGGTCAACGGACTGCCCGGCATCGGCGGCATGGTCAAGGACGCCGCCAACTACAACAACACCCCGGTCGTACTCGTCGGCATCATCGCCATCGGCATCTCCGGCCTGGTCATCGACGGCCTGCTGCTGCGGCTGGAACGCGCCGTCGTCCCCTGGCGCGGCCGCGCGTGAGCCCCGCACACCGAGCGAGAGTCCCCTTGCACAGAAACGGCCCCGCCATGTCGCGTGTCCCTCAGAACCCGTCCCGCCGCCTGCTCCTCGCCGGAGCCCTCGCCGCCGCCTCGGCAGCGCTCACCGGCTGCTCCTCCGACAGTGACGCGTCGTCGTCCGGCGGCGCCAAGCGGCTGCGCATCGGCTACTTCGCCTTCCCCAGCGGCGACCTCCTGGTGAAGAACCGGAAGCTGCTGGAGAAGGCGCTGCCGGACCACTCGATCACCTGGATCAAGTTCGACTCCGGCGCCGGCGTCAACCAGGCATTCCTCGGCAAGTCCCTGGACATCGCCGCCCTCGGTTCGAGCCCCTTCGCGCGGGGTGTGTCCGGGTCCTCTCCGATCCCGTACAAGGTCGCCTGGGTCCTGGACGTGGCGGGTGAAAACGAGGCGCTGGTGGCGCGCCGGAGCACCGGCATCTCCGATGTCGCCGGGCTCAGGGGGAAGACGGTCGCCACGCCGTTCGCCTCCACTTCGCACTACAGCCTGCTGGCGGCGCTCCGGACGGCCGGTCTGAAGAGTTCCGACGTCAGACTCGTCGACCTCCAGCCGCAGGCGATCCTCGCCGCCTGGCAGCGCGGCGACATGGACGCCGCCTACGTGTGGCTGCCCACCCTCGACGAGTTGCGCGAGACCGGCACCCAGCTCACCAGCAGCAAGCGGATCGGCGCCGCCGGCAAGCCGACACTGGACCTGGCCGTCGTATCGGACGAACTCATCGCCCGCGACCCGAAGGCGATCGACGCCTGGCGCAAGGCACAGGCACAGGCCCTGCGCCTGCTCAAGTCCGACCCCGACGGAGCGGTCCAGACGGTCGCCGCCGAACTGGGCATCAGCACCGCCGCCGCCAAGGCGCAGCTCGCCCAAGGGGTGTTCCTCACCCCGGAACAGGTGACGTCCGCCGACTGGCTGGGCACCGACGGCGCCCCCGGCAAGCTGCTGTCCTACGTCACCGACACGGGCCGCTTCCTGGCGGACCAGCGGCAGATCGACGCGGCGCCGACCGAGGACGCCGTACGCGAGGCGTTCTACCTGAAGGGGCTGCCCGATGTCCTCAAGTGAGACCACCGAGACCACCAAGACCACCCCGACCACCGAGACCACACAGACGACCGAGACCACCGGGCCCGCCTCTGACACCGACGCGCCTGACACCGACACGACCGGCTCCGACACGACCGGCTCCGACACGACCGGCTCCGGCGGGACCGGCGGGGAGCGGACCGGCGCCGTGCGGCTCCGGCAGGTCACACACCGGTACGGCGCCGTCACCGCCGTGGGCCCCGTCGATCTGACCGTCCCGGCAGGGGAGTTCCTCGTCCTGGTGGGCGCCTCCGGCTGCGGCAAGAGCACACTGCTCCGGCTGATCGCCGGCTTCGAGCAGCCCACCCACGGCTCCGTGCGGGTGTCCGGCGCCGCGCCCCGGCCCGGGCGGACGGCCGGGGTGGTGTTCCAGACACCGCGGCTGTTCCCCTGGCGGACGGTGGACGGCAACATCGACCTCGCCCTGCGGTACGCGGGCGTCGACCGGGCCCGACGGGCCGAGCGGCGGGCGCGGTTGCTGGCCCGCGTGGGCCTGGAGGGCACCGGCGGGCGACGCACCTGGGAGATCTCCGGCGGCCAGCGGCAGCGCGTCGCCATCGCGCGGGCACTCGCCGCCGAGCATCCGCTCCTGCTGCTCGACGAGCCCTTCGCGGCACTGGACGCGCTGACCCGGGAACGGCTCCAGGAGGATGTGCGCCGGGTGGCCGCGCAGACCGGACGGACCACCGTGTTCGTGACGCACTCGGCGGACGAGGCGGTGTTCCTCGGCTCGCGCATCGTGGTGCTCACCAAGGGCCCGGGCACCGTCGCCCTGGACCTGCCGATCCCGCTGCCGCGCGGCGATGTGGACGCCGGGGAACTGCGCGAGTCCCGCGAGTTCGGCGAGCTGCGCGCCCGCGTGGCGCACGCCGTGAAGGCCGCGGCGGCGGCCTGACCGCCGTACCCCTGAGCCCGTCACCCCTGCCCGCGGCCCCGCGAGGGGCCGTACCCCGAAAGGACACCCGTATGAGCATCCTCAGCGACCGGCCCACGGGGGCACGGCTGCCGATCACCGAGCTGGGCCCCCACTTCGGCGCCGAGGTCCACGGCATCGACCTCGGCCGGCTCGACGACGAGCAGGTCCGCGCGCTCCGGGCGGCACTGGTACGCCACAAGGTGCTGTTCGTACGCGGACAGCACGGCCTCGACGACGCCGCGCAGATCGAGTTCGGCCGACGGCTGGGCGAGGTCACGGTCGGGCACCCGGTGCACGACTCCGGTGACGTGGCACCCGAGGTCTACTCCCTGGACAGCCAGGACAACGGGTTCGCCGACGTGTGGCACACGGACGTGACGTTCGTCCGGCGGCCGCCCGCGATCTCCGTACTGCGAGCCGTGGTGCTGCCGCCCAACGGCGGCGACACCAGCTGGGCCGACAGCCAGCTCGCCTACGCCTCACTCTCGCCCGGACTGCGGGCCTACGTCGACACACTCACCGCCGTCCACGACGGCTCCCGCGAGTTCGGCTACTACCTGGCCCACCGTCGCCAGGGCCGTGGCAACCTGTGGGAGGGCGAGGTGTTCACCGAACTGACGCCGGTGGAGCACCCCGTAGTCCGGGTGCACCCGGAGAGCGGCCGCAAGGGCCTCTTCGTGAACCCCGGCTTCACCTCGCACATCGTCGGCGTCTCCGAGCACGAGAGCCGGGGCATCCTGGACATCCTCTACGCCCACCTCACCAAGCCCGAACACGTCGTACGGCACCGCTGGCAGCCCGGCGACGTGGCGCTGTGGGACAACCGCGGCACGGCCCACTACGCCAACCGCGACTACGGCGACCGGCACCGGGTGATGCACCGCATCACCCTGCGCGGCGACGTCCCGGTGGGCCCGGCCGCCACGCCCCCGGACCAGGGCACCGGCACGGCCGAGGCGCCCCTCGGCCGGGACTCGCCCCCCGCGGCGGAGCGCACCGGGACGACTCGGCGGACGGCCGCGGCGGGCGACCCCCGTACGGCGCACCTCCGACCGGGTGCGTGAGACCCGCCGGGGGAGGGGACGGCAAGGCGCACGGCCCGGTGCCCCGGGAGCCGGATCGGCACGTTCGTCGGCGTCGCCCGCCCTGTCCTCGCCCCCACGCGCGCGTCCTCGCCCCCCACGCGCGCGTGTCCGGCATCCCCGCGCACCCCTGCCGCCCGGCGACGACGTCCACACGACGGTCGTGTCACCGTAGGAACAAGCGGAAGGAGAACCGGTCATGAGCACGCTCAGCACCGCGCAGTCCCTGCGCACCACCCCGGAAGGCATCCTGTGGGAGCCCAGCGACCGCTGGGTCCGCGGGCGCAAGGGCGCCGTCACGGTCGTCGACAGCCACCGTCCCGTCCTCGTCTGGGAACCCGGCGCGGCCGTCCCGCTGTACGCCTTCCCAAGCGAGGAGGTCCGCGAGGACCTGCTGCGCCCGGCCCGGAACCCGCCGGCCGGCACACACACCGGATCACTGGTCTTCTACGACCTCGCCGTCGACGGGGAACTGCTGGAGAACGCCGCCTGGACGTTCCCCGCCGAGGACCTGGCCGGGCACATCGCCTTCGAGTGGTCCGGGCGCACCGGCACGGGCCTGGACCACTGGTACGAGGAGGAGGAAGAGATCTTCGTCCACCCCCGCGACCCGCACAAGCGGGTCGACGCCCTGGTGAGCAGCCGCCACGTCCAGGTGGAAATCGACGGCACCGTCGTCGCCGACACCCACCGTCCGGTACTCGTCTTCGAGACCGGCCTGCCCGTGCGCTACTACATTCCGCGCGAGGACGTCCGCCTCGACCTGTTCAGCCCCACGGAACACAGCACCGGCTGCCCCTACAAGGGCACCGCCGCGTACTGGTCCTGGAACGGCGAGGCCGGCATCCCGCCGAACGTCCTCTGGAGCTACCCCGACCCGCTGCCCGCGGTGGCCGCCGTGAAGAACCTCCTCGCCTTCTACAACGAGGCGGTCGACATCACCGTGGACGGCGAGCCCCAGGAGCGCCCGGATACCGTCTTCAACGCGACACTGCGGCCAGGCACGGGACGGTGACGGCCACGGGAGACCGGTCACGAGCCGATCGTCCGGACGACAGGTCTGATCGCCGAGCACACCGCGGCACACGGTACTTTCACTCCATGCCACTGACGCCCGACTACGAACTCCGCAGCCCGGCCGGGCCGGCCCCCGTCGTACCGGAACCGCACCGGCACCACCCGTGCGGCGGAGACGAACGGGCAAGCCGGACCCCCGGCCGCCTCTAGTCCGGCCCTGACAGCAGCTCGTCCCCGACCGTGCACCAGCCCCGCCACCCGGCACCCCGACAGAGAGCAGATTCCCCCGTGTTCCAGGAGACCCCCATCTTCAGCCGCCTCGTCGCCGAGCGTGGCGACATCCCCGCCCAGGTCCGCGGCGAAGCCGAACGCATACACCGCGATCTGGCCCAGGTGCTGCACCGGGGGCCGGCGTCCCACCTGGGCGCACCACGGCACGTCGGCGGTCCGAGAGCCCCGCACGGCGCCCTGTAGCCGCGCGTGACCACGAGGGGCGCACGTCCCGGACCTGCGCCCCTCGTGCACCCGGGACGGCCACCGGGCACGCGGCCCCGTGCCCCGCGCGGAGAACGGCGCCGCCGAGCCCCACGGCCACACCCGGCGCCCGGCGGGCCGTGGCGGTGGGCGGCACGGACACCGCGCCACCTCACACCGGGCGCGCCGGGCCGGGGACCGCCGCCCGAGGTGATCAGCCGTGGCGCAGCGCGGCCAGCGTCGAGGCGAGGTCGGCCGGGCGGGGACGGTTGTACGGCAGTCTGCCCAGCATGGCGGCCATGCCGCAGGTGTCGGTGAGCGCCGAGAACACGAGGCCGCCCGCGATGCCGGCGGAGAGGATCTGGAACGCCGGGTGCACCAGCAGACCGAGGAGCAGGCCCAGGAGGACCACGGCGCCCGCCGTGAGACGAACCTGGCGTTCCATGCTCCAGCCGGCCCGGCTGCCACCGGCGTCGGGCCGCCGCAGACCGTGGCCGGCGTCCGCCCACGCCCGGGTGCCGCCGACGAGCGTCGCCGACTCGACGCCGTGCTCGGCCAGGAGCGCGCAGGCGTTCTCCGAGCGGGCCCCGGAGGCGCACACCAGGAGGACACCGCCCCGCTGGGCCGCCTGCCGTATCTCGGGCAGGGCCCGGCGGATCTGGTCCAGGGGGACGTTGAGGGCCCCGGGCACGTGCCCGGAGGCGTACTCGCCGGGGGTGCGTACGTCGATGACGGTCAGGTCGTGCAGCCGGGCTCGGGCCTGGTCCGTGTCGAGGGTCAGGGGAGTGGTCATGGCAGAGAGGATCCTTGATGGTCGCCGCCGTCCCGAACCGGGACGTACAGTACCCCTAGGGGTATCGGTCGAGGAGTGATGGTGGAACTGGAGCTTGAGGGCGCGTCCTTGCGGGCCGTGCTGAACCGACTGCGGCGTGCGCAGGGCCAGATCGCCGGAGTCATCCGGATGATCGAGGAGGGCCGGGACTGCGAGGACGTCATCACACAGCTGGCCGCGGTCTCGCGGGCGCTGGACCGGGCCGGCTTCGCGATCATCGCCACCGGCCTCCAGCAGTGCGTGTCCGACATCGAATCGGGCCGGAGGAAGGCCGAGGACACCGAGCAGATGCGTACGCGACTGGAGAAACTCTTCCTGTCGCTGGCGTGAGGGGTCCCCGTCGGGTCATCGCACCACCGCGTCCACCAGCATGAGGCCGGCCACCGCCAGCAGGACTACGGCGAAGATCCGTTGGAGGGCGGGCCCGGAGATCCGCGCCGACAGGCGCTTGCCGTCCCATGCACCCAGGATCGCCGCCGCGGCGAACGGTCCGGTGACCGCCCAGTCCAGGCCGCCGGCCGTGCTCGCGCGCATCGCCAGTGCGGCCAGGGAGTTGACGGTGATGACGAGCAGACTGGTGCCCACGGCCGCCCGCATCCGCATGCCGAGGACGCCGACCAGCGCGGGGACCGCGAGGAAGCCGCCTCCGACGCCGAGGACACCGGTGACCGCGCCCAGCCCGGCCCCGGCGGCCGCCGCCCGGCCCCGCCGCACGGGAACGGTGTCACCGCCGTCGGACCGCGGCCTGAGCATGCGGACGGCGGCGGCGCCCGCCACCAGGGCGAAGGCCACGGTCAGCGGGGCGGCGGGCAGGTGCCCGGCGAGTGCGCCGCCCAGCATCGCCGGCCCGATCCCGGCCGCCGCGAACAGCAGCCCCGTACGCCAGCGGACGTGCCCTTCCCGGGCGTGCGCGGACAGCGCCGTGGCCGAGGTGACGGAGACGATCACGAGACTGGCGGTGGTGGCGGCGACGGGGGAGAAGCCGAGCAGATAGATCAGAGCGGGGACGGCCAGCACGCTTCCCCCGCCGCCGAGGGCACCGAGCGCCAGACCGATGACGGCGCCGGCGGCCAGGGCGAGTATCACCGCGCTCACGCGACGACCTCGTAGCGGCCCGGCCGGTTCACGCCCGTCGGCGCCGTCCCGCGCCGCACCCGCAGGCCGCCGATGCCACGTTGTCGGCCGACGACGCCGACGCCACCGAAGACGTCGCCGCCGCCGTCGTCGTCGCCGCTGCCGTCCACGCCGTCGACGGACTCGTCGCCCCGTGCCCGGAGAGGTGCGGCGACGCTGGCTGTGGCTGTGGCTGTGGCTGTGGCTGTGGCTGTGGCTGCGGCCCCGTGCCATCCGCCGCCAGAGCGGCAGACCGGCACGGCGGGTCGGGCCTTCATGACGTTCTCGTTCCTCTTCGTTTCCCGGCGCCGTGCTCCGCGAGTGGCCGCCATCAGCGCGTGCGGACGGTGAGTCCGGCCCTGCCGGCCGAGTCGAAACCGTCGTCGACGGCGACGACGTCACGGCCCGCGGCATCCAGCAGGGAGGCGGCGATGGCGGCACGCATGCCGCCGGCGCAGTGCACCCACACCTGCCCTTCCGGCACCTCGTGGAGCCGGCCGTGCAAGGTGTGCAGGGGGATGTGGACCGAGCCCTCCACGTGCCCCGCGGCCCGCTCGGAATCCCTGCGGACGTCCAGCACCACCAGGCCGTTCCCGGAGTGCTCCGCGAGGTCGGCGAACGTGGCGCGCGGGAAGGAGGCCAGGACCTCGCCCGCACGTGCCCAGCGCGACGGCTCGCCGGTGGCCGCGGCGGCCGGGCGGTCGATGCCGACCCGGACCAGTTCACGCTGGGCGGCGGCCAGCTGCCCGGCGGACTCGGCGAGCAGAGTCACCGGCTTGCCCCACGGGATCAGCCAGGCGAGGTATGTCGCGAGCTGCCCCTCGGCCTCGAAGTTGAACGAGCCGGCCACGTGCCCCTCGGCGAAGGCCACGCGGCTGCGCAGGTCGACCACCCACTCCCCGGCGGCCAGCCGGGCGGCGATCTCCTCGGCGTCCGCGACGGTGAGCGGGCCGAGGTCGACGGGCGCGGGCCCCGCGGCATTGGCCGGACCCATGTGCGTGTAGTACGCGGGCACGTCGTCCAGGCCCGCGAGCAGCCGGGTGACGAAGGTGTCGACGTCGAGGGTGAGCGCCTCGTTGGAGGTCTTCTCCACGCCGATGGTCGTGGCCCCGCCCGTCGCCTGGCTCGCCGAGCAGAAGCTGCCGAACCCATGGGTGGGCAACACCGCGGCCCCGTCCGGAAGTTCGGCGGCCAGGCGGTGCGCCGAGGCGTGCTGTGCCCGGGCGAGGTCCTCGGTCAGCCGTGGCTCGACCAGGTCGGGCCTGCCGACCGTGCCGATCAGCAGCGAGCCACCGGAGAAGACGGCGACGGCCGTGCCGTTCTCCTCCAGCGCGTAGGAGGTGTGGTGCGGGGTGTGACCGGGTGTCGCCAGTGCGCGCAGGGACAGGCCGGCGGCGGTGTCGATCTCGTGGCGGTCGCCGTCGTGCACGGGTATGTGTCCGTAGGAGACGCGGGCCGCCGCGGGAACGAGGTAGGCGGCGCCGACGAGACGGGTGAGCTCCAGTCCGCCGGTCACGTAGTCGTTGTGGACATGTGTCTCGACGACGTGGGAAATCCGCACCCCGCGCCGCGCGGCCGCGGCGATCACGCGGTCGATGTCACGCGGCGGGTCCACGACGACGGCCGTCCGGGTGCCACCCGCCAGGTAGCTGCGGTTGCCGAGTCCGGCGACATCGATCGTGTCGACGAAAAACACGGGTTCTCCTCTCCAGCGAAATTACCCCCCGGGGTATGAGTCGACGGTAGCACGAGTACCCCCGGGGGTATTTCGTCGGGTGGGGCGGGGCAGCCACCCCCGACCTGCCGCGCCGCACCCTCCGGCCGGCCGCGACGTCTTCGCTCACCGGCGCCGGTCACCGGCTTCGATCACCAGCCGGGGTGCGCGCCCCGGGACGACCGGTCCTCCCACGAGCCCGCCCGGCGCGCGCCCGGCCATGACGCGGGCGGAGCGGCACCGCGGGGGACCGGTGCCGCTCCGGCACCCACACTCCTCCGCGACCGGCCTCGCCGCCGAGTGCCGTTCGGGTCGGCGCGGGGGGCCGGAAGTCCCGCTGCCACCGCCACTCACACGCACAGGGCCCCCGACACCTCACAGCCACTGACGCACACGCGGCCCCGACACCTCACAGCCACTCACACGCCCCGGCCACCCGACGCCCCACCGCCACCCGCCGCCACGCGGCCCGTCACCGCCGGGCCCGCCGCGAGCCGGTCCGCCGGGCACCGGAAGCCCGGAACGCGAACGCGGAACGCCGAACGCCGAACGCGAACGCCGAACCGCAGGCAGGGATCAGGAACCGCCCTCCCGACCCCCGCCGACCGGCCCGCTCCCGCCGGCGCGGAAGCCAGGCCCCCCGCCCCGCCTCCCCTCACCCGCGGACGACGCGGGCATCCCCGCGGCAGCGGCGGAAGCCCGTCCCGCGGGCCCCGGCAGGCGGAGACGGCCGTCGTGGACCTCGGCGATCCGGTCGACGGCGGTCAGCTGGGCGCGGTCGTGGGTGACCAGGACGGTGGCGGTGCCCCGCTCCCGGGTCAGGCGGGTGACGAGGGCGATGACGGCTGCGCCGCGTTCGTGGTCGAGGGCGCTGGTGGGCTCGTCGACCAGCAGGACGGTGGGGTCGTTCATCAGGGCCCGGGCGATGTTGACGCGCTGGCGCTGGCCACCGGAGAGCTGGTGCGGCCGGCGATCCGCCCGGTCGGACAGACCGACCGCGTCGAGGAGTCCCAGGGCCCGGGGGCGGACGGCCCGGGGCTTGCGACCGTCGATCCGCGCCATGACCTGGAGTTGTTCCACGGCGGTGAGCGACGGCAGCAGGTTGGGCTGCTGGAAGACGATGCCGATCTTCCGGCGCCGCAGATCGGTGAGGTCGCCGCGGCTCATGCCGGCGGTGAGGGTCCCGTCGACGGCGACGGTCCCGGCATCGGGCGTGATCAGGGTGGCGGCGACGGCCAGCAGGCTGGACTTGCCGGAACCGGAGGGACCGACCACGGCGGTCAGGCTGCCCGGCGGAACCTCCAGGCTGACCTCGTCCAGAGCGGTCAGGCGGGTGTCACCGTCGGGGTAGGTGAGGGTGATGCCGGTCAGACGCAGGCTCATCGGATGCTCCCCAGGGCGGTCAGCGGGTCGACGGAGGTGATACGGCGAACGGAGAGGGCGGCCCCGAGCGCGCCGAGCCCGATCATCACCGCGGCCGGGAGGAGGACGGTGGCGGGTGCGAGGACGAAGGGCACACCCGAGCCGGTCACCAGGGTTCCCAGCGCGACCGCGACGCCGGTGCCGACTGCGGTACCGCCGACGAGCAGGACGACGGCCTGGCCGAGGGCGTCCCGGAGCAGCCCGGCGGTGGAGGCGCCGAGGGCCTTGAGAACGGCGACGTCACCGCTGCGCTGGATGGTCCACACGGTGAAGAAGGCCCCGATGACCAGCGCGGAGATTGCGAACAGAAAACCGCGCATCAGTTGCAGGGAGCCGTTCTCGGAGGCGTATGAGCCGATCGCGGACAGCGACCCGTCGAGGGACACCGTCCTCGTACCGGCCTGCCGGTCGGTGGCCGCCACGTCGGCGCCGGAGTCGGTGTCCAGGGCGATGACGGTGGCGGTCGGACCGGCACCATCACCGCCACCGGCGGGCGGCGCGGTCTTCCTCCAGACATCCAGGCTGGCCCAGACCACCGGGGTGTGACTGAAGTAGACGTCGCCGCGCACGGCGGCCACCCTCAGCCGCTGCCCGGCCAGGGTGAGGGAGCCGCCGGCCCGCACGCCGAGGCCGTCGGCGGCCGCGGTGGACAGCACCACCGACGCGTCGTCGATCCTGCCGCCGTCCGGGGCGAGGCGGGAGCCCGGCAGCACGCCGAAGACGGACACCGGGGAACCCCTGCCCCCGGCGACGGCCCTCGTGATCGTGATCCCCAGCGGTTCGGCGCTCTCGACACCGGGCGCTCCGGCCCACCGCCGCCACTGCTGCCGGGTCACGGTGGAGTCGGAGTACGACAGCTCCCGGCCGTCGGCGGGAGCCTGGAAGGCGATCCTGTCGGCGGGCAGAGACATGATCGCGGAGACGTTCTGCCGGCCCAGTCCGGCCGTCAGCCCGGACAGCAGCCCGACCAACAGCGTGATCAGCACGATGACGGCGCCCATCAGGGCGAAGCGCCCCTTGGCGAATCTCAGATCTCTCCAGGCGACGAACACGGTCCTTGACCCGTCCTTTCCGGCGGTGGAAGCGGTACGACCCCACCCTCGCCGCCGGCCCCCCGCGCCCGCTTCTGGCACAAGAGGGCACCGCACGCGTCGGAAGACGGCACGCGCCTTGCACCTTTCGACAGAGGCCCGCGAGGCTCCGGCTCCGTAGCCTGGGAGGCACTGTGAACACCGCTGCCCCGTCCCTCACCCCGACCACCCGTGCCCTGGCCTGGTGCCTGCACCTGCTGATCATCGGCCTGCTCGCCCTGACCGCCGGACGGGCCCTGGCCGACGGCCGGCCCCACGCCGGGGCGATCGCCACCGGTGCGGCGGTGTGCGCCGTGGTCTACGCGACCGGACCCGTGCTGCCGCGCATACGCCGCTCACGACGGGCCGCCGCACTCTGGCTGACCGCCGTGGGCGCCGTCTGGCTGGTGCTGCTGGCCCTGTCCGCCGACGCCGTGTGGGTGGCGTTCCCGCTCTACTTCCTCCAGCTCCACCTGTTGCCCCGCCGCGTCGGACTCACCGCCGTGGCCGCCACCGCGGCCGCCGCCATCGCCGGCTTCGCCGCCCACCAGCGCTCCTTCAGCCCCGCCATGCTGATAGGCCCCGCGCTCGGCGCCGCCGTCGCGGTCGCCGTGGTGTGGGGGTACCAGGCCCTGTACCGGGAGAGCGAACACCGCAGGCGACTCATCGAGGAACTGACCGCCACCCGCGCCGACCTGGCCGAAGCCCAGCACACCGCCGGAGTGCTCGCCGAACGCGAACGCCTGGCCCGCGAGATCCACGACACCCTCGCCCAGGGCCTGTCCAGCATCCAACTGCTGCTGCGGGCCGCCGAACGCGCCCTGCCCGACCGGCCCGACACCGCCGCCCGCCATGTGGAGGCAGCCCGCCAGGCCGCCGTGGACGACCTCGCCGAGGCCCGCCGCTTCGTCGCCGCCCTCACCCCGCCCGCACTGCAGGACACCACCCTGGCCGACGCCCTGGCCCGCCTGTGCGCCACCACCGGCGCCCGCCACCGGCTCGCCGCCCGCTTCCACCTCACCGGCGACCCCGCCGCCCTGCCGACCGCCCACGAGGTCGCCCTGCTGCGCCTCGCCCAGTCCGCCCTCGCCAACACCGTCCGGCACGCCGGCGCCACCACCGCCGACGTCACCCTCGGCTACCTCGGCGACCACATCGCCCTCGACATCGTCGACGACGGCCACGGCTTCGACCCCGGCCGGCTCCCCGCCCCCGACCCCGCGGGCGGCGGCTTCGGCCTGGCGGCCATGCGCGCCCGCGTACACGCCCTCGGCGGCACCCTGACCATCGAATCCGGCCCCGGCCACGGCACCGCCCTGGCAGCCCGGCTCCCCCTCGCCCCGCCCACCGAAAACGAGCCCCGCCCGTGACCGACACCCCCATCCGCCTCCTCCTGGCCGACGACCACCCCGTGGTCCGGGCCGGGCTGCGCGCCGTACTGGAGACCGAGTCCGGCCTCACCGTCGTGGCCGAAGCCGCCACCGCCGAGGACGCCGTCGCCCGCGCCGCCGAAGGCGACATCGACGTCGTCCTCATGGACCTGAGTTTCGGCAAGGGCACGGGCATGGGCGGCGCCGAGGCCACCGCCCGGATCACCGCCCGCCCCGGCGCCCCCCGCGTCGTGGTCGTCACCACCTACGACTCGGACGCCGACACCCTGCCCGCCATCGAAGCCGGCGCCACCGGCTACCTCCTCAAGGACGCCCCGCCCGAGGACCTGGCCGCCGCCGTCCGCACGGCGGCCGCCGGCCGCACCACCCTCGCCCCCACGGTGGCCGACCGGCTCATGAACCGGCTGCGCACCCCCGGCACCGCGCTGACCCGGCGCGAGACCGAAGTCCTCGGCCTGGTGGCCGAGGGACTGTCCAACCAGGCCATCGGCCACCGCCTGCACCTCACCGAGGGCACCGTCAAGTCACACCTCGCACGCGTCTACGCCAAACTGGGCGTCGACTCCCGCACCGCCGCCGTCGCCGCCGCGACCGGTCTCGGCCTCATCCGCCGCTGACCGGCCTCGGCCCCGTCCACCGCGGCCGGGAACGCGCGGCACCCTCACGCCGTACGACCGCGCCCCCGGCCGCGGCTCACGGGTCGACGGTGCGGTGGGGCCACCACACCGCGGGGCCGATGTGGCGCACCAGCGCGGGGACGAGCAGAGAACGCACGACGAGGGTGTCGAGCAGGACGCCGAAGGCGACGATGAACGCGATCTGCGCCATGAAGGCCAGCGGGATGACGGTCAGAGCGGCGAACGTGGCGGCCAGCACCACACCGGCGGAGGTGATCACCCCACCGGTGGCGGTGAGCCCGGTCAGCATGCCGGACCGGTTGCCGTGCCGCCGAGCCTCCTCGCGGACCCGGGTCATGAGGAAGATGTTGTAGTCCACGCCCAGGGCGACGAGGAACACGAAGCCGTACAGCGGGACGGAGGCGTCGGTCCCGGAGAAGCCCAGGACGTGGGTGAAGAGGAGCGCGGTCACACCGAGCGTGGCCAGGTAGTTCAGGGCGACGGTGGCCACCAGCAGTACGGGCAGCAGCAGACTGCGCAGCAGGGCGACGAGGATGCACAGGATGATCGCCAGGACGATCGGGACGATCAGGGCGCGATCGCGGGCGGCGGTCCGCTGGGTGTCGTACTGCTCGGCGGTGTAGCCGCCCACCATCGCCTCGGCGCCGTCGACACCGTGTACGGCGGCGCGCAGCCGGGGGATCGTCCGCTTCGCGGCGTCACCGTCCGAGGCGGCGCTCAGCGTGGCGTCGATACGGACCCGTCCGTCCACGACGGCCCCCGCGCCTCCGCCCGGCCGTCCGTTCCCGGCCACCGGAGCGGCCTGCGCCACCCCGTCGGTCCCGCGCGCCGCCGCGAGCACCTGATCGGCACGGTCGGCCCGGGCGATGATCACAGCCGGGTTCCCGGCACCGGCCGGGAAGTGCTCGGCCAGGACCTTCTGCCCGGTCACCGACCGTGCGTCGTTGACGAACGTCTCGTCCAGCGGGATGCCGCGCGCGTGCAGCAACGGGAAGAAGGCGGCGCAGGCCGCCAGCACCACGGCCGTACTCGTCCAGATCCGCCGGGGCCGCCGGTCGACGAGACCGGCCACTCGCGGCCACAGGCCGCCCTGGCCCGCGCCGTCGGCGGCGGCAGCCGGGTGGGGCCTGGCCGGCCAGTACGCGGTACGTCCGAGGAGCACCAGGACGGCGGGCAGGAAGGTCATGGCCGCCGCCACCGCGCAGACGATGCCGATGGCACCGACCGGGCCCAGGGCCTGGTTGTTGCTCAGATCGCTCACCAGCAGCGCCAGCAGACCCAGGGCGACGGTGGCGGCGCTGGCGGTGATGGCCCCCACCGAGCGCCGCCAGGCCACCCCGATCGCCTCCCGTCGGTCCCGGCCACCGGCGAGTTCCTCGCGGAAGCGGGCGGTCAGCAGCAGCGCGTAGTCGGTCGCCGCACCGATGACCAGGATGAACAGGATGCCCTGCACCTGGCCGTCCACCCGCACCACATCGTGGTCGGCCAGGGCGTAGACGACCGCCGAGGCCAGCGCGAGCGCGAACACCGCTGTGACGATCACGACCACGGGCAGCAGGACACTGCGGTAGACGACCACCAGGATCAGCAACACCGCGCCCAGAGCCACCATGAGCAGGACACCGTCGATACCGGCGAACGCCTGCGACAGATCCGCCCGCGTGGCCGCCGGACCGGTCAGGTGGACCCGGGCGCCCGGCACGCCGTCGGCCGCGGCCCGCACGTCATCGACGACCCGCCCGAGATCCTCCCCCAGGTCGGACTTCAAGGGCACCACGGCCTGCAACGCCCGCCCGTCCCCGGACGGTACGGCGGGACTGGCCGGGCCCGCCGTACCCTCCACCCGTGCCGCCGCGCGCAGAGCCTGCGCCGCCCGGTCGCGCCGGGCGGCCGTGACCGGTCCCGTGTCGCTGACCCAGACGATGACCAAAGGCACCGTCTGCCGCGCCTGGAACGCCTTCTGCATGTGGCTGACCTTGGTCGACTCGGCGCTCGCGGGCAGGAAAGCCGCCTGGTCATTGGTGGAGACCCCGCCCAGCTTCCCCGCGAACGGCCCCATGGCCGCCCCCGCCAGCAGCCACACCAGCACAGCCAGCGCCGGAGCCATCCAGCGCCATCGGCCGTGTCTCGTCATCATGTTCCTCCAGCGACATCGTGAGCGGGGAACCACCGCCTACCCCCACCCCCGGCAAACAATCTTGATGATCAAGATACTTCGTCTGGAGATACACTTGCGCACGTGCTGCCCACGGATCTCCAGACCTTCGCCGTCCTGCTCAGGCGGATGAACAGCGAACTGACCGAGATCACCCACGCCTTCGCGCACGCCCACGGCCTGCACCCCACCGATGTGCAGGCACTGATCGTCATCCTCGACGGCCCCGCGGCCGACCCGCTGGAACACCCGGCCGCCCCCCGCGCACCCATCACCCCCAAGGTGCTGGGCGAGCACCTCGGCCTCACCTCCGGCGCCGTCACCGCCTGCCTGAACCGGCTGGAGAAGGCCGGGCACATCCGCCGGGTACGGGAGGCCGCCGACCGGCGGGTCGTGCACCTCTACTACGAGCCCGGGGCCCGCGAGATGGCCCGCGCCTTCTTCGCCCCCCTCGCCCGGGCCACCGACGCCGTCCGGGGCGAGTTCACCGACGACGAGTTGCGCACGGTCGTCCGCTTCCTGGCCGCCATGAACGACCGGCTGACCACCCGCAGACAACACGACCAGGACGAGACCACCGCCGCTCCCGCCGCCGACTGAGACCGGCACGGAGCCGACCGACGGAAGGGAAGCCCGCGGTCGGCGATCCCCGCTCAGCGACGGCGCAGCAGTTCGGCCACGACGTCGTCCCAGCGCAGACGGGAGTTCTCCGCGCCCGCGGGTACGGCCTCGAACGTCTCGGTCAGCCAGTCCCGGAGCGCGGCGGCCGGTACGTACACCGCGGCGGCGCCACCCCTGCCCCGCAGCGCCAGCCTCATCGTGGTGGAACCGTGACAGCGGCAGGGCGGCCAGACCCGCACGTCACCCTCACCGCAGGGAGCGTCCAGCCCCGCCCACAGCAGATCCCGCGAGAACAGCCACGGCGCGACCGTCTCCAGGCCGCCGCGGAAATCCAGCCGCACGGCGAACGGATCGGCGGAGTCATAACCGAAGCGAACCTCGATGGGCACGGCCTCGGTGGCGCTGAGGACCAGGTGAACGGTCATGTCGACGTGCAGACGCTTGTTCCGGCCGGTCGCGTCCATGGTGCCTCCCGGAGGACGTGGAATGTGGGCTCTGCCGTCCCCCGGGGCGCCTGCCGACCCCGGGCGCGACAGCGGCGGCGAACCCGGTCACGAGCCCGGAACCGCCCACACTCTCCCTTCCGGAGGACGCGGCGGAGCGGATGCGGACCGTGGACGTCAACCCCGGCCATCGGCGTCGTGAGCGCCACGCCACGGCCTGCCCAGCGGATCACAGGACCGCCAGGCTGCGACGACTCGACACGCGATCGACGTACCCGACGCGCCCGATGTACCCGAAAGCCCCGTCCGGCCCGGGGGCCCGGCCCGGACGAACGACTACCCGGCGGCCGGCTGATCGCGTCGGTGGACCACCCGACCGTGGCCTACACGTTCGCGGATCCCCGCCCTGACCACTTCGAGTGGATGGTCAACGGAGAGTCCTTCCCGATCACGTTCCGGCGCAGATCGGTGCAGGCGGTGATCGACGCCTTCACCACCGCAGGCTTCCGCATGACCGTGATTACGGAGAAGTCCTCGTACACACGTCCGCTGCTCGGACTCCACTGGCCCGCACGGGACTTGACGGCGTTCCTCTGTGACTGCCGACCGGGCCCGCGATCCTGGCCTTCCTCGTCTTCGGTCGTGTTCAGACCCGCAAGCGCGAGTAAAGCCCGTGACGACAACGGCGGTTCCGACGAGCACGGACGTCGGCATCCAGGCAAGCGGCCACGTTGCCGCAACACTCCTCACACCACCGCACCTGACCTGCGAGGGGAGTGTTGCAACCCGCCGGATGGCGGCGGCAACGGCCCCCGGGTGTTGCCGGTTCCGTTGCCGTTTCCCCGATTGCGTGGCGCAACGGATTCACCTGGCCCCATTGTGTGGCTCATGCAAAGCGGGCCCACCCGGGGCACGCTTCCTGGCCGGCGTTCGGCAGGGGTGAAGAAGGGCAGGTTCGATGGATCGATCGCTTGTGTCGGTGAGGGCGGCGCTGGTGCTCTCACTGGCGGCACTGGCCGGTGTGGGCGCTGGTGTGCTGGCCGTGCCGGCCGGTGACGGGACGGCGGGTGGTGTACTGGCCGGACTCACCACCGCGGGCGGGGCCGTGCCGGTGTTCGACCGGATGATCGCCCAGGACAGCGCCCACCACGGGAACGCCGCGCACGAGGCGGACATGAAGGGCGGGAACGCCCGTGGGTGAGCTGCGCCCTCTCGCCCAGGACCTGACACCGGAGTCGCGTGCGCTCGCCATGGCGCTGCGCGAACTGTTCGAGGGCCTGGAAGTCTCGGTCCGCCGCTATGCGGCCCGCCGCGTACGTGACGCGGGCACCTTCTCCCGCTATCTGAGCGGCACCCGTGTCCCGCCCTGGGAAGTGGTGATGGACCTGTTCACCGATGTCGCCGAACACCGCGGCATGGCCGCCACCCCGGACGCCATCGAACTCGTACGACACCTGCACCGGACAGCCGTCGAAACCAGCGCCTCGCCCCGTCACGCGGTGGAAGTCCTGGAGCAGCAGCTCGCGGAGGCCGATCGTGTCTCCCGCCGCTCAACGGCCCGCGGTGACGCGCTGGGCGACGCGCTGCTGGATCGCAAACACCGCATCGCGGACCTGGAAGTGCGGCTGAACCAACTGGAAGCCGAGTGGAACGCGGAACGCGAACGAGCCGAACGCCTGGCCGCCGCGAACCCGGACGTCACCGACCTGCTGCACGAACGCGACCGCTTACAGGACGAGGTCACCCGCCTGTCCGTCCAACTGCACGAGGCCCAGAAGCGGCGTGACGAAGCCGAGGAACGCTGCATCCTCCTCGAACGGCAGCTGGAAGCGGTCGAACAGGTCCCGACTGTCACCGCCGCCGTGGCGCCGGCCCCACGAGTCATGCCCAAGGTGCTGATCGTCGACGACCAGCCCGACAATCTCCTGGCCATGACGGCCGTGCTGTCCAGCCTCGACCAGGAACTGGTGGCCGTCTCCTCCGGCCGTGAGGCCCTCAAGGCCCTGCTCGACCACGACGACTTCGCTGTGATCATCATGGACGTTCAGATGCCCGACATGGACGGCTACGAGACGGCCGCTCACATCAAGCGCCGTCCCCGCACCCATGACGTGCCGATCATCTTCCTCACCGCGATGGGTACCGACCCCGAGCACTCCGCCCGTGGCTACGCCGCCGGCGCGGTCGACTACATCGGCAAACCCTTCGACCCCTGGGTCCTGCGCGCGAAGGTGGCGGTCTTCACAGGCATCTACCTCGAACAACGTCGCCTGTCAGGAGACTGACTGTCACCCGGACAGATGATCACCGACACCCCGGCCGGGCAGGAACCACCCCCGGACCGATTGGGCCGGATGCCCTTTCCGGATGCGCCCCTCGTCCCCCTCGTCACAAGATCTTGACCATGCGGATATCCATGGTGGTTCTGTCTGGGGGCCGACGGGCGCGGGGCGGCGGCGTGCGTCACGCCCTGTGCGCGGTTCTCGTATGGGCTGTTGTGCTGGCCGGCGCGACATCGTGCGGGCAGGGAGCCGAGCGGAGGGTACCCGGTGGCGCGCCCGGTGCGGAGTCCGCTGGTCCCGACGAGGCGGTGGGCGGGCGTCCTTCAGATGTCGGAGACCGTATGTGGGCCCAGGTGCCGGCCGACACCCGGCAGGCGGTGGTCGTCTACGGCGAGGGCCGGAACTCCCCCGACAGCCTCGTCGTGCTCTACGAGAAGCGGGGCCCGACGTGGCTGCGCACGGCGAGCTGGCCCGCCCACAACGGCAGACTCGGCTGGACGGAGGACCACCGGATCGACGACGAGCACAGTCCCGTAGGCGTGTTCACACTCACCGACGCGGGAGGCACACTCGCCGACCCCGGAAGCCGGCTGAGGTACTGGTACGACGATCATGCGTACGCGGTCATGCTCCCTGAGGGACAGGCACACGCGCACGACTTCGACTACGTCGTCGCCATCGACTACAACCGGCTCAAGGGAGCCCCGCCGTTCGACTGGAACCGACCGGAAGGCGTGGAGGAAGGCGGCGGCATCTGGTTGCACGTCGACCACGGTGGTGGAACGTCGGCGTGTGTGACGATCCCTGAATCCGGTATGAAGACACTGCTACGCACTCTGAACCCGGCCCTGCATCCAGTGGTGGTGATGGGAGATCGAGCACACCTGATGTCCTGAGCACCGCTACACGCTCGGCGCCTGCCCACGCCGGAAGGCCCGAGCACACACGGGACGATCTCCCAAGACCGCCCCGAGCCCATCGCCGGCTTGCCACGCTCTCCACACCCACCCCGTTGGCCTGCGGAATGAGGCAGCCGACGCCGGTGACGTCCTAATACTCCAGTGTGACTTCGCGATCTTGGATCGGACTCGCGTGAGAACTGGAACGGCCACCGCGTGATCATCAAGGGTCGTGTGGACTCATGACGATCGTGCGGTGGCCGCAGGTCACAGTATAGACGGCGCCCGATGGCTGGCGATGTTCGAGCAGGTCATGGCCCGGATCGCGGGCCGGTTCAGCCGAGTTGAACCCCGGGCTGCCGCCCGCGCCTACCTGCTCGGACTGCTGTCGCGTGCCGAGCGGAAGAACTGCTGGCAGCTGGCCGAACAGGCAGGATATGCGCGGCCGGGTTTGATGCAGCGGCTGCTGCGCTGTGCCCGCTGGGACGCCGACACCGTCCGCGACGACGTACGTGCCTATGCCGTCGAACACCTCGGCGCCGAGGGCGCAGTGCTGATCGTGGACGAGACCGGCTTCGTGAAGAAGGGCCGGGCGTCGGCGGGCGTGCAGCGCCAGTACACCGGCACCGCCGGGCGCATCGAGAACTCCCAGGTCGGCGTCTTCCTCGCCTTCGCCACCAGCCGGGGACGGGCACTGATCGACCGGCGGCTCTACCTGCCCGAACAGTCCTGGTGCTCCGATCCCGGGCGCTGCCAGGCGGCCGGGATACCCGAGACGGTGCAGTTCGCGACCAAGCCCCGACTCGCCTGGGAGATGATCACCGCCGCGCTGGACGCCGGGGTGAAGGCACGGTGGGTGACCCGCGACGAAGCCTACGGGCAGGACCCGCAGCTTCGTGCCGCCCTGGAAGCGCGCGGCACCGGCTACGTGATGGCCGTCGCCTGCTCCACCCGGGTACGGATCAACCACGGCCGCACAACCATGCGCGCGGACACCCTCGCCGAACGCCTGCCCACCACCGCCTGGCAGCGGCACAGCGCCGGAGACGGTGCGAAAGGCCCGCCCTACTACGACTGGGCCTGGATCCACATCGGCAGCGACAACCACCGCCACCTGCTGGTCCGCCGCAATCGCACCACCGGCGAACTCGCCTTCTACCTGTGCTGGTCACCCACCACGGTCACCCTCGCGGAGCTGGTCCGCGTCGCCGGTCTCCGCTGGAGCGTCGAGGAGTGCTTCCAGGCCGCCAAGGGCCAGGTCGGACTCGACCACTACCAGGTCCGCAACTGGACCTCATGGCACCGGCACATCACCCTCGCCATGCTCGCCCTGGCCTTCCTGACCGCCATCGCCGCCAGCTCGACACCCGAGCGACCCGCACAGCCGGCCCATCTCACCAGCGGTCGCCCCCCGATCAAGCTGACCGTCCCGGAGATCCGACACCTACTTGCCGCCGTCTTCAACCCACCAGTCCTGTCAGCGGCCAAGCTGCTGCACTGGTCCGACTGGCGGCGAAAACACCAGGCGACAGCCCGCCGCAGCCACTACCGACGACGCTCCGGAGACGAACCGACTGGATAGATCACGAAACCGCACTGGAGTACTAGCCGGACACGGGTGCCAACTGCACATCCGCCCACTCGGCGAAGGTGGTGAGCGGGATGCCCAACTCCCGGGCGAACTCGGGCCGGGCGGGCTGGAGGACCACGTTGTTCCACTCGTGTCCGGCTCCCCACTTCGGCATCCCCGCGTCGAGGGCCTCTTCCACGTTCATGGAAGGCGCGGTCACGGGCACGCGCCAGGCGGCGGACAAGGTCTGCGCGATCTGCTCCATCGTGCGCAGGTCACCGGCCAGTTCCAGTTCCACATGGTGAAACCGGTCGGGATCTCGCAGGGCGTGCGCCGCGGCCGTGCCGATGTCCCGCACGGCCACCAGCGCCAGTTCGGTGTCCGGCTTCAGTACTGTCAGCAGTCCGCCGCGGGGCCCCTTGGGCGCCAGCAGGGGCAGGTTCTCCATGAAGAAGGCGGGCTTGATCACCGTCCAGCGGGCAAAACCCGCGCCACGCACCGTCTCCATGATCGCCTGCTTGGTGTGGAAGTAGTCCGCCATCGCTGCCCAGCGGCCCTCGGCCCAGCCGGCGACCCGGGTGTGTTCACCGACTCCACTGGTCGAGGACTGTACGAACTGCCGTACTCCTCCGGCCTTCGCCGCGTCCACCAGGTTGGTGGCCTGGGCGAGTTCGCTCGCGAAGTCCACGCTGGTCTCGGTCATAGGCGGCATCTGCACCGAGAACACCGCGCGGACCCCCTCGACCGCCGGGCCGAGGGAGGCCCGGTCGGAAAGATCCGCCCGCACCAGTTCGGCGCCCAGCGCCTCGATCGCCTGGGCGGGCTTCGACCGCGGATCGCGTACGAGCGCACGCACGGGCACTTCGGCGGCCAGAAGTGCGCGGGCCGTGGCCCCGCCCTGCTGGCCGGTGGCGCCGGTGACCAGGACGATATCGCTGCTGCCGGGCATGGTTGCTGCTCCTCACGGACCGGAGGGACAAAACGGCGGGGCTCGCCGTTTTGCATGTCGTTAAGATATGGCGGGGCCCGCCGCTTAGCAATGAGGAGATCATGACCGGTCAGCGCTCGGACGCCCGACGCAACTACCAGCGCATCCTCGGCGTCGCCGAAGCCGAGGTCGCCGCGCACGGCGCCGAGGCATCCCTGGAGCAGATCGCCCGCACCGCAGGCGTCGGCTCGGCGACCGTACGCCGTCACTTCCCCACCCGTCGGGCCCTGCTCGAAGCCGTTTTTCAGGAACGCATCGAGGGCCTGTGCGAGCGTGCCCGCCGGCTGAGTACGGCCGAGGACGGCCGCACCGCGCTCCTGGAGTGGCTCCACGCCTTTGTCCTCTACGCCGTCTCAGCCCGCGGATTCGCTCATATCCTCAGCTACGAGCCCCCCACCGAAAAACCCTCCCCGAACAGCTGTGGCAGCAGAATCGAAGCGGCCGGAACTCCTCTGCTCCAGCGGGCCATCCGTGACAAGGCGGTTGCACCCCACGTCACCTTTCACGACCTGCTGACCCTCGCCGTCGGCATCGCCCTCGCCACCGAGCATCACAAGGCCCCCGATACCCAGGCCGACCGCCTCTTCCGCCTCGCTGTGGAAGGTCTCAGCCCTGAGCAGGGCGCAGCCGGGGTGCCCGGGACCTCCAACCCTTTGGCACCGGTGACAGAAAGTCTGCCGAATGAGCGCGTGTGACAAGTGGGATGCCTGATCGGTGACAACCAAGCTGCCTCGGCCGGCCCTCTCCGCCGGCTCATCCGGCGACGCCGGTGACAACTCCTGAGCCTCGGCTCAATCCGGCGGGCCGCCGTCCAACGCTCTGGGGCGGCGCGCTCCCAAACCCCCACCGACGACGTGGCCGATCCTTCGGCGAACTGGGCGGCATCTCACCCGAAGCCGCCGACCAGGCCCGCCACCACAAGCAGGCCTTCCACGACTACCTCACCGCCCTAGTCACGGCCTCCGGACGACCAGCAGAACTTGCAGACCAGCTCGCACTGTTGGCCGAAGGCGCCATCACCACGGCAGCGATCACCGGCACCTCCCAGCCCGCAACCCAGGCACACAACGCCGCACGCCTGCTCATGCAGCACACGCCCAGGTCGACCGAGGCCCTCTCCGACGTCGGCCGGGGGACTGTAAATCGTTCGGTGTAACTCCCGAGCTGTCCGATCAGCGCGTACCGGCCGCGTGAGGCGGACCTGCTGCCCGCCCCGTACGCCCGCAGCAATCCTCCAAGCGGGCGCGGTGCTGCTCCACGAACGCCTCCAGGCGCTCGATGTACCCTGCCATTCCTCGGTGCGCACCGCGCTCAGCGCGACGTCCAGGAACTCCTCGTCCGGCCAGCGCCGCGTCTCCGGCGGCGGCCAGGGCCCACGGGAAGCGTTCCGTGGCCGCCAGGACGTCCTTCGCGTCCAGCGCCGGAGCCGGGCCCGGGTCGTCCAGCGGCTCCGCCTGCGGGGCGGGGGAGGCGGGCTGCTGGCTATGACGACTTCTTGGGGAGTCGTTTGTCGAGGAGTTCGGGAGGCGTGTGACCCGGGGCGCAGCGATCAACATCGACAAATTTTGATGTCGACAGCGTGTGCGATCACAGGTTGCGGGGTCTGCTTCATAATCCAGCTGTCGACATATCCGATGAGGGACAGCCGCTCGATCCCGTCTGGCTTGAGATCGACAAGGAGTCGGTGCCGGTCTCGAAGGAGTACCGGCCGAGCACGTTGATGTGGTGGCGCACGAAGGGGGACACCAGCACCCGCTGGCCGAGTGCGGTCCGACTGAGGTCGGTGACGAACCGGCCCACCCGCACGGCCACGTCGACGAAGCACTACTAGAGGAACTTCCAGTGGCCCTCGGACACCACTTCGACGGTGCCGTCGGTCACCTTGATGGCGGTCTGCTCGTCAATCGCGTACGCCGGCCCCGCGATCTGGGCAGCCCATCGGTCTGCCTCAGCCATGGTGTTGTCCGGACAGGCCGGATGATCCAGGTGCGGGAAGATCGAAAAATCGACCACGCCCAGCGCATGGTCGCCGCCGGCAGGCGGCTTCCAGCCGACGAACTCCTTCCCGATGCGGGGGGTCATCACCAGGCTCCCGGCGCTGAGTCCCACGTAGACCGTGTCGGGCAGCGACGGTAGGAGTTCAGCGAGCCCGGACTCCCGCATCCAGTGGCACAGGTACAGCGCATCACCGCCGTTGACCAGCAGGACGTCGGCCTCCCGGACCCAGGAGACCCAGAGTGCTTCCTCGATGCTGGGCAGCGCCGTGAGCTCCAGCATGCCTACCGACTTCCACCCCAGCTCGGTCATGGGGCTGGGCGACCGTCCGGTGATGAATCGCCATGGTCCAGCCGGATCGGCGCCGGGTCCTCCGTACCCTGCGGTAGGGATGCAGAGAGCGCTGGACTCGGCGATCGGCTTGTCCAGGAGGTCGACCAGAGCATCATGGATGCTCGCGTTCCTGATGCCGGAGTCGGTGAGAAGAAGCTTCATCATGTCCTTCCTGAAAAACGCCGAACCATCGAAGGCGATCCGGGCCGGCTCCGCCCGCGCAGGCTAGCGGCCCGCACGGGCGGGGGTGTTGTGATGTCGCTGACGGATTCCTCGTTTTCGCAGCTGGGCTGAAGGGGGTGTGTGGGTGGGTGCCGTGCGGCCGGACTGCCGTCGGCCTGCGCGGCCTGCGGGTGAGGCGTGGCTGATGATGACCAGCAGCGCGGTGCACTCGGCGAGGACGTGGACGGCGAGCCCCGCCTGCCGGATCCGTACGGTCGGCGGGGCCACGGCGAGGAGCAGCGCCACGACACCGATTCCGGTTCCCCGTCCGAACAGCCATCCCGGCAGTCCGGAGGCGCACTGCTCCCCGTACGTCAGACACCGCGATGCCCGCTCCGACGCCAGCACCAGGACGCCGGCGTCTGCGGCCGCCGGCGGGAAGAGGAAGGCGGCCACGGCTGCCAGGGGCCGACTGAGATCCTTCGCTGGTGCCATGGGGGCCGGGGGAGCGGGGTCGGGTGCGTTCATGCCCCAAGCCAACCCGGGCGGCCGGTTCCGGGGCAGTGTCCGCCTACTCAGATCCCCAAGACCTCGTACTCAGGCGCTCACGGAGGAAGCATCTTGGCCGTCGGACAGCACCGTACTGCAGGCCGGCTTCGCCCCGTCGGCCTCGTACTGTCCGGTGTTCGAGAACTCCTGGTTCCTTCCAGATGCGGAAGGAACCAGGAGACGGCCAAGCCCTGCTCCGGACGGCTCAGCGCCGCGGGTTTTCGTTCCGTCCGGGTCTCTCTGGGCGGGGCGGTGTCCGGACGGCCGTCCAGCACCTCATCGCCTGTCCCGGCTTCGCCGGACGGACCCCCGCTCTGAGAAGGCCGCCCGCTACGCCAGCACCGCGCGGAAGGCGCGCTCGCCGATACCTAGCATCAGCGGGTTGTCCGCCGAGTGTGAGAGGAAGACCAAGGACAGGGCAAGCGCCCACCCGCGGGCCCGCTCCCAAGTCGCGTCGTCCGCCCGGCCGTACGCCTGTCGAAGAGCGGCGCGCTGTTCCACGGTGAACAACATCCACGCCACGGACAGGTCGGTGGCAGGATCGCCGGAGATGATGTCACCGAAGTCGATCACGGCACTGATCCGGCCGCGGTCGACCAGGATGTTGGCCGGGTGCAGGTCCCCGTGCAACCACACCGGCGGCCCATCCCAGACGGGCGCCGCGGCGGCCGTCTCCCAGATCCGCAGTGCGGTTGCGCGATCGTCCGGGTCGACATGTGACAGCCCGGTCAGGACGCCCTCGGCCCGTCCGGCCAGCGGAATCCCGCGGGCCGGACTGACCGGCGCCTCCGAAGAGGCCGGGGCGTGCAGCGCATCGAGAAAAACGCCGAGCGCCGTCGCGGCCGACCAGGGGTCGTCGGGCTCCGACCGCGCCGCGATCCGGCCCGCGAAGAACGGCACGACGCTCCAAGGCCACGGGTACTCAGCCGTCGGCCGCCCGACACGCACCGGCGCCGGCACAGGCAACGGCAGGCGGTCGGCCAACTCCGGCAACCACCGCTGCTCGTGCGCGAGGAGATCGGCGGCCATGGCACGCCGAGGCAACCGGACGAGGAACTCCTCGCCGAGCCGGCACACAAGGTTGTCCCAGCCGTTCGCCAGCACCTCGACCGGCAGGTCCGCCAGGTCGGGGTGCTGTTCGCCGAGCAGACGGCGCACCAGACCGACTGAGAGTGGAACCTCCGCGGCAGGCATTCGGTGAACCGTCACAGCGAGAACTCTACGGTGGTGGCCCGACGCTCTCGGAGGCCGAAGAGGGAAATCAGCGCCACGAACGCTTACGGAACCCGTACGCATCCGCAGATCCCCCAGGTCTGGGCCGACTCTGCCTACGCCAGCCAGCTTGTCACCTGGGCCGAGGACTTCCTCGACATCACCCTCAAAACCGTCTCCCGTCTCAAGGGTGCCAAAGGGTTCGTCGTCCTACCGCGCCGCTGGCGCGTCGAACGCACCCGGGGGTGGATCGTGAACGCCCGCCGCAACGTGAGGGACACCACCGGCTGATCTATCGCTGCACGCTCTTGGATAGGTACATTGACGACACTCCGTAGCCGTTGCGTTGATACATGGCAATGGCTCCCTCGTTGTCCCCGACGACGTTCATATTGAACGACGTCTTGCCCTCGTGGGCAACGAGTTCCTCGGCAGCGGCGAGGATGGCGGATCCGTATCCGCGGCGCCGGAACGGCGCGAAGACGTTGATGTCGTACAGCCAGGCTGAGCTAGCGGTGCCCGAAGAAGCTTGGCGCGGATCCGGGTCAATCCATGCGTTCCCCACAACCTCGCCTGAACCGTTCTCCGCCACCACGAGATGATGACCAGCCGTGTCGAGCCCGTCCGGAAGGAACTGAGCCGTGCCCTGATGAGCCCGCTCTCGCGCCAGCTCTTGGGGCATGAACTTGCCGAGTTCACGAGCCGTCTCGGCTTCACGATGCTCAGTTGCCACCTCATACTCCGACGGCGTCATTTTCCGTAAGGTCACCTTCTGCACGTCCATGCCACCATCTTCAACTGGTCACCGGTAACAGCGATACCAGTTTCCAAGCCCGATAGCCGCAACCTGGCCGGTTACGCCGCGCAGCCGACCATGCGGTCATCCGAGCCCAGGATCAAAGGGCTGCCGGAGGCGGGCGACCAGCAGGGCGTGGAGGCGGCGCGGCCGCGCCGCCCCGGCCTCCACCCGCGACATGATGTCGTCGGCCTGCTCGTGTCCGATGCCGGCGGCGGCCAGGGCCTGGAAAACGGTGAACCGCGCCGCCGCGGCCTTGTGCTGGTGGTGGGTGACGCGGGCCAGCTCCTGACCGTACGCGTCGTGCTGTCCGGTGTGCCGCGCCCGACAGCACACCGGCGGGGGTAGACGTAACGGCTGAGGGCCGGGTGCGTTGCGGGTAGCGGAGGCGGCGCGGACATCGCCCGGGCCCGCCGTCTGGCCGCCGCCTTCCTCGCCCGCGTGCAGGCCGAGTACGGGCTGCCGGTCTCGCAGCGCGCCCTTGAGGTCACGCAGCTGGTGGTGAGCGAGCTGGTGACCAACGCCCGCAGGCACGATCCGGGACCGGCGCTGTTGGATCTACGCATCGCCGGTGACACGGTCGAGGTGGTGGTGTGGGACTCCGACCCGGCGCTGCCGGTGGCCCGGGCCGCGGACGTGGGCCGGGTGGGGCAACACGGTCTGGAGATCGTCATGGCGCTCGCGCAGGGCTTCGAGGTGCAGCGTGAACCGGCTGGCAAACGCATCACCGCCCGCATCGCCCTCCTACCTGAGTGATCCATCAGCCGCGCATCCTACGCACCAACCCGCCCTCCCCGGGTAAGGCCACGACAAGACCACCCGCGGCACACGCACACGCACACTCGGGTATCGGCCGGCCTTGCGGCTTCGGCTGTTCGGGCGGCAGGATCCAGGGGCCGATCGCGGCTGGAACGGTCGATGGGTGCCCGTTCCGGAGTGCCCTGTGGCGGGTGCTGGCACGGCGGTAAGGGGGGCGGATTGCGGGCGTTGAAGGCAGCCTCACGTGCAGTCGGGGCGCTGTTTCTCACCTCACTTGTCGTTCTGGTCGGCTTCTGGGCACGCGCGGAGTGGGTTACGGGAGCGGGGCCGGTTTCGGGTCAACTGCTCCAGCAGGATGAGAAGAACGTCGTCGGGGACGACCCCTGGTCCGCGAGTGAGGGTCAACTCGCCGCATACAGGCCTTCCAAGCCCTACAACGGCGGCACAGTGATCGAGGTCCGCCCTGCCGGGGGCGGGGACTGGTACATCGCCACCAGCTACCGTCTGGTCCTGCAAGCCACTGACACCCTGACCGGGAACCTGCGGAGAGACGTCTCGGCGATCCGATACGTGATACCGAACCTGCCAGGCGGCTATGCGACGGCGCACATCAACGAGCAGCTGCTGGTGCCGCGCTGGTGCACCATCACGCAGAACAGCCCTGGCTCGGACGTCGTCGTTGCTGCCTCGCGTCGACTGCGCGTGGCCCGCAGTTCGCTGAAATCTTTCAACTACCGGCTTGCGGAGGATCCTTCGGGCCTGTATCGCCGCCCCAGCCGGGTCCGGTGGACTTTCGATGTCCAGGTCCCTGACCGCTGGGAGCTGAACGTCACGGGGCAGCCGACCCAGCAGACGAAACGTACGGTGACGGCCGACCTCACCGACACCAAGACCGTGACTCGGCTCGAGCTGATGCCGCCCGGCACGCCGCCGGTGCCGACGGACCAGCCGACTGCTCTGCGACTGGCTGCCGCATCCACCACCGTGCTCGTAGTCGCGGTCACTGGCACGCTCCTGCTCCATGCCGCCGTGCTGACCGCGTTCCCGGCCGTCACGCGGCGTCGCTGGGCTGCCGCTTCGGCGGCCGGTGTGGCGGTCACGGCTATGGGTACCGTCGCGCTGCTCACGGCCGCGTTCGCTCGCGCCCGATGGGCGGGCTACGGCTGGGACTGGGCCTCATGGACGTACGATGTCGGCGAACCCGTGCAGTTGCCGCCGTACATCCTCGCGCAGCAGACCCTGGTGACGTTCTGCTGGCTGGTGCTGCCTCTCCTCGTGCTTGCAGTGGTGATCCGCAAGGTGACCGGTCGCCCTCCAGGTGCCAGGGCACTCGCCTCCGCGGCACTTGCCGGGCCCGCCCTCCTCGTCGTGGAAACCGCGGTCTCCGGGTTCGCGACCTGGGCGCTCCTGGTCTGTGGGACCGCCACTGCCTCTGCCGCCGGCGTCTGGGCCGTGCTGCGATCGGGCAGGCTCGGGCTCATGGGGCGGCGCTGGGCAGCTGCCGGTGGCGCGGTGACACTCGCCTACGTGTCCGGGCTGAGCGCCCTGAGCCTCCTTCCCAGTCCGGGCGTGTCGCTCCTGCCGGACGTCGACGTCACATGGGGAGTGGCCGCCTGGCCGATAGCGCTGGCCGTAGTCCTACCGTGGGCCGTTGTCCCCATGCGCACCGTCCGTGGCATGCCGGGCTTCTCCCCGAGCGGCAGGACGGCATCCGTCCTCACCGCGCTGCTGGTCGCAGGCCTGGTAATGCCGTGGAACGTCATGGCCTACGAGAGGCTTCCCCACGGTGTGACGATCCTGGCCTGGCTCACGAGCTTGGTGCCTGGGCGCGGCTCCGTCAGCAACGTGCTCGTGGTGCTCACTCCGTGGCAGATCCCGTGGTTCGCAGCAGCCCTGTGTCTCCTGTCCTGGCTCTGGTCGCACGGCCGAGCCCCCGGGAAGTGGCCGGACAACCCCCGGACGGCCTGCATGGCGCTGATCTGGCTGGCCGCCACCGCTCCCGTCGTCGGCGACCCAGGCGTCCATCTCGCCACTTGGCTGAGCCCAGTCGTAGCGGCAGGAGCATACGCCGGCGCCGCCTAGCTCATCCCCGCAGGCCGAAAGCAGCAGGCACAGCGGCTCCACGGAGTGTCCAGAGCGGCCCATGTCCGCCTCGTCCACTCATTGCTGCGCGCGCAGCTGATCACCTCCAGCCGTCACCGCTTCTTCCTCGACTCGCACGGCGCTCTGGCGGACGGCTCTCTCACCCCCGGTGAGTGGGACACCCGCTGGAACTCGCTGAGCGCGGTGTCACCGCTCCACTCGCAGGACCCCGCCGGCCAGCTCTTGCGACTGAGGCACACGGCACTCGGCAGCTCGGGAGGCTACCCCCCGTGGCGCAATGGTCTGGCCGCGGGCGTGGCGGCGCTCCTGCTCTCCCTGCCCTGGGCCGTCTCGCAGTTCTGGAGGAACCCGCTCTACGATTCCCTGCCCCAACTGTTCACCGCCGCCGGAGGCCTGCTCGGATTGTGGTGGTTCTCCGCCTTCTCCTATGGATACCTGTATCCCTGGCTCCGCGGCACCGGCCCTCTCGGCAAGGCCGCGTGCGCCTTCGTCATGGCCTGGCCGCTTCAACTGGGACTGCTCATAGCAGATCTGGGCGGCAGCTTCGGTCAAGTCAGCGCCCTGCTGATACTCCTGACGGCCCAGAACGCGCTGGTCACCCTCGGGCTGGGCCTGTACTGGGAAGCCCGCATGGTTCGTGCAGCGGGACTGCCGTGGGGACAGATCCGCAACTTCCGGCGGCTCTCCTCACTGGCTGTACCGACTAGCGCGGTCCTCGTCGCCGCCGTCACAGCGATCGCGACCGTCCTCGCCGGCTCCTGGGCGACGTCGTTCACACACCCATCCGACAAACCGCAGTCCGTAGTCGGCGGATCACCATAAAGGACCTGACCTGCCCTTGTTGGGCTCGCTATAGGAGATGGTGCAACGGGTCAGGCGAGAAAACGGCACCGCTGTCCTGTTTGGTCTCCACTGCAAAGTGCGTCACCACCGGGCAGCGCCCCCGGAATGCCTCCAGAAACCCCTGTATGCGCCCATGCACTTGTTTATCCGAAGGATAATCGAAAAGTCGGAAATGTTCCTCGACAGGCGCCCTGGCGAGAGAGAAAAATACGGGCCCGTCGGGCCGTCGTCAGCAGATCAGGAAGAAAGGAATTCCGTATGAAGAAGATTGGTGTCATCACTCGTGGTGGTGTGATGGCAGTGGCTGCTGTGGGGGCTGTTGCCTTCATCGCGTCGCCTGCCGACGCATACTCGCAATCCTGGGGAAGCGGTTCCTACCACGCGAGCAAGGACTTCGTCGCGTCCTCCACTAGCTTGAGGATCGGAGGTTCGGCTTGTTCGGGAGGGGGCGCCCGCTCGTTCTACGTCTCCCTGGTGAAGACCAACGGATCGAAGAAAGTGTTCTCCAGCTACAGCTACGGGGCGGACGGCCGGAGCCACACCGACCCCCGCAGCATCAAGGTGAGTAAAGGCACCGCCTATTACCTGCGTTGGTACGGGAAGGACAACAAGGGCCATGCCGCCTCAGCCCCGTGTTCGAGGGCTTACACCGCGAAGTAGCCACCGGCCGACGGCCTGATCCTGTCTGTACAGCGCTTCTCGGCCGCAGACGGCCCCCTGGACGAGGCTCAATTGGGAACGGCTTGCGCCTCAGCCCGCTCCGTTCCACGGCGCCCTTGGCGGTGGGGGAGCGGGGCGGGGCGGGCTGCACACTCACCCCGAGGGACTCACACGCGGCCAGGAAAGCGGCGGAGAGGAACACTCGCCCGCGGCTGATGACGATTGTCTCGGGCACCACCACCGGCCGCGCCGCTGCCTGTTCAAGCCGCGCGTCCAGGGCGAGGAGCCGGTCGTAGGGGACGGCGGCGTGTGCCAGGCGCAGATGCTCGCCCCAGCCGGGCCGCACCGGGTGGGGCATGGCCATCTCCGCCAGCAGCAGGGCCGCGTCCACCGCCTGGGTGCTCTGCTCGCGCAGCACGGCCGCCACCACCGACCGTGTTGCCACGTCCGGGCGATCGTGAGCTCCGGGCGCACCGGCTTTCCGTCCTCGCCGATGGCCATGATGTCCAGCCGGGTGGTGTCGACCTGTATCAGCTCGCCCGGCCGCAGCGCCGCCACCCGCGTGAACGGCCGCACCGGCACGGCGGTGGCGGTGCGGGCGGGACGCCCCGGGTTCCAGCGGGTCGGCCAGGACCCGCACCAGCCGGTTGAACGTTGACGGCGCCGGCAGCGCCACCGCGCCCGGCCCGTGGACGTCGGCCAGGATCTGCCCGGTCACTTCCCGCAGCCCCTTCAGGGTGCCCGTGGAGCGGCCGCGCTGGCGGCGCAGCGCCTCCAGTACCGCGGCCACCACCCGCTCATTCGCACGCCCGGTCGCGCTCGACGGCTTGCGCTGCCGGATCAGGCCCATGACGCCGCCCGTGTGGCAGCGGGCGCCCCCTCCTCATGCCACCCGCGCACCCACACCACCGCCCCTTCACGCCACCCATCCGAGTGAACACACTCAGTAACGACTTGGGGGGCGATTGAGGTCGGGGCGTGCCGGCCTGGCGGTTCGACCGGGCCAGCGGTGATCCCGGTGCAGGAGCGAGTCAGTCACGGGGGCCGCCGTGCTGCTGCCTGATGCGCTGCTGCCGGGCGAGAGGCACCCACGAGTAGCAGACTTTGACGCCGTGCTCCTGGAGCCAGCCGGTCTCGCGGTGGCGCAGGTCGGGCGTGGAGTCGGGTGCGATGGCGGCGGGGCCACCGTGTGATGACGGTGGCGGCGGCGCCGGCCTCGACGAGGGCGCGCACGCGCTGCCAGCCCGCCCGGGCGGTGCAGCGGGTCCGGGTCGTCCTCGGGCTCGTCGCGGATCACCTCGATGACGCACAGACCGCGCGCCGCGGCGAGGGCGCGGCCCTCCATCTCGGCGCGTTCGGCTGCCAGTCCGGGGGCGTAGACGTCGCGCTCGGCGCAGACGTACAGCAGGGCGGCGCAGACGTACAGCGGGGCGGTGCAGGGGTCGGGCCGGGTGGTGACCGTGTCGGCCGCCCCCTCGCAGGTGATGTGCTCAGAAGTGGCCATAGGGGCACGCTAGGGCGAGTACAACAGGGGGCGGACGAACAGTCTGTTCGTCTCCTCCAGCCTCCTGAATCCTACCTGGAGAGCGCGCATGGACGCTCGTCTCATCGGTCGGCGGATCGGCTACTGGCGCGACCGCAGGAGACTGACTCAGGCGGACTTCGGCGCGCTGATGGGCGGGCGGACCGCGCGGTGGGTGCAGATGCTGGAGTCCGGCGCCCGGCAGGCCGATCCCCGGCTGTCCGTGCCGGAGGACTCGGCACGCGTGCTGCGCATCCCACTGGAGTGGCTGCTGCGGGACGGCCCGGAGGCGTCGAGCGTGGACGCGGTCGAGCCGGAGGCGATCCGGGCGGTACTCCAGCGGCACGACGTGATTCCGCCGCGTCCTCCTCGACGCCGCGCACGCGCATGCCCTGGACCGCGGCAGCGACCGGCTTCTGCTGCGAGTCCTCATCGGTGACGCCCCGGCGCGTTGTCTCCACGAACGCGTCGGGTACGTCACGGACGGGGCCGTCCGGACCGAAGACTACGACGGGGTGCCCGTAACGGGATTCCGGTACTGCCGTGACTCCGATTGATTTCCGGGCCGGATGCGTATCAGGATCTATCTTCCTGGGCGAACGAGGAGCACGACGGAGGGATGCGGTGTGATCGAACTGGCATGTGTCATCAAGGATCTGCGGGAGGAGCTGAACCGGGCGATCGCCGCGGCGGACGGGGAGGCGTTACGGTTCGAGTTGGGTCCGATCGAACTGGAGCTGTCGGTCGCCCTGGAGCAGAGCGCCCACGCGCAGGGGAGGGTCCGCTTCTGGGTGGTGGACGCCGGGGCGGACGCCGGCGTGGGCAAGACCTCGACGCAGCGCATCTCGCTGACGCTTCAACCGACTCTGGCCGGTTCGAGCAGACCGGTCGCCATCTCGGGAGCCGCTGAGCCGAACGAGCGGTGAGTTCTCCCATGGGTGGCGAGCCGGAGCCTGACGGGCTCGATCTGCGGCGCGTGGTCCAGGTCGTGGTCACGGACGGCACCGGCAGGCTCCGACTGGCGTCCGGTTACCGGGTGACCCGGGACCTGGTGCTCACGGCCGCCCACGCGATGGGTGATGCAACGTCAATTCTCGCGCGGTTCTTCACCGGTGACGGTGAGGTCTGGGAGGAGCCGGGCGAATCCGTCTGGGTGAACGCCGACGTGGACATCGCGCTGCTCAGGATCACGGTGGACGCGCGCCGCGGCGGACCGCTCGCCGCCTGCGTGCCCCCGGTGCGGTTCGGCTGTGTCGCGCCGATGGCGGAGGCGGACTGCGGAGCCCTCGGATTTCCCTGGTTCAAGCTGCGCGACAGCCGTTCCCCGGCTGCCGGCTCCTCGTCTGGCAGTCATGCCGCCACGACGTACCGGGACTCCCACTACGCACGCGGCCGGGCCACGGCGACCCTCCGTGAGGGCACCCTGGAGTTCAGCGTCCAGACCCCTCCGGGACCGCACGCCGACTCCGGCCGCTCGCCCTGGGAGGGCATGTCCGGGGCCCCGGTCTGGAGCGGCGGGCGCGTCATCGGAGTCGTGACCGCGCACTACGGCCGTGAGGGACCTGGCATGCTCACGGCCAGCCAGGTGGAGCGCTGGTACCGACTGCTGACCGGGCCGCAGATCGATGAATTGGCGCAGTTGATGGGCCTGCCGCGCAGGGCCGGCGAGCTCGACGAGGTTCCCGGGCCGACGCCGGCATCCGACGGCCCGGCGACGGGGGAGTTGGGCAAGGCGGCCAGGGAACTCGCCGACTTGGTGCGCACCCAGTGGGAGGACGAAGAGGAGCGGCGGCAGGTACACGACCCCTCGCCCCTCCAGGTGCGGTTCCGGCAGGCGGCGGACGTCCGCTTCGACTACTGGGCCCACATCCGCCGTGTCCCCCTCTCCACGGACCCCGGGCCGCTGCCGCTGGCGGACGAGCTGGACCAGATCGTGAAGGTCTACCGGTCCATTCCCTCCGGCCGACTGGTGGTGCTGGGCGTCGCCGGGGCGGGTAAGACGATCCTGACCACGCGCTTCGTCCTCGGCCTGCTGAAGGAACCCGCCCGGGGGGACCGGGTGCCGGTGATCTTCGAACTGGGCTCCTGGGACCCGACCGCCATCCATCTGCGCGACTGGATGGCCGAACGGCTGGTGCGCGACTACGGCTTCGGCGGCGCGGCCCCGGACGGCGGGACGCTGGCCGACGCCCTGATCAAGGCGGGCCGGATCCTGCCCGTCCTCGACGGATTCGACGAGATCGCCCTCGATCTGCAGCCGAGGGCCCTCGAAGAGCTCAACCTCCTCGGCCGGATGCCGTTGCTGCTCACCAGCCGCACCGAGGAATACACCAGTGCCGTGGAGCGGACCGACGTGCTCACCGCCGCCGCCGTCGCCGAACTGGAGCTGCTCACCCTGAGCGACCTCGACGACTATCTGCCCGGCACCAGCCCGCCGGGCCCGGACGGCCGTTCCGGCTGGGCCCCCGTGCTGGACGAGCTGCGCCAACAGCGCCGCACCCGGGGCGCGGAGAACCTCGCGCAAGCGCTCCGCACCCCCCTGATGGTCACCATGGCACGCACGGTCTACGGTCACTCGGGCGAGCCCCACCCACGGGAGCTGCTGAACACCAGGAATTTCCCCGGGCCCGAGGACATCCAGAAGCATCTGCTGGCCGCGTTCCTTCCCGCCGCCTACCGCCCCCATGCCCGCACCACGGCCGGACCGCACCGCACCCGGCCGTGGAACCCCGACCCGGTCCGTGCCGAGCACTGGCTTTGCTACCTCGCCGCACACCTGACCGCACGCCGCACCCGCAACCTCGAATGGTGGCAACTCGGCACCACCATGAGCCGTTTCGCGCGCGTATGCGTGATCGGTTTCCTGGCCGCGCTGGCCTTCGGAGTGACCACCGGGGTCGGGAACATCCCCGTGGACCTGGTGGTGACCGACAACGGGCTCGGGTTCGCCGTCGAACGCGGGCTCGTCGTCGCGGTGCTGCACGGAGCCGTGGCCGGGCTGGGGTTCGGGGCCGTCTACGTGTCCGCGTACCGGGGGGACGTGACGCCGGCCCGCGTGCGGATACAGATCTTCGGCCGGAGAGGGGTGGCACACAACAGGTTCCTGCCCAGGTTCATGGCCGGACTGGTGCTCGGGGCCCTGGCGGCGGGCACGCTGGTCCTGGTGGACCGCGGCATCGTCACCCGGCTCGGGCTCTCGGACGGGCTCGAAGACGCCTCTGGCCCGGCCACGTTCCTGTTCGTGCTCGGGTTCGGCCTCGCGACCGGGCTGGTCCTGGGGCTGATGGCGTGGCTGGAAGTCGCCGACGCCATCGACTCCGCCGTCAGCCCCGCCGCCCTGCTCGACAGCAACCGCAGGAACGTGCTCGTCCATCTCCTGATGTGGGCGATCGTCTTCGGGACGGGCGCGACGGCCGTCAACGTGTTCATCATGGGGCCTCTGCTCGGAGTGGGGGCCGGCCTCGTGTTCGGGCTCGAGGCGGCCTTCGCGGGCGGGCTCGGGTACGGGCTCAGCCTGACGGCCTGGGGGCAGTGGGTGGCCCTGGCACGGATATGGCTGCCGCTCACCGGGCGGCTGCCCTGGCGACTGATCACGTTCCTGGACGACGCCTGCGAGCGGGGCGTGCTGCGGCAGTCCGGCGCGGTGTACCAGTTCCGGCACGCCCAGCTCCAGGAGCACTTGGCCACCAGGCCCACGACCCCCACCACCCCCGCTGCCCTCGTGGCCCCCACCACGCCCGCCACCCCAACAACACCCACGCCCCCCACCTCCTGACCCGGGCCCCCGGCGCACTCCGGTGGACACCCGCAACGGGGTCGTGACACGGCCGTGATGTCATCGGTCCACCTTGACCTATAGGCATCCAACTGTCATACAAGGGATCCAACTTCCTTATGAGGGACACGAGATGACATTTCTGGAGAGGAAAGGGAGGCCGGACGAGGAGAGCGGAACGACGCGTGGCCACCGGAGCGGCCGGGCCGTCCGCAGGACCGCGTGGCTGACGGCGCCCCTGATGCTCGCCTGTGCGGCCGCGGGCTCGGCCATCGGCGGCCTCCAGGCCGGAGCGGCGGCCGCGGATCCGGCGTCGCTCACCCAGCAGTACACCTGTGCCCTGCCCTATGTCGGTGACCGGGGCGTCACGTTCCGGCTCAACTCGGCCGTGCCGGGCAACGTCCTGGCCGGCAAACGCAGCCCCGCGTTCCCGATCGTCGCGGATGCCCCGGTGAGCCCGAGCGACACCACCTGGCTGCGCCGGTTCGGCTTCAGCAGCATCGAGGGCACGGTGGTGGCGAAGGTCGCCGTGCTCGCGCTGGGGGTGGACATCAACCGGGATGTGACGTTCGCCGTCCCCAGGACCACCGTGCCGGCGTCCGGTTCGCTCGACGCCAAGGGGACGGGCACCGCGCCTCAGCTCGTCTTCAAGAAGCCCGGCATCGCGAAGATCACCACCACCCAGCTGATCCTTCACATCGTCCCGAGGGACGCGAACGGCAACGTGGTCAGCCCCCCGGGCAGCTTCAGCGCGCCGTGCACGCTGAACCACGGGGAGAACGACGTGGTAGCGACCGTCCGGATCGCCGCCCCGGGGCGGCCGACCGGCCCGGGGAAGCCCGGGGGTACGGGCGGCTCCGGCCCGGGGAAGCCCGGGGGCACGGGCTCCGGCACGGGCTCCGGCTCCGGCTCCACCGCGCCGTCCGGCGCCGCGGGGCCGATCCCGAAAACGGGCGACTCGTCCGGAGCGACCGCTACCGGCGCTACGGGCGGCGCCATTCCTTCGGCCTCCCGCCCCGGCGGGCAGAGCGCGACGCCGGCGCCCTCGGGCAGTGGCGCCACATCGCTGAGCCCGGCCGCGAACACCTCCGCCGGGCGCAGCCATGCCACCGCCACGTCCGGCCCCTGGAGCGCCAGGAACCTGCTCCTGCTCTCCGCGGGCCTTCTCCTCGTGGCCGCCGGCGCCGGGACGGTCTTCCTCCGCTTGCGTGGAGGTCGTCGCTGACTCTTGAGCATGTGCGTGGGGCTGCGGTATTCGTAGTCCCACAACGTGCCGGGGGGAACGGGGACTTGGGATGGGCAGGATACGCAGCGCCAACTGGCTTTCGCAGCGGTTCGGTTGGCGGTCGGGCGCGGTCCGCGCGGCTGTCTGCGCGGGCACGGCGCTGTCGCTGGCGACCGGCTTCGGCGCCGGCCCGGCACATGCCACCGTGGACCACCAGGCACCCGCGGAGCACCATTACTACCTCGAACTGGGCGGCACCGGAGCCGCGTTGCCCGCGCCCCGGTGCACCTACAGCTACCAGTACGCCAACCAGACCCTGACCGCCGACCGGAACAACATCGTCGTCGGCGTGTGCTACCCGGCCAGTGCCGGCCCCTGGGAGGCCGGCAACGGCAAGACGCCCGGCTTCGGTTCGCCGAGTTATGACGACAGCGAGCGACAGGGCTACCGCAATCTGCTGAGCACGGCCGAGCGGATCCACCGCGCCGACCCGCACGCCCGCTACACCATCGTCGGCTACTCGCAGGGCGCACAGGCCGCCGACGAGGTGCTCCAGGCGATCGCCGGGCGACGGACGGGCATCCCGGCCGCGCGGGTCGACGGCATGCTCTACGCCGACCCGCGGCAGCCCCGGACGGGCCTCGAAGCCGTCGTGCCCCGAGGGCTGAGCGTCTTCGGCTTCATCTCGCGCGGCCCCGGACCGGCGGACTTCGCGGGCATCCCGGTCGCGCGCTTCTGCATCCGGACCGACGGCGTCTGCGACGCGACCACGCCGCTGGCGCTCCCCGGCTTCCTCCAGCAGCACCCCCGCTACCAGCGGCCCGGCGGCATCATGAGCCTGACCCTCGCGCACGCCGGCGAGAACGGCACCTTCTGGTACCCGGCCGACTCCTGACGCGGGCCACTGGCGGAACCTCCGGTGGCTGAGGCCCCAGGGTTGCCAGATGCCGGGTCACGATGCGCTGATGCGGGCCGGCTCCTGGGCGTACGCGTCGTGCTGCTGTCCGGTGTTCACGCCGCCTCCGTCTCCGCGGTCTCCGCCGCTTCGGTCTCCGTCTGCGTGGTCTTTGCCCACTACAGTCCGAGGGCGGCCAGCCGCTGGAGCTGCTCACCGGCTGAGGGGGATGCGTGGTCCCATGCGAACTCGAGGTCGTCCGGGAGGATGTCGTCCAGCTCGTCCTGCCACCGGCCGCGCAGGAGGA
>NZ_JOCB01000014.1 GCF_000718775.1 Streptomyces sp. NRRL S-31
GTCGGGGTGGGGGTCGGGGGCGGCGGGGCCGTGCGCACCGGCACCACGGTGCGGCCCGCGTTGTCGGTGGGCCGCGGGTCCAGGACGGTACCGGTGACCGACCAGTCGACCGGCGCGTCGCCGGGGACGTCTCCGGTGAGGGTGACGTCCACGGGCACGGTCGTGCCGGGCGGCACCACTCCGACGTCGCACTGGAGGGCGGTGGCGTCGCAGGTGCCCCCGGGCCGGGTGATCCGGGTGACGCGCACGCCGGTCGGCGGGGCGATGGTGAGCCGGGTGCCGGGGGAGGCCGCGGGGCCGTTGTTCACGACGTCGACGCGGACCGTGACCGAGTCGCCGACGGTCACGGCCGGTACGGTGGCGGGCGCCCGGACGGCGAGGTCCACGGGCTGCCGGACGCTGGGTTCCTTGTGCCGGCCCGGGAGATCGCTGGTGATCTTGGTGAGCTTGCCGGACGCGACGTCCAGCACCTTCAGCTTCTCCGGGCTGTCGGGCGCGCGGCCGGGGCGGGCGCTGATCACCAGCGCCTTGCCGTCGGCCGTCCAGGCGGCGTCGCGCGGCTGGAAGGGTCCGGGGTTCTCCGGCAGCTCCAGGCGGCAGGCGCCGGGGACGTCGCGGGCGGAGCCGGGTAGCAACACCCGGCAGTCGCCACCGGACACGGAGGTCAGGAGGATGCCGGCGCGTTCGTCGATCCGGCCGCCGCCGTTCTTGCGGTTGAAGGCGATGCTCCGCCCGTCCGGGGAGAACGCCGGGCTGTCGTCGATGACCCGGCAGTCACCGGGGCAGATCCGCGCGCTCAGGTCGCGCTGCCGGCCCAGGTCGCGCACGGGCACGGTCCAGATGTGCTTGTTGCCGCCGCCCCCGCCGATCACCTGGTTGCGGGTGAAGGCCAGGGTGGTGCCGTCGGCGGACCAGGTGGGCTGGGCGTCCTGGCCCTGGAGCTGCCCGGCCGGCGGGGTGATCTCGCCGGTGATCGCGCCGGTGGCGAAGTCCGCGACGAGGATGCGGCTGGGCCCCGCGGCCTCGCCCACGCCACCCGGCGAGATCCGGGTGAAGGCGAGGTACCTGCCGTCCGGGGAGAGCGCCGGATCGGTGTCCCAGTCCCCCGGGCCGCGTCCCGCGAGCGGAAGGGCGACCTCGTGCCGGCCTTCCGCGTCCGTCGTCCAGATCCGCTCGATCCGGCCGCCGGGGCCGCCGTCCTCGAAGCGGGTCAGCACGATCCGGCGGCCGTCCGGCGTGTAGGTCTGCCGCTCGGTCCACGGGTCGTAGCCGGGCCGGGGCCTGAACAGCGGGTCCTTCGCCGGGTCGGTGTTGGTGTCGGCCTCCGGGTCCTCCTTCAGGATCTCCACCCCGAGGTCGCGGGGGTCGGACCCGTCCGTCCGGATGTCCTGGAGCGTCGCGACGTGCGGGCCGTCCGCCGAGGTGCGCTCCACCACCGGACGGCCGCCGGTGAGCGGGCCGAGCCAGGTCGGCGAGAGGACCTCCCGGTCCTCGTTCAGCACCAGCCAGGGAACCGCGTCGGAGTGCGCGCGGGTGCGGAAGACGTGGTCCCAGTTCCCCTCGCACTGACAGGTGATCTCGGGGCTGAGGAACAGCACCTCGTCCCCGCCGGGCAGCCACGCCGCCCCGTGGGCACGCCACTCGGCCCGCGCGCCCGCGAACAGCGGCCCGTCGGTGCTCCCGCCGGACCCGTCCGTCAGCCGCAGCCGGGGGCCGTTCTGCCCGGTGGCGGTGTACGCGATGAGGTCCCGGTGGGCGTCGTCGTCGACCGGGTTCCACACCGGTTCCGTGGCGGCGCCGTTGGCGGGGTCGGTGACCCGGACAGGGGTGCCGCCGGCCAGCGGGCGGACGTAGACCTGCCGCCCGGCCGCCGGGTCGTTGTCGCTGGAGTACGCGAGGCGCTGCCCGTCCGGGGAGACCGTCGGGCAGTCCTCGTCGGCGGCCGTGTCGGTCAGCCGGGTCAGGCCGGTGCCGTCGGTCCGCACCTGCCACAGGTCGCGCTGCGTCCTGCCGTCCGGGCCGCCGGGCCCGGCCGCGTCGAAGACCACCGAATCGCCCTTCGGTGTCAGCCGGGGGTGCGCCGCGTCCATGCCGCGGGTGAGGCGGTGTACGGAACCGTCGGCGGCCCGCAGGTAGATCTGGGGCTTCGCCTCGTCGCGGCGGCTGGCGAAGACCAGCTGGTCGCCCAGGGCGGCCGGCTGGACGTCGAAGTGGGCCGGGCCGGTACCGAACAGCGGTGTGCTGGAGTCGGTGGACTCGACCCCGCCGAGACTGCGGTGCCGGGTACCGGCGTAGGCGATCCGGGTGTCCGCGGCGTCGGCCGCCCGCGGCGCGGCCGACGCGCCGTCCTGCCCGGAGGCCGCGGTCGCCCCGAGCAGCGGGACCAGCAGCAGCGCGGACGCGCCGAGCCGTCCCAGGCGGTACCGCCCGCCGGGGCCAGCGGTTCCCATCACGGTCCCCCTCGCAGTCTGGTCCGGCATCCACATGTGCCCCCGCCACTGTGCGCCGGCCGCGCGCGGCACGGCAGGGCCGCGGGGCCCTGTCCGGGGGAAGCACGCCGTGTGCTTTCGGGCAGTCCCCGTTCCCGCCCGCGGCCGGGCCGGCCCGTCAGATCAGTCCGTTGCGCAGCGCGTAGCCGACCGCGTGCGCCCGGTTGCGCAGCTGGAGGCGGGTGATGACCTCGTGCAGCACGTTCTTGACGGTCCGTTCGGAGTACGCGGTCTTGCGGGCGATCTCCGCGGTGTCCAGGCCCTCCGACACCATGCGCAGCATGTCCGCCTCGCGCGTGGTCAGCGTGGACAGGGACAGGGACAGGCTGCCCGGGTCGAGCGCCGAACGCTGGAGGCTGCCCACGTGGCTGAGCAGCTTGCCGAGCAGGTCGCCGGGGAGCACGCCCTCGCCGTTGGCGATGGCGAGGACCAGCCGCAGCAGTTGGTCCTGGTCGGCCTCGGCGCGCCGCAGCACCGCGGCCACACCGCACTCGATGACGCGTTGCAGCGTGCCGGAGCCCAGGGTGGCGACCACCAGGCCGGTGCGGGTCGCGGTGTTGTGCCGCAGCCGGTGCAGCAGGGACGCCACGTCGTCGTCGACCTGGTCCACGACGACCAGCGAGACCTCCGCCCGCTCGGCGTCGGCGTCGGCGAGCAGTTCGACCTCGGGACGCTGGCGTAACTGCTGGACGACGCCGAGGCGCAGGACGGTGTCGGCGGCGTAGACGGCCAGGGTCACCCGGACGGGACGGTCGGACCGGGAGGTCGGCCGCATGGTCCAGGCGGAAGGGGGCACCCGTGTCGTGGTGGCCGGCGCGGCGGGACCGGCCGTGTCCTCACCGGGCAAGGGGTTGGGCATGGGACGTGCCTCTCGGAGAGTCGGATGGCGGAAGTCGGAAAGCGGGGGCGGGCGGGCGGGCGCCGCCGCGGCTGTGCCCCCGAGAGGGAGCCCGTCTCAACGGCTGGTTATGTCGGGGGAGTTGTAAGTGACCGCCAGGGCACACCGACTGCCCGGACGTTGCCCCCGCGCTTCTCGTCGCGGTCTCGGGCGGGGTCCTAACGTGGTGGCGTGACGCCTTCCGCAGCCTCTTCCAGTTCCGGTGCGACCGGCCTCGACATGCCGGAAGTGACCGTGGCGCCGGGGGACATCGCCACGACCAGTCTGACCGTCCGCAACGACAGCGACATCGTCGAGGCGTACAGCCTGGAGGTCGTCGGGGACTGCGCCTCCTGGACCACCGTGGAACCTGCACGGGTCTCCCTCTATCCCGGTACCTCCGAGACGGTGACGATCCGGCTGGAGCCACCGCGCTCGCCGGACGTCCGGGCCGGGGAGGTGCCCCTCGGGGTGCGGATCCTGCCGGCCGAACACCCCGAGTCGGTGCGGGTCGCCGAGACCACCGTGCACATCGGGGAGTTCCACGAGCTGCACACCGAGCTGTCCCCGCGCCGGCGGCGCGGCTGGCTGCGCGGGCGCTACCGGCTGGCGGTGCGCAACCAGGGCAACTCGCCGGTGAAGGCGGGCTTCACCGCCGGACAGGCCGGCGAGGAGCTGCGGTTCGCCTTCAGCCCGGCGGAGCACGCGCTGGAGCCCGGCGAGTCGGCGGAGATCGGCCTGCGGGTGCGCACGGGCAAGCCGGTGTGGTTCGGGGCCCCGGTGGTGTGGCCGTTCACGGTGGACGCCACCGAGACCGTCGACCCGGAGCGGGCCCGGCGCGAGGAGCCCGCCGTCCGGGCTCCGCTGGACGCCGAGTTCGTGCAGATCCCGGTCTTCCCCAAGTGGCTGCTGGCGCTGCTCGCGGCACTGCTGGCGCTGTTGCTCGCCTGGTTCATGCTGGTCCGTCCGGCGGTGCGCAGCGCGGCCAAGGAAGCGGCCAACGAGGCGGTCCAGCCGCGTCCCACGCCCGCCGGGGAGCGGGGCGAGACGGGGCAGGGCCCGGGCTCCGGGTCCGGTCCGAGCATCGGACCCGACGGCAAGGCCACGGGCGCTCCGCAGGGATCGACCGCCGGCTCCGGCGGCGGCTCCGGCGGGGGCGCCGACGGGAACGACGGGGCCCCCGGCGGTGGCACCTCGGCCGGCGGTGGCCAGCAGAGTTCGCAGACCATCGATGTGCAGACGTCCGGCGGGGAGACCAAGTCGGGCACCTACCAGGTGCCCAAGGACAGTGTCTTCCAGGTCACGGATGTCGTCGTCGCCAACTTCCAGGGTGACGAGGGGCTGCTGACGTTCAGCTTCGGCGACCGCAAGATCACGACGATCGCGCTGGAGACCTTCCGCAACCAGGACTACCACTGGGTGACCCCCATCAAGATCCCCGAGAACGACACCGTGACCGTCGAGGTGACCTGCGAGAAGCCCGGCACCCCGGCGACCGGCCGTCGTGCGCAGGGGTGCCACGAGGTCCTGAACGTGAGTGGTGTGCTCAGCCGTATCTCTCGGTGAATCCGGACCCACGGTCCCAGCATTGTCGATCGGCGTTGGGTGTATCTGCCAGGGGCGCACTCCCGCTCCGTCCGGAAAACACCACGATGGGGCCGAAAAGCGGTACCCGGCCCCGCACTTGACGACGGAGCGGCGGCCGGGACGATCCGGCCGGCCCCGCCTACGAGACCGCGACCTCCTCCCGGTGTTCCCGTACGGGCACGCGCAGGGCGAGGAGGGCGACGTCGTCCAGACCGGGCGGGTGGACGCGGCGCAGGAGCTGGTCGGTGAAGGACGGCAGCGGGCGGTGGGCGAGGGCGGCGGCGTGCTGGCGCAGCCGGTTCAGCCCCTCGTCCAGGGTGTGGCCGGGGGCTTCGACCAGACCGTCGGTGTACAGCAGGAGGGTGCAGCCCGGCGGCAGCAGGGCGGTGGCGTCGGTGCGTCGGGTGCGCACCCCGGTGCCCAGCAGGAGGCCATGGCCGTCGGTGAGGTAGTGGGCCAGGCCGTCCCGGGTGACGAGCAGGGGCGGGGGGTGGCCGGCGTTGGTCCAGGACAGCTGCCAGTGGCCGTCGCCGGTCTCCGTCACCCGGCCGAAGACGACGGTGGCCATGGCGACGTCGGTGATCGGCATGATCGCCTCGTCCAGGCGTTCGACGACCCGGCTGGGGGGTTCCTGCTGCGCCCAGCCGTAGGCGCGGAGCATGTTGCGCAGCTGGGCCATGCCGGAGGCGGCCTCCAGATCGTGGCCGACGACGTCGCCGACGGCGAGCGCGGTGGCGCCGTCGGCCAGGGTGAAGGCGTCGTACCAGTCGCCGCCGACCTGGGAGGCGTCCGGGGCGGGCAGGTAGCGGACGGTCATCTCCAGGCCGGGCACCCGCGGCATCTGCGGCAGCAGGTGGTTCTGCATGGTCTCGGCGACCTTGCGCTGGCGCTGGTAGAGGCGGGCGTTGTCCAGGGCCAGGCCGGCCCGGCGCGCGATGTCCTCCAGCAGGGGAAGATCGGCGACCGTGAAGTCGCCCGGCGTCCCGGTGCGGCCGAGCGTGAGGGCGCCCAGGACGTCACGGGTGCTGCGCAGGGGCGCGATGGCCGCCGAGTGGATGCCGGTGCTCTCGAACAGGCGGCGCTGTTCGACCGCGATGCCGGAGTCCGGGGCGCCCCGGTACGTGTCGGGGCCGGCCAGGGTGGAGGCGACACCGCGCAGCGCCCGGGACAGGGGCATCTGCGACTCCTCCGACACCGGTGGCATCGGCCCTTCGAGGTCCTCGTGGCGGATCAGGGTGTCGCCGTCCGCCTCGACGACGGCCGTGCGCCACACCTCGTCGCGCTCGGTGATCAGATCGATGACGGCCCAGTCCGCCAGGCGCGGCAGGACCAGGGACAGCAGACGGCTCAGTGCCTCGTCGACGTCGAGGGTGGAGGTCAGCTGGGTGGTGGTCTCGGCGAGCAGGGCCAGCCGCTCGTAGTCGGTCAGGGACTCGATGCCCCGCTGCGGGCGCGGCCCGCCGGCGGCGGCCCGCTCGGACGGGTGGAAGGCGACGAGGGTGCCGGCGCGCCGGTCGCCGATGTCGTAGGGCGTGATCGTCCAGGAGACGGGCAGCAGCGAGCCGTCGCCGCGTTCGAAGTAATCGTCGGCGCCCTGGGCCGGGCTGCCCGCGAGGAACGCCTTCCGCATGCCGCACTGCGTCGTGGACAGCCGCTGGCCCTGCGGTCCGCGGTGCAGCAGGTCGTGGGCGTCCTGCCCGACGAGCGCGGCGGCGGGGCGGGCGAGCAGCTCTTCCGCGCGGGAGTTGGCGGCGACGACGCAGCCCTGCTCGTCCACGACGTACACCCCGGTCCCGATGGCCTCCAGGGCCGCCCGGAACCCGGGCGGGAGCGGTGTCCGCGACGGCTGCTCCGCCCCGGTCTCCGTCCCTCGCGGACTGTCCGGTCCCGTCATGTCCTCGCCTTTCCTGGGATCGGGCCGCGGCCCTCGGCGCCGCTCACGCGGACGCGGGGATGTACCGCACTCCTGTCTTCCGTATGCCCCGCCGACGGGAAAAGACAGCCACCCTCCCCCCACGGGCCCCGGCGGTGCCGCCCTCAGGTCCCGGGGTTCGCCCGGGCGTCGCCGCGCCACTCGACCAGCAGGACGGTGGCGCCGTCGACGCGGCCGGCGGTGTGGCCGGCGACCACGCCCGGATGAGCCGGCGCGGCGTCAGCCGCGGCAGGACGCGTTCGCCGTCCGAGGCGCCGGACACCGCGCGTCCTCAGCCGGACGGGCGTCCGGCCGCGACCGGACCGGGGCGGGACAGCAGCCGCCGGGCCGCCGCCAGGGCGCTGTCGATGTCCCGGGTGTCCGTCGACACGCACAGGGTGTGGGCCACGTCCCGCAACCGCTGCCGCGCGGCGGCGCCGCCGTCCTCGGCGCGCAGGGCCGCCAGCGCCTCGTACTGCTCCACCAGGTTCCGCAGGACCGCGGGGTTCGCCAGCGACATCACAGCCACTCCTCGCGGTGGCGGAGTGCCGGAACACGGTTGCCGAAACCGTGCTCCGGAGGAACCCGGGGGCTGTTCTCGTCAACCCCCTGCCGGTCCCGACGGCCGTGGAAGGGCGGCTCCGCGTCCTTCGGACCGGCCCGGGCACCGGCCGGCCGGACCGCCCGGTTCCCCACGACGGTCCGCACCCGGCGAGTCCCCCGGTGGCCGCGGTCCCACACGTCGGCGCGGCCGTCCGCGCGGAGTCCTGCGCATCGCCGTGCGCCGGGCGGGTACTCGTCACCGTCCCGAAGCACCGTCACGACGAGGAGTCGGAGGCCGGAACGATGCCTGCCCCGGCACGGTCCGCCGTCGCGGACCCCCGAGAGCGCCGCCGTACCGCCGCCCGGGCCGCGCGCCCGCGGAGCCGGGTGCCCGAACCCGGCGACGAGGCCGACCTGCTCGGCCAGTACCTGACCCAGATCGCCGCGACCCCGCTGCTCGACGCCGAGGAGGAGGTACGGCTGGCCCGGCGCATCGAGGCCGGGGTACGCGCCCTCGGGGAACTGGAGCGGGCCGGGCAGGGCGGACCGGTCCTCCCGCCGGACCGGCGCGACGCGCTGGAGGAGGCCGCGCGCGACGGACGGCACGCCAAGGACCACATGATCCGGGCCAACCTGCGGCTGGTGGTGTCGATCGCCAAACGGCACGCCCACCGGGGCGCCCCCCTGCTCGACCTGATCCAGGAGGGCAACCTGGGGCTGATGCGGGCCGTGGAGAAGTTCGACCACACCAAGGGCTTCAAGTTCTCCACGTACGCGACCTGGTGGATCCGCCAGGCGATCGAGCGGGGCCTGGCCCAGCACGCCCGTACCGTCCGGCTGCCGATGCACGTGGTGGAGCAGTTGCAGAAACTGGCGAAGGTCGAACGGCGGCTCCAGCTGGACCTCGACCGCGAGCCGACGGACGCCGAGGTGGCCCGGGAGAGCGGGTTCGCCGAGGACCGGGTCGTCTGGCTGCGCCGGGTCGGGCGGCACACGCTCAGTCTGGACACGCCCGTGGACGACACCGGAGAGACCGTGGTCGGCGACCTCATCCCCGCCACCGACGTGCTCCAGGCGCCGCAGGTCGCCGAGTACCGGGCGCTCGCCGAGGACCTCAGGGACGCGCTGGGCGTGCTGGCCCCCCGCGAAGCCATGATCCTCAGCCTGCGGTACGGGCTGCACGACGGGCACCCGCGCACGCTGCAACAGGTGGCCGACCGGATCGGGCTGACCCGGGAGCGGGTGCGCCAGCTGGAGAAGGAGTCGCTCGGCCGGCTGCGGGCGCCCGAGACCGGCGAACGCCTGCTGGACTGGGCGGGCTGAGGCCCCCGGCCGGCCGGGCCCCGCGGCCGGCCGGCCGGGGGCACGTGGACCGGCCGGCCGCCGGGTCACCGTGTGAAGAACCGCCGGTCGAGCGCGGTGGCCCGCAGTCCGTCCAGGTCCAGCACCGGCCGGGGGCGGGTGACCGGGCCGCTCTCGGCGTAGGAGTCGACCGAGCGGACCGCGACCCGACGGCCGTCCGGGTACAGCACGTCGACCAGCCACACCTCGGCCGGGCCGCCCTTCTCCGACCGCCCCCGGACCTCCTTGACCCGGGTGCCGTCGGCCAGCGTCCTGGCCGCGCAGTCGCCCGGGACACCGGCGCAGCCCATGTGCCCGGCCAGCACGGCGGTCATGTCGTACTGCACGTCCGCCTCCACCATGGACCGGCCGTGCCCGTCGTCGTAGACCAGCTGGACCAGGCCGTCCCCGGCGTTCAGATCGGAGACGGTGCCGCCCCGGGGCAGGTGCGCCTTCAGCACCCGGGTCAGGGCGGCGCCGGACGTCCGCCCGCCCCCGGTGGCGGGGGCGCTCGGCGGGGCCGGCAGCGCGGCGAGCGCCGCGTTCCAGCGCGGGCTGCGCGCGATCGAGGTCAGCCGGTCCATGGAGAGCAGCGGGTCGGCTCCGCCGGACGCCTCCTTCTCGCCGCCGCCGCCGAACTCCTGCACCGCCACCTGGGCGCCGCCGGCCGTGGTGAACACGGCGTACCAACGCCGCTGGCCGCTATCGGAATCGGGGTACGTGTACGACTTGGTGGTGGTCAGCTCCGCCCCGCCGGGCAGCTTCCGCGTGGTGCACCGGTCGTAGGGGCGCACCTCCACCGGCAGGCAGCCGCCCTGCCCCTGCCGGTCGGCCGGGACGGACGGATCCAGCCGGGTGAGGGTGACGTCGACACCGGTGGAGCCCCGCGCGGTGGAGTAGGTGAGCCGCGCCATCGGCGACCCGGCGCCCTCGCCCTCCCCGGGTCCCCGCCCCGAGGCATCAAAGACGGTGCCGCCGGGTGGCAGCAGCCCCTTGAGGATGCGGACCATCTCCGCGCCGCCGACCGGGGCGGGCGTCCGGGCGGACGGCTGTCCGGCGGCGACCGCCGGGCTGCCCGCCGGGAGCCGGCCGGGGGTGCCGTCGTCCTGGCCGCCGAGGGCGCCCAGGGCCACCAGGCCGCCGCCCGCGGCGACCACCGCGACGGCCGCGGCGGCGGTCCGGGCGGCGGCGAACAGCCGCATCCGGCGGCCCCGGCCGACGGAGCGCCGCACCAGGTCGGCGGAGTGCGGCGGGAACGCGCCGGTGGCGCCGCGCAGGGCACCGGCCAGCCGCTTCTCGAAGTCCTCGTCGGGGGACATGCTGGGTCTCCTTCTTCCCGTCGGCCGGGGCGCGAGGCGCCGCCGGGCCGGGTTCGTCATGCGATCAGGTCGGCCAGCTCGGCGCCGAGCACATCGCGCAGCCGTTGCAGGGCGCGCATGCTCCGGGTCCGGACGGCGCCCGGCGACAGCCTGAGCGCCTGTGCCGTCTCCTCCACGGACCGGTCCTCCCAGTAGCGCAGCACCAGCACCGCGCGGTCCCGGGAGGTCAGCCGTGCCAGACCGTCCAGCAGGGCCATCCGCAGCTCCGCGTCCGGCTCCGGACCGGCCGTGTCGGGCATCCGGTCGCTGGGTCGCTCGGTGGAGCTGCGGCGCCGGCGCTGGGAGACGAAGGTGCGCACCAGGACGGTGTCGGCATAGGCGACCGGGGACTGCGCGCGGTTGATGCGCCGCCAGGAGCGGTACATCTTGGCGAGGGTCTCCTGGACCAGGTCCTCGGCGAGGTGCCAGTCGCCCGTGAGCAGGCAGGCGGTCCGGAACAGGGGGCCGCTGCGGGCCGCTGCGAACTCCAGATAGTCCGCGGGTGCTTCCCTCACCGTGTGTCCTCCCATGGCCGGCGTCATCTCTTACACGCGGTGGGACCGCCCGCGCGTCACAGCCCGGGGCACACCGATCGCGGACCGGCCGCCGGCGCGCCATTGCTGCGTCCGGGTGTATCCCTCACCCGGACGGCGGCGCGTCGGCCGCCCAGGGCCCCGGGGCCGCTCCCGTGCGGTGAGGATGGCGGGTGACTGACGCCATGTCGTGGGCGGACGCGAGCATCGGGAGACGGACCACTTGTGAGCATCCTGAACGAACCCCAGGGCGGTTCCGAGGCGCTTGAGGACTCGTACGAGAGCGAGCTGCCGGTCCGGCGCAAGCAGCCCGGCAACGTCGTGGTGAAGTGGCTGACGACCACCGACCACAAGACGATCGGCACGCTCTACCTGTCGACGTCGTTCATGTTCTTCCTGTTCGGCGGCGTGCTGGCGCTGCTCGTCCGGGCCGAGCTGGCCCGGCCGGGCCTCCAGATCGTCTCGAACGAGCAGTACAACCAGCTGTTCACGATGCACGGCACCGTGATGCTGCTGATGTTCGCCACCCCGCTGTTCGCCGGCTTCACCAACTGGATCATGCCGCTCCAGATCGGCGCGCCCGACGTGGCCTTCCCCCGGCTGAACATGCTCGCCTACTGGCTGTACTCGTTCGGATCGCTCATCGCGGTCGGCGGCTTCCTCACCCCGCAGGGCGCGGCCGACTTCGGCTGGTTCGCCTACGCGCCGCTGTCCGACGCCGTCCGCACCCCGGGGCTCGGCGCGAACATGTGGATCCTGGGCCTGGCGTTCTCCGGCTTCGGCACCATCCTCGGTGCCGTCAACTTCATCACCACGGTCGTCTGCATGCGCGCCCCCGGCATGACCATGTTCCGCATGCCGATCTTCACCTGGAACGTGTTCCTGACCAGCGTGCTGGTCCTGTTCGCCTTCCCGGTGCTGGCCGCCGCGCTGTTCGCGCTCGCCGCCGACCGCGTCTTCGGCGCCCATGTGTTCGACGCGGCCAACGGCGGGCCGATCCTGTGGCAGCACCTCTTCTGGTTCTTCGGCCATCCGGAGGTGTACATCATCGCGTTGCCGTTCTTCGGCATCGTCACCGAGATCATCCCGGTCTTCGCCCGCAAGCCGATCTTCGGTTACATGGGGCTGGTGGCGGCGACCATCGCGATCACCGGTCTGTCCATCACGGTGTGGGCGCACCACATGTTCGTCACCGGTGCCGTGCTGCTGCCGTTCTTCTCCTTCATGTCGTTCCTGATCGCGGTGCCGACGGGCGTGAAGTTCTTCAACTGGATCGGCACGATGTGGAAGGGCTCGCTGTCCTTCGAGACACCGATGCTGTGGGTGTTCGGCTTCCTCGTCACGTTCCTCTTCGGCGGCCTGACCGGCGTCATCCTCGCCTCGCCGCCGATGGACTTCCACGTCTCCGACTCGTACTTCGTGGTCGCCCACTTCCACTACGTGGTCTTCGGCACGGTCGTCTTCGCGATGTTCGCCGGCTTCCACTACTGGTGGCCCAAGTTCACCGGCAAGATGCTCGACGAACGCCTCGGGAAGATGACCTTCTGGACCCTGTTCGCCGGCTTCCACGGCACCTTCCTGGTCCAGCACTGGCTGGGCGCCGAGGGCATGCCCCGCCGGTACGCCGACTACCTGGCGTCCGACGGCTTCACCGCGCTGAACACGGTGTCGACGATCAGTTCCTTCCTGCTCGGCCTGTCCATGCTGCCGTTCCTCTACAACGTGTGGAAGACGGCGAAGTACGGCCGGCCCGTCACCCTCGACGACCCCTGGGGCTACGGCCGTTCCCTGGAGTGGGCGACCTCCTGCCCGCCGCCCCGGCACAACTTCCTCACCCTGCCGCGCATCCGCAGCGAGTCCCCCGCGTTCGACCTGCACCACCCGGACATCGCGGCACATGAGCACGAGGGCCCCGCGATCACGGCCCCGAGCGGCCGAGGGCACGGATGAGCGGCCTGCCGAAACAGGGCACGGAGGCGGGCGGGGACCTCGGCAACGAGGTGGAGGGCTACCTGCTGTGGCAGGCCAGGATCGCGGAGGCGGAGCGGCGCGCGCGGGAGTTCGCGGACACCCTGGACTGGCTGACGACGGCCCAGCGCGAGGAGGTCGAGCGGCGCCACACCGCCGACGGCCTGCGCCGGGCCCGGGCGGACCTGGAGCGCGTCGCGGCCCGCTGCGTGTCGCTGCGGGCCGAGTACGAGCGCCGCTACCAGGTGCTGCGGCGGCGCTGCCTGGCCGTGGTCCTGGCGGTGTGCGCCTGCTGCACCGCGCTGACCGCGCTGCTGCTGGCGCTCTGACGCCGCCGCCGGCCGGACGTCACCGGGTCAACAGTGGTCGAAGAAGCCGGCCGGTCAGCCGGCGGGCTTCCACACCGTGACGTCCATGCTGACCACGGGCGCCCGCACGGACTCCACCCGTTCGATGCCCGTGATCCTTGAGGCCACCACGCGTCCCTCGTCCGTGACGGTGCACAGGGTCGCCCCCTCGACCACCCCGTTCGCCTTGGACTCGCCGGCGTTCTCCAGCTGCGTGGTCGACAGCGGCACCGAGCCCGCGGCGTCCAGACAGGACGCGGTGGTCGCCTTCTCCCCCGGGGCCAGGAGGCCCGTGGTGCGCTCACCGCCGGGTTCCAGGTCGCCCCACAACGAGTTCCAGTAGAGCAGCTCGTAGTGCCCCTTCTCCTCCTCCGTCAGCTCGGCGTACCGCTCGTCCGTGAGCCGGGTCACCCACTGCCGGGCGTCGAAGTCGATGACGAAGTAGTTGTCGGGCTGGGCGAGCCGCAGCCTTCCGGTGCGTTCCTGCGTGTACTGCGTGGCGGCGGACGGGGAGGCGTCGGAGGGCGGGGTGGAGACCGCCGCCGGACCGGGCGTGGTCACCGCGGGCGCGGAGTGGCGGGGCGCCGGGGTCCGCGTACCGCCGTGCGCGGCGCCGGAGGTCTCCTCCTTCCCGTTCGTCACCACGTAGACCGAGACGGCGGCCGTGGCCACGACGGCCACCGCCGCCGCGACGATCATCCACGTGCGCCGGTTGCCGCCCGGCGGCTTCGGCGGGACCGACGGGGGCGGCGGCACCGAGTAGTAGTTGTTCGTCTGGGTGCGGATGCGCTGGCTCCGCTGGTCGAAGTCGGACACGGTGACCGCTTCTCAGAAGAGCCCGGGCAGGGCCGCGATGAGCGAACCCAGCGCCGCCGCGAGGCCGGTCGCGGAGCTGATGCCGGCGAGGATCGCCTGGCCGCGGCCGAGTCTGCGGCCCACCGCGTCCGCGGTGGCGTCGGGGCGCCGGGCGGCCTGCGCGGCCTGGCCGATCTCGTGCCGGACGTCGGCGGCGCTCTCCGCGTCGAGGGCGCCCTGCTCCTCGGCGCGGCCGATCTCCTCGGCGAGGGCCTGGAGCCGGGTCAGCAGCTCCTCCCGGCTCGCCGTGTCGCCGTAGTCGGCGCCGAACGACACGTTGTACTGGGTGGTGACGTGCTGGCCCCGCTGGTCGAACACACTCACGCTGTCTCCTGGTCCGCACGGTGGGGCAGCAGGTTAACCGACGGGGAGATCCGTGAAAGCCGGTTTAAGTCAAGCCGGTTGGCCGGAATGTCACTCCTCGTCGCTGGTGCGCACCGGAGTCGACCGGCCCGGCGGGGGCAGCTCGGCCGCCTCGGCCCGGGTGATCAGCACATCGCCGATGAAGAGGTCGTAGACGAGGATGCCGACCGCACCGCCGATCAGCGGCCCGACGATCGGGATCCACCAGTAGCCGCTGAAGGCGCCGGACACGCTGCCGGGGAACGCCAGGCTGCCCCAGCCCTCGGCGTAGGTGAGCAGCCGGGGCCCGAGGTCGCGGGCCGGGTTGATCGCGTAGCCGGCGTTGGCGCCGTAGGACATGCCGATCGCGACGACGACGAACCCGATGACCAGCGGGCCGAGGTTGGCCTTCACCGCCTGGTTGCGCAGGTCGATGACGGCGGCGATCAGCATGAGCAGGAAGGCCGTGCCGACGATCTGGTCGATCAGCGGGCCCCAGACGCCGCCGTGGAAGTAGGCGGCCGGAAAGGTGGCGAAGATGGAGAAGGTGGTGTTCGTGTGCCCGTTCACCTTCGGTCCCGCCACCGTGCGGTCGAAGGTGTCGATCGCGTCGTGGTAGACGAGGTAGACCAGGGCCGCGCCGGTGAGGGCGCCGACGACCTGCGCGAACCAGTAGGGCAGGACCTTGGCCCAGGAGAACCCCCGGCGCAGGGCCATCGCCAGGGTCACCGCCGGGTTCAGATGGGCGCCGCTGACGCCGCCGGCCACGTAGACGCCGAACGTGACGGCCAGGCCCCAGCCCCAGGCGATGAGCAGCCAGTCGCCGGCCGCGAGGAAGATCGTGGTGGGCGTGGCGGCCCGGCCCGACCCGGGCAGCGCGGCGACCGCCATCGCGACCACACCGCAGCCGAAGGAGATGAGGACGAAGGTCCCGAGGAACTCCGCCAGGCACTCGCCCAGCAGTCCGCCCCGGCTGCGGAGACGGGACGGCTTGACGAGCGGGGGGATGCCGACAGCCATGGAGGCCCCCTCTTCAGAGAGCGATACGGCCAATGTCCCCATATTGGCTCACAAAGCCACTCCCCGCAGGGTGACCGCCGCCCGCCCCTCCCGCGGCGGCCCCGGGGACGGGCTCAGCTGTCGAGGTCGTCGGCGTAGTGCCGGAACCCGTGCCGGTCCCGGTGCAGGGACCACAGGGTCTCGGCGAGCGCGTCCGGGTCCTTGCGCGCGTGGCCCGGGGTGATCGCGCCCGGGATCACCAGCTGCGCCACGTGGATGCCCTCCGCGGCGAGCCGCTCGTGCAGCAGGTGGCCGTACGCGCTCTCCGCGGCGAAGGCGACCGAGGTCCCGGCCCGCTCGGGGTGCGGTACGGCGGCGGTCCCGCCGTTGACGAACAGGATCGTCCCGCGCCCGAGCCGCCGCATGCCCGGCAGCACCCGCTGCACGGCGGCCACCGGCCCGTACACGGAGAACTCGATCGGCCCCACCAGGTCCCGGTGCCCGGTGTCCAGCACGGGCCGCATGAAGTCGCGGTGCGGCACCGGGCTGTACTGGAGCACCTCGATGGTGCCGAGCGCCTCCGCCAGCTCCCCCAGCGCCGCGGCCAGTTCCTCCGGCCGGCGCACGTCGGCGGCGCACCCGCCCGCGGTGATCCCCTCGGCCACGAGGGCGCCGGCGAGCGCGTCCAGCCTCTCGCGGTCCCGGGCGACGAGCCCGACGCGGAACCCCTCCCGCCCGAAGCGCCGCGCGACGGCGGCTCCGAGTCCCGGCCCGGCTCCCACGATGGCGACACTGCTCATACCCACCATCCGTACCGCACCGGCCACCGGCTCACACCGGCCGCCGGGTGCGGGTGACTCTTTACCCGCAGGTGCTGAAACGGATCGCCGCCGCGTCCGTACTGCTGTGCGTCCGGACCACGGACGGTCCCTGCGGCAGGAGGCACGGTGCGCTTTTCGCGGAACGCGACGGGAACTCTCTTCGTGGGCGGCGCCATGGCCCTGACCCTCGCGGCGCTCGCCTACCCGGGCCTGCTCGGCCTGAGCAAGGTCTCCGGCGCACCGGACCGCGTGATCGCCGACACCCGGTGGGGACCGCTGACCGAGCAGGACCGGGACTTCGTGGTGAAGGTGCGGGCGGCCGGGCTGTGGGAGTACCCGGTGGGGCGGATCGGACTCCGCAAGGGCGACTCCCGGCCGGTGCTCACGGCCAGCCGGCACCTGATCGACGGACACGCGGCGCTGGACACCACCTGCCGCAGAATCGCCCCGATGCTGCACATCACCCTGCCCAACGCGGCCAGCCCCCAGCAGCAGGGCTTCGTCGACCGGTTGGAGGGCGAGAGCGGCAGGCGGTTCGACACCGACTTCGCCAACATCCTGCGGATGACGCACGGCTCCATCTTCAACACGGTGGCGAAGATCCGCTCCACCACCAGGAACTCGCTGGTGCGCGCCCTCGCCGACCAGGCCAACGACACCGTGCTGGACCACATCGCGGTGATGGAGAAGACGGGTCTGGTCGACTTCGACCGGACCCTCTTCCAGCAGACCACCCCGCCCAAGCTGCCCGCCTCCGACCTGACCCCGCCACCCCCGCCGCCGGGCCAGCCGGAGGTGGTGCTCACCCCGCCGCCGACGGCCACCTCCACCCCGGTGGACATCGACGGCATCGCGGGCGGCGGGAGGAGCGGGGGCGGTGCCGGGGGTGGTTCCTAGTCCAGGGGCTTCGTCTGGATCAGGCCTGGGTGACACCGGGCCCGGTCGAGCACCCGGACACCGCTGTCGGCGGCGCACTCGGCCCAGATCAGCTTGCCGACCCCTTCGCGGTCGCTGACCCCCCACCGCCCGCCGGTCAGCGCCTCCACCAGCAGCAGCCCCCTCCCGGAATCAGCCTCGGCAGACGGTTCCCGGCGCTCGGGCCTGGTCTCGTCGGCATCGTGCACCTCGATGCGCAGCGAGCCGTCCGACAGCCGCTGGAACCGGGTCTCGATGAGGCGGTCGCCCGGGCCGGCGGCGTGCCGCACGCTGTTGGTAGCCAGCTCGGAGAGGACGAGTGCGGCGGTGTCCGCCAGCGCGGTCATGTCCCACTGGCCCAGGTGCCGCAGCAGCAACCGCCGTGCCATGCCGACACAGACCGGGTCGGCGGGCCACCGGTAGGCCACGCTCCACGGGCCGACCGGCATGGTCAGCGGGATCCCCTTCACGGGCGTCCCGTCCGTGCAGTGCGAGGAGACTTCCCGTGCCAGTGCGGCATCCGCCAGCGCCGACCGGTCATCCTCCTCTGGGTCCGGCAACCGGTAACCCCTGCTCTTGGCCACCCGCACCGCGTCGCGCAGCGCATGACACAGGTGGGGAATCACACTCGTCATGTCCGCGCCCGGAGCCCGGTCCGCCCATGCCGACTCGGTGCTGTGCAGCAGCCGTTCAGCCATTCCGAGCTGCACCGACTCAAGCCCGTCCGCAAACCGGGACACGAATGAGTCCTCGTCCTTCGGAGTGAGGTACGCGGGCTGACCGCCCTCACCAGTCCACGGAAGCAACCGCATCACAGCACCACCCCCGCACCATCCGGTCGGCCGCTCCGAAACCCAGGTGAGCCGATCGAGTACCAGCGCTTCGGCCTATCGCGCCACGGCGGTCCCGACCAGATGAACGCCAAGCGTTCGACTCGTTGATGGATACTGCCCATGGCTGCTCGCTCCGTTCGAGTGGTCCACGCCCCGGGCCGTGACAGCGGCGCCGGGGTCCGGGCTATCCGGCACGGATGTCGTCCCGGGACAGGAATCCTTACGCCGGCCCAGCACCGGACGGAACAGCCAGCGGGCAACCCCGCAAGCGTCTTTGGGGTACCCCGTATCGGACCGTTCGGGGAACCCCGTTCAACAACCCCGGTCTACTCTGGGATAGATCACCCTCCGTCCCCGCAAGGTGACCCATGGACGAACGCGAGACCCGGCGTACCGGCTACCCGCTGACGATCCCCGACACGCTGCTCCGCAGCGATGCCATGCAGCGCGCCTGCGCCGAACGGAACTTCCAGGAGATCTTCCGCCTCGTCAACAGGCGTACAGGTACAAGTCATTCAGTGATGGCGGCCGCCATCGGGAAGATGACCAGCACCCGCGTCAGCGACATCATCCGAGGCGTGCGAGGCATCCGAGGACAGCAGGTCATCGAACGCGTAGCCGACGGCTTCGGCATCCCCGCTGAAATGCTCGGTGTGCCGACACGCCCCTGGGAGGATTCCCCGAACATTATTGATGCTGCTGACAATCAAGGCCCTGATCCAGCAACTTCGAATGACTCCGAGTTCAAAGCGCGGGCGCAGGACGCAACTGACAATCCCAGAAATCTCGATCTATTGACCGTGGCTGGACTCAGGCAGCGGGTACAGAATCTGGATGCGCGCTACGTCAGCGAGCCGTCCACGGCCCTTATCGCCGAGACAGGCCAGCACTTGGGGCAGCTAGCCCACTGGCAGACCTACACCACCAAATATATCGTCCGCCGCGATCTATTCGCCGCACAAGCTGAGGCGTCGACACTAATGGGGCAATTAGTGTGGGACGCTTCGGGGAGAACTGATCACGCCACTGCGCGTACTTACTTTGCACAGGCGGAGGAAGCAGCCCGCGAGTTGCGCGACCCGGTTGCAGGAGGTCTGGCCCTGCTGCGCACCACATTTGTCGCCCTGTACGGTGAGAAAGATCCTCGCGCCGGTCTCGACTTGGCTCAGCGTGCGGCATCCACCGTTCAAGGGTCCAGCCATGTGCTCGGCGGTCTGGCTGTACTGCATGCGGCCGAAGCCCATGCCATGCTGCAACAGCACACGGACTGCCAAAGGAGCCTGATCAATGCCGAACGCCACTTTGACCAAGTGTCTGAAGCTGACGCCGCCGCACCCCTTTTCTCGCCCAGTCAGTTCGGCCGACTGGCTGGGTCGTGCTTCCTTTTCCTGAACAACACATCTCGCGCCGAGATGTTTCTAACGGATTCAGTCAAGGTGTTGCGAGACGGATCGAAAGCTCAGGCAATCACGCTGGCCAATCTAGCACTGGCCTATATCAGGCAGCGCAAGCTGGACGACGCTATTGCCATGCTCCATTCCGCGATTGGCACTGTGGAGCGCCACCGAGGCGGCGGCGGGCTAAATCTTGTGTTTCAAGCCGGACGTGAACTGAGACCGTGGCGGGACGTGCCGGCGGTACATGACCTATACGATCGCCTTATGAATCTCATGATAGCCGGATGAATCAAGGTAGGAGTGTCGGGTGAACGGTACACAAGTCCAAATTGCCAAACAAGCAATTCGCGAGCGAATTTGGACTCTGCTCGAGCGCAAGCGTGCGGCCCCTACAGGCGTAGCGGGCCATATCCCGGACTTTTTTGGTGCAGACGCCGCCGCCGCCCGCCTGGCCGAGCATCCCGCCTGGCAAGCTGCGCCCGTCATCAAGGCCGTTCCAGATTTGGCCCAGCTTCCTGTCCGCATCCGGGCACTCAAAGATGGCAAACGACTGTATATGGCCTCTCCGAAGCTCGCTACTGAGAATCCGTTCTACTATCTGGATCCGGAAAATCTTGCCGTACCCCCGCACGAGGCTGCCGCCCATCGCGCAGCGGCAAAGTATGCACAGCCGGTGGATGTGAATGAAATGCCGCCCATTGACCTGGTCGTGTGCGGAAGTGTCGCCGTTAACCCCCAAGGTGTACGACTAGGAAAAGGCGCCGGATACTCCGATATCGAAGTGGCTCTACTGCAAGAAGCTGGACTTATTGACTCGCACACACTTATTGCTACCACAGTTCACCCTCTCCAAGTCGTGGAAGAAGTGATACCCGAGTCCGAACACGATTTTCGAGTAGGCCTTATTGTCACGCCAGATGGAACTATCGATTGCCCACCCCATCCGCGTCCTTCCGGCATCATGTGGGAGCACCTTTCCCCCGACTCCATCGCCGCAATCCCCACGTTGGCCCATCGCAACCCAGGCGACCGGTGAGGCCTTCAAGCCGTGACCGCCGATATTCCGGTCAGTTTCGCCAATCCGTGCGGAGCGGAACACAGCAGTGCACCGAGGAACACGGGATCGACTTCCCGGGCGATGGGGCGGGCTACCCGCCGGGCCACCCGCGTACCGGGCGTACTCGGGTGGTCCGACAACGCGGCGTGGGAGCACCCCCGCCGAAGGCTGAGGAGTGCCGTGCCGGGCACCGCGACCCCGGGCTGATCGAACGAATCCCCCTAGCCGAGCCACACGGTGGTGTCCGGGGGCAGCGTGCCGTCGTCCGGCAGGGGGGCGCTGCTCAAGTGGACCTCGCCGGCCGGGAGCGGAACCGGCGCGGTGCCCAGGTTGGTGACGCTGCGCCAGGTCTCGGTGCGGGTGAAGTCCAGCACGCCGGCGGGCACGCCCGGGGTCCAGGTCAGCGTCTCGCCGTCCAGCAGCTTGCGGCGCAGCCGCAGGGCCGTGCGGTACAGCTCCAGGGTGGAGCCCTCGACGCCGGTCTGCGTCTCGACGGCGTACGACGCGAAGACCGGCGGCTGCGGCAGCCAGCCGGCCCCCGGACCGAAGCCGTACGACACGCCGGTCGCCGTCCACGGCAGCGGCACCCGGCAGCCGTCGCGGCCCTTGCGGACATGCCCGGTCTGCGTCCAGATCGGGTCCTGGAGCACCTCCGTGGGCAGGTCGGCGACCTCGGGCAGGCCGAGTTCCTCGCCCTGGTAGAGGTAGGCGGAGCCGGGCAGCGCCAGCATCAGCAGGGTCGCCGCCCGGGCCCGGCGCACTCCGGCCACCGGGTCGACCGCGGGCGCCGTGCCGCCGGACAGCAGCCAGGCGGCCGGGTCGGTGCCGGGCGGCAGCATCAGCCGGGAGGCGTGCCGGACGACGTCGTGGTTGGAGAGCACCCAGGTGGCGGAGGCCCCGGCGGCCCGGGCGGTGTCCAGTGAGCCGACGATGACCTCCCGCAGCTCCGCCGCGTCCCAGCGCGCCTCCAGGTACTCGAAGTTGAACGCCTGCCCGAGTTCGTCGGGGCGGGCGTACAGGGCGCGGCGGGCGGCGGGCACCCATGCCTCGGCGACGGCGGTGCGCGGCGGGACGTAGGCGTCGAAGACCTTGCGCCAGTCGCGGTAGATCTCGTGCACCTCGTCGCGGTCCCAGTACGGGTGGCTGCCCGGCGCCACCCGCAGCAGGGCCTCCTCCCCGGTCGCGCCGATGTCGCCGACGTCCCGCAGCGGCTCGGCGAGGTCCTTGGCCAGGCCGTGGGCGACGTCGACGCGGAAACCGTCGACGCCCCGGTCGGACCAGAAGCGCAGGGTGGTCCGGAAGTCCGCGCGGACCTCCTCGTTCCCCCAGTCCAGATCGGGCTGTTCGGGGGCGAAGAGGTGGAGGTACCACTCGCCGTCGGGCACCCGCCGCCAGGCGCTGCCGCCGAACACCGACCGCCAGTCGGTCGGCGGGGCCTCGCCCCGCGCGCCCCGGCCCGGCCGGAAGACGTAGCGGTCCCGGGCGGGCGAGCCGGGGCCGGCCCGCAGCGCCTCCTGGAACCAGGGGTGCAGATGGGAGGTGTGGTTGGGGACGATGTCCACGACGACCTTGAGGCCGAGCCGGTGCGCCTCGGCGACCAGGGCGTCGAAGTCGTCCAGGGTGCCGAGGCGCTCGTCGACACCGCGCGGGTCGATGACGTCGTAGCCGCCGTCGGCGAGTTCGGAGGGGTAGAAGGGGCTCAGCCACAGGGCGTCCACACCCAGCGTGGCGAGGTGGTTCAGCCGTTCGGTGACGCCCCGCAGGTCGCCGAGGCCGTCACCGTCGGCGTCGGCGAAGCTGCGCGGATAGACCTGGTAGACGACGGCCTGGCGCCACCAGTCGGGGTTCCTGGACGACAGGTCCGGCGAGGGGTCCGGCGAGAGGTCGGTCATACGGGCTCCGTTCGGGCGGTACGACGGTCGCTGTGCCGTTCGGTCGACAGTACAGAATCTGTCCACCTCGCCCGGAAGAGGAACAGGGCCGAACGAGCGCCCCGCCGACCCGAACGAGACCCCCTAGCGTTCGACCGTCTCCAGGTACAGCTTCACGTACCGGTCCACGTCCACGTCCAACGCCACGTCCACCAGCGCCCGTTCGCGTCCGCCCTCGTGGATCTCGGACTCACCGGGGCGGGGGCGGCGGTCCACCACGGTCTGGCCGCGGGCCGGACCGGGGGCCAGGGAGACCTCCACCGGCAGCGACCGGGTGGTCAGGCCCGGCGGGTCGGCGACCGCGCACACCGCGCCCGCGTCGCCGAGGCCGCCCGCCTCCTCCGCCGCCGGCTCCTCGCCCTGGGTGGTCGGCCGGTGCGCGAGGAGGTCCCCGGCCAGCCGGGTACCGGGTTCGTCGCTGGCGCGCAGCCGGTGCACCTCGCCGGCGGGGACCACGACCCGCATGAAGACGTCCAGGCCGTACATGGTGATCGGCACCCCCGCGGTGAGCAGGATCGCCGCCGCCTCCGGGTCGTGCCAGACGTTGAACTCCGCGACCGGGGTGGCGTTGCCGGTGGTCACGGACCCGCCCATGAACACGATCCGCTCGATGTTCCGGGTCACCTCGGGGTGGGTGCGCAGCAGCAGCGCGATGTTGGTCAGCGGCGCGGTCGGGATCAGGGTGACCGGACGCGGCGAGGCGAGGATCTCCCGGCGCAGCAGGGTGACCGCGTCGGTGTCGGCCGCCGTCCGGGCGGGCGCGGGCAGCCCCAGGTCGCCCATGCCGTCGGCGCCGTGCACGTGCCGGGCCGAGCGGGCGGGTTCCAGCAGCGGGCGCTCGGCACCCCGCCCGACCGGGATGGCGGGGGCGCCCGCCCGCTCCAGCACGGTGAGCGTGTTGCGGACCACCCCGTCGACGTCGGTGTTCCCGGCCACGCAGGTCACCGCCCGGAGATCGAGTCCCGGGTGGCGCACGGCGAACAGCAGGGCCAGGGCGTCGTCGACGCCGGTGTCGCAGTCGATGATCACAGGTATGGGCTGACCGGTCACGGCGGACTCCTTCCGTCGTGCCGACCTTAGATCAGGTCCGGGCGCGGGGAGCGGGGCCGCGGGCTCCCGACGCCCCCGCCCCGGCCTCACCCGTACGGCCCGGAGCGCTGGTGGGCGGGTCGGGCCGGTGGTGCCGTGAGAGCAGGCACCCCGCCGGCCGCACGCAGCGCAAGGAGGCATCGATGTCCCCCGCGATACGCCCCCGGATACCCCGGATACCCCGTGCCGTCCGGCTGCCGCTCCTCGCCACCGGTCTCCTCGTCGGCGGCGGCTGCGCGGCCCTCGGTCTGCACCACCCGGCGAGCGCGCCCTACCCGCTGCCCACGGTGGACCGGCCGGCGCCGACGTCCGGGGCGCCCCGGCGGGCCGACGGCTCGACGCTCACCGACGAGCAGGCGCGGGCCGCGCTGATCACCCAGACGGACCTCGGCGCCCCCTGGACCGCCACGCGCGGCGCGGCCACCTGGCGGGACGGGCTGCTGAAGAGCCGCACCACGGCCGCGGAGTGCCAGCGGCTGCTGGACGCCCTCTACGGCGACGAACTGCTCGGCGCCCCGGCGCGGATCGCCGTCGGCCTCGACGACGCCGACACCGAGGCCCAGCTCCGCTACCAGATCGCCGCCCGCCGCCCGGCGGACGTCGACGCCACGCTGGCCTGGCTGAGGACGCTGCCGGTGCGGTGCGCGCGGTTCACCGCCACCACGGAGCTGGGGCTCCCGGAGGACGTACAGGTCGTGGACGCCCCGCTGCCGGAGGTCGGGGACGTGCGCCAGGGCCTGCGCGTCACCGTCGCCAGCGTCACGCCGGACGGGCAGCGGTATCTGCTCACCATCGACGTGGCCGCCGTCCGGGTCGGCGAGGACGCCTTCGCGCTCACCAACGGCGGCCTGGGTGACGTACCGAACGACGCCACCCAGGCCGCCGTCCAGATCGGCGCCCTCCGCCTGGCCGACATCCGCAGACAGGGCCGGGCGCAGGTGTGAGGCTCACAGCGGCGGCTGGGCCGGGGCCGCGCCCAGGGTGGTGGTGCCCGGGGCGGTGCGGTGCCCCAGGCCGGTGCGGTAGGCGTCCAGCGCGGCCTCGACGCGGCCCGTGCGGCGGAGCAGGTCGCCGAGGAGGCGGCACAGGTCGGCCAGGTCACCGGCGGCGCCCGCGCGTTCCAGCAGGCTCAGGGCGCGGACGTAGTGCTCCTCCGCCGCCTCGGTGTCCCGGGCGTCCTCGGCGATGATGCCGAGGAGCCGGTGCGCGCCGGCCGCGTGCACGGCGCCGCGCTCGGAGGAGAAGCCCCCGAGGACGTCCCTGAGCAGGGCGGCGGCCTCCTCGGACTTGCCCCGGCGGTGCAGGACGTCGGCGAGTTCGACGGCGGCCTGGCTGCGGTACAGGTCGGCCCGGGTCCGGGCCAGCATGGTGTGCGCCTGGCGCAGCTCGTCCTCGGCGCGCTCCAGTTCGCCGTTCTGGGCGCAGACGTAGCCGCGCATCCAGTGGCAGTTGGCCAGCTCGGTGCGCAGCCGCAGCCGGCGGTACAGCTCGGCGGCCTTGGCCAGGGAGGCGTCGGCCTCGGCGGCCCGGCCCTCGGCGAGCAGGGTGCGGGCCACCGCGCGGTGCATTCGGGCGATCAGCGCGGGGTCGCCGGCCTGCGGGGCGAGCGCGAGGGCGAACTCGGCGGCCTGGGCGGCCCGGGCGTGGGCGCCCATGTCCATGTAGGGGCCGATGACGCTGGCGTAGAGCAGGAGCAGGGCGTCGGGGTCGTGCAGTCCGCCGCGGTTCAGCTCGTCGAGGGCGGTCTCCAGGAGGTAGACGGCGTACCGGAGTTCACCGGCGAGGTAGTGGGCGACGGCCCGGCCGCGCAGGGCGGGGACCCGGATCGGCAGCGGCCGGCCGGCCAGCCGCTCCTCGGCCTGCTCGAAGTGCCCGCGCGCCTCGTCCAGCCGCCCCGTCTCCAGGGCGCATTCGCCGAGTCCGAGCAGCGCGGCGGCCTGCTCGCACGCCAGCCCGTGGGCCTCCGCCTCGGCGCGCAAGCCGGCGTACTGGGCGGCGGCCTCCTCGGCCCGGCCGTCGGCGAGGACGCGCTGGGCCTCGGTGAGCCGCAGCCGCAGGGTGGTGGCGAGGTGGGCGGGGCGGCCGACGGCGAGTTCCTCGAAGGCCACCCCGAGCCGGTCCGCGATGTGCCGCAGCGCCTCCTCTGAGGCCCGCACCCGCCCCGCCTCCACGGTGGAGATGTAGGCGGGTGTGTAGGCCGGCTCCGCCAGCTGCCGCTGGGTCAGCCCGCGTTGGGCGCGCAGCCGCTGCACCCGCCGCCCGATGACCTCGGGCTCGTCCCGTTCAGGCATGCCCGGTTCCCCCAACTCCCCTGGTGCCCCTTGCCGTTGACTACGGCAGCCCCTAGGTTAAACGGCGGATTAAGCCTGCTTGACACGTCGCTTGTGTTGCGAGGTCGCCGTGCCCGGACGTACATCCGCTCCCTACGCGCCGCCTTCCCGTGCCCTCCCCGGCTCGCGGCCCAGACCCGCCGGACGGACCTCCGCCGCCCGGGGCGTGGTGGCGGCCGTGATCGCGACGACGACCCTGCTGCTGGCGGGCAACGCGGGCCCGGCCCGGGCGTCCGACACCCCGCCGGCACCGGTCACGGTCCAGCGGACACAGACACACCCCTGACGACGCCGCCGGGCCCTCCCCGGCCGCCGCCCGGCGGTCCTACCGTGGCCCCGTGACCTCTCCCGCGGCCCGGACCGCCCTGGAACTGACCGCCGACCTGCCGGTCGCCGACCTGGAGGACTTCTACCGGGACCTGCACCGGCACCCCGAGCTGTCCCCGCGCGAACACCGCACCGCAGGCAAGCTGGCCGGACAGCTCCGACAGGCCGGGTTCGAGACCGCCGCGGCTCGGTCCCGTACGCCTGCTGGTTCGTCACCACGACCCCCGCCGAGGTGTGGGAGCAGGCGCCCGGCGACACGGTCCCGGAGAAGTTCTCGGCGGTGCCGAGCAACCACAGCCCCCGCTTCGCGCCCGACCTGTCCACGGTCGCCCCCGGTGTCCGCACCCTCGTCCCGGGGGCCCTGACGCAATTGTCGGTGGCATGACCTAGTCTTTGCGCACACTCGCCGCACGAGGCACTCACGGTTCACGCACAGCGGGCACACACCTCGCCCTGCCCGGCGGCGACCAGGTCTTTCCTTCGTTCGTGTCTTTCCTTCGTTCCGGGGGGTTCGAATCAGCGTGCGCAAGCGCTCTCTCACCGCCGCCGCCACCCTGGCGGCACTCATCGGCTCGATGGCGCTCGCCGCGCCGTCGTACGCCGACACCGACCGGCCCATCCCGCTCTCGGACGCCGGCGACACCGTGGTGGACGGCGTCCACCAGCACATCTTCCTCGCCGACCGGTACAACAACCGGATCGTCGTCACCGACGCCACCGGCAAGGTGACCGGCACCATCACCGGCCTGCCGCAGGTCAGGGACCTCGAACTGAGCCCGGACAGCGGCACGCTGTACGCGGCCCTGTACGGCGCCGACAAGATCGTCGCGATCGACACCGCGCAGCTCAAGCAGACCGCCGAGTACCCGACCGGCCCGGGCACCATCCCGTCCAGCGTCTCCTACGCCGACGGCAGGCTCTGGTTCGGCTACGGCGACCAGTGGGACTCCGGCCTCGGTGTGGTCGACCTGACCGCCGAGACGCCGACGGTCACCCTCGACCTCGCCGCCGGCCACGACTTCGCCAGCCCGCCCAAGCTGTACGCCGACCCGGACAACCCCGGCACGCTGGTCGCCCTGGACGCGGGCATCAGCTCCGGCCCGATCGTCGTCTACGACGTCTCCTCCGGCACGCCCGTCATCCGCGTCACCGAGGACAAGGGCGGCTTCTACAAGGACGCGGCCCTCACCCCGGACGGCCACGACATCGTGGTCGCCGGTCCCGGCACCCGCGCCCTCACCGAGTACCGGCTCTCGGACCTCGCCCAGGTGCGCACGTACCCGGTCAAGGACCAGCCGGAGACGGTCGCCGTCGCCCCGGACGGGACCGTCGCGGCCACCGTCCTGGACACCGACGACATCGGTGACACCTACGTCTTCACGGGCGGCCCGGACAAGCCCAGCGTCCGCAACGTCTCCCACAGCTGGATGCCGTGGGGCGCGCACGCGATCAGCTGGTCGGCGGACGGCGCGAAGCTCTTCGTGCAGACGGGCTCCGGCGGGTCCACCCAGCTGCACCGGATCGACGAGCCCCGCAAGTACCAGGCGACCCTGACGGTCGACGCCCCGACGAAGGCGGACCGCGCCAAGTCCCTCAAGGTCACCGGCAAGCTCACCTCCGGACTCGCGCTGCCCGCGGGCACCCCGCTGAAGGTGACCCGCACCGACATGGAGTCGCCGAACGGCAAGTCCCTCGGCACCAAGTCCCTCGGCACCGGCGGCGCGTTCGCCTTCACCGACACGCCTCCCTCCGGCGGCAAGGTCACCTACACGGTGACGTTCGAGGGCGACACCGCGCACACGCCCGCCAAGGCCGCCGACTCCGTCGACGTCTCCCGCGCCAAGCCGGCCCTGACCGTGAACAACAACGGCAAGGTGTACGCGTACGGCAAGGACGTCACGTTCACCGCGCACCTCGGCAAGACGTACAAGAACCGCACGGTGGAGATCTGGGCCGACCCGTTCGGCTCCGACAAGCCGAACAGGAAGGTGAAGTCCGGCAAGGTCAACTCCGACGGCAACCTGTCGGTCACCCTGGACCTGAAGCGGGACACCAAGGTCACCGCGAAGTTCACGGGCGACTCCCGATACACCTCCGCCTCCGCCTCCAGCACGGTCGGCGCCCGGGTGAGCGTGTCCACGTCGGTCTCGGGCCACTACAAGTCGAAGTCGACGTGGGGCCACACGTACTACTTCTTCCACAAGAGCAAGGACCCGCTGATCACGACGAAGATGTCGTACTTCCCGGGCCGCGCGCAGAAGTTCGAGTTCGAGGTGTACTACCAGGGCCGCTGGTACCCGGGCGACCCGGCGTACTTCAAGCTGGGCTCCGACGGCGTCTCCAAGGTCCGCATCAACGGCGACCACGGCGAGGACGTCGGCTGGCGCTTCCGGGTCCGCTCGTCGTACATCAACAGCGCCTCCGGTGACACCGTGAACTCCACGACGCACGGCGCCTGGAAGTACTTCACCTTCACCAAGTGAGCACTACGGCGCGGCCTCGAGGCGGCCCAGCTGCCGCTGGACGTTCTCCAGCGCGCCGCTGCGGCGCCCCGGCACCCTGAGCCGCAACCGAGCGAGCGCGGGCCCGAGTTCACGGGCCCGCGCCGTGTCCTCGATACGGCCCCACTGGTGGTGGGCACGGTCCACGGCCGCCTCCACGGCGGGCGCGTCCACCGGTTGCCCCGCGGCCAGCCGCGCCTCGGCCACCGCCAGCCAGGCCCGGCAACTGCGCTCCGGGTCCCCCGCGAACATCGCCAGATCGGCCCGGACCTCGCGCCAGTGCAGTGCCTGCTCCGAGCCGGCCCCGTGCTCCCGTTCGGCCTCCTCCTGGTACCGGGCGGCGATCCCCTCGGCCTCGCCGTGCCGGCCATCGCGCACCGCGGCGCTGATCGCGGCGTGCGGATCACCGGGCCGGGCCGCGGGGAGGGGGTCGTCCGAGTGCCCGCCGGGGGCGGGTGCGGGAGCGGCGGACGGCGTGCCGGAGGCGGCGGCGCTCGGCCGGGGGCCCGGGACGAACCCGCCGCCCGGCCCGGGGTCCGGCACGGGGTCCGGCACGGGTCCGGAAACCGCCTCCGGTGACCGGGCCCCGGGTACCGGACCGCCCGCTGCCGGGGCGGGGGCGGGCGCGTCCGCGGGGAACCCCGCGGGCCGCCCCCCGGCACCGTCCAGCAGCAGGTTGTCCGCCGTCTCCGCCTGGAGGCGGGCCAGGGTCTGCTGGTGCAGGGTGTGCAGGGGCGGCCGGTGTCCGCTCCGCAGCAGGGTCGCCACCGTCTTCATGTACACCGGCTCCGCCGGCCCCCGCCGCCCGGGGGGCGGGGCGACCCGGCCGTGGACGGGGATCCGCGGGCCACAGTCGAGGCCGTGTTCGGACACGTGCCGCCATGCCTCGGCGTCCGCGTGCAGGTCGACGACGAGCGCGGTGTCCGCCGCGGACCGCAGCCGCAGCTCCTCCCGGACCCAGTGCCAGGGGAGCCCGGTGTAGCGCAGGGTCGCGGGGGTGGTGCGGGCCAGGGCCAGGTGGAGCCGGTGCTGGCGGCGGTCCAGGTGCAGCTGGCCGGTGAGGTAGACGGTGAGCGGCCCGGGGGCCGCCGCCGCGGCCCGCAGCCGGGTGAGGACGGCCTGCGGTTCCAGCGGGTCGGCCAGCTCCACGACGTTCGCGGTGTCGGTGCCGGACAGCACGGCGGGGGCGACGGCGGCCAGCACCGGCAGGACGCCGGCCGCGTCCACCAGGCGTCCCCGGCCCAGCGGCGCGGCCGCGATCAGCAGCACGGTTCCGGGCATCGCGCTTCCCCCTGTCACCCTGGGGACCCCGGGACCCTCCGGTCCCGAGGACCCCGTTGATCCGCTCTCCAGCCAGCACCGTAACCGCTGGCGCCGCGAACCGGCGCCTCAGGACCGCAAACGTCCCTGTTCGAGGTCTTCGCCCGGCGTGCCGCCGGCGTCCGCCACCCGCCGCACCGCGAAGATCGTGGTGTCGTCCTCCAGCCGGCCCGCGCTGTGCCGCAGCACGCCGTCCCGGACCAGGCGGACCAGGTCGTGCGGCTCGGCGCGCGGCGGGTCGGCGCGGACGGCGCGGTCGACCTCCCGGGCCAGCGGGTAGAACTCCCCGGGCCGGTCGCGGGCCTCGGTGACCCCGTCGGTGACCAGCAGCAGCGTCTCGTCCGCGGCCAGCGGCACCCGGCGCACCGGCGGCAGGCCGTCCGCCAGGGCGCAGAGACCGAGTGGCACCCCGTCGCCGCTGGGCAGTTCGCGGACCCCGCGGGGACCGACCGCGAGCGGCGGCTCATGTCCGAAGTTCACCACCTCCACCGTCTCCCGCGTGCCCGCCGGGAAGGCGATCAGGACGGCCGTGGCGAAGCGGTCGCCGTCGTCCCGGCCGAGCGCGGTGGTGTGGCAGCGGTGCCGCAGCATCCGGGTCTCCAGGCGCGCGGCGACGGTCGCGAGGTCCCGCTCGTGGTAACCGGCCTCGCGGAAGGTGCCCAGCAGCACGGCGGCGGCCTCCACCGCGCCGAGGCCCTTGCCCTGCACGTCGCCGACGAGGACCCGGGCGCCGTACGGGCTGGGCTGGATGTCGTAGAAGTCGCCGCCGACCCGGGCGTCGACGTCGGCGGCCAGGTACACCCCGGCGTGCTCCAGCCCGGCCCAGCGCGGCGGCAGCGGGCGCAGCACGGTGCGCCGGGTGGTCTCGGCGATGTCCCTGATGTGCAGCATCTGCCGTTCCTGGCGCACCCGTACGACGGAGGCGAGGGTGGCCAGGGTGCCGCCCAGCGCGACCAGGATGAAGTCGCCGAGCCCCGCCTGGTACTGGTCGGGCCAGGCTCTGTCCACGACGAAGTACGTCACCAGCGACACCACGCTGTACGCGGCCGTCGTCCACACCCCGCAGATCGCGGCGGCGATGCCCGGGACGAGGACGATCCAGGAGACGATCCGGAACCGCTCGCCGGTGGTGAAGTCCAGCAGGGTGACCCCGACCAGCAGCAGCAGCGGCGGCAGCCAGGCGACGCTCCGCCCGTGGACCCGCAGCAGCGGGCTCCGCCGCCCGTACTCCACCTGTGTCACGGTCGGCAGCCCTCCATGCCCCCAGCGAATCACGGGAGGCCACCGGACGCATCCGGGCCCCGGTCCGGCCCCTCCCGCCCTCCGGCCGACTTGCCGGGCCGGGTGCCCCGGTGTGCCCTGGTAGCGGGGGCGGATCGGGGGCGAGGAGAGGAAGGAGTGCTCCCATGGCTCAAGCGGCACCCGCGCCCGGCGGCATGTCCCGGCCCGGCCGCACGCCCGAGGTGACGGGCCGGCCGGCCGGGACGCGCGCCCGGCCGCCCGACGTCTTCGACGCCCGCGCCCACCGGCTGGCCAGGATCGCCGGCCCCGTCGTACTGGGACTGGTCTACGGCTACTGGGCCGCGGCCAACCGGCGCTTCGGCGGCCCCATCACCGGCGGGAACGTGCTGTTCGGCTTCCTCACCGCCCTGGTGTTCGCGGTGGTGTGCGCGGCCCTGCTGGCGCTGGCCCCGCGGCTGCGGCGGGAGGTGCACGCGCTGGCCTGGTCGGCGTTCGCGGGCGCCGCCTTCGGGTTCCTCTACATCCAGTCCACCCCGCCGGTCTGGGGAACCGTGGTGATCTCGCTGCTGATCGCGGCGGGCACCTTCGGCACGCTCTTCTACCGCTACTACACGCGGGAGGACGCGGCCGGGCACCGGATCCGCTGAGCGTCCGCGCCCGGCGCGCGCGTGGGTCCCGGCCGAGCGGCCGGAACCCACGCGCTCCCCTGTGTGCCCCTCCTCCTCACGGAGGGATTCCGGGCACGGGCCGGCTCCACGACCCGGACGAGCCGGACGCGCCGGAACCACTCAGCACCAGGAAACACCCGTCCGGGTGAACCCTCCACCGGAGGGCGGACACCCGGACGGGGCCGACAGGGTTGTCCCGCCGCCCGGATGCAGTCCTCCCGCTCGCGCGCGGGCTCCCGCCCGACTTGGCTTGGGACGTGCCCCCACGACGTCTCAGGAGCGCCCTGTCGGCCGTACTGATCATCCTGTCCTGCCTGCTCACGCCGTTCGGCGCGCTGGCGGCCTGGGCGGCGTACGGGCTGGCCGACACGGGCCGGTACGTCACCGCCATGGCGCCGCTCGCCACCGACCCGGCCGTGCGGGAGGCCGTCGTGGACACGGTCGGTGACGGCCTGCTGCGCGCGGTGGACCGGCAGCTGGGCGTCCATCCGACCCGCGGCTCGGTCCGCCCGTTCGTACACGACGCGGTGCGCTCCTTCACCCAGACCCGGGCCTTCCGGCTGGCCTGGGACACCGGCAACCGGATCACCCACGACGCCGTCCTGCACGCCCTGCGCGCGGCGGACGAGCGCGCCGTCACCGTCGACCTGGCCCCGGTCACCGCCCAGGTCAAACGCCAGCTCACCCACGACCACGTGCCGCTCGCCGCGCGCATCCCGGTGGAGCACACCGCGGTCGCCGTGCTCCCGGCGGGCCGGCTGACCACGCTCCGGAAGGGGTTCCACGTGCTCGAAGTCGCCGGTTTCTGGCTGCCGGTGGCGTCCGTCGCCTTCGCCGTCGGCGGGATCGCGCTCGCCGTCCGCCGGCGCCGGGCCGTCGCCGCCACCGCCCTGGGCACCGCCCTGGGCGGCGCCCTGCTCGTCCTCGCCCTCGCCCTCGGCCGCGGCCTCACCCTGGCCGACCTGCCCGCCGACGTGTCCCACCCGGCCGCGGGCGCGGTCTACGACGCCCTCACCGGCACCCTGCGCACCACCGGCTGGCTGCTGCTGGGCCTGGGGCTCGCGGTGGCCCTCACCGCGTGGCTCACCCGATATCCGCGGCCGCCCCGTCCCGCGCGACGCCGGCGAGCGTCGCCAGCGCCCGCGCCAGCCGCGGCTCCGGCACCGACCCGAGCCCGAGCCTGACCGCGTCCGGGGCCCGGCCGGTGCCGACGGCGAAGGCCGTACCCGGGGTCACCGCGATGCCGTGCGCCCGCGCGGCGGCCGTGAAGGTGTCCGCCCGCCACGGCGCGGGCAGCTCCCACCAGGCGAAACAGGCGGCCGGGTCGGACCGTACGGTGAACCCGGCCAGCCGCTCGGCGACCAGCCGCTGCCGCCGCCGCGCGTCCTGCCGCTTGGCCGCCACCAGCCGGTCCACGGTGCCGTCGCCGAGCCAGCGCACGGCCGCCTCCAGCGCGAAGGCGCCCGCGCTCCACCCGCCGGACCGCACGGCGCGGGCCACCGCCTCGACGCGGCCGGGCGGCGCGACGACGAAACCGGCGGTGAGGCCGGGCGCCACCCGCTTGGACAGGCTGTCGACGAGGTGGGTCAGCCCGGGCGCGAGCGCGGCGAGCGGGGGCGGCCCGGCCGGGTGCAGGAAGGCCCAGATCCGGTCCTCGACGACCGGTGTCCCCAGCCTGTGGACACAGTCGGCGAGCTGCCCCAGCCGCCCGGCGCCCGTCGTCAGCGAGGTCGGATTGTGCAGGGTCGGCTGGAGGTAGAGGGCGGACAGCGGCGTGGCGCGGTGGGCCTCGACGACCGACTCCGGCACCAGCCCCTCCGCGTCCGTGGCGAGCGGCACGAGGACCAGGCCGAGCCGTGCCGCGATCTCCTTGACCAGCGGGTACGTCAGCGGTTCCACCCCGACCCGGCCGCCGGGCCGGACCAGCGAGGCGAGGGCGGCGGCGATGGCCTGGCGGCCGTTGCCGGTGAACAGGACGCGCTCCGGGCCGGTCCGCGGCCCGCTCCGCGCCAGCAGGTCCGCGACCGCCTCCCGGGCCGCCGGGGTGCCCGCGGCGGCGGCCGGCCGCAGCGCCTGGCCGAGGGCGTCCGGCCGCAGCAGGGAGGCGAGGGCGGGTGCCAGCAGCTCCGCCTGGCCCGGCGCGGTCGGGTAGTTCAGCTCCAGGTTCACCAGCGGGGTGCCGGCCGCCTCGACGAGGGCGTGCCCCGGCTGCCCGTCGGGCGCGGCGGCCCGTACGAACGTGCCGCGCCCGACCTCGCCCACCACCAGCCCGCGGCGCACGAGTTCGGCGTACACCCGCCCGGCCGTCGACGGCGCGATGCCGTGCCGGCGGGCGAACGCCCGCTGCGGCGGCAGCCGTTGGCCGGGCCGGAGCCGGCCGCCGGTGATGTCGGCCGCGATCCGGTCGGCGATGCCCCGGTAGTCGTCCACGAATCCCCCTCGTCCTGCGGTGCGTTGGATTGCACCGAGAGCAAAGATTTTATTGCACCGAGTGACGGGGCGCCCTAGGGTCCTTGCCATGCCCTCCTTCCTCGCATTCGAGGACAAAGACCCCGGTATCCCCTCCCGGGTCCCCCTCGTCCTCGTCCACGGCCACCCCTTCGACCGCACGATGTGGCAGCCGCAACTGGCGGAGTTCCCCGCCGGCCGCCGGGTGATCGCCCCCGATCTGCGCGGCTACGGCGCCTCACCGGTCACCCCCGGCACCGTCCCGCTGGCCCGCCACGCCCAGGACATCGCCGCCCTCCTGGACCGCCTGGAGGTGGACGGCTGCGTCCTCGCCGGGCTGTCCATGGGCGGCCAGATCGTCATGGAGTGCGCCGCCCGCTTCGGCGAGCGCGTCCGGGGCCTGGTCCTCGCCGACACCTTCCCCGCCGCCGAGACCCCCGAGGGCAGGCGGAGCCGCGCGGCCATGGCCGACCGGCTGCTCGCCGAGGGCATGCGCGGCTACGCCGACGAGGTGCTGGAGAGGATGGTCGCCCCCAGCGCCGACCCCGGGGTCAAGGCCCATGTGCACCGCATGATGACGGCCACCTCCCCCGAGGGCGCCGCGGCGGCCCTGCGCGGCCGGGCCGAACGCCCCGACTACCGCGCGCTGCTGACCCGGCTGGCCGTGCCCGCGCTGGTCGTGGTCGGCGCCGACGACACCTACACCCCCGTCGCCGACGCCGAGGCGATGCACGCGGCGCTGCCCGACTCCGTGCTGTGCGTCATCGAGGGCGCCGCCCACCTGCCCAACCTGGAGCGGCCCGCGGAGTTCAACCGGGCCCTCGGGGAGTTCCTGGCACGGCTCGACGGCAAGCTCGACGGCGGGCCGCGGGACGGCGGACCCGCTTCCGTGCACGGACGGGACCGAACCGTGCGCCGACAGGCATGAACCGAATCCGGTCGAAGCTTCCATAATGGGCCCATGTCCCGAGAGTTCCCCATCGGCCTCACCCCTCCCGACTGGCTGGTCCGGAACCTCAAACCCCAGCAGGCGCCCGTCAACCGGGCCGCGGTGGCCCGTGCCGCCGTCGGCATGGCCCTGCCCCTGGCACTCGGCCTCGCCGCCGGCCGCCCGGCCTACGGCGCCCTCGCCGCGATGGGCGCCCTGTCCGGCGTCATCGGCGACACCGCCGACGCCTACCGCATGCGCATCATCAACATCGCCGTCCCGCAGCTCTTCGGCGCGGTCGGCGTGACCCTGGGCACCCTGGCCTACGGTCACGGCTGGTACGCGGTGGCCGCCGTCACCGCCGTCGCGCTGCTCTCCGGCATGATCTCGACGATCGGCGCGGTCGCCTCCGTCTCCGGCCTCCTGCTGCTCCTCAACTGCGTGGTGGGCGCGGGCCTCCCGCTGCCCTCCCCCTGGTGGCTGGCCCCCGTCCTGATGACCAGCGGCGGCCTCCTCGTCCTCCTGCTGGCCCTGCTGGCCTGGCCGCTGCGCGCGGGCATCCCCGAGCGGACCGCGGTGGCCGGCACCTACCGCACGGTCGCCGACCTCCTCGCCGTCGCCGGCACCGACCGCGTCGAGGAGTACGAGGAAGCCAGGCGCGTCGTCACCCAGTCCCTGAACCAGTCGTACGACCTGATCCTCGCCCGACGCGCCCGCCACCACGGCCGCAGCCCCGAACTAACGCGGATGCTCGCCCAGTTGAACGCGATCACCCCGGTGATCGAGGCGGCCCCCGCCGCCCACCTGGCGGCCCGTCCCCTCCCCCCGGAGATCCCCGGTGCGCTCCGCCTGCTGGCCGACGCGGTGGCGTCGGACCACACCGCTCTCCCCCCGCTGCGCCTGCCCGACCCCACCACGGAGACGGCCCGCGCGGTGGACCACGCCCTGCGCCACACGGCCGAGGTCGTCACCGCGCCCGACGTGGACCCCCGGGGCATCGACGACCGCCTCGGCCGGCCCGCCACGCTCCGCATCCGCACGGCCCGCGCCACGCGCAACGTCGTGCTGTCCGCCAACTCCTGGCGCTACGGCGTCCGCCTCGCGGTCTGCATCGGCGCCGCCCAGGCCCTGGTCTCCCTGGTCCCCGTGCCCCGCTCCTACTGGGTCGCCCTGACCGTCACCTTCGTACTCAAGCCGGACTTCGGCTCGGTCTTCTCCCGCGCCCTGCTGCGCGCGCTCGGCACGGTGGCCGGCCTGGTGGTGGCGGCGGTGGTCCTGGCCGAGGTCCCCCTGGGCTGGTGGGACGTGCCCGCGCTCCTCCTGCTGGCCCCGCTGATCCCGGCCCTCACCCCCCGGGGCTACGGCTACCAGACCGCCGCCATCACCCCGGTGATCCTGCTCCTCTCCGACATCCTCAACCACCAGGGCACCGCCCTGCTGCTGCCCCGGCTGAACGACTCCCTGCTGGGCTGCGCGATCAGCCTGACCGCCGGCTACCTGCTGTGGCCCGAGAGCTGGCGCACCCGGGTCGGCGACCGGCTGGCCGACGCGGTGGCGGACACGGCGGCCTACGTCGAAGCGGCCTTCGGCCCCGCGCCGGACGCGTCAGCCCGGCACCGCATGCGCCGCCGCCTGTACCGCGACCTGTCCGTCATCCGTACCGAGTTCCAGCGGGCCCTGACCGAGCCGCCGCCGACCGGCCGGCGCGCCGCCGCGTGGTGGCCGCTGGTCGTCGCCGTGGAACGCATCGTGGACGCCACGACGGCGGCCCGCGTCCGGGTCCGCCACGGGGCCGCGCCCCCGTCCACCGCCGAGGTCGCGCAGGTGACGCTGCAACTGCGGGAACTGTCCGAGGGCGTACGGAGCCAGGAGACCCTGGTCGCCGTCCGCACCGACCTCACCGGACCGGCGGGCAGCGTGCTGGAACCCCTGCGCCAGGAGGTGGCGGCGGCCCGCGCGATCGCGTCCCCGCGCTGACGCGGTCCCGCAACGCGGGGCCGCTAACCTTACGTGTCCGTCCTGGCCAGCGATTGACGGGTTACAACCTCACGCGAAGGGTTGCGCACATGGGCATTCTCACTCTCCTGCGAAATGCGTTCGGCCGCTCACGCAAGACACGAGCCACCGAGGCGGAGGGTGCGGACCGGACGCAGACCCCGCCCACGGCTTCCCCTTCCCTCCCCGAACCCCGCCGGGCACCCGCCGAGGAGCACACCTCGGCGGAGCACGAACTGGTGGCGGCGGCCTTCGACAACGTCCAGGTCCCCGCTCCGGCTCCGACGGAATCCGAGCCGACGACGGCCGAAAAGGAGCCTGAGCAGACGGCTGAGGAGAAGCCGGAGGCAACGGCTCCCACGACCACCGAGCCGGCGACCGAGGACAAGCCCGAGGCGACGGCCCCGACGGCGGCCGAACCGACGGACGGGGACAGGCCCGAGACGACGGCCCCCGCAACGGCCGAACCGGCGGCTGAGGGCGAGCCCGAGGAGAAGCCGACGGCTGTGACACCCCCGGACGCCGAACCGGAGACCGAGGAGAAGCCCGAGGCGACGGCCCCGACGGCGGCCGAACCGGCGGTCGAGGACCAGGCCGAGGAGAAGCCGACGGCTGTGACACCCCCGGACGCCGAACCGGAGACCGGGGAAGAGCCCGAGACAACGGCCCCGGCAACGGCCGAACCGACGACCGAGGACAAGCCCGAGGCAACGGCCCCGACGGCGGCCGAACCGACGGCCGAGGACCAGGCCGAGGAGAAGCCGACGGCTGTGACACCCCCGGACGCCGAACCGGAGACCGGGGAGAAGCCAGAGGCGACGGCCCCGGCAACGGCCGAACCTGCGGACGGGGACGAGCCCGAGGCGACGGCCCCCGCGACCACCGAGCCGGTGGCCGAGGAGAAGCCCGAGGCGACGGCTCCCGGTCAGGACGTGAGCGCGGCGGAGGAGAAGCCGGCGGAGGCGGACCGGACGGCGGCCGAGCCGGTGGCCGAGGAGGCGGCTCCGCCCGCCGAGCCCACCGCCCCGCAGGCCGCCGACGGAGAGGACGCCCCACAGGGGCCACCCGCACCCGACGACGAAACCCGCACGGGTGGTGCGGGTGGGAACACCCCCGCCGAAGGCGAAGCCGAGACGGACACCCCCGCCGAAGGCGAAGCCGAGGCGGACACCCCCGCAGGAACACCTCCCACCGAAAAGCCCACATCCGCCACCCCCCTGGCAAGGCTCCGCTCCCGCACCCCCAACCTCGTCGCCGCCTACAAGGCCGCCGCAACCACCCTCAGGAAGACCGACCTCACCGGCACCCGAGCCAAGCTCTACCTCGTGCTGGACCGCTCCGCGAGCATGCGCCCGTACTACAAGGACGGCTCCGCCCAGGCCCTCGCCGACCAGACCCTCGCCCTCGCCGCCCACCTCGACCCCGAGGCCACGGTCCACGTCGTCTTCTTCTCCACGGAGGTCGACGGCACCACCGACCTCACCCTCGCCCCCGACCACGAGTCGAAGATCGACGACGTCCACGCCGGCCTCGGCCGCATGGGCCGCACCAGCTACCACGCCGCAGTCGAAGCCGTACTCGCCCACTACGACAAGCACGTCACGACCCCCGACGCTCCCGACACCCCCCGCACCCCCGCCCTCGTGGTCTTCCAGACCGACGGCGCCCCCGACGCGAAGACCCCCGCCACCCAGGCCCTCACCGACGCCGCCGAGAGCCACCCCGGCCTCTTCTTCTCCTTCGTCGCCTTCGGCGACCACGACAACAAGGCCTTCGACTACCTCCGCAAGCTGAAGACCGGCAACGCGTCCTTCTTCCACGCCGGCCCCACCCCCCGCGAACTGACTGACGCGGAGGTGTACGCGGGCGTACTCGCCACCTGGCGCCCGTAACCGCCCGTCGTCATCCGGCCGCCCCTTCCCACCCTGCGAAACGGGAAGCGGGCGGCCCACCCCTGTCGGCTACGATTTCAAGGTTCGAAACCGCAGAAAACGCGACCTGGGAGCAGCCACGATGGCTCGACACCTCATCACCAGCGCCCTTCCGTACATCAACGGGATCAAGCACCTGGGCAACATGGTGGGGTCCATGCTCCCGGCCGACGTCTACTCCCGCTACCTGCGCCAGCGCGGTCACGACGTCCTCTACATCTGCGCGACGGACGAGCACGGCACCCCCGCCGAGCTGGCCGCCAAGGAGCAGGGCCTGCCCGTCGCCGAGTTCTGCGCGCAGGCGCACGACGCCCAGAAGGCGGTCTACGACGGCTTCGCGCTCGCCTTCGACTACTTCGGCCGCAGCTCCAGCCGGCAGAACGTCGAGATCACCCAGCACTTCGCCCGCAGGCTGAACGAGAACGGCTTCATCGAGGAGCGGGCGATCCGCCAGGTCTACAGCCCGGCCGACGAGCGCTTCCTGCCCGACCGCTACGTCGAGGGCACCTGCCCGCACTGCGGCTACGACAAGGCCCGCGGCGACCAGTGCGAGAACTGCACCCGCGTACTGGACCCGACCGACCTGATCAACCCGCGCTCGGCGATCTCCGGCTCCACCGACCTGGAGGTCCGCGAGACCAAGCACCTCTTCCTGCTCCAGTCCAAGCTGGAGAACAAGGTCCGCGAGTGGGTCGCCCGGCACGACAAGGACTGGCCGCAGCTCGCCTCCTCCATCGCCCACAAGTGGCTGACCGAGGGCCTGCACGACCGCGCCATCACCCGTGACCTGGACTGGGGCGTCCCCGTCCCGGCCGACACCTGGCCGGAGCTGGCGGCCGAGGGCAAGGTCTTCTACGTCTGGTTCGACGCCCCGATCGAGTACATCGGCGCGACGAAGGAGTGGGCCGACCAGGACCCGGAGAACCGGGACTGGAAGTCCTGGTGGTACGACGCGGACTCCGGCGAGAACCCGGTCCGCTACACCGAGTTCATGGCCAAGGACAACGTCCCGTTCCACACGGTCATGTTCCCGGCCACCGAGCTGGGCGTGCGCGAGCCGTGGAAGAAGGTCGACTACGTCAAGGCGTTCAACTGGCTGACGTACTACGGCGGCAAGTTCTCCACCTCCCAGAAGCGGGGCGTCTTCACCGACCAGGCCCTGGAGGTCCTGCCCGCCGACTACTGGCGCTACTTCCTGATCGCCAACGCCCCGGAGTCGGACGACTCGTCGTTCACCTGGGAGCACTTCACCGCCACGGTGAACAAGGACCTGGCCGACACCCTCGGCAACTTCGTCAACCGCGTGCTGTCCTTCAGCAAGAAGCGCTTCGGCGAGGAGGTCCCGGCCGGCGGTGAGCCCGGCGAGGCGGAGACGAGGCTCGGCGAGGAGATCGCCCGCCTGCTCGCCGAGTACGAGGAGCACATGGAGGCCCTCCAGTTCCGCAAGGCCGCCGCGGCGCTGCGCGCCCTGTGGTCGGCCGGCAACTCCTACCTGGAGGAGAAGGCCCCCTGGCTGGAGATCAAGACGGACAAGGAGGGCGCGGCCCTCACCCTGCGGACGGCGATGAACCTCATCCGCCTGTACGCGGTGGTCTCCGAGCCGCTGATCCCGGCCAGCTCCGCCGCCATGCGACGGGCCTTCACCCTTCCGGACGACACCGCGGCCTGGGTCTCCCCGGACGAGGCCAGGGCCCTGGACGCGGTTCCCGCCGGCACCCCCTTCACGGTCCCGCCGGTCCTCTTCGCCAAGCTGACCGACGAGGACCTGGCGACGTACAAGGAGCGCTTCGGCGGCGACGAGGGCTGAGCACCCGGCCTGTCCGCCGTGGACATCCCCGAACCCCATCGCCGGCTCCTCGCGGACGCCGTCCGGGCGGGCGGCCCGTACGGCCTGGTACTGGCCGGCGGCTACGCCCTCCAGGCGCACGGGCTGGTCCGGCGCCCGCACTCCGGCCTCGATCTCGCCACCGAGAGCGCCGAGGCGATGGAGCGGGTCGCCGGTGCCGTCGGCGCGGCCCTGGAGGCGCGGGGCCGGCGGGTGCGGACCGGCGCGGTCACCGCGCTCACCGCGCAGCTGACGGTCACCGACCCGCCGACCGGCGAGCCGTGCGCGCTCGCCCTGCACAAAGAGGTCTTCTGGCAGCCGCCGGAACTGACCGGGTACGGTCCGGCGCTCTGCCCGGCGGACGCCGTCGGTACGAAGATCCGGGCCCTGTACGACCGGGGCGCGGCCGTCGACCTCATCGACGCGCACGCCTGCGCGGCCCGGTTCTCCCTGCCGGGACTGGAGGAGCTGGGCCGCCGGCACGCCCACGACCCGTTCGACCTGCCCACCCTCCAGTCCCGGCTGACCGGCACGGACTTCTACTCCGACCGGGACTTCCTCCGGTACGGCCTGGACGAGGCCGCGGTGGCCGCCCTGCGCGCCTGGGCCCAGCGCTGGTCCGACGACATCGCCGAGCGGCTGCTGGAGGACGGCGCCTCCCCGGACGCCGGGACCGACGAGCAGGGCGACTGAGCCCCGGAGACGGCTGTGCGCGCCGATCGTCAAGAGCGAGTCAGGACACGATCGGCGCGCACGGGTGGTGCACCGCTCCGGCTACTTCGGCTGCGGCTTCCTGACCTCCAGGTGCAGCTCGCGCAGACGGGACTCCTCCAGCTCGGTCGGGGCGCCCATCATCAGGTCCTGGGCGTTGCCGTTGAGCGGGAAGGAGATCGTCTCGCGGATGTTGGGCTCGTCCGCGAGGAGCATGACGATGCGGTCCACGCCCGGGGCGATGCCGCCGTGCGGCGGGGCGCCGAAGCGGAAGGCGCGCAGCATGCCCGCGAACTTCTCCTCGACGGTCTCACGGTCGTAGCCCGCGATCTCGAAGGCCTTGAGCATGATGTCCGGCTCGTGGTTCCGGATCGCGCCGGAGGACAGCTCGACGCCGTTGCAGACGATGTCGTACTGCCAGCCGAGGATGTCCAGCGGGTCCTGGGTCTCCAGGGCCTCCAGACCGCCCTGCGGCATGGAGAAGGGGTTGTGCGAGAAGTCGATCGCGCCCGTCTCCTCGTCCTTCTCGTACATCGGGAAGTCGACGATCCAGCAGAAGCGGAAGACGTCCTCCTCGAACTGGCCGGCACGCTTGGCGGCCTCGACCCGGACCGCGCCCATGACCTTGGAGACCTCGTCGAACTCGCCCGCGCCGAAGAAGACCGCGTGGCCGGGGGCGAGGGAGAGCCGCTTGGTCAGCTCGGCGACGTTCTCCTCGGTGAGGAACTTGGCGATCGGGCCGGACAGCGCGCCGTCCTCGCCGACGCGCACCCAGGCCAGGCCCTTGGCGCCCAGCGACACGGCGAAGTCGCCGAGCTGGTCGAAGAACTTGCGCGGCTGGTCCTGGACGGCCGGGACGGGCAGGGCCCGCACGTGCTTGCCGGCGAACGCCTTGAACTCCGAGCCCTCGAAGACGTCGGTGATGTCCACCAGCTCCAGCTTGGCGCGCAGGTCCGGCTTGTCGGAGCCGTACTTGAGCATCGCCTCGCGGAACGGGATCCGCGGGAAGGGGGACGTCACGTGACGGCCGTTGCCGAACTCCTCGAACAGCTCGGTCATCAGCCGCTCGATCGGCTGGAAGACGTCCTCCTGCTCGACGAAGCTCATCTCGACGTCGAGCTGGTAGAACTCGCCCGGCGAGCGGTCGGCGCGAGCGTCCTCGTCGCGGAAACAGGGCGCGATCTGGAAGTAGCGGTCGAAGCCGGAGATCATCAGCAGCTGCTTGAACTGCTGCGGGGCCTGCGGCAGCGCGTAGAACTTGCCCGGGTTCAGCCGGGAGGGGACCACGAAGTCGCGGGCGCCCTCGGGCGAGGTGGCGGAGAGGATCGGCGTCGCCATCTCGTTGAAGCCCAGCGCCGTCATCTTGTGCCGGATCGCCGAGATGACCGCCGTACGCAGCATGATGTTGCGGTGCATGCGCTCGCGGCGCAGGTCCAGGAAGCGGTACTCCAGGCGCCGCTCCTCGTTGACCCCGTCCTCGGTGTTGATGGTGAAGGGCAGGGGCTGGGCCGCGCCGAGCAGCTCCACCTCGCCGACCTCGACCTCGATCTCACCGGTCGGCAGGTCGGGATTCACGTTCTCGGTTCCACGTGAAACAACGCGGCCGTCGACGCGGACCGTGGACTCCTTGGAGATCTTGTCCAGGGCCTCGTACGCGGGGGTGCCGGGGCGGGCGACCAGCTGGGTGATGCCGTAGTGGTCGCGCAGATCGATGAAGAGGATGCCGCCCAGGTCGCGCCTGTTGTGCAGCCAGCCACTCAGCCGGACGTCGGCGCCGACGTCAGAGGCGCGGAGCTGGCCGCAGGTGTGGGACCTGTACCGATGCATCGTCGTTCATCGTCCTTCGTTCGGGAGTTGCCGGAGGTGCTCTCCCCCGGCGGGAACGGGCGCGGGGCCCGGACCCATCAAGGGTACCGGGCACCCCAAGATCGGATCCCCCTCGTTGCCGTCCGCCGCGGCCAGGGTGGCAGCCTGCGGCCACATCTTCCTAAAGTGGGGCAATGCGCACAGGGGAGCCTCTGCCGTCCGTCGGGGACGTCCTCGCCGCCCTCGCCACCGGGTTGTGGCACTGGGACACGGCCACCGGGCTGGTCACCGTGGACGCGGAGGCGGCGCGGCTGCTCGGGCTGCCCGCGGAGCCGGCCACCCTCACCGAGGCCCAGGCCCGGGCCCGGCTGCACCCGGTCGACTGGAACGAGATCACCGGTGTGGTCCGGCTGGCGGTCGCCGAGGGCACCCTCGCCGAGGTCCGCATCCGGATCATGGACGGGGACGGCAGCATCCTGCGGGTCGTCCGCAGCCGGTCGAAGCCGTCCTTCGACCCCGAACGACGTGCCTACGAGCTGATCGGCACCCTCCAGGAGGTGACCGAGCCGGCCCCGGGCACCGCCGTCGGCCGCAGCACGGTCACCGGCGACTGGCGACGCTCCCGGGAGGCGTTCCTGCTGGACGCGGGCCGGGCGCTGGCGGAGGCGCGGTCCACGGCCGAGGTGCTGCGGGTGGCGGGCGGCCTGTCGATGCCGGGGTTCTCCCCGGACGGACTCGTGGTGTTCGGGGTGGAGGGCGACCGGCTGACGATCACCGGCCAGCACGGCCACCAGGCCGCCGACATGAGCCCCTTCTCCCACATGCCGCTGGACACCGACTACCCCGCCGCCCAGGTCGTCCGCACCGGGCAGGCCGTCTACCTGTCCTCCCCGGAGGAGTACCGGGCCCGCTACCCGGCCACCTGGCCGCTCGCCCAGGTCTTCGGCCGCCGTTCGTGGGCGTTCCTCCCGCTGACGGTCGCCGGGCGCACCATGGGTGCCTGGATGGCCGCGTTCACCTATCCGGTGGCGTTCACCCCGGACGAGCGCGCGGTGCTGACCACGGTCGCCCGGATGCTCGCCCAGGCGCTGTCCCGGGCCGGCGCCGCCGAGACCGAGCGGGAGCTGGCGGAGGGCCTCCAGCGCACCATGCTGCCGTCGCTGGGCCCGGAGGTGCCGGGGCTGCGGGTGGCCGCCCGGTACATCCCGACCGGCGGCGGACTCCAGGTCGGCGGCGACTGGTACGACATGATCCCGCTGCCCTCCGGCCGGTTCGCGCTGGTCATCGGGGACGTCCAGGGCCATGACGTCCGCGCGGCCGGGCTCATGGGCCAGCTGCGGATCGCCCTGCGCGCGTACGCCGCCGAGGGACACCGGCCGGACGCCGTCCTCTCCCGCGCCTCCCGCTTCCTGCACGGCGTCGCACCCGCCGCCGACGACGCCCTGGCCGACCCGCGCTTCGCGACCTGCCTCTACGTGGAGGCCGACCCGGCGACCGGCGCGCTGGAGATCGCCCGCGCCGGGCACCCGGACCCGGTGATCCGGATGGCGGACGGCACGGTGATGCTGCGGCCGACGGCGGGCGGGCTGCCGCTGGGCATCGATCCGGACGCCGACTACCCGACGACCCGGTTCACCCTCGAACCCGACGAGACGCTGATGCTGTGCACCGACGGCCTGATCGAGACCGGCGGGCACGACATGGAGAGCGGCTGGCGCCGGCTGCGCGCGGTCCTGGAGACCCACGGGGAAGACGGCGGGGGCGACCTGGAGTCACTGGCCGACGCCCTGGTGCAGGCGGTGCACGGGCCGTCCTCGCACCACACCACCGGTCCGCTGACCGACCGCCGCGAGGACGACATCGCGCTGCTGCTGCTCTGCCGTCCGGGCGACGGCTCCGGGTGCGGCGACACCACCGTCACGGCACGGCGCACGGTGCGGCGCACCCTGCTGTCGGTGGGGCAGGACGAGCCGGACCGCATCGCCGAGGCCCGCCAGTACCTGCGCGAGCTGCTGCACGACTGGAGCTCGGCCGAGCAGGTCGACTCGGCGGTGCTGCTGGTCTCGGAGATGGTCACCAACGTCCTGGTGCACACCGACGCCGACGCGCTGCTGCTGGCCGAGGTCTGCGACGACGGGTCCGGGCGGCGGCTGCGGGTGGAGGTCTTCGACACCGGCGACGACCTCCCGCACCGGCGCCGCCCCGGCGAACTGGCCTCCTCGGGCCGCGGTCTGATGCTGATCGAGCTCCTCGCGGACGCCTGGGGCGTGGACCCGCGGGGCGAGGGCAAGTGCATCTGGTTCGAACTCCGCGAACCGGCGGGGACACCGCTCGGGACACCGGAAGGGGCGCCCTGAGACCCGGGAGCGGCGCGTCAGGTGCCGCCCGGAGTACCGGCGTACCGGGAACGGCGCGTCAGGTGCCGCCCGGTGTGCCGCGGGCGGCGCCGTCGGACGGCCCGGCCGGGCCCGCGCCGCGGTCGCGCAGCTCCGCGCCGACACCGAAGGCCGCCGCGGTCAGCGGGACCGCGAGGAGCATGCCGAGGATGCCCGCGACGGAGGCGCCCGCGGTGATCGCCACCATCACCACCGCCGGGTGCATCTGCACGGTCCGGCTCTGGATCACCGGTTGCAGCACATGCCCCTCCAGCACCTGCACCGCGAGCACCACCCCGAGCACCCACAGCGCGATCACGAAACCCCGGTCGGCGAGGGCCACCAGCACGGCCACCGCGCCGGAGAGGAACGCGCCCAGGTAGGGGATGTAGGCACCCACGAAGACGAGCGCGCCCAGCCCGAGCGCGCCGGGCACCCGCAGGATCAGCAGGCCGACGGTGATGCACAGGGCGTCGATCAGCGCGATGAAGGTCGTCCCGCGCATGAACCCCTCCACCGCGGCGAAGGCCCGCCGGGCGACGGCCTCCAGGGTGTCGGCGGTGCCCCCGGGCGCGAGGGCGCGCAGGGCCGCCACCGCCCGGTGGGAGTCACGCAGGAAGAAGAAGACGAGCAGCAGCGCGAGCACGGCCATGGCGATGCTCTCGGCGACCACGCTGACACCGCTGATGACGTTGGAGGCGGCCGTCCCGCCGAACTCCCCCAGCAGCCGGCGCGCGTTGCCGGCGAGGTCGTCCAGCCCGGTGCCGACGGACCCGAAGTGCCGCGAGACCCCCTTGGCGGCGTTCCGCAGCGAGTCGAGGATCTGCGCGCCGCTGTCGACCAGCGCGGCGACGACGATGTACACGGCACCGCCGACGACGGCCACCACGGCGACACAGGTGAGCCCGGCCGCCACCGACGGCCGCACCCCGGCCCGCACCAGCTTCCGGTACAGCGGGCCGAGCAGCGCGGTGCCGAGCAGGGCCAGCAGCACCGGCGTGACGGCCGTACGCAGTTCCCCGCACAGCCGTACCCCGATCCAGCCCACCCCGGCGACCAGCAGCAGCACGGCGCACCAGGCGGCGAGCCGGCGGACGGGATCGGGCAGCAGACGCACGGCCCAAGCCGATCACGCCCGCCGCCGGCTGTCCCCTGGTGCGCGGCCGGACGGGGGGATCCGGCCGCGCGCCGCGGGACAGCCGGCGGCGGGCGTACGGTCGGCGCATGGAGCGAACCGCACGGGAAACGACGGCCGCCGACGGGCCGCGGACGATCGTCCTCCGCCCGGCACGGCCCGGGGACGCCGAGGCCATCGCCGCGCTCGACGGATCGTTCACGACCGACACGGTCTTCGAGGTGACCGCGACGGACCACGGTTTCGGCCTCCGCGAGGTCCCGGTACGGCCGCCCCTGCGCAAGGTCTTCCCCGACGAGGACGCCGGACCCGACACGGACGCCGGTGACCCGGACCGCCGTACGGTGGTCGCCCTCGACGGGAACGAGCTGTGCGGGTTCGTGACGGCGTCCTTCGCCCCGTGGAACGAACGCGTGACCGTCCACGACATCGAGGTCGCCCCGGCCCGGCGGGGCAGGGGGGTGGGCCGGGCGCTGATGGGGCACGTCGTCGCCTTCGCGCGCGAGCGCGGGGCGGCGCACGTCTGGCTGGAGGTGAGCAACGTCAACGCACCCGCCATCCACGCCTACCACCGCATGGGCTTCGCCTTCTGCGGCCTGGACACCTCGCTCTACGCCGGTACCGGGTCGGCCGGCGAACAGGCCCTCTTCATGGCCCGGCCGGTGCGCTGACCGGCCGGGCCCCGAAGGGTCAGATGCCGCCTTCCGTCATCCCGTGCACCGCCGGGATCGTGCCGAGCCGGCCCTTCTGGAAGTCCTCGAAGGCCTGCTGGAGCTCCTCGCGGGTGTTCATCACGAACGGGCCGTAGTGGGCCATCGGCTCACGGATCGGCTGCCCGCCGAGGAGCACGACCTCCAGGTCCGGGGTGTTCGAGTCTTGCTTCTCGTCCGCGCGGACGGTCAGCGAGGACCCGGCGCCGAACACCGCCGTCTGGCCCTTGTGGACCGGGCGGCGCTGGGTGCCGACGCTGCCGCGGCCCGCGAGGACGTACGCCAGGCCGTTGAAGTCCTCCCGCCACGGCAGGGTGACCTCCGCGCCCGGGGCGAGGGTCGCGTGGATCATGGTGATCGGCGTGTGCGTGATACCGGGGCCCTGGTGGCCGTCCAGCTCGCCGGCGATGACGCGCAGCAGCGCGCCGCCGTCGGGGGAGGTGAGCAGCTGGACGTTGCCGCCGCGGATGTCCTGGTAGCGCGGTGCCATCATCTTGTCCTTGGCGGGGAGGTTCACCCACAGCTGGAGGCCGTGGAAGAGACCGCCGGACATGACGAGGGACTCCGGCGGGGCCTCGATGTGCAGCAGGCCCGAACCGGCCGTCATCCACTGGGTGTCGCCGTTGGTGATGGTGCCGCCGCCACCCTGGGAGTCCTGGTGGTCGAAGATCCCGTCGATGATGTAGGTGACGGTCTCGAAGCCGCGGTGCGGGTGCCAGGGGGTGCCCTTGGGCTCGCCCGGCGCGTACTCCACCTCACCCATCTGGTCCATCATGATGAACGGGTCGAGGTGGCGGTAGTTGATCCCCGCGAACGCCCGGCGCACCGGGAAGCCCTCGCCCTCGAAACCGCTGGGAGCGGTCGTGACGGTGAGCACGGGGCGGGCCACGGCGTCGGCGGGAGCGGTCACACGGGGCAGCGTCAACGGGTTCTCGACGGTCACTGCGGGCATGGTGGGTACCTCCTTGGTACGCCCACTTTAGTTGAGCGTTGAACTTTCTGCCACCCCTAACGGAGCGGGCCCGGAGGAAATTCCCCCGGGCCCGTACGGTGCGCGCACGACTCAGCCGCCGCCGTACATCCGGCGCATCGCGAAGTCGACCATCTGCTCGACCGCCTTCGCGTCGAACACCATCCGGTGCTCGCCCTCCATGTCCAGGACGAAGCCGTAGCCGGTCGGCAGCAGGTCGATCACCTCCGCACCGGTGATGACGAAGTACTTGGACTCCTTGCCCGCGTACCGGCGCAGCTCCTTGAGCGAGGTGAACATCGGGATCACCGGCTGCTGGGTGTTGTGCAGGGCGAGGAAGCCGGGCGTGTCGCCGCGCGGGCAGTACACCTTCGAGGTGGCGAAGATCTGCTGGAAGTCCTCGGCGGCCATCTGGCCGGTGGTGAAGGCGCGCACCGCGTCCGCGAGGGACGGCGGGGACGGCTCCGGATAGAGCGGCGCCTGCTGGCCGTACCCGGCACCGCCCGGCATCTGCTGCTGCGACGAGGCGTACTGCTGCTGGGCGCCCACGTTCTGGTCGTAGCCGTACATGGGCGCAAGCGTACCGAGCGCGGGGGGCCCGGGCGGGGGGCCGGAGACATTCGCGCGGTGTCCGCCCGGTGTTCCGGAAGGCGGGCCGGCCGGTGGGCGCGGCGGAGTAGACCCTTCTCACACTTGGACCGACGGGGGTTGCTTCTTATTACCGACGGGTAGCATCATCGTAGCCACTTGTTGGTACGTGAAGCAGTTGCGAGGAGCCAGTGCCTCGCCGATCCCTCAACGGAGCCGTCGCCATGGGGCACTACAAGTCGAATCTGCGCGACATCGAGTTCAACCTCTTCGAAGTACTCGGGCGCGACAAGGTGTACGGCACCGGCCCGTTCGAGGAGATGGACGTCGACACCGCCAAGAGCGTCCTGGAGGAGCTGACCCGCCTCTCCGAGAACGAGCTGGCCGAGTCCTTCGCCGACGCCGACCGCAACCCGCCCGTCTTCGACCCCGCGACCAACACCGCGCCGGTCCCGGCGTCCTTCAAGAAGAGCTACCAGGCCTTCATGGACTCCGAGTACTGGCGGCTCGGCCTGCCCGAGGAGATCGGCGGCACCACCTCGCCCCGCTCCCTGATCTGGGCCTACGCCGAGCTGATCCTGGGCGCCAACCCGGCCGTGTGGATGTACTCCTCCGGCCCCGCGTTCGCCGGCATCCTCTTCGAGGAGGGCAACGAGGTCCAGAAGCACATCGCCAAGATCGCCACCGAGAAGCAGTGGGGCTCCACCATGGTCCTCACCGAGCCCGACGCGGGCTCGGACGTGGGCGCCGGCCGCACGAAGGCGGTCCGGCAGGAGGACGGCTCCTGGCACATCGAGGGCGTGAAGCGCTTCATCACCTCCGGTGAGCACGACATGTCCGAGAACATCCTCCACTACGTGCTCGCGCGCCCCGAGGGCGCCGGCCCCGGCACCAAGGGCCTGTCCCTCTTCCTCGTCCCGAAGTACCTCTTCGACTTCGAGACCGGCGAGCTGGGCGAGCGCAACGGCGCCTACGCCACCAACGTCGAGCACAAGATGGGCCTGAAGGCCTCCAACACGTGCGAGATGACCTTCGGCGACAAGCACCCCGCCAAGGGCTGGCTGATCGGCGACAAGCACGACGGCATCCGCCAGATGTTCCGCATCATCGAGTTCGCCCGCATGATGGTCGGCACGAAGGCGATCTCCACGCTCTCCACCGGCTACCTGAACGCGCTGGAGTACGCCAAGGAGCGCGTCCAGGGCCCGGACCTGGCCAACTTCATGGACAAGTCCGCGCCCAAGGTCACCATCACCCACCACCCCGACGTGCGCCGCTCGCTGATCACGCAGAAGGCGTACGCGGAGGGCATGCGCGCCCTGGTGCTCTACACCGCCTCGGTGCAGGACGCCATCCAGATCAAGGAGACGAACGGCGAGGACGCCTCCGCCGAGCACGCCCTGAACGACCTGCTGCTGCCGATCGTCAAGGGCTACGGCTCCGAGAAGGGCTACGAGCAGCTCGCCCAGTCGCTCCAGACCTTCGGCGGCTCCGGCTTCCTCCAGGAGTACCCGATCGAGCAGTACATCCGGGACTCCAAGATCGACACCCTGTACGAGGGCACCACCGCGATCCAGGGCCAGGACTTCTTCTTCCGGAAGATCGTCCGCAACCAGGGCGCCGCGCTGAACTCCCTCGCCGAGGACATCAAGAAGTTCCTCGCCCTCGGCACCGGCGGCGAGGAGCTGGCCGCCGCCCGCGAGCACCTGGCCAAGGCCGCCGTGGAGCTGGAGGCGATCGTCGGCGTGATGCTCACCGACCTCGCCGCCACCGAGCAGGACACCAAGAACATCTACAAGGTCGGTCTCAACACCACCCGCCTGCTCCTGGCCTCCGGTGACGTGGTCGTCGGCTACCTGCTCCTCAAGGGCGCCGCCGTCGCCGCCGAGAAGCTCGCCACGGCCTCGGCCAAGGACAAGGCCTTCTACACCGGCAAGATAGCCGCGGCGAAGTTCTTCGCGGCGAACGTCCTGCCGGGCGTCACCCTCGCCCGCAAGGTCGCGGGCAACGTCGAGCTCGACCTGATGGAGCTGGACGAGGCCGCGTTCTAGAACGCCCCCGCCCTGGACGCTCCGGACATCCCGGACGTCTCCGTCGATTCCTCGCACGGGCCCGCTCTCTTTCCGGAGAGCGGGCCCGTGCACGTCGTTAAGGTGAATCCATGAGCGCACCAGCCCGCTTCGACCGCGGCCACACCGACGACCTGATGTCCTTCCTGGCGGCCGGAGCGTCGCCGTACCACGCCGTGGCGAACACCGCCGAGCGGCTGGAGAAGGCGGGCTTCCGGCAGGTGGCCGAGACGGACGCCTGGGACGGGACGTACGGCGGCCGGTACGTGCTGCGCGGCGGCGCCATCGTGGCCTGGTACGTCCCCGAGGGCGCCGAGCCGCACACGCCGTTCCACATCATCGGCGCGCACACCGACTCTCCGAACCTGCGGGTCAAGCCGCGCCCGGACAGCGGGGCGCACGGCTGGCGCCAGGTCGCCGTGGAGATCTACGGCGGCCCGCTGCTCAACTCCTGGCTCGACCGGGACCTGGGCCTGGCCGGCCGGCTGACCCTGCGCGACGGCTCCTCGGTCCTGGTAAACGTGGACCGGCCGCTGCTGCGGGTGCCCCAGCTCGCCATCCACCTGGACCGGTCGGTCGGCACCGAGGGGCTCAAGCTCGACAAGCAGCGGCACCTCCAGCCGGTGTGGGGCCTCGGCGACGATGTGACGGAGGGCGACCTCATCGCCTTCCTGGAGCAGGAGGCCGCCCTGCCGGCCGGCTCGGTCACCGGCTGGGACCTGATGACGCACCCGGTGGAGCCGCCGGCCTACCTGGGCCGGGACCGCGAACTGGTCGTCGGACCGCGCATGGACAACCTGCTGTCCGTGCACGCCGGCGTCGCAGCCCTCGCCGCCGTCGCGACCTCCGGCGCCCCCCTCACCCACATCCCGGTGCTGGCCGCCTTCGACCACGAGGAGAACGGCTCCCAGTCGGACACCGGAGCCGACGGCCCCCTGCTCGGCACCGTGCTGGAACGCTCGGTCCTCGCACGGGGCGGGACGCTCGAGGACCGGGCCCGCGCCCTCGCCGGCACGGTCTGCCTCTCCTCCGACACCGGCCACGCCGTGCACCCCAACTACGCCGAGCGGCACGACCCGACGCACCACCCGCGGGTCAACGGCGGCCCGATCCTCAAGGTCAACGTCAACAACCGCTACGCCACGGACGGCGCGGGCCGCGCGGTGTTCGCCGCCGCCTGCGAGAAGGCCGGCGTCCCCTTCCAGACCTTCGTGTCGAACAACTCCATGCCGTGCGGCACCACCATCGGCCCGATCACCGCGGCCCGGCACGGCATCCGCACGGTCGACATCGGCGTGGCGATCCTCTCCATGCACAGCGTCCGCGAACTCTGCGGCGCCGACGACCCGTTCCTCCTCGCCAATGCCCTGGCGGCCTTCCTGGAGGGCTAGTCGGGCCACCGCCGGGTACCCGAACGGCACCGGAAACTCCGGAACCGGAAGGGGAGGCGAGTTCTCATGGGGCTCGGCGGATGCATCATCCTCATCGCCGTGGGGGCCATCCTCACGTTCGCGACCGACTGGCACATGCACGGCGTCAACCTCACCGTCGTCGGCCTGATCCTGATGGCCGTCGGCCTGATCGGCGTCGCGACGTTCAGCGGGATCGCCCGCCGCCGCCGCGTGGTGGTCCCCCCGACGACCCAGGTCGTCGAGGAGGAACCGCGCCACCACCACCGCGTCGACGGCTACTCGGACGGCTACGGCGTCTGAGCCACCGCCTCCTGCTCGTCCATGCCCGCGAGGACGAGCGGCAGGCGGTCCGTCCCGCCCTCCGCCAGGCGGAGCGGGACACCCCAGTCCTGCCGGTGCACATGGCAGGCCGGGTGGCCTTCCCCGGTCTCCGGCCGGGAGGTGCCCCCAGCCCGGCCGTCGTCACAGCTCGCCGCCATCGCCGAGACGTGCAGGACACCCTCGGTGACGTCCGGGTTCAGTTCCAGCTCGCGCGACAGCTCCGTGTCCGCGCCCTCCCCCTTGAGCAGCAGTTCCGGCGGGGTGGAGGAGACCAGCAGACGGGTCGAGGGACCGTACCGCGTGTCCGGTATCCGACCCGCGGGCGCCCGGAAGACCACGTCCAGGCGGAGACGGCCGGGGGCGACCTCCGTCGCGGCGCGTCCGGTGCGGTGGGCGACCGGCTCCACCCGCAGCGCCTCCTCGGGCAGCCGCAGCCGGGTCAGCCGGTGCCGGGCCGACTCCACGACCACGAGGTCCCCGCCGACCAGGACGGCGTCACTGGGCTCGCGCAGATCGGTGGCGAGCGTGGTGACCTCGCCGGTGGCCGGATCGTAGCGGCGCAAGGCGTGGTTGTAGGTGTCGGCGACGGCGACCGAGCCGTCCGGCAGCGCGGTGACGCCCAGCGGGTGCTGGAGGAGCGCCTGGCCCGCGGCGCCGTCCCGGTGCCCGAAGTCGAACAGCCCGGTCCCGACGGCGGTGTGCACGTAGCCGTCCGGGTCCACCCAGCGCAGGGCGCTCGTCTCGGAGTCGGCGAGCCACAACCGGTCGGCGGTGGCCGCCAGCCCTGACGGCTGGGCGAACCACGCCTCGGCGGCGGGCCCGTCCACCAGACCCTCGTCGGCGGTGCCGGCCGCCACGGCCACGGTCCGCGCCACCGGGTCGTACGTCCACAGCTGGTGGACGCCGGCCATGGCGATCCACACCTTGCCGCCGAAGACCGCCACGTCCCACGGCGAGGAAAGGTCCACCGCCCGGGCCGGACCGGAGGTCGCCGCACCCCGCCACCACTGTCTGCCGGTGCCGGCCAGGGTCGTCACCTCGCCGGTGGCCGGGTCCAGGCGGCGCAGCGCGTGGTTCACCGTGTCGGCGACCACCACCGAGCCGTCGTCGAGGAGCGCCAGACCCTGCGGCTCGTTGAAGGACGCCTCCCGCCGGCCGCCGTCGGCGAACCCCCGCGCACCCGAGCCGATCCGCCGCACGACCGTCTCCCCGTCCCCCTCCAGCTCCACCAGCTGGTGCCGGGTGGTGTCGCTGACCAGGAGGTTCCCCGACGGCAGCGGCAGCACCTTGCCGGGGAAGCGCAAGCTGGTCGGCTCGGGCTCCGGCGGCACGTACGGGCCGTCGCCGCGGCGCAGGGTCCCCTTCGTCTCGTGCTCCGCCTCCAGCTCCGTCACCAGCCGCTCGAGGGTGTGCGCGTGCCCCTCGCCCGAGTGCTGCGCGACCACATACCCCTCGGGGTCGATCACCACGACCGTCGGCCAGGCCCGCACCGCGTACTGCTTCCAGGTGGCCAGCTCCGGGTCGTCCAGCACCGGGTGCGCGACGCCGTAGCGCTCGACGGCGTCCACGACCGCCCGGTGCTCGGCCTCGTGCGCGAACTTCGGCGAGTGCACCCCGATCACCACGAGCGTGTCCCGGTGTCTCTCCTCCAGCTCACGCAGCTCGTCCAGGACGTGCAGGCAGTTGATACAGCAGAAGGTCCAGAAATCCAGCAGCACGATGCGTCCGCGCAGGTCGGCGAGGGTGTACTGCTCATCTCCCGTGTTCAGCCAGCCGCCCTTGCCGGTCAGCTCGGGGGCGCGTACGCGAACACGTCGTCGGGGTGCGGAGTCGGTCATGGCTCAAGGGTGCCACCGGGTGCCGGCGGCCGGAGGGGCCTGTGGACAACCCCGGACCTGTGGACAACCCGGGCCGTCGGCGACCCGGGCCGTGCACGCCTCCGGGCCGTGGACAGCCCGGGCCGGGGCTCCGCGGCGGCCGGCACCGGTGGCCCCTGTGGTGGAGGCGTCAGTCCTGGTGGACCACGTTCCGGCCGGGGCCGCCGGAGAGGGTGTCGCGGCCCGGACCGCCGTAGAGCCGGTCGTCGCCGCTGTTGCCGTACAGCGTGTCGTCGCCGCTGTTGCCGTACAGGACGTCGTTGCCCTTGCCGCCGTACAGGACGTCGGCGCCGGCGCCGCCGGTGATCGTGTCCTTGCCGTCGTCGCCGGACAGGTCCTGGGAGCCGGCACCGCCGTGCAGCGTGTCGTCGCCCTTGCCGCCCCGCACGATGTTGTCGCCGCCGCTCGCGTTGATCGTGTCGTCGCCGTCGCCGCCCCAGGCCAGGCCCAGCCTGCCGACGGTGATGGTGTCGTTGCCCGCGTCACCCGACACGTAGGCGCCGTCGAGGCGGCCGGAGTCGGTCGCCTTGTCGTTGCCGGCGCCGAGCGACATTTGTGCGTAGGAGTACACCTGGTCGGTGGCGTTCTTGTAGGTGACCGTGTCGTCGCGGTCGCCGAGGTTCACGACCAGGGCGGCGTAGGGGTCCTGGCTGTCCACGCGGGTCACCGTGCAGGAGACCTTCGTGTGGTCGGCGGCGACGGGGTGGCCGCAGTCGTGCCCCGCCCTGACCGGCACGACGTCGTCGATCACATAGGTGATGCCCGCGCGGTCCGCGGTCAGCGACGCGGTGACGGCGGCCTTGTTGGTCTGGCCGGGAGCGGCCTGGTAGGTGAGCTGCCAGTCGTAGCCGTTGACCTCGGCGGTGGCCGGCGCGGTGGCGGCGCCGGCCGTACCGGCCAGGGTGAGCGGTGCGGCCAGGACCGTGCCGAGGACCAGCGTCGCGGCCGAGACGGCGCGGGTCGTGCGGCGGCGGACGGGACGAGGAAGCATGGACGAAACCTCCGGGAGGACGTGCGAAGTCGTACGTCTTGCGTCACGTCCGACCCGGCGCCCGCCCGTTTGGTTGGGCGATTCGCCCGCCCCCGCGCGAAGTTCACCCGCGCGACACCCCGGCGTCCCGTGGACTGCGGTGTCCGGTCAGGTCCCGGCCGCCGCTCCGTGACGTTCGGCCGGCGCCGGGGAAGCATGGTCCGTATGAGATTCCTCGTACGCGACCGGATCCTCGGTATCGGTGACGACTGGTGGATCGAGGACGAGCACGGCCGGAAGGTCTTCCTCGTCGACGGCAAGGCGATGCGCCTGCGGGACACCTTCGAGCTGAAGGACGCCCAGGGGCGGGTGCTGATCGACATCCACCAGAAGATGTTCGCCCTGCGCGACACCATGGTGATCGAACGGGACGGCGAGGCCCTGGCCAGGATCAAGCGCAAGCGGCTGTCCCTGCTGCGCAACCACTACCGGGTCTCGCTGGTGGACGGGACCGGACTCGACGTCAGCGGCAGGATTCTGGACCGCGAGTTCGCCGTTGAGTACGACGGCGAACTCCTCGCGGTGATCTCCCGGCGCTGGCTGACCCTGCGCGACACCTACGGCGTGGACGTCGTACGGGAGGACGCCGACCCGGCGCTGCTGATCGCCGTGGCGGTGTGCGTGATCCACCTCGCCGAGAAGGAGGGCGAGGAGGACTGACCGGGCCGGAAGGACCCGCCGGGCCGGCCGCGCGGAGGTCTCAGCCGCGGCGCCGGGGCGTCCCCAGGCCCAGGACCCGGTCCTTCAGCGCCGGGAACTGTTCGCGGGTCGCGGCCGTCTTCGCCGGGTCGAGGTCGACCGTGAGGACTTCCTCGCCGGCGCCGGCCTGCCCGAGCACCTCGCCCCACGGATCCACCACGATCGAGTGACCCGCCTGCGGAACTCCGGCGTGGGTCCCGGCCGTTCCACAGGCGAGCACGAACGCCTGGTTCTCCACCGCCCGTGCCTGGGCCAGCAGCGTCCAGTGCGCCCGTCGCCGCTCGGGCCAGCCCGCCGGGATCACCAGCGTCTCGGCGCCGGCGTCGACCAGCGCGCGGAAGAGTTCGGGGAAACGGAGGTCGTAGCAGGTGGCCACGCCGAGCGTGGTACCGGGCAGCCGGACCGTCACCAGGTCCCGGCCGGCGCCCATCAGCACGGCCTCGCCCTTGTCGAAGCCGAAGCGGTGGATCTTGCGGTAGGCAGCGGCCAGTTCACCGGAGGGGGAGAAGATGAGAGACGTGTTGTAGAGCGGGCCGTCCTGCGTGGCGGAGCCGTTGCCGGAGGGCGCCCTCTCGGGGATGGAGCCTGCGTGCAGCCACACGCCCGCGTCGCTCGCCGCCTCGGCCATCGCCTCGTACGTCGGTCCGCGGAGCGGCTCGGCCTCGGGACCGAACCGCTCGTAGGCGAAGGCACCGGTGGTCCACAGCTCGGGCAGGACGACGAGGTCGGCCCCGCGCTGCTCCCGCACCAGCGCGGCCACGCGGCGCCGCCGGGAGCCGACCGGTTCGTCCTCGTCCACGGCGATCTGGATCAGCGAGGCGCGCACACTACCACCGTCCTGGCATTGAAGTCGTCCACACGGGCCTACGATCGTCACACGAAAGCACTGCCGGGGTGCCTTTCAGCAGCGTAACTTAGCCTCTCAAGACACCCGCCGCAGTGCAGCCGCCGTCCGCCAGGCAACGCCGCCACCACCTGCCCGTGTACCGACCGCCGAGGGGTCCCGTTCCGTGAGTCTGCATCCCACCCTCCAGCCCTACGCCGACGCCTGGACGCACTCCATCGAAGCGATATCCGAGATGGTGCAGTCGCTCGTCGAGGGCGAGTGGAACCGGCGGACCCCGTGCCCCGGCTGGTCGGTGCGGGACGTCGTGTCCCATGTCATCGGCATGGACAGCGAGATGCTCGGCGACCCGCGCCCCATCCACGCCCTGCCGCGCGACCTCTTCCACGTCACCACCGAGCACCAGCGCTACATGGAGATGCAGGTCGACGTCCGCCGCCACCACACGGCGCCGGAGATGACGGCCGAGCTGGAGTACACGGTGATCCGCCGCAACCGCCAGCTGCGCAACGAGTCCCGGGACCCCGGCACCCTCGTGCGGGGCCCGTTCGGCAAGGAGATCACCCTGGAACAGGCCTACCGGATGCGGGCCTTCGACGTGTGGGTGCACGAGCAGGACCTGCGGACGGCGCTCGGCCGTCCCGGCAACCTGGACTCGCCGGGCGCGTACGTCGCCCGCGACGTCCTGCTGGAGGCGCTGCCGAAGGTGGTGGCGCGGGACGCGGACGCCCCGCGCAGCTCGGCGATCGTGTTCGACGTGCACGGCCCGGTGGAGTTCCTGCGCACCGTCCGCGTGGACATCCAGGGCCGCGGCACCGTGGAGACCGCCCCCGCCCTCGGCCCGGCCGCCACCCTCTCCCTCGACTGGGAGACCTATGTCCGCCTGGCCTGCGGACGGGTCGGCCCGGAGGCGGTGGCGGACCGGGTGAAGACGGAGGGCGACCAGGACCTGGCGGCGGCGATCCTGCGGAACTTCGCGGTGACGCCGTAACGCGACGGGCGGCCGGCGCCTCGCGGGCGCGCGGTGCGGCTCAGGCCGCGGGCACGTGGACCGTCTCCACCCGGCTGGCGACCAGCCGTTCCCGCTCCCGCCGGGCCGCCCGCCCGCGCAGCCGCAGGATCTGGCTGACGCCGAGCGCCTGGAGGACGAAGACCGCCGAGAAGGCCACGGTGTAGTCGTCGCCGGTCGCGTCGAGCAGCACACCGATCGCGAACAGCGTGGTCATGGAGGCGATGAAGCCGCCCATGTTGGTGATGCCGGACGCCGTGCCCTGCCGCTCCGGCGGGTTGGCCGGCCGGGCGAAGTCGAAGCCGAGCATCGACGCCGGTCCGCAGGCGCCGAGCACGGTGCAGAGCACCAGCAGCAGCCCCATGGGCGCGTGCGGCGCGGGGTACGCCAGCGTCGCCGCCCACAGCAGCGCGGTGGCGCCCACGGTGCCCAGGGCCAGCGGCAGCCGGGCCGCGTGGTGCCGGGCGACGATCTGGCCGTAGACCAGGCCGACCACCATGTTGGACAGGACGACCAGGGTGAGCAGTTCGCCGGCCGTGGCACGGCTGAGGCCCTGGGCCTCGACCAGGAACGGCAGGCCCCACAGCAGCAGGAACACCATCGCCGGGAACTGGGTGGTGAAGTGCACCCACATCCCGAGGCGGGTGCCCGGTTCCCGCCAGGAGGCGGCGATCTGCCGGCGGACGTAGGCGGCGCCCCGGTGCGGGGACGGCTCCGGCTCCTGTCCCTCGGGGTGGTCCTTGAGGAACAGCAGGGTCAGGACCAGGACGACGACGCCGGCGAGCGCGCTGCCCGCGAACGCCGGGGTCCAGCCGACGCCGTGCAGCAGCCGGGCCAGGACCAGGGTGGAGACCAGGTTGCCGGCCATGCCGACCAGTCCGGCGAGCTGGGCGACCAGCGGACCGCGCCGGGCCGGGAACCAGTGGGTGCCGAGCCGCAGCACGCTGATGAAGGTCATCGCGTCGCCACAGCCGAGCAGGGCCCGGGAGGCGAGGGCGGTGCCGTAGGTGGGGGAGAAGGCGAAGCCGAGCTGCCCCGCGGTGAACAGCACCGCCCCGATGCTCAGCACCTTCTTGGTGCCGAGCTGGTCGACCAGCAGGCCGACGGGTATCTGCATGCCCGCGTAGACCAGCAGCTGGAGTATGGAGAACGTCGAGAGGGCGGAGGCGTTCACATGGAAGCGGTCGGCCGCGTCGAGGCCGGCCACCCCCAGGGACGTACGGAAGATGACGGCGACGAAGTAGACGGCCACGCCGATGGACCACACGGCGACGGCCCGGCGTCCGCCCGGGGGGTCGCCCGGAAGGGTGGCGGCGTTGCGCACCGGAGCGCTCATCGGACCTCACCCCGCGCCAGGTGCGAGAACCAGCTGACGTGCCGGTGCACGACGCCGACGGCCGCTTCCGCGTCCCCGGCCCGCAGCGCGTCCAGGATCTCCTCGTGCTCGGCGAGCGTCTTGGCGATCCGGTCGGGGTGGGAGTGCATGACGGCGACACCCATCCGCAGCTGGCGGTCGCGCAGTTGGTCGTAGAGCCGGGAGAGGATCTCGTTGCCCCCACTGCGCACGATCTCGGCGTGGAAGCAGCGGTCGGTGACCGCGGCGGCGGCCAGGTCACCGGCGGCGGCCTGCGCCTTCTGCTGCTCCAGCAGCGCGGTCAGCCGCTCCAGCAGGTCCGGCGGGGCGGGGACGGCCTTGCGGGCCGCGTGCTCCTCCACCAGCAGCCGGGTCTCCACCACGTCGGCGATCTCCTGCGCGGAGACCGGCAGGACCAGGGCGCCCTTCTTCGGGTAGAGCCGGATGAGGCCCTCGACCTCCAGCCGCAGCAGCGCCTCCCGTACGGGGGTGCGCGAGACGCCGACGGCCTCGGCCAGCTCGCCCTCGGTGAGCAGGGTGCCGCCCTGGTAACGGCGGTCGAGGACGCCCTGCTTGACGTGGGTGTAGACGCGATCGGCGGCGGGTGGCTGCTTGAGGGACTGCGGTGCTGGATGCTCGACGGCCGTTTTCATGCCGACAGGATAGATACAACACGTACGCAAGTGGTGGCGCCGTCCATCATGCGGACCCCGGCGAATGTGACGCACACCTCTCTCCGCGGCTGCACAACCTTCTGTGCTACTTACGTGTCACACATGTGCGGCCCCCCTTCCGCTCTCACCTCAACTCGGCAGCCCTACAGGGCCATTCAAGACATTCGGGGTAGATCATTTTGATTACCGGCATTATGGGCACCCGCCTTCGCAAAGCCGCCGCCGTCGCCGTCACCTCCGGCGCGCTCGCCGCCACCGGTGCCCTCACCGCGGCGCCCGCACAGGCCGTCACCGCGCCCTCGATCGTGGCCAAGGGCGGGTACCTCATGAACAACGGGAACAGCTCGACGCTGTTCACGAAGCAGGCCGACACGCGGCTCGCCACCGGTTCCACCACCAAGATCATGACCGCCAAGGTCGTGCTCGCGCAGTCGAACCTCAACCTGGACACCAAGGTCACGATCCAGAAGGCGTACAGCGACTACGTCGTCAAGAACAACGCCTCCCAGGCGCACCTGATCGTCGGTGACAAGGTGACCGTCCGCCAGCTGCTGTACGGTCTGATGCTGCCGTCCGGCTGCGACGCCGCCTACGCGCTCGCCGACAAGTACGGTTCCGGCTCCACCCGCGACGCGCGCGTGAAGAGCTTCATCGGCAAGATGAACACCGCCGCGAAGAACCTGGGTCTGAAGAACACCCACTTCGACTCCTTCGACGGCATCGGCAACGGCACCAACTACTCGACGCCGCGCGACCTGACGAAGATTGCCAGCAGCGCGATGAAGAACTCCACGTTCCGTACGGTCGTCAAGACGAAGTCGTACACCGCCAAGACGCAGACCAAGTCGGGCGGCACCCGCACGATGGCCCCGTGGACCAACACCAACGGGCTGCTCAGCAGCTACAGCGGGACCATCGGCGTGAAGACCGGCTCCGGTCCGGAGGCCAAGTACTGCCTGGTCTTCGCCGCGACCCGGAACGGCAAGACGGTCATCGGCACCGTCCTCGCCTCCTCCTCCATCACCCAGCGTGAGACGGACGCGAAGAAGCTGCTCAACTACGGCTTCTCCCGCCTCGGCTGACCCCCGCACAGCCCGAAGGGCCCGCCGCGACCAGCGGCGGGCCCTTGCCGTTGCGTTCGGCTGACGACGGTGCCGTCAGGCCCAGGTGATCAGCCTCTTGGGCTGTTCCAGGACCGCCGCGACATCCGCCAGGACCTTGGAGCCCAGCTCGCCGTCGACCAGGCGGTGGTCGAAACTGAGCGCCAGGGTGGTGACCTGACGCGGCTTCACCTTGCCCTTGTGCACCCACGGCTGGAGCTTGATCGCGCCGACCGCGAGGATCGCCGACTCGCCCGGGTTGAGGAGCGGGGTGCCCGTGTCCACGCCGAAGACGCCGACGTTGGTGATGGTCACCGTGCCGCCCTGCATCGCCGCGGGCGAGGTCTTGCCCTCCCGCGCCGTCGCCACCAGTTCGCCCAGCGCCTCGGCCAGCTGCGGGAGCGTCTTGGCGTGCGCGTCCTTGACGTTCGGGACGATCAGGCCACGGGGAGTGGCCGCCGCGATGCCCAGGTTCACGTAGTGCTTGAGCACGATCTCCTGGTTCGCCTCGTCCCAGGAGGCGTTGATGTCCGGGTTCCGCTTGATGGCGACCAGCAGGGCCTTGGCGATCAGCAGGAGCGGGTTGACCCGCAGTCCCTGCATGTCCTTGTCCTGCTTCAGCTCCTCGACCAGCTTCATCGTGCGGGTCACGTCGACCGTCACGAACTCGGTGACGTGCGGAGCCGTGAAGGCCGAGCCGACCATCGCCTGCGCGGTGGCCTTGCGGACGCCCTTGACCGGGAGGCGGGTCTCGCGCGCGGTGTCGTACGACGCCACGGGCGACGGGGCCGCGGGGGCGGCGGCCGGGGCGGCGGCCACGGGCGCGGCCGCGGCGTGGACGTCCTCCCGGGTGATCACACCGTCCGGGCCGGACGGGGTGACTGCCGCCAGGTCGACGCCCAGGTCCTTGGCGAGCTTGCGCACCGGGGGCTTGGCCAGCGGGCGGGACGTCCCGGTGCCCGCGCCGGCGTGCCCGTTCAGCTCCGTCCGGACCGCCTGCGCCGGCGCCGGAACGGTGACCTGGGGGCCCTTGCGCGGGCGCCGCTTGGTGGAGGTCGTCGCCACGCCGTACCCGACGAGGACCGGCTGCCGGCCCTCCGGTTTCGGCTCCGCCGGCTCCTCCTTCGGCCGGGCGGGCTCGGCCGCCGGCCGCTCGGCGGGGGCCTCCGGCGCGGCGGCACCGGCCACGGCCACCGCGATGATGGGCGTGCCCACGTCCACCGTGGTGCCCTCGGGGAAGTGCAGTTCGCGGACCACGCCGTCGTAGGGGATGGGGAGTTCCACCGCCGCCTTGGCGGTCTCCACCTCGCAGACGACCTGGCCGTCGGTGACGGTGTCACCCGGCTGGACGTACCACTTGAGGATCTCGGCCTCGGTGAGTCCCTCGCCCACGTCGGGCATCTTGAACTCGCGTACGGACGCTTCCGTCATCGTCGTCACGGCCCTTTCTCAGTACGCCAGCGAGCGGTCGACGGCGTCGAGCACGCGGTCCAGGTCCGGCAGGTACTCCTCCTCCAGCCGCGCCGGCGGGTACGGGGCGTGGTAGCCGCCGACCCGCAGGACCGGGGCCTCCAGGTGGTAGAAGCAGCGCTCGGTGATCCGCGCGGCGATCTCCGCGCCGGAGCCGAAGAACACCGGCGCCTCGTGCACCACGACCAGGCGGCGGGTCTTCTCCACCGACGCCTGGACGGCGTCGAAGTCGAGGGGGCTGACCGAGCGCAGGTCCAGGACCTCCAGGGACTTGCCCTCCTCGGCCGCCGCGTCCGCGACCTCCCGGCAGAGCTTCACCATCGGGCCGTAGGCGGCCAGGGTGAGGTCCGTGCCCTCGCGGACCACGCGCGCCTTGTGCAGCGGGGCCGGGATCGCCTCGGGGTCGACCTCGCCCTTGTCCCAGTAGCGCCGCTTGGGCTCGAAGTAGATCACCGGGTCGTCGCTCTGGATGGCCTGCTGCATCATCCAGTACGCGTCGGAGGAGTTGGACGGGCTGACCACCTTCAGGCCGGCCACGTGCGCGAACAGCGCCTCGGGGGACTCGGAGTGGTGCTCGACCGCGCCGATGCCGCCGCCGTAGGGGATGCGGATGACGACCGGCAGCTTGACCTTGCCCAGGGAGCGGGCGTGCATCTTGGCGAGCTGGGTGACGATCTGGTCGTAGGCGGGGAAGACGAAGCCGTCGAACTGGATCTCCACCACCGGGCGGTAGCCGCGCAGGGCCAGGCCGATCGCGGTGCCGACGATGCCGGACTCGGCGAGCGGGGTGTCGATGACCCGGCTCTCGCCGAAGTCCTTCTGGAGGCCGTCCGTCACCCGGAAGACACCGCCGAGCTTGCCGACGTCCTCGCCCATGACGAGGACCTTGGGGTCGGTGTCCAGCGCGCGGCGCAGCGACTCGTTGATGGCCTTGGCCATCGCCATCTTCTCGGCCATCTCAGTGACCCCCTTCCTCGGCGAACGACGCCTGGTACGCGGCGAACTGGGCGCGCTCCTCGTCGACGAGCGCGTGCCCGTCCGCGTACGCGTGCTCGAAGAGGGCGAAGTGATCCGGGTCGGGCATGGCGCGGACCGCTTCGCGCACCCGCTTGCCCAACGTCTCGGACTCGGCCTCGAGTTCCGCGAAGAATCCCTCGTCCGCGTGACCGGAGGACTCCAGGTGCCGCCGCAGGCGCAGGATCGGGTCCTTTGCCTCCCAGGCCAGCCGCTCCTCGTCGCCCCGGTAACGGGAGGGATCGTCGGAGGTGGTGTGGGCGCCCATGCGGTAGGTGTACGCCTCGACCAGGGTGGGGCCCTCGCCGCGGCGGGCGCGCTCCAGCGCCCACTTGGTGACCGCGAGGCAGGCCAGCACGTCGTTGCCGTCGACGCGGACGCCGGGGAAGCCGTAGCCCTGGGCCCGCTGGTAGAGCGGCACACGGGTCTGCTTCTCGGTGGGCTCGGAGATCGCCCACTGGTTGTTCTGGCAGAAGAAGACCACCGGGGCGTTGTAGACCGCGGAGAAGGTGAACGATTCGGCCACGTCACCCTGGCTGGAGGCGCCGTCGCCGAAGTAGGCGATGACGGCCGAGTCCGCGCCGTCCTTGGCCACGCCCATCGCGTAGCCGGTGGCGTGCAGCGCCTGGGAGCCGATGACGATCGTGTAGAGGTGGAAGTTGTTGCTGTTCGGGTCCCAGCCGCCGTTGTTCACGCCGCGGAACATGCCGAGCAGGTTGGTCGGGTCGACGCCGCGGCACCAGGCGACGCCGTGCTCGCGGTAGGTCGGGAAGACGTAGTCGTCCTCACGGGTGGCCCGGCCGGAGCCGATCTGGGCGGCCTCCTGGCCCAGCAGGGAGGCCCACAGGCCCAGTTCGCCCTGGCGCTGGAGGGCCGTGGCCTCGGCGTCGAAACGGCGGGTGAGCACCATGTCGCGGTACAGGCCGCGCAGCTCTTCGGGGGTGATGCCGGCGACGTAGGCGTCGTACTCGGCGTTCTCGACCCGCTCGCCCTCCGGCGTGAGGAGCTGCACGAGTCCGGGCTCGGCGCTCTTCTTCGCGGCACTGCGGGTGGTGCGGGTGGTGCGCTTGGTGCCGGTGGCTCCGGTCTTGCTGCCGGTGGTGCCGGCTTTGCCTGCGGCGGTGCGTCGCGGCTTGCGCGCGGCACTGCTCTCCACGGTCACGTGTGCTCCTCCGTCGTTCCGGCCCCCGGGGTTGCCGGTAGGCCAGTGCGGCTCACCTGTTTCGACCACCGGGCACGGGGTGGGTGCCACTCGGCCGGGAACAGGCGTGACAGGTGCCCCGGCGAGCGCCCTGCAACCATCACGTTACCCAGTGCCTCACATTTCTGTGAAACCCCGTTTGACCTGCGATTTTGCTTGGATTTCCAAGTAAATCGAGGTGATGTGAAAGCGCGCTGGTCACAGCCTTGCGGCGGTCCGGAGCAACCGCACGTTATCCCGTCGACCCAGGCCACGGGAAGAGTTCCCTGTGAGACGCGCCTCGTACCCGAAGACGGAAAAGTCCAGGCATTTCCGGGCGTCGGCCACGGAAACGTCCGCCGGCCGGGCGCCGGGGCCGTCGGGGTGACCGGAGGAGCGCGGGAACCCGGCAGGCGGTTCCGGCCATCCGCGGGACGGGGGCGGAAGGGAACGTTCCGGGCCGCCCGGCGGACCGGCCGTACACGGGCCTCCCTGGAGTCCCACGAGCCACCCGGATGCGCCAGGTCGTGGCACCCGGACACACACCGTGTCACCCGTATGCAGGCGGGAAAGCACCGTCGTGACCGAAAGAGACCATCAGCGACTGCCTGTGACAAGCCCCAGCTCACGGGCGTCTCGCGTGCCCTAACATCTGGCGCGTGCCGCGCTCATGTGTACCACCCCTCAAGCCCCATGCGCCCCCTCTGGGCGCCCTGCTCCGCCTGTACGCCGCGGGTACCGCCCTCACCTGCGAGCCGGTCGACCAGGGGCTGCTCAACCGCGGCTACCGGCTGTGCACCACCCGCGGCCGCTACTTCCTCAAGCACCACTTCGACCCCGACACCGCCGATCCGGCCGCCATCGAACGCCGGCACCGGGCCACCCAGCGCCTCGCCGAGCTCGGCGTCCCGGTCGCCCCGCCGCTCGCGCACCGGGAGGGCCGCACGGTCGCCGTCGTCGGCGGCCACGCCTACGCGCTGCACCCCTGGATCGACGGCAGACACCGCGACGGCGGCCAGCTCACCCGTGGACAGAGCGCCCGGCTGGGGACGCTCCTCGGAGCCGTCCACGCCTGTCTGGAGCGCGTCATGCCCCCCAAGGCGCGCACCCGCCCGGCGACCGGCCCGCACCCCGTGGAGAGCGCCGACCCGGCCGACACCTTCGCCCTCATCGACGGCCTGCTCGCGCACGTCCGCCGGCACCGCCCCGCCGACGCCTTCGACGAACTGGCCCGGCACCGGCTGCTGGAGCGCCGCGCGCTGCTGGAGCAGCACGCGGGCCGGCGTCCGCCGCGCGGCGGCCCGGTGGGCTGGGTGCACGGCGACTTCCACCCGTTCAACCTGCTCTACAAGGACGACGCCCCGGCCGCCATCGTGGACTGGGACCGGCTCGGTGTGCAGCCGCGCGCGGAGGAGGCCGTGCGCGCCGCCGTGATCTTCTTCGTCCGGCCCGGCGGGACGCTGGACCTGCCGAAGGTGCGTGCCTACGCGCGCGCGTACCGGCGCGCGGCCGGCGCCACGCCCGCGGAGCTGGCGGCGGCCGTGCACCGGGTGTGGTGGGAGCGGCTGAACGACTTCTGGATGCTGCGCTGGCACTACGAGCGCGGCGACACGCGCGCGGACCGCCAGTTCCCGGCCGCGTCGGCACTCGCGGTGTGGTGGACGCGCGAGTACGACGCGGTCTGCGACGGATTCGTGCGGTGAGCGGCCGGCGTCACCTCAGGAGGGGTCCGGACCGGGCACCGGAGGTGCGCTTCAACCGGCGGTGTCGCCGGTGGTCCCGAGCGTGGTGGTCCCCTCGGCGGTGCCGCCGCCGTCGGTGGTCCCGGCATCGGTGGTCCCGCCGTCGGTCGTCCCGCCGTCGGTCGTCCCGCCGTCGGTGGTGCCGCCGTTCGTGGTGCCGCCGTCTGTCGGGTTCGTGGGCTGCGTCTGCGTGGGCTGCGGGTCCGAGGGCTCGCTGCTCGGCGTCGACGGCGCCGACTGCGACTGGCTGTAGGACGGCGTGGTGGCCGGCGGCCAGCCGGAGCCGGAACCCGTGCCCGTGCCCGTGTCCGAGCCGCCCGTGTCCGTGGCGGAGTTCGACGGCTCCTCGGTGTCCGTCTCGGACGAGGTGGGCGAGGGCGACTCGTCCTTCGTGTTCTTGGAGTGCGTCGTCGTCGGCTTGGTGTCGATGCCGTTGCCGTCGCCGCCGCCCGCGCCGTTCAGCGCCAGCGCCACGCCCCCCGCGATCGCGACGACCGCGAGGACGGCGAGGATCCACAGCTTGCCGCGCCCGCTGCCCTTGTTGCCGTGCCCCTCGAAACCGCCGTCGTCACCGCCGCCGTACCCGGCGGGCAGGATCGACTGCGGGATCTGAGTGGTGCCGCCCGCGTCCATGGGATGCGGCATGACGGTCGTCCCGGCGAAGCCGGCCGCCGCGGCGTGCCTGCCGTCGGGCGCCTCCACCGGACCGGTGTTCCAGGTGCCGGTGTGGCCGCCCTGCTCGTACAGCATCTGGAGGGCGTACTGGGCCAGGCCGCGCATCTCCTCGGCCGTCTGGAACCGGTCGTCGGGGTCCTTGGCGAGGGAACGCATGACCAGGCCGTCCAGCTCCGGCGGGCAGGTGCCGTCGGTGACCTGCGACGGCGGCACCGGCATGTCCTGGACGTGCTGGTAGACCACCGACAGCGGGGTCTCGCCGGTGAACGGGGGCCGCAGCGAGAGCAGTTCGTACAGCAGGCAGCCGGTCGCGTACAGGTCGGAGCGGTGGTCGACGGCCTTGCCGAGCGCCTGCTCCGGGGAGAGGTACTGCGGGGTGCCCATGACCATGCCGGTCTGCGTCATCGTCGTGGACGCGCCGTGCAGGGCGCGGGCGATGCCGAAGTCCATCACCTTCACGGCACCACTGTGGGTGATGATGACATTCGCCGGCTTGATGTCACGGTGCACGATGCCGTGCTGGTGCGAGTAGGCGAGCGCCTCCAGCACACCGGAGACGATGATCAGCGCCTGCTCGGGGCCCGGCGCCTCGGCGTTCATCAGCAGGTCGCGGATGGTGCGGCCCTCGACCAGCTCCATGACGATGTACGGCACGGGCTGGCCGCCCGCCGCCATGTCCTCGCCGGAGTCGTACACGGCGACGATCGCGTGGTGGTTGAGGCCCGCGACGGACTGTGCCTCACGGGTGAAACGGGCCTTGGAGACCGGGTCCTCGGCCAGGTCCGCGCGGAGCAGTTTGACCGCGACCGTGCGGCCCAGGCGCACGTCCTCGGCCGCGAACACCTCGGCCATGCCGCCCCGGCCCAGCCGGTGCGTGAGCCGGTACCGGCCATCGCCGACGAGCCCGCCGTTGCCCCACAGCTCCGGCGCGTCCGACATGCCGCCGCCAGTCGCCTCGGGGTCGGACGGGCCCTGAGAGCGCTGCGTCTGTGCCATCAGTCCTCGCCGTCGTTTCTGCCCGCGGTGCGCGCGGTGTTGTCACGGTCTTCGTCGGCCACGCTACAGCCTCCGTGGGTGCCGCCGGTTCGGAACGGCGTCCGGGACCGGCCCGGGACGGACCGGTCATGAAACCTCCCGCACGTGCCGTCGCGCAAATTCCGTGCGCCGTTCGTCCGGCCCCGGTAACGCTTGCGCGACGCTTCCTGCCCGTACGGTCACGGAACGGGCACCGCGCTTGACGTGTCGGTGCCCTGGGGCAGACTTGGCCGGGAATGAGCCATTCGATCAAGGCCTGTCCGCTGGACGACGGCGCCGGGCGGCCAGTGGGGGACGCGGAGAGATGAGCCAGGACGGCGCACACGGCCGGTACGCGGGACAGGCGCTGGCCGCCGGCCGCTACCAGCTGCGCGACTTGCTCGGCGAGGGCGGCATGGCCTCGGTGTACCTGGCGTACGACACGGTGCTGGACCGCCAGGTCGCCATCAAGACGCTGCACACGGAGCTCGGCCGGGAACAGGCGTTCCGCGAACGCTTCCGGCGCGAGGCGCAGGCCGTGGCCAAGCTCACGCACACCAACATCGTCTCCGTCTTCGACACCGGCGAGGACGAGCTGAACGGCATGGCGACGCCGTACATCGTCATGGAGTACGTCGAGGGCCACCCGCTCGGCTCCGTCCTGGAGCAGGACATCCGGGAGTACGGCGCGATGCCGGCCGGCAAGGCGCTGAAGATCACCGCCGATGTGCTCGCGGCCCTGGAGATCAGCCACGAGATGGGGCTGGTCCACCGCGACATCAAGCCGGGCAACGTGATGTCGACCAAGCGTGGTGTGGTCAAGGTCATGGACTTCGGCATCGCCCGCGCCATGCAGTCCGGTGTCACCTCGATGACGCAGACCGGCATGGTCGTGGGCACCCCGCAGTACCTCTCGCCCGAGCAGGCCCTGGGCCGGGCCGTGGACGCCCGCTCCGACCTCTACTCGGTCGGCATCATGCTGTTCCAGCTGGTCACCGGGCGGCTGCCGTTCGACGCCGACTCACCGCTGGCGATCGCGTACGCGCATGTGCAGGAGGAGCCCGTGGCGCCCTCCTCGGTCAACCGCGCGCTGCCGCCCGCCGTGGACGCGCTGGTCGCCCGCGCGCTGCGGAAGAACCCGAACGAGCGCTTCCCGACCGCCGAGGCGATGCGCGCCGAGTGCCTGCGCGTCGCGGCCTCCGTCCACACGGCCCCGCCGAACATCGTGCCGGGCGCCGAGCCCCGGCAGAGCGGCACGGGGGTCGGCTCCGCGGTGTTCCCACCGGTCGACGGAGTGCCCCCGGCGCACCCCGGACAGGTGCGGATTCCGTACCAGACGGCCCCGAACCCGTACGGCCACCCGGCGCCCGCCCCCTCCTACGGCTATCCGCAGCAGGGCGGCTACCAGACGGCGCCCGCGGGCTACGGCCCGCACACCGCTCCCCAGACCCCGCCGCCGTACACGATCGCGCCGCAGCCGGCCGGGCCGTCCGCCGGCGGCGGCCGGACCAGACGGCCGGTGCTCGTCGGCGCGGTCGCGGTGGCCGCCGTCGTGGCGGTCGGGCTGGTCGTCACGCTGACGCTGCGGAACGGCGGCGACGACGTCAAGCGCGGCACCGGGGGCGCCGACGTCTCGGCGTCCGCATCCCACCGGGCCGGCTACCTCGGTCCGGACACCTCGCGGCAGATCGACGCGGAGCAGTGCACCGACCCCCGGGAGTCGTGGCGGGACGAGGACAAGGTCCAACTGCCCGACTTCCGGTACAAGGACATCGGCTCCGTGAAGAAGTGCCTCCAGGCCGCGGGCTGGAAGTGGAACATCAAGGACCAGGACGACAACACCTGGGGCGACGGGACCGTCCTGAACCAGTTCCCCGCCCAGGGCACCGACGTCGACCCGGACGCCGTGGGCTCCATCGAGCTGAGCGTGTCGACGGGCAACCCGCCGCAGTGACCCGCGCCGGGGCACGGACCGGCCCGGCACACGGGTCGGGCCCGGCGGTCGTCCGCCGGGCCCTTCGGATGTGAGGGCCGCTCCGGCCGGTGGGCTACAGGTACGGCCCGCCCGAGCGGCCGCCCGCGGGGTGGTCGTCGACGCCCTCGGGACCGGGCATGCCCGGCGGGAGCGCACGGCGCATCGACTCCAGCTGGGCCCGCGCGGCCATCTGCTGGGCGAACAGCGTCGTCTGGATCCCGTGGAAGAGGCCCTCCAGCCAGCCCACCAACTGGGCCTGCGCGATCCGTAGCTCCGCGTCGCTCGGGGTGGCGTCGTCGGTGAACGGCAGGGAGAGCCGCTCCAGTTCCTCGACCAGCTCGGGGGCCAGGCCGTCCTCCAGCTCCTTGACCGAGCTGGCGTGGATCTCCTTCAGCCGCACCCGGCTGGCCTCGTCGAGGGGAGCCGCCCGCACCTCCTCCAGCAGCTGCTTGATCATGCTGCCGATCCGCATGACCTTGGCCGGCTGTTCCACCTGCTCCGTCACCGGGGTCTCACGGGAGTCGTCCCCGCCGCCGCCGAGTGCCATCCCGTCCTGCCCCACGACGAGGATCTGGGGGTTCTCCGGCGACCGTTCGTTCCTCGGCATCTCCATGCCGTCATTCTCTCGCACGCCACCACCTCACCACCGTGCTGCCCCCCTGTAGGGCCGTTCCGCCGTTTAGGCCCATCGAACCAATCCGGAATGCCCTCCCGCGCGTCGGATGTGAGGCTTGTGCCCGTCGGTTATCCATTGGTCACGACACCTGGGCTCCGGGAGGTCACCGACGTGACTCCACGCCTGCGCATCACGCTCCGCCGGCTGCGGCCGCTGGCCGTCCTCACGGCGGTGGCACTGCCCGTATACGGCATCGCCGTCGTCTACGGCAGCCCGCCCGCGCACACCGCCGAGCCGGCCCCCGCCCACTCCTTTGCCCCGGGCCATGGGGCGGAGCGGCCCGCTCCCACGCCGCACCCGCCCCGGGAGCAGTCGTCCCCGGGGCACACGTCACCCGGCCACGGTGACCCCGGCCGCGGGCAACCGGAATCGGGGCGCGGTGACCCGGGTCGCGGGGAGCGAGGACATGAGGACTCCGAGCAAAGCCACCCGGGCCATGACCGTCCGGACCGGGACCCTTCCGCCCCCGCCGGCCTCGCGCCCGAGGACACACCCGCCCCCGTCCCGATGCCGTCCGACTCCGCCTCGGCCTCGGTCCACCCCTACCGCTCCCTCGCCTGGACCGAGCCGTCCCGGGCGGGCAGCCGGGCCGGTGAGGGGCGGATGCGGCCGGGCCGGCCCGACGGACCGGCGGCCCAGGTGGAGGGCGACGACGACCCCGCCCCCGCCACCCCCGCCGCCCAGCCGGCGGAGCCGGAGACCACGGACGTGCCGGCCGCCTCGGAGTCCCCCGACGCGACCGGCACCGGCCGTGCCACCACTGAGCCGCCGGCCTCCGCCCAGCAGGCGCAGGAGGGCGAGGCCCCCGCGGAGCCGGTCCTGCGGCTCCTGCCGCTGGGCAGCGGGCTGGTGCTCATAGGTCTGGGCCTGGGCCTCGCCCTCCTCGGCCTGAGACTGCGCAGGAGCTGACCCGCGTGGCGCCGCTACGACGTCACCAGCAGCACCTTGCCGACGTGCCCGCTCTCCTCCACCAGCCGCTGTGCCTCGGCCGCCTCCGCCATCGGCAGCTCGCGGTCCACGACCGGGCGGACATGCCCGGCGGCCAGCAGGGGCCACACGTGCTCGCGTACGGCGGCGACGATGGCCGCCTTCTCGCCCAGCGGACGGGCGCGCAGCGAGGTCGCGCTGATCGCGGCCCGCTTGCTCAGCAGCGCCCCGATGTTCAGCTCCCCCTTGACTCCGCCCTGCATCCCGATGATCGCGAGGCGGCCGTTGACGGCGAGGGCCTGGACGTTGCGGTCCAGGTACTTGGCGCCCATGTTGTCGAGGATGACGTCGGCGCCCGTGCCGCCGGTGGCCTGCTGGATCTCGGCGACGAAGTCCTGCTCGCGGTAGTTGATGAGGACGTCCGCGCCCAGCTCGGCGCACCGGTCGAGCTTCTCCTTGGTGCCGGCGGTCACCGCGACCTTGGCGCCGATGGCCTTGGCGAGCTGGATCGCCATGGTGCCGATGCCGCTGGAGCCGCCGTGCACCAGCAGCGTCTCGCCGGGGCGCAGATGGGCGACCATGAACACGTTGGACCAGACGGTGCAGACCACCTCGGGCAGCGCCGCCGCCCGGGTGAGGTCGACGCCCTCGGGCACGGACAGCAGTTGCCCGGCCGGCACGGCGACCTTCTCGGCGTAACCGCCGCCCGCGAGCAGCGCGCACACCTGGTCGCCGACGGCCCAGCCGGAGACGCCGGGGCCGAGCGCGGCGATCCTGCCGGAGCACTCCAGGCCGGGGTAGGGGGAGGCTCCGGGCGGCGGGTTGTACGCGCCCTGGCGCTGGAGGATGTCGGCACGGTTGACTGCGCTGGCCGCCACCTCGACCAGCACCTCGCCCTCCCCGGGCAACGGGTCGGGGACCTCGTCCCACACCAGGACCTCGGGACCGCCGGGTTCGGAAATCGTGATCGCATGCATGCGGGTGACGCTACTCCCCGACGGGCCGCTCAGCCGCGCGACAGCGGACGGGTGTCCGGGGTCACCTGAGCGCCGGGGGTGGCCCGGACGATGGTGATGAGCCGGTCCGTCAGCTGGAGGGTGCCCACGGACGGATCGTCGTAGCCGAGCACCCGGTGTCCGCGCAGGACGCTCACCACGAGGTCGTCCGTCTCCCGTGGCGTCTTGCCCACCTCGCGGCGGACCACCGGCCGTTCGACGAGGTCGAGTCCGCTGCCCTGCTGGATGAGGTCCTCCATCACCATGCCGGCGGCGGGGCTGAGCACGGAGAGGCCGAGCAGCCGGCCGGCCGCGCCGGAGCTGGTGATGACGGCGTCGGCGCCGGACTGCCGGAGCAGCGGGGCGTTCTCCTCCTCGCGGACCGCGGCCACGATCTTGGCGCCGCGGTTGAGCTGGCGGGCGGTCAGGGTGACGAGGACCGAGGTGTCGTCACGCTGCGGGGCCACGATGATCTGCCGTGCCTTGTGCAGTTCGGCCCGCTTGAGCACGTCGCTGCGGGTGGCGTCGCCTATGACCCCGGCGTAGCCCTCCGCGGTCGCCGCGTCGATCGCCTTGGAGCTGGGGTCGACCACGACGACCTGCTCCTTCTTCAGGCCGGTCGCGCAGACGGTCTGGATCGCCGACCGTCCCTTCGTGCCGAAGCCGATGACGACGGTGTGGTCGCGCAAGGTGGACCTCCAGCGGTTCAGGCGCCATTCCTCACGGGTGCGTTCGGTGAGGACCTCCAGCGTGGTGCCGACCAGGATGATCAGGAACAGCACGCGCAGGGGCGTGATGAGGAAGATGTTGGTGAGCCGGGCGCCGTCGCTGACCGGGGTGATGTCGCCGTACCCCGTGGTGGAGAGGGTCACGGTCGCGTAGTAGAACGCGTCGAGCAGGTCGACCGAGCCGTCGGCGTTGTCGTTGTAGCCGTCGCGGTCGGCGTAGACGATCAGCGCGGTGGCGACCAGCACCGCCAAAGCCATGACCAGGCGCTTGACGACCTGCCGGATCGGGCGCTCCACCACTTTCCTCGGGAGTTCCACCCGATGGGTCACCAGATGCTCGCCCGCTTGGCGGGCGATGGCGTCGTGGCCCGGAAGTTTCACGTGAAACACACCCCGATTCCGGCGGTCGCCCACGGCAGGTCCAGCAGCTCCGTCTCCTCGTCCTGCCGCGCCCCGCCCGGCGGTACGACGGCCAGCGCGTCGGCGGCGGCGACGCCACGGAGCATGGCCGGACCGTTGTAGCGCAGCGGCACGGCATGGTCGCCGCGGAGCACCACGGGGATGAGCCGGGTGTCGTGCGGGTGTCCCTGCACCGCCTCCTTGAGGGGCAGGGTGTACGGCTCGGGGGCGGGGCGGGCGGCGAGGGTCCGCAGCAGCGGCTCGGCGAGCGTGAGCAGGCCGGAGACGGCCGCGAGGGGGTTGCCGGGCAGGCCGACGAGGTGCTGGTGGTCGCTGACGCGGGCCAACAGCATGGGGTGACCGGGTCGTACCTTCACCCCGTCGACGAGGAGTTCGGCACCGATGCGCTCCAGGACGGGGTGGACGTGGTCCACGGGTCCGGCCGCGGTGCCGCCCGTGGTGACGATCACGTCGGCTGCGGAGCCGGTGACCGCCTTGCGCAGCGCCCGGGCGTCGTCACCGATCCGGCGGACGGCGACGACGTCGGCGCCGAGCGCGCGCAGCCAGGGCGGCAGCATGGGGCCGAGCGCGTCCCTGATCAGCCCGTCGTGCGGCAGACCTCCGGTCAGCAGCTCGTCGCCGAGGATCAGGACTTCGACGCGGGGCCGGGGCACGACGGTGACCGTGTCGTAGCCGGCCGCCGCGGCGAGGCCCAGGACGGCGGGGGTGACCAGGGTGCCGACGGGCAGCAACTGGTCGCCGGTGCGGCACTCCTGGCCACGGGAGCGGATGTCCTGGCCGTGCAGCATCTCGCGGGTGGTGTGCAGCCGGCCCTGGGCGTCGATCCGGCCGTGTTCGGTGCGCAGGACGGCGGTGGTGTCGGCGGGGATGCGGGCTCCGGTGGCGATGCGGACCGCCTCGCCGTCGGTGAGCGGGTCGGGCTGCGCGTGCCCGGCGAGCACGCCGTCCTCCCGTACCTGCCAGGGACCGGGCCCGGCGACCGCCCAGCCGTCCATCGCGGAGGTGTCGAAGGAGGGCAGGTCGGTGAGCGCCTCCAGGGGGGCGGCCAGGACCAGTCCGAGGGCGTCGCCGAGGGAAACGGGGACGGGGGCCCGCCGGGCACCGGTGGCTCCGCCGTCCTCTTTCCTGGGGCCCTGTGCGCGGGCGGCGCGGGCGGCGATCTCGCGGGCCCGGGGCCAGGGGGTGGCCCGGTGCCGCTCGCCGGACGGCTGCGCGGGCGTGCCGGGCGGCTGGCCCGTGCCGTCGTCGCCGGGGTCCTTGTGGACGTCTCTCACCAGTGCCAGGGCCTCCTCGACGTCGAGATCGTCGGTGTCCGTGGCGGGTGTCCCGGCCCGGGTACCGGGGGCGGTCATCCGGCGTCCGGGGCGCTCGGGCCCCCGCCGCTCTCGTCGTTCTCCTCTTCCCACCGCGAGGCCAGCGCGGCGGCCTTGCGGACGGCCTCGGCGACGGCCTCGGGGCCTCCCCCGGCCCGGGCCGCGGCGTAGCCGACGAGGAAGGTGGTCAGCGGGGCGGCCGGGCGGGCCACCCCGTGGGCGGCGTCACGGGCCAGGTCGAGCAGGACGCCGGTGTCGACGTCCAGGTCGATGCCCAGTTCGTCCTTGGCTGCGGAGATCCATTCATCCAACACGTACCCATGGTCCCTGATGCGTGCCCTGGCGTCGGCGATGTCCCCCCAGGTGTCGCAGTCGAACGAGGCGAGCGGATCCGGGACGCGGCTGAGGCTCAGGGCACCGGTCAGCCGGCGCAGGGGCAGTCCGGCGAGGCCGTCGTGCGCGGCGGCGAGGTCGGCCAGCTCGCGGCGCAGGGCGGCGGTGCGGTAAGCGGCCACGAGCGGCTGGTCGCGGTCGTCGGCGTCGGTGAGCAGCGCGCCCTCGGTACCGGTGTCCTGAAGGGTGGTCAGCAGCCGGCGGACCGTATCCGGTCCGAGGAAGGGCAGGTCGGCGGAGAGGACGACGGTCCGCCCGGCGGTGGTGAGCCGCAGGCCGGCCTCCAGCGCGGCGACCGGCCCGCCGCCGGGCGGCTCCTCACGGGCCCAGCGCACCGGGCGGGCGGTGGGCCGGGGCGCGGCCACGACGACGGTCGTCCGGGCGTCCGCGCAGGCCGCGAGCACCCGGTCGAGCAGCGCGCGGCCGCCGACCCGGACCGCGGGTTTGTCGGCCCCGCCGAGCCGCCGGGCGGCACCGCCGGCCAGGATGACGGCGTCGTACGGCACGGGTGGCGCGGGCGTCCCGGGGAGGGCGGATGCGGCGTCGGTCACCCCACGAGTATGTCCCGTCCGTCCCTCCGCGCGGATCGGCGTACGTCCCCTCGCGTGGGGGCTCGTCCCTCACAGGGTGCGCAGCAGCACCGCCGGCTGTTCCACGCAGTCCGCGACGTACCGCAGGAAGCCACCCGCCGTGCCGCCGTCGCACACCCGGTGGTCGAAGGTGAGCGAGAGCTGCACGACCTGCCGGACGGCCAGCTCGCCCTCGAACACCCACGGCTTGGGGACGATGCGTCCGACGCCGAGCATGGCCGCCTCGGGGTGGTTGACGATCGGCGTGGAGCCGTCGACGCCGAAGACGCCGTAGTTGTTCAGCGTGAAGGTGCCGCCGGTGAGTTCCCCTGGAGTCAGGGTGCCCGTCCGGGCCGCCTCGGTGAGCCGGGCGAACTCGGCGGTCAGGGACTCGGCGTCGCGCGCGTGGGCGTCCCGGACCACGGGCACGACCAGCCCGCGGTCGGTCTGGGCGGCGAACCCGAGGTGGACGTGGTCGAGCTGGACGACCTCGCGGGCCTCGGTGTCGACGTACGAGTTCAGCTCGGGGAACCGGGCCAGCGCGGCGGTGGCGATCCGGGCGAGCAGCGCGAGGAGGGAGATCTTCGCGCCCCCGGAGGCGTTCATCGCGGCCCTGGCGCGCAGGAGTTCGGTCGCGTCGGCGTCGACCCAGCAGGTCGCGTCCGGGATCTCCCGGCGGCTGCGGGAGAGCTTGTCGGCGACGGCACCGCGCACGCCCTTGAGCGGGATGCGCACACCACCCCCGACACGCCCGCTGTCGGCACGCCCGCTGTCGGCACGGGGTGTCGGGGCGACCGGCGAAGGCGCCACGGCGGTGCCGACGGCCGGTGTCCCCGCCGTACCGGTCGCCATGGCCCGCAGCGCGTCCTCCACGTCCGCGCGCAGGATCAGCCCGTCCGGTCCGGAGCCGGCCAGCTCCCGCAGGTCGACGCCGTTGTCCCGGGCGAGTTTGCGGACGAGGGGGGAGATCACGGCAACGGGTCCGCCGCCGGGTGCGGACACGGGCGGGGCGGGAGCCGCCTGGGCCGGCGCGGGCCCCCGCGTGGCCGCCCGGCCCGCCGCGAGGTCCCGGACCGGTGCGGCCGTGTCCGTGCGGGCCGCCGGCTGGGCGCCGTCGTGCCGCCGGGCCGTGCCGTTCGCGGTGGCGGTACCCGCCCGGACCCGGCGCCGGCGGCCGGCGGGAGCCTGGGTGCCGTACCCCACCAGGACGTTGCCCGAGCCCTCCGGCTCCGCCGCCGCTTCGCCCACGGCGACCGTCAGCAGCGGGGCACCGACGGGCAGTTCGGCGCCCTCCTCGCCGAAGCGGGCGGTGACCACGCCGCCGTACGGGCAGGGCACCTCGACCATCGCCTTGGCCGTCTCCACCTCGACCACCGGCTGGTCGACGACGACCACGTCACCGACCTCGACGAGCCAGCGGACGATCTCCGCCTCGGTGAGCCCTTCGCCGAGGTCGGGCAGCTTGAACTCCAGCACCTGCGTCATCGGCCCTCGGCCTCCCACTGCAACCGGGCCACGGCGTCCAGGATGCGGTCGACGCCGGGCAGGTGGTGCCGCTCCAGCATGGGCGGCGGGTAGGGGATGTCGAAACCGGCCACGCGCAGCACCGGTGCCTCCAGGTGGTGGAAGCAGCGCTCGGTGATCCGGGCCGCGATCTCGCCGCCCGGCCCGCCGAACCCGGTGGACTCGTGGACGACGACCGCGCGCCCGGTACGCCGGACGGCCGCGCAGACCGTCTCGTCGTCGAACGGGACCAGGGAGCGCAGGTCGACGACCTCCAGGTCCCAGCCCTCGGCCCGGGCGGCCTCGGCGGCCTCCAGGCAGACCGGCAGCGAGGGACCGTAGGTGACGAGCGTGGCGCTGCCGCCCCGGCGGCGCACCACCGCCCGCCCGATGGGCTCGACGTCCGTCGGCTCCTCGGGGTTCCAGGTCTCCTTCGACCAGTACAGCCGCTTGGGCTCCAGGAAGACGACCGGGTCGTCCGAGGCGATGGCCCGGCGCAGCAGTCCGTAGGCGTCGGCGACGGTGGCCGGGGTGACGACGTGCAGCCCCGGGGTCGCCATGTAGTAGGCCTCGGAGGAGTCGCTGTGGTGCTCGACGCCGCCGATGCCGCCGCCGTAGGGCACGCGCACGGTGATGGGCAGGGGCATCCGGCCGCGGGTGCGGTTGCGCATCCGGGAGACATGGCTGATCAGCTGCTCGAACGCCGGGTAGGCGAAGGCGTCGAACTGCATCTCCACCACCGGGCGCAGGCCGTACATCGCCATGCCGACGGCGGTGCCCAGGATGCCGGCCTCGGCGAGCGGGGTGTCGGTGCAGCGGTCCTCGCCGAACTCCTTGGCGAGCCCGTCGGTGACCCGGAAGACACCGCCGAGGGTGCCGACGTCCTCGCCCAGGACGTGTACGGCGGGGTCGGCGGCCATGGCGTCGCGCATCGCGCGCGTGAGGGCCTGCGCCATGGTGGCGGGCTTGACGGCGACGGTGGTCATCGGGCGCCGCCTTCCCGCGCGCCGGAGCCCTCGCCCTGCTCCCCGTGCCCGTCGTGCGGCTCCTGCTCGGCCTCCAGCTCGGCCCGCAACAGGTCTCGCTGCTCGCGCAGTTGGGGGGTCGACTCGGCGTAGACGTGGTCGAAGAGGTCCATGGGGTCGAGTCCGGGTTCCCGGTTCATGCGGTCCCGCAGGGAGGCGGCCATCGTCTCGGCGTCCTGCCGGGCGGCCTCGATGCCGTCCTCGTCCAGCAGTCCGCGCGTGGTCAGTTCGCGTTCCAGCAGCGCGATGGGGTCGTGGGCACGCCAGGCCTCGACCTCGGCGTCGCCCCGGTACCGGGTGGCGTCGTCGGCGTTGGTGTGGGCCTCGATGCGGTACGTCACCGCCTCCACCAGGGTCGGACCGCCCCCCGCGCGCGCGTGCCGCACGGCGTCGCTCAGGACCTCGTACACGGCCGCCGCGTCGTTGCCGTCGACCAGCCGGCCCGGCATGCCGTACCCGACGGCCTTGTGGGCCAGGGAGGGCGCGGCGGTCTGCCTGGCGAGCGGGACGGAGATGGCGAAGCCGTTGTTCTGCACCAGGAAGACGACCGGCGCCTGCCAGACGGCGGCGAAGTTCAGCGCCTCGTGGAAGTCTCCCTCGCTGGTGCCGCCGTCACCGACCATGGCGAGCGCGACCACGTCGTCGCCCTTGAGGCGGGCGGCGTGGGCCAGGCCGACGGCGTGCGGGAGCTGGGTGGCCAGCGGGGTGCTGAGGGGGGCCACCCGGTGGGCGTAGGGGTCGTAGCCGTTGTGCCAGTCGCCGCGCAGCAGGGTGAGCGCCTCGGCCGGGTCGACGCCCCGGGCGACGACGGCGAGCGTGTCGCGGTAGCTGGGGAAGAGCCAGTCGCGCTCCTCCAGGGCCAGGGCGGCGGCGATCTCGCAGGCCTCCTGGCCGGTGCTGGACGGGTAGACGGCGAGCCGGCCCTGCTTGGTCAGGGCGGTGGCCTGCGCGTTGTAACGGCGCCCGCGCACCAGCTCGGCGTAGAGCCGGCGCAGCAGGCCGGGATCGGCCTTGGCGGCCGACTCGGTGCCGAGGACGCGGTAGGGCTCGGCGTCGGGCAGCAGCGGCGCGGGGTCCATACGGGGCTGCCAGGCGGGCGGCGGCGATGGCCGGTACGCGCCCCGCTGCTCCAGAACCGTCATGACGGCACCTCCTCGTGAGCGGCTACGGGAGGCGCATCGGCTGTGACTCGCCTCACCTACCGATTGTTCGATCACCGCCACATTTTGGCTACACGCGCCTTCAGGCTGTGGACAAACGGTTCTCCACAGCCTGGAATGAAGGCAGGACGTCCACGGCGATGAGGTGGGGGGACATGGCGCCTGAACAAATGGCCGAGGGGCCGCAGAACAGTGCGGCGCTGCCGCCGCCGCGCCCGCTGGACGCCATCGACCAGGACATCCTGCGGATCCTCCAGGCGGACGGCCGCGCCTCGATACGGTCCGTCGCCGAACGCGTCCACGTCTCGCGCGCCAACGCCTACGCGCGGATCAACCGGCTCGTCGAGGACGGGGTGATCCGGGGTTTCAGCGCGCGCGTGGACCACGAGCGGGCGGGCCACGGGACCTCCGCGTACATCACGCTGAAGATCGTCCAGAACTCCTGGCGCACGGTCCGCGAGCAGCTCAGGGAGTTGCCCGGGGCCTCCCACATCGCCCTGGTGGGCGGCGACTTCGACGTGCTGCTGCTCGTGCACACACCCGACAACAGGGCGCTGCGCGAACTGGTGCTGACACGGCTCCAGGCCATCCCCGAAGTGCTCAGCACCCGCACGCTGCTGGTGTTCGAGGAGGAGGACCTGGAGCCGGACGGCTGAGGTCAGCCCTGGCGCAGCCCCGAGAAGACCAGCCGGACGACGGCGTCGGCCACCTCCCGGGCGGTAGCGCCCCGCGGGTCCGGCCGGTACCACTCCACGATGGAGTTGACCATTCCGAAGACCAGCCGGGTGACCAGGCGCACCTCCACGTCACCGCGCACCTCCCCGTCGGCCGCCGCAGCCTTCAGCAGCTCGGCCACCCGGTGGTCGAAGTCGCGGCGGCGCTCCAGCGCCCACCGCTCGGTCTCGGTGTTGCCGCGCACGCGCAGCAGCAGCGTCACATAGGGCAGCTCGGCTATGAGCACCTCGACCATGCGGCGCACGACGTGCTCCAGCCGCTCGGCCGGCCCTCCCGTGCGCGCGCGCTCCTCCTCAAGGATGGCGAACAGGCCGTCCAGCGCGCGGCTGACGGCCCGGCGCAGCAGTTCCTCCTTGCCGCTGACGTGGTGGTAGATCGACGACTTGGAGATGCCGGCCGCCTTGGACAGGTGCTCCATGGAGGTGCCGTCGTAGCCGCGCTCGTTGAACACCCGCACGGCGACGGAGAGCAGTGTCTCCGGCGTGTAGGTGTCGCGTCTGGCCGTGGTCATGCGGTGCCCTCCCGATGGTCGTTGGCGTAGGCGTGGCGGTAGAGCGCGAGGGAGGGCGCGTAGCGTCCGGCGGGATCGCGCTCGTGCATCTCGTCCAGGACCTCGAAGGCGAACTCGCGGCCGAGCGCGCGGTCCCACTCGAAGGGGCCGAGCGGGTAGTTGACGCCCAGCCGCATCGCGGTGTCGACGTCCTCCTCGGTGGCCACGCCCTTGGCGACGGCGTCGTGGGCGAGGTCGATGATCCGCGCGACCGTGCGGGCGACGATCATTCCGGGGACGTCACCGATGACACTGACGTCCTTGCCGAGCGCCTGGAACAGTCCGGTGGCCTCGGCGAGGGTCCGCGGGGAGGTGTCCTGGGCGGCGGAGAGGGCGATCCGGGTGGCCGTGCGGTAGTCCAGGGCGAGGTCGAAGTAGACGACGTCCCGGAACTCCGCGGAGATCTGGCCGTCGGCGAGGACCAGCTGGCCGCCGCCGGGCAGCACCAGCCGGGTGCCGTTGTCCTCGTCCTCCTGCCGGATGCCGATGCCCGCCTCGCGGATCAGGCCGAGCAGTTCGGCGGCCGGACCGAGACCGCCCTCGGCGACGACGTACGCGGGCGGCTGCTCCTTGTCGGCGGTGTGCGGCTCGGGCCGCTCGGCGCCGTCGGCGTAGTCGTACCAGCCGCGCCCGCTCTTGCGGCCGAGCCGGCCGGACTCCACCAGCCGGCGCTGGGCCAGGGAGGGCGTGAACCGCGCGTCTTGGAAGAAGGACCGCCACACCGAGTGGGTGACGGACTCGTTGACGTCCTGGCCGATCAGGTCGGTCAGCTCGAAGGCGCCCATCCGGAAGCCGCCCGACTCGCGCAGGACCGCGTCGATGGTGGCGGGGTCGGCGGCCTGGGCCTCGTATACGGCGAACGCCTCGGCGTAGAAGGGCCGGGCGATGCGGTTGACGATGAACCCGGGGGTGTCGGCGCAGGCCACCGGTGTCTTGCCCCAGGCGCGGGCGGTCTCGTACGCGCGCGTGGCCGACGTGACGTCCGTGGCGAAGCCGGAGACCACCTCGACCAGCGGCAGCAGCGGCGCCGGGTTGAAGAAGTGCAGGCCGACGAAGCGGCCCGGGTGGCGCAGGGCGCCGCCGACCGCCGTCACCGACAGCGAGGAGGTGTTGGTGGCGAGCAGGCAGTCCTCGGTGACGAACTCCTCCAGCTCGGTGAAGAGCCGCTGCTTGACGTCCAGGCGCTCCACGACGGCCTCCACGACCAGGCCGCAGTCGGCCAGCTCGGCGAGGCCGTCCACGGGCGTGAGGCGGGCCCGGGCCGCGTCCCGGTCGTCACCGGCAAGCCGGCCCTTCTCCACCAGCCGGTCGAGACGGGCGCCGATCGCTCCGGCCGCGTCCCGGGCCCGCCCGGGGACGGCGTCGTACAGCCGTACGGGATGGCCCGCGGTCAGCGCGACCTGGGCGATTCCCTGACCCATGGTGCCGGTGCCGACGACGGCCACGGGGCTGCTGAGGTCGAGTGCTGTCATGTGCGCGATCCTTCCGCACGACGTTTTCCACAGATGCGGCGGACCCCCTTGTCCCGACCGATCGTTCGGTTACTCTAGCTCTGACGGGCAGCCGCTGCCCAGGTCACGGACTCGACGAAGAGCTCTCCAGACGAGGAGTTGGTCCCGCATGGCCGCCGAACTGACCGCCCACGAGCTGATCGAGAAGCACCGGCCCACGCTCGACCAGGCCCTGGAGGCGATCCGCACCCGCGCGTACTGGTCCCCGCACCCCGAGCACCCCAAGGCGTACGGCGAGAACGGCAGCCTGGACGCGGCGGCGGGCAAGGCCGCCTTCGACGCCCTGCTGGGCACCCGCCTCGACCTCGGCCAGCCCGGTACGGACGACTGGGTGGGCGGCGAGACCTCGCCGTACGGCATCGAGCTGGGCGTGACGTACCCGCACGCGGACGTGGACGTGCTGCTCCCCGCGATGCGGGCCGGGCAGCGGGCCTGGCGGGACGCGGGCCCGCAGACGCGGGCGGTGGTCTGCCTGGAGATCCTCAAGCGGATCAGCGACCGGACCCACGAGTTCGCGCACGCGGTCATGCACACCAGCGGCCAGGCGTTCATGATGGCGTTCCAGGCCGGCGGACCGCACGCCCAGGACCGCGGCCTGGAAGCGGTGGCGTACGCGTACGCGGAGCAGGTCCGCACCCCGGGGACGGCGGAGTGGACCAAGCCCCAGGGCAAGCGCGACCCGCTGACGCTCACCAAGAGCTTCACCTCCGTCCCGCGCGGCACCGGCCTGGTCATCGGCTGCAACACCTTCCCGACCTGGAACGGCTACCCGGGCCTGTTCGCCTCCCTGGCCACCGGCAACGCGGTCCTGGTCAAGCCGCACCCGCGCGCGGTGCTGCCGCTCGCGCTGACCGTCCAGGTGGCCCGGGACGTGCTGGCCGCGGCCGGCTTCGACCCGAACCTGGTGACACTGGCCGCCGAGCGCCCCGGCGAGGGCGTCGCCAAGACCCTCGCCACCCGCCCCGAGATCAGGATCATCGACTACACCGGATCGACGTCCTTCGGGGACTGGCTGGAGGACAACGCCCGCCAGGCGCAGGTCTACACGGAGAAGGCCGGCGTCAACACGGTGATCGTGCACTCCACCGACGACTACAAGGGCATGCTGTCCAACCTGGCGTTCTCGCTGTCCCTGTACAGCGGCCAGATGTGCACCACCCCGCAGAACCTGCTCGTCCCCCGCGACGGCATCACCACCGACCAGGGTCCCAAGACCTTCGACGAGGTCACCGCCGACCTCGCCCGTGCCGTCGACGGCCTGCTCGGTGACGACGCGCGTGCGAACGCCCTGCTGGGCGCGATCGTCAACCCGGACGTCAAGGCCCGCCTGGAGGCGGCGTCCGGGCTCGGCGAGGTCGCCCTCGCCTCCCGCGAGATCACCAACCCGGAGTTCCCGGGCGCGGTGGTGCGCACCCCCGTCATCGTCAAGCTGGACGGCGCCAAGCCGGACGACGAGGCCGCGTACATGAGCGAGTGCTTCGGCCCGGTCTCCTTCGCGGTCGCCGTCGACTCGGTGGCCGACGCGGTGGAGCTGCTGCGCCGCACGGTCCGGGAGAAGGGCGCGATGACGGTCGGCGCCTACACCACGGACGCCGAGACCGAGCGGGCCGTCGAGGAGGTCTGCCTGGAGGAGGCGGCCCAGCTCTCCCTCAACCTGACCGGCGGGGTCTACGTCAACCAGACGGCCGCCTTCTCCGACTTCCACGGCTCGGGCGGCAACCCGGCGGCCAACGCGGCCCTGACCGACGGCGCGTTCGTGGCCAACCGCTTCCGGGTGGTGGAGGTCCGCCGGGAGTCCTAGGAGGTTTCCCTCCGGGCCGGTCCGGACGGACCCCCTAGACGGCGGGCGCGCCCCCGGTCGCGCTCCAGTGGTACAGGGTCATCGCCACACTGGTGGCCAGGTTGTAGCTGGAGACCTGGGGGCGCATCGGGAGGCGCAGCAGGTGGTCGGCGCGGGCGCGCAGCCCGGCCGACAGGCCGGTGCGTTCCGAGCCGAAGGCCAGCACGGCGTCGTCGGGCAGCCGGGTGCCGCGGATGTCCTCGCCCTCCGGGTCGAGGGCGAACAGCGGGCCGGCCGGCAGCTCGTCGGTGCCGACGCGCTCGACGGCGGTCGCGAAGTGCAGGCCCGCGCCGCCGCGCAGCACCGTGGGGTGCCAGGGGTCGAGGGTGCCGGTGGTGATCACCCCGGTCACCCCGAAGCCGGCGGCCAGCCGGATCACGGCGCCCACGTTGCCGAGGTTGCGGGGATTGTCCAGGACCACGACGGGCGCGGTGCGGGGTGTGCGGGCGAGCGCGCGCAGGCCCGCCTCGCGCGGCGGGCGTACCGCGAGGGCGGCCACCCCGGTCGGATGGGGGCGCGGGACGAGGGCGGCGTACGTCTGCCCGGACACCTCCGTCAGCAGGGCGTCCAGGGCGTCCCGTACGTCCCCGGCCAGTTCCCCGGCGAGACCGAGCGCGGCCGCGCGGTCGGTGGTGACCGCGACCGGCACCTCGGCCCCGAAGCGCAGCGCGTGCTTGAGGGCGTGGAAGCCGTCGAGCAGGACGGCCCCCTCCGCGTGCGCGTGCCAGCGGCTGAGCGGGTCGGTCATGCCGTGAACCCTACGTGGTCGGCCGTGCTCTCCTCCGGGGAGCGCGGCGCCGGGACCGCGCGGCCGGCCCGCCCGGTCAGCCGCCCGCGCGCGCCCGCCACCAGGTCGCCGAGCCGGCGCAGGAACGGCGTCGGCAGGAACACCGCGTCGGCGGCGATCATCGCCAGCGAGAAGAACGGCAGTCCGAGGACGACCGCGATCACCGCGTGCTCGGTCATCATCACCACCAGCAGGATGTTCTTGACCCGCCGGTTGAACAGGGTGAACGGGAAGGCGACCTGCACCATGACGGTCCCGTAGGCCACGATCATCATGATCGTGCCGCTGGAGGACAGCAGGTCGGCGAGCGCGGGCCAGGGGGAGAAGTAGTCCAGGTGGAGCGGGTAGTAGACGGCGGTGCCGTCCTGCCAGCGCGAACCCTGGACCTTGTACCAGCCGGCCGTGGCGTAGATCAGGCACGCCTCGGCCATGATCACGACCAGGGCGCCGTTGTGCAGGACGTTGGCGATCACGTCCAGCAGGATCCGGGGCTCCCGCCAGGCCGCCCGGCGGGCGACGGCCCACCACAGACCGAGTGCCGCCCAAGCAGTCCACAGCAGCACCGGGATCTGCCAGCTGTTGTCGAACCGCCCGGTCAGCGTGGCCGCGCCGAGCGCCAGGCCGGAGACCGCCCACAGCACCGGACCCGTCCGGTCGGCGCCCGGCCGCTCCCCGCGCGCGCGGGCCGCGGCGTCGCGGGCCGCGCGGCGGGCGTCGAGGGACCACACCTGTCCGCAGCGCGTGAACACCAGGTAGATGGACATCAGGTGCAGGACGTTGTCGCCGCCGTCACCGATGAAGACGCTGCGGTTCTGCAAGGACAGCACGCCCAGCATGAACAGCAGGGAGGCCGTCCGGGTGCGCCAGCCGAGCACCAGGGCCGCGGCGGCGAGCACGGCCAGCGCGTAGCAGCACTCGAACCAGAGCCGGTGGTCGGACCACAGCAGCGCCGTGAAGGCGTGGTTGTCGGCGGTGAGCTGCTTGGCGAGGTTCCAGCCCCACGGTCCGGTGGGGCCGTACAGCTCCTGGCGGTGGGGGAACTCGCGCAGCAGGAACAGCAGCCAGGTCCCGGCGAAGCCGATCCGTATCACCGCGCTCTGGTACGGCCCGAGGGCCGCGCCGGTGACCCGGGCGATACCGCGCGACAAGGACAGGGAGAGACGGTTCACCGCACGCCTCCCGCGGCCTCTTCGGACGTCAGGGACCACCAGGACAGCAGGCGGTAGACCGGCTTGTCGGGCACCCGCTCACGGCTCCACGGCGGTGGCTGCACATTGGTGGTGGCGGAGCGGACCTGGACGCGCTGGATCACACCCTCCCCGCCCACCGGGTCGTCCCGGTACAGGCGCATCACCACGATCCGGCGCAGGTACTGCTCGGACAGCGAGCCGCGCAGGCCCACGGACCGGTTGTCGGTCCCGTGGGTGGCGTTGAAGAAGTCCCAGGCCCGGCGCAGTTCGTTCTGCTGGGTGTGGCTGGGGGCCAGGTTGCCGTCGATGGCCGCGCCGTCCTCGGCGGACAGGTCGGTCCATCCGGTGGTGCGCAGGCCGCCGTCGCGCATCCGCACCTCGGCGCGCACCTGTACGGCGATGTTCTGCTGGAGGGGGTTGGGGGCGAACAGCTTCCAGTTCTGCTCGAACTCCGGGTAGACCCAGTCCTGGACGGCCTCGCCGTGCTGCTTCGTCACCGTGTTCGCGGGCGCGAGGCTGAGGAACACCATCAGCAGGTGCACACCGGCGGTGACGGCGACCACCGCGAGCGCCAGTGCCGCACCGACCTGGTAGCGGGGGGAGAGCCCGGCGACGCCGGTGCGGGGCGGGGACGGCGGGGAGTGCTCCGGGGGTTCTTCCGGGAGACGCGTCCCGGCCGACCCGTCGGGGGCCTGTGGGCCCCGCGGGTCCTCGTCGTGCGCGTCCATCGCGTGCCGTCCCCCGTCTCGGATCATGCGGTCAACTCGGTCGTCAGGCCCGGCCGTCGGGCTCAGCGGGTCGGCTGAGCGGCCGGTCCGGTGGCGCGGCGCCGTCCCGGGCGCCACGAAGTCCACGAGCGCCGCGTCCGGGCGCTCGACGGAACGGTACTCAGCCCGGGGCCCCGGGCGCAGCCCCGGGTGGGAGCCAGGGGCGGTGGTCCTCGCCAGGCGGTACGGCGGCGGTGCCGGAACGCCCGCCGCCCGGCCTGTCCGGAGGCGTGGTCCACGGGCGGCTCCGCCGAGTTTTCCACAGCGGTTGACACCCCGCCGCGCCCGGCACACCATGGATGCGCACGGACCGAACGATCGGTCGGGACGGCTTGAACGGACCGGATCACCGCAGAGCCCGAGGTCAGGGGGACCGCATGGCGACAGCAGCCGCGCAGCGCACGGCCCGCAAGGAGACGGACGGCGCGCCGGACGCCACCGACACGACGGCCTACCAGCACGCCTTCGACGCGGCCATGGCCGCCGACGAACGCATCGAACCGCGCGACTGGATGCCCGACGCCTACCGCGCGACCCTGGTCCGGCAGATCGCCCAGCACGCCCACTCCGAGATCATCGGCATGCAGCCGGAGGCCAACTGGATCACCCGCGCGCCCTCCCTGCGCCGCAAGGCGATCCTGATGGCCAAGGTCCAGGACGAGGCCGGCCACGGCCTGTACCTGTACAGCGCGGCGGAGACCCTCGGCACCGGCCGTGACGAACTGCTCGACAAGCTGCACGCCGGCCGCCAGAAGTACTCCTCGATCTTCAACTACCCCACCCTCACCTGGGCCGACGTCGGCGCGATCGGCTGGCTGGTGGACGGCGCCGCGATCACCAACCAGGTCCCCCTGTGCCGCTGCTCCTACGGGCCCTACGCCCGCGCGATGGTCCGGATCTGCAAGGAGGAGTCCTTCCACCAGCGCCAGGGGTACGAGCTGCTGCTGGCCCTCAGCGAGGGCACCCCGGAGCAGCACGCCATGGCGCAGGACGCGGTGGACCGCTGGTGGTGGCCGTCGCTGATGATGTTCGGCCCGCCCGACGACGAGTCCCGGCACTCCGCGCAGTCGATGGAGTGGAAGATCAAGCGCCACTCCAACGACGAGCTGCGCCAGCGCTTCGTGGACATCTGCGTCCCGCAGGCCGAGTCCCTGGGCCTCACCCTCCCCGACCCGGAGCTGAGGTGGAACGAGGAGCGGGGGCACTACGACTTCGGCCCCATCGACTGGACGGAGTTCCAGGAGGTCCTCAAGGGCAACGGTCCGTGCAACGAGCAGCGGATCACCCAGCGCAGGCGCGCGCACGACGAGGGCGCGTGGGTACGGGAAGCGGCCGCCGCCTACGCGGCCAAGCACACCGGCGACACCGGTGGGACGGGAGCGACGCGAGCATGAGCACCACCGACTGGCCCCTGTGGGAGGTCTTCGTCCGCTCCCGGCGCGGCCTCTCCCACACCCACGCCGGCAGCCTGCACGCACCCGACGCCGAGCTGGCCCTGCGCAACGCCCGCGACCTCTACACCCGGCGCGGCGAGGGCGTCTCCATCTGGGTCGTCCCGGCCGCCGCGATCACCGCGTCCTCGCCGGACGAGAAGGACCCGTTCTTCGAACCGGCCGCCGACAAGCCCTACCGGCACCCGACCTTCTACGAGATCCCGGAAGGGGTGAAGCACCTGTGACCGCCACCGGCCCCGCCACCGTCCCGGTGACCGCCGCGCTCGCCCTCGGCGACGACGCCCTGGTGCTCTCCCACCGCCTCGGGGAGTGGGCCGGGCACGCCCCCGTCCTGGAGGAGGAGGTCGCCCTCGCCAACATCGCCCTGGACCTGCTCGGCCAGGCCCGGGTGCTGCTGTCGCTGGCCGGCGACGAGGACGAACTGGCCTATCTGCGCGAGGAGCGCGCCTTCCGCAACCTCCAGCTGGTCGAGCAGCCGAACGGCGACTTCGCGCACACCATCGCCCGCCAGCTCTACTTCTCCACCTACCAGCAGCTGCTGCACACCGAATTGGCGGCCGGTGACGGCCCGTTCGCCCCACTGGCCGCGAAGGCGGTGAAGGAGGTCGCCTACCACCGCGACCACGCCGAGCAGTGGACGCTGCGGCTCGGCGACGGCACCCGGACCGGTCATGAGCGGATGCGGCGGGCCTGTGACGCGCTGTGGCGGTTCACCGGGGAGTTGTTCCAGCCGGTGGAGGGCCTGGACGCCGACTGGACGCGCATGGAGGAGCGGTGGCTGGAGTCCGTCGAGGACGTCCTCGGCCGTGCCACGCTCTCCCTCCCCGAGGGTCCGCGCACCGGAGCCTGGTCGGCGGGCGCGGGCCGCCAGGGCGTGCACACCGAGCCGTTCGGCCGGATGCTCGCCGAGATGCAGCATCTGCACCGCAGTCACCCGGGGGCGTCATGGTGACGGCCACCGCCCTGGAGGCGGAGCTGCTGGAGCTGGCCGGATCGGTGCCCGACCCCGAGCTGCCCGTGCTCACCCTGCGGGAGCTGGGCGTGGTCCGGGCGGTGCGCCTCCACGGCCCGGACGCGGTGGAAGTCGAGCTGACCCCCACCTACACCGGATGCCCGGCCGTCGAGGCGATGAGCGTCGACATCGAGCGGCTGCTGCGCGCCCACGGCCTGCGCGAGGTCAGCGTCCGCACGGTGCTCAGCCCGGCCTGGTCGACCGACGACATCACGCCGGAAGGCCGGGAGAAGCTGCGGGAGTTCGGCATAGCTCCCCCGCGCGTGCACCACGCCGGCGGCCCGGTGCCGCTGACCCTGGGACCCACCCGCACCCACGGCTTCGAGGACGAGCCGGTCCGCTGCCCGCACTGCGGCGCGGCCGACACCGAGCTGCTGAGCCGGTTCTCCTCCACCGCGTGCAAGGCACTGCGCCGCTGCCTGGCCTGCCGTGAACCGTTCGACCACTTCAAGGAGTTGTGATGGCGCGCTTCCACCCGCTCCCGGTGGCCGCGGTCGACCGGCTCACGGACGACTCCGTCGCCCTCACCCTCGCCGTCCCGCCCCAGCTGCGCGAGGAGTACCGGCACGCACCCGGCCAGCACCTCACGCTGCGCCGCCGGGCCGACGGCACGGAGATCCGGCGCACCTACTCGATCTGCTCCCCCGCCCCCGACCCGGCCGGGGCGGGCCCGAAGACGCTGCGGGTCGGCGTGCGACTGGTGGAGGGCGGCGCCTTCTCCACCTACGCGCTCAAGGAGATCAACGCCGGGGACGAGCTGGAGGTGATGACCCCGGCGGGCCGCTTCACGCTGGAACCGGCCCCGGGACTGTACGCGGCGGTGGTCGGCGGCAGCGGCATCACCCCGGTGCTGTCCATCGTCGCCACCCTGCTGGCACGCGAGCCGGCGGCCCGGTTCTGTCTGATACGCAGCGACCGCACCGCCGCGTCGACGATGTTCCTGGAGGAGGTCGCCGACCTGAAGGACCGCTATCCCCAGCGGCTCCAGCTGGTGACCGTGCTCTCCCGGGAGGAGCAGCAGGCGGGCCTGCCGTCGGGCCGGCTCGACCGGGAGCGGCTCACCGGGCTGCTGCCCGCGCTGCTGCCGGTGGAGCGGGTGGCGGGCTGGTTCCTGTGCGGGCCGTACGGACTGGTGCAGGGTGCCGAACGGGCACTGCGCGAGCTGGGCGTGGAGCGCGGCCGGGTCCATGAGGAGATCTTCCACGTGGACGCGGGGTCGGCCCCGGCGGCGACGGCTGCGGCACCCACGCACAGCACGGTCACCGCGCGGCTCGACGGGCGTGGCGGCACCTGGCCGGTGCGGGAGGGCGAATCGCTGCTGGAGACGGTGCTGCGCAACCGGCCCGACGCGCCCTACGCCTGCAAGGGCGGGGTGTGCGGGACCTGCCGGGCGTTCCTGGTCGGGGGCGAGGTGCGCATGGACCGCAACTTCGCGCTGGAGACGGAGGAGACGGACGCCGGGTACGTACTGGCCTGCCAGTCGCATCCGCTGACGGAGAGCGTGGAGCTGGACTTCGACCGCTGAGGACGACCGTCCCCCCGGGCACCCGGGCACCCGGGCACCCGGCGACCGTTCCCTTCTCCTGGAATCTGTTCTATCTTGACGGACCGTCAGATGACCGGACCGCCGGGAGGACGGGCCGTGGACTTCACCTTCACCGAGGAGCAGTCGGCGGCGGCCGAGGCGGCGCGGGGGGTGTTCGCCGGGGTGGTGCCGGATTCGGTGCCCAGTCCGGCGCTCACCGTCGGCGCCGTGGCCGAGGGCTTCGACCGGGCGCTGTGGTCCCGGCTGGCCGCCGCCGACCTGCTGAGTCTGCTGCTCGCCGAGGAGCACGGCGGAGCGGACCTGGACGCCATCGCGCTCTGTCTGGTGCTGCGCGAGGCGGGCCGGGTGCTGGCGCGGGTGCCGCTGCTGGAGCACAGTGCCGCCGCGGCGGTCCTACGGGTCTACGGTGGGCCGGAGCCGACGGACCGCCTGCTGGCCCGGGCGGGGCGCGGGGAACTGGTGCTGACCGTCGCGGCGCACGGACGCACCGGCCATGACCCGGCCGAGCCCGCCGTGGTCGCCCGGCGGGACGGGCAGGCGTGGCTGCTGGACGGGGTGCAGACGGCCGTGCCCTGGGCGTACGACGCGGACCTGGTCGTCGTACCGGCGCATCCTGAGGGCACGGCGGCCGGACGGACGGTGCTGGCGCTGGTGCCGCGCGGGGCGGAGGGCCTGGTCGCCGCCGAGCAGGTCTCCACCAGCGGTGAGCGGCTGGCCGAGCTGCGGCTGCGGTCCGTGCGCGTCGAGCCCGGTGAGGTGATCGAGGCCGACGGCGCCTGGGAGTGGCTGCACGCGCTGCTGGTGACCGGGACCTGCGCGCTGGCGCTCGGGCTGGGTGAGCGGGTGCTGCGGATGACCGCGGAGTACACCGGCGGGCGGGAGCAGTTCGGGCATCCGATCGCCACGTTCCAGGCGGTGGCGGTGCAGGCCGCGGACCGGTACACCGACCTGCGCGCCATGGAGGCCACCCTCTGGCAGGCCGCGCGGCGGATCGCCTCGGGCGTGCCGGGCGCGCTGCCCGCCGCAGCAGACGTCGCCGTGGCGAAGATCTGGGCGGCGGAGGGGGTACGGCGGTGGTGCAGACGGCACAGCACCTGCACGGCGGGTTCGGCGCGGACACCGACCACCCGCTGCACCGGTACCACGCCTGGGCCAAGCACCTGGAACTGGCGCTCGGCCCGGCGGCGGCCTACGAGGAGAGGCTCGGCGACCTGCTGGCCACCCATACCCTCGGCTGACGAGAACGGTCCGGCACCTCCCGGCACCTGCCCCGCCCCGAACCCGGCTCCCGGCTCCCGGCTCCCGGCTCCCGGCTCCGGGATTCCGGCTCCGGGCGCGGGTTCCGGATTCGGCTCCGGGTGCCGGTCAGAGGACGGAGCCCGGCTTTCCGTCGTCGGTGACGACCGGGCGGCCGGACTGCTCCCACTGGTGCATGCCGCCGTCGACGTTCACCGCGTCGATGCCCTGCTGGACCAGGTACATGGTGACCTGGGCCGATCGGCCGCCCGAGCGGCAGATGACGTGGACGCGGCCGTCCTGCGGGGCGGCCTCGGTCAGCTCGCCGTAACGGGCCACGAAGTCACTCATGGGAAGGTGCAGCGCCCCCTCGGCGTGGCCCGCCTGCCACTCGTCGTCCTCGCGGACGTCCAGCAGGAAGTCTCCGTCCTTGAGGTCCGTGACCTGGACCGTGGGCACACCAGCTCCGAAATTCATGGATCCGACGCTACCCGAAGCGGCGGCGGCTCAGTCCTGTCCCAGCAGAGCGGCCAGGCTCGCCTCGCGCTGGGCGATGTCGGCGCGGAGCCGGTCGGCGATCTCCTCGAGCAGCCTGTCGGGGTCGTCCGGGGCCAGGCGGAGCAGGCCGGCGATCGCGCCGTCCTCCAGCTCACGGGCGATCACAGTGATCAGTTCCTTGCGCTGGGCGAGCCATTCGAGCCGGGCGTACAGCTCCTCGGCCGGGCTCGGGAGGCGCTCGGGCGGCACCGGCCCGGCGGCCCACTCCGCGGCCAGCTCCGTGAGGAGGGTCTCGTCGCCACGGGCGTAGGCGGCGTTGACCCGGCTGAGGAACTCCTCGCGCCGCTTGCGCTCCGCTTCCTCCTGCGCCAGGTCGGGGTGCGCCTTGCGGGCCAGGTCGCGGTAGAGCTTGCGGGCCTCCTCGCTGGGCCTGACCCGCTGCGGGGGCCGCACCGGCTGGTCGGTGAGCATCGCGGTGGCCTCGGGGAACAGGCCGTCACCGTCCATCCAGCCGTGCAGCAGCTCCTCCACCCCCGGGATCGGCAGCACCTGGGCGCGGGCTTCCGCGGCACGGCGGATGTCCTCGGGGTCACCGGTGCGGGCCGCCCGCGCCTCGGCGATCTCCGCGTCCAGTTCCTCGATCCGGGCGTAGAGCGGGCCGAGTCGCTGCTCGTGCAGGCGGGAGAAGTTCTCGACCTCGACGCGGAACGTCTCCACGGCGATCTCGTACTCGATCAGCGCCTGCTCGGCGGCCCGGACGGCCCGTTCCAGCCGTTCCTCGGGGCGTGGCGGCTGGGCCTGGCCGTCTTCGGGGGTCGTCACCCGCCCAGCGTAGCGCTGCGCTCGGCCGGGACCGGTGGCCGTGGTTCCGCCGCGCGCGAAGCGCGGTACCCCCGGGGCTTGGGCGACCGGGTCGCTCACACTCCCGTCTCGGCCGCCACCCGGCCGGTGCGGATGCCTGCCAGGAGATCGGTGTGGTCGGCCTCCGTGCGGTCGGCGTAGACGACGGCGAACGTGGCGATCGCCTCGTCCAGCTCCCCGTTCTTGCTGCAGTAGCCGGCGATCAGCCGTGGGTCGGCGCTGTGGGAGTGGGCGCGGGCCAGCAGGGCGCCGGTCATCCGGCCGTAGTCGTCGAGCTGGTCGGCGGCGAGGGCGGCCGGGTCGACGCTGCCCTTGCGGTTGCGGAACTGGCGCACCTGGTAGGGGCGCCCCTCGACGGTGGTCCAGCCGAGCAGGATGTCGCTGACCACCTGCATCCGCCGCTGTCCGAGGACCACCCGGCGGCCCTCGTGCGCCACCGGCGCGGTGGTGAAGCCGGCCGTGGCCAAATGCGGGACGAGCGCGGAGGGGCGGGCCTCCTTCACCTGGAGGACCAGGGGCTCCCCTCGGTGGTCGAGCAGCAGGACGACGTACGACCGGGTGCCGACGCTGCCGGTGCCGACCACCCGGAAGGCCACGTCGTGCACGGCGTGCCGGGCGAGCAGCGGGTGGAGGTCCTCGCCGAGCGTGCCGACGTACGCCTCCAGGGACGCGGTGACCGCCGCGGCCTCGGCGTCCGGGATGCGGCGCAGCACCGGCGGGGCGGGCACGAACCGGCGTCCGCCGTCCTCGTCGGGCTCGGTCGACTTGGCCGCGAACCGGCCGCTGGTGTTGGACCGGGCCTTCTCGGAGACCCGCTGGAGCGTGCCGAGCAGGTCGTGGGCGTCGGTGTGGGAGACCAGTTCCTCGTCCGCGATGGCGTTCCAGGCGTCGAGGACGGGCAGCTTGGCGAGCAGCCGCATGGTGCGGCGGTAGGCGCCGGCCGCGTCCCGCGCCGCCGCACGGCAGGTGTCCTCGTCGGCGCCCGCCTCCCGGCCGGCCAGCACCAGCGAGGCCGCGAGCCGCTTCAGGTCCCACTCCCAGGGGCCGTGCACGGTCTCGTCGAAGTCGTTGAGGTCGATGACGAGGTCGCCGCGGGCGTCGCCGTACAGGCCGAAGTTGGCCGCGTGGGCGTCCCCGCATATCTGGGTGCCGATCCCGGTCATGGGGGTGCGCGCGAGGTCGTACGCCATGAGCCCGGCCGAGCCGCGCAGGAACGCGAACGGTCCGGCCGCCATCCGGCCCACCCGCAGCGGGGTCAGCTCGGGGATGCGGCCGGCGTTGGACTCCAGCACCGCGCTCACCGCGTCGGGGCGGCCGGGGTCCGGGTCGAAGGTCCGGTGCGCGGAGCGGGGGACGCCGGTCCGGAGCGCCTTGCCCTCCTTCTTCGGCGAGACCGGCGAGCCCTCGGGCGGCCAGGGGGCGAACCCGCGCACCCGGGGCAGCCGGGACGGCCGGGACGGCCGGGACGGCCGGCGCGCGCCGCCCGCCCGGTCCGTCGTGTCCTTCCCGCCCGCCTCGTCCGCCGTGTCCGTCGTCCCCACACCGGTACCGGTCATCGCGACCGCCTCCCCCGTACTGCCCGCGCGCCCTTCGAACAGGCGCCGGTACGAACATCAACTCGGGGAGACCGTACAACCGGTGACCGAAACGCGTCAGACCCTGTGGACAACTCCCCCGGCGCCACCCGGACCCGAGCGTCCCCACCGGCCTCCGCTGCTCCGGCGCGGCGGCACGCGCCGTCATGTGTGGCCCTCGTCACGCGCGATGGCGAGGGCCGGAGGCCGTGGGGAGTGGCCGTGGCGGGTGGCCGTGGCGAGCCTTCGGCGGCGCCCGCCACCGGACGGCCCGTCAAGTGGGCGTCGCCCCGCGCAGGCTTGAGAGCTTCCTCACACCACCATCCGCGCGGCACATGGTCGCGGACCGGCACCGCGGGCACGGCCACGCATGACCGCATACGACCAAGGCATACGACTGAGGGCCCATCGTTTTCACGATGGGCCCTCAGCCTCTGTGTGCGCGAGGGGGGAGTTGAACCCCCACGCCCTTTCGGGCACTGGAACCTGAATCCAGCGCGTCTGCCTATTCCGCCACCCGCGCATTGGGTGTGTCTTCCGGTTCCTCCCCTTTCGGGCTGGCCCCTTCCGACATGCAGAACATTAGCACGTCGCACGGGGTGGAATCACATCGCTTCCCCGCCGCCCGCCCCCGCCCGTCC
>NZ_JOCB01000015.1 GCF_000718775.1 Streptomyces sp. NRRL S-31
GTGGCGGGTGGCGGGGTGAGGGCGCCGGGGCCCCGGCGGCTTCCGGCGAGGCGGGTGGCCGGGGCTCGTGTCGGTCCGCCTCGCGGCGCGGGCCGACTCCGCCCTCACGCTCAAGCGCTGAGGCCACCTTGGGAGCAGGAGCCCGGCCTGGCCGGCACCATCCGCCGGGCAGGCCGTCAGCGGCTCCGCGTCAGCTGCTCACTTCGCGGCGAACAGTTCCGCCGCGTCGGTGGCGTGGACGGCTCGCTGGGTCCAGACCTTCAGCTGGTCGAGGTCGGTGCAGGTGTTCACGCGTTCTCGGACGGTGTCGGGGACGGGGATGCTCCGCCACTCCAGCATCTCGACGATCATCTGCCGGAGACCTTCGACACGGCCCTCCTGTCGACCTTGTTCGCGTCCTGCGGCGCGTCCTGCGGCGCGTCCTGCGGCGCGTCCTGCGGCGCGTCCTTCCGCGCGTACCTGCTCGGCGAGAGGGTGTCGCCAGAAGTACTGAATGCCCGTCATGGGGTCCCTTCGCATCCGCTTCGCCTGGGGGCCGGCCGGGTGTGGGCCGACGTGCCGTGCGAAGGTCGTGGTTCACTCCGCGGCGAACAGTTCCGCCGCGTCGGTGGCGTGGACGGCACGCTGGGCCCAAACCTCCAGTTGGTCGAGGTCGGTGCAGGCGTTCACGCGTTCTCGGACGGTGTCGGGGACGGGGATGTCGCGCCATTCGAGGATTTGGATGATCATCTCGGCCTTGCCCTCGGCTCGGCCTTCTGCCCGTACCTGTTCGGCCAGTGGGTGTCGCCAGAAGTACTGGATCGCCGTCATCAGGTCCCTCCACATCTGCTTCGCCTGGGGGTCGGCCAGGCATGAGTCGACGAACTGCACGAAGACCGCGGCGCTGTCGGGGTCGATGGTCCGCAGGGCGGCTGCCAGGGATTCCAGTATGGCGGGGGCCTGGGGGCCACGCCCGTGTGTCATGGCCGACAGCACCGCGAGGGGTACGTCCCGTTCGGCCTGCCGCTCGTCCGCGATCACCGGCACGTTGTCCGGGCCCAGCACCAGCGGACGCACGGTCAGGGAGTCCCAGCCGGGGAAGCCGAGCCTGATGGGCCGTGAGGCCCACTTCGCCGTGGCGCTGCTCTGGGTGATGACGATGAGCACAGGCTCGCAACGGTACTTCTCGTACAAGTACGACAGGTAGTAGGGCCAGCTTCCCCGTTTACGGTCGTCCGCCTTCCCCTGCGACTCGACCACGAGGAGGTACGTCCCCTCCTCCGTCTCCGCCCGCAGCAGTGTGTCCACCCGACGCTCGACCGGCTCGATCTCCGTCAGGTCCACGTTCAGTGCCGCGATCTCCTTCGGTTCGGGGAACGGGATGTGCAGCACCCGCTGTAACGCCCGCGTCAGCAGCGCCGGGTCCTTCTGGAAGATCCGGTGCAGCGCTTCGTGCGACGAGCCGACCATCAGCTCTCCTTTCGTACGACGTGATCAACGAGCTGGGCCGCCGGAAGTTCGCACCACACGTACTTGCCCTGGTCCCCGAACCGGGCCGACGGCTGCCAGCCCCAGTGCTGCGCGCCTTCGGGAAACGTAGTCAGCGCAGATCAGGGCGTGTATGTCAGATTGCTGTCTCGTCCACCTGCCTGGTGACGGCCGAGTGCCGAAGGCCCGTGGGGCGGGCATGCGTTACGACGGCCCCCCACCATGGGAGATGGAAGGCCGCACGTCGTCATCTGAGTCAGGAAGCGTTCGGGGCGGCCTCGACGCTGTACTCGTAACCGACGGTCAGCCGGTAGGGCAGGCACCATTCCCCATACTCGATCACGCCCTCGTCGTCCCACAGCCGGTGGGCGCCGGCCAGGATGGGAGAGCCGACACGCAGGCCGAGGTAGTTCGCCTCCCGCGCGTCGGCGTCGCGGCCGTGAATGTCATCGCGCCCTGCCACCACTCGCCTGCCGGTGGCACGCTGGATCTTCAACAGCAGTCCGGGGGACGATGCTCGCGACGTGGACAGCAACTCCGGGACAGCCGCGGCGAAGTGGGCCGGATACCAGGTCACGAACAGGCCGGTGCGTTGCTGCCCCTTGCCGGTGTGCCACTGGCGGCGTACGACCTGAGCGCCGTCCTCCAGGTCGAAGATCTCGGTAACGTACTGAGGCGGCTTGATCAGCTCCGCATTCGTGACGATCATCGTCTCGCCCTCGGCGAGCACGGACCCGGTGCGCAGGACTCGGGTGATGCGGTCGTAGCCGGAGGGGGCGACCTCGGGGGCATTGGCGACGAAGGTTCCCCGCCGTGACGTGGTGATGTAGCCCTCGACTTGGAGCTGGTCCAGGGAGCGGCCGAGGGTAGCGACGGATACGCCCTCTCGCTTGGCCAGTTCCCTCACCGGCGGGAGCTTCTCGCCTTCCTTCAGTGCGCCGTCAAGGATGCGGCGGCGGATGCGTTCCGCGACCTGCATGTAGGGGTGATGGGTGTCCGGCATGGCGTCTCCTGTGGGCTGTCCTAGAGCACTGTCGACTGTACTAGGACACAGGTAATCCGTACGGGGGAGACTGCGCGATCCCCCTGGCGCCACTGTCCTAGGACACGCTACGTTCTGACCTAGGACACACACGCCAAACCCCCGCGACGGGCAAGGTCCGGGGGCGTGGCTGACGCTGACTAGGAGCGCCAACATGCACGACCTTATCCGCTGTGTCGCCGCTTGGCTTCGGCGGTTGTTCGTCCCCGGCACGGGCAAGCGGCGAGCGGGTTCCCGCCAGCCTCCGGCGAGCCCCGTACGGCGGTCGGACCCGCCCCGTCCGGCTGCCGCACAACCTCCCGTCGCCCGGTCGCCGTACGGGCTTCACGAACACCTCGACGGCGAAGCGGCAGCTATGGTCCGCCCTTACGTCATCGCGATGGAACAAGAACGCGCACACCGCCGCCGACGCCGTATCGCGCTCGTTCTGGCAACGGACTTCGGTATCGACCTCGACCAGCTCGTGACCGGCTCTGAGGCGATGGCCTGATGACCCCGACCACCATGGATGCCGGGCTGTCGGCGGAATGCACGCTGGCGCGGCGGCAGGGGTACCAGGACCTGCACCGAGAGTGCCGCCAGATCAGGGACGTGCCCTTGCCCCACAGCGCGGGTCTGCTGCTGGTACGTCGCTGCCTGTGCACCTGTCACAGGCCTGTTGCGGGGGGCGAGCGGTGAACGTCGGAATCCCGCCTGAGCCGGGCAAGCCTCACCGCTTGACGCTGGTCGTCTACCAAGTCGGGCCGGGCGGCGAACGGGTCGGCGCGACCTCCCAGAGCAGCTTCACCCGCTACCCGGACCCGGAACGGCTTACGGTCCCGATCGACTGGCCTTCGTGCCGCTGTCCCCGTTGCCGGACCGGGAACGGCCCGCGCAGCCGGTAGCCGCCCCACAGCCGGCCACCCGCCCCGCCCGTGCGTTCCCCCTGTGACGCGTCGGGCGGGGCTTTTGCTGTGGTCCCTGTCCCGTCCTGAGCTGGGGTGATGGTGCACTGTCGGCCCCAGCCGCATCCCATACCGGATAGGCCACGGTACGGATCGGTCGGGACCACCGTCAGGTGGTTGCCGCTCGTCGTCCCGCGAGGGCAGCCGCACCGGGCCCCACGCCCCGCTCCCGCTGTCACACCCCACCGGTACCGTCGGATCATGGACCGACAGGCGGGGAACCCCACGGGTGAGCGGCGTCTCGCCGTACTCGAGGGCGTGCTGGAGCGCATCACGTACGCCAACGAGGAGAACGGCTACACGGTCGCCCGGGTCGACACCGGCAGGGGCGCCGGGGATCTGCTCACGGTCGTCGGCGCGCTGCTCGGTGCCCAGGTGGGGGAGTCCCTGCGGATGGAGGGCCGCTGGGGGTCGCACGCGCAGTACGGCAAGCAGTTCCACGTCGAGAACTACACGACCGTGCTGCCGGCCACCGTCCAGGGCATCCGCCGCTATCTGGGGTCGGGGCTGGTCAAGGGGATCGGGCCGGTCTTCGCCGACCGCATCACCCAGCACTTCGGGGTGGACACGCTCCGGGTCATCGAGGAGGAGCCCGGGCGGCTGATCGAGGTGCCGGGGCTCGGGCCGAAGCGGACGAAGAAGATAGCCGAAGCCTGGGAGGAGCAGAAGGCCATCAAGGAGGTCATGCTCTTCCTCCAGACCGTCGAGGTGTCGACCTCGATCGCCGTGCGGATCTACAAGAAGTACGGGGACGCGTCGATCGCGGTGGTGAAGGAGGAGCCGTACCGGCTCGCCGCCGACGTCTGGGGCATCGGCTTCCTCACCGCCGACAAGATCGCCCAGTCGGTCGGCATCCCGCACGACAGCCCCGCGCGGGTGAAGGCCGGTCTCCAGTACGCGCTGTCGCAATCCGCCGACCAGGGGAACTGCTTCCTGCCGGAGGAGCGGCTGATCGCCGACGCGGTCAAACTCCTCCAGGTCGACATCGGGCTCGTCATCGAGTGCCTCGCCGAGCTGTCCGAGCCCCCGGAGGAGGGGGCCGATCCGGGCGTCGTACGGGAGAAGGTGCCGGGACCCGAGGGTGACGCGGAGCCCGTCAGCGCGGTCTACCTGGTGCCCTTCCACCGAGCCGAACTGTCCCTCTCCGCCCAGTTGCTGCGGCTGCTGCGGGCCGGGGAGGACCGGATGCCCGGGTTCCGGGACGTGGACTGGGGCAAGGCGCTCGGCTGGCTGAGGACGCGCACCGGCGCCGACCTCGCGCCCGAGCAGGAGGCCGCCGTCCGGCTCGCGCTGACCGAGAAGGTGGCCGTGCTGACCGGCGGACCCGGCTGCGGCAAGTCGTTCACCGTCCGCTCGATCGTGGAACTGGCCCGGGCCCGGCGCGCCAAGGTGCTGCTGGCCGCCCCGACCGGCCGCGCGGCCAAGCGGCTGTCCGAGCTGACCGGAGCCGAGGCGTCCACCGTGCACCGGCTGCTGGAGCTGAAGCCCGGCGGTGACGCGGCCTACGACCGTGACCGACCGCTCGACGCCGACCTGGTGGTCGTGGACGAGGCGTCCATGCTGGACCTGCTGCTCGCCAACAAACTGGTGAAGGCCGTGCCCCCCGGGGCCCACCTGCTCTTCGTCGGCGACGTGGACCAGTTGCCCAGCGTCGGTGCCGGGGAGGTGCTGCGCGACCTGCTCGCCGACGGCGGCCCCGTCCCGGCCGTCCGGCTCACCCGGGTCTTCCGGCAGGCCCAGCAGTCCGGTGTGGTCACCAACGCGCACCGGATCAACGCGGGGCGGCACCCGCTCACCGACGGGCTGAAGGACTTCTTCCTCTTCGTCGAGGACGACACCGAGGAGGCCGGCCGGCTCACCGTCGACGTGGCCGCGCGGCGCATCCCGGCCAAGTTCGGACTGGACCCGCGCCGGGACGTGCAGGTGCTCGCCCCGATGCACCGCGGGCCGGCCGGCGCGGGCACGCTCAACGGGCTGCTCCAGCAGGCCATCACGCCCGGCCGGCCGGATCTGCCGGAGAAGCGGTTCGGCGGCCGGGTGTTCCGCGTCGGCGACAAGGTCACCCAGATCCGTAACAATTACGAGAAAGGGGAGAACGGTGTCTTCAACGGCACCGTGGGCGTCGTCACCTCGCTCGATCCGGTCGACCAGCGTCTGACGGTGCTGACGGACGAGGACGAGGAGGTCCCGTACGAATTCGACGAACTGGACGAACTGGCCCACGCCTACGCGGTGACCATCCACCGCTCGCAGGGAAGCGAGTACCCGGCGGTGGTGATTCCCGTCACCACGGGAGCGTGGATGATGCTCCAGCGGAACCTGCTGTACACGGCGGTCACCCGGGCCCGGAGGCTGGTCGTCCTCGTCGGTTCACGCAGGGCGATCGGGCAGGCGGTGCGCACGGTGTCGGCCGGACGCCGTTGCACGGCCCTCGACTTCAGGCTCGGCAGGAAATGATCGATCAAACGAGTCGGGAAGGTCACACAGCACTACCGGATGTCCCTCCGAGGGGGCAGGATGAGCAGGTTGGCGGCACTGAGTGCCGCCGATAGGCCCAATGGTCGACCCCGAGTGCACTCTCCTGAGCCAAATGGGGGATGGTAGAGACAGTCAGGGCACCTCGAAGATGAGGCACTACGTCGGTGAGGGAAGACGTGAGCGACAACTCTGTAGTACTGCGGTACGGCGACGGCGAGTACACCTACCCGGTGGTCGACAGCACCGTCGGCGACAAGGGCTTCGACATCGGGAAGCTCCGCGGCCAGACCGGTCTGGTGACCCTGGACAGCGGGTACGGCAACACCGCCGCCTATAAATCCGCGATCACCTACCTCGACGGCGAGTCGGGCATCCTGCGCTACCGCGGCTACCCCATCGAGCAGCTGGCCGAGCGCTCCACCTTCCTTGAGGTGGCGTACCTGCTGATCAACGGCGAGCTGCCCACCGTCGACCAGCTGACGACGTTCAAGAACGACATCACGCGGCACACGCTGCTGCACGAGGACGTCAAGAACTTCTACAGGGGCTTCCCGCGCGACGCGCACCCGATGGCGATGCTGTCCTCGGTCGTCTCGGCGCTGTCCACCTTCTACCAGGACAGCCACAACCCGTTCGACGAGAAGCAGCGCGACCTCTCGACGATCCGGCTGCTCGCCAAGCTCCCGACGATCGCCGCGTACGCGTACAAGAAGTCGATCGGCCACCCGTTCGTCTACCCGCGCAACGACCTCGGCTACGTCGAGAACTTCCTGCGCATGACCTTCTCGGTGCCGGCGGACGACTACGACCTGGACCCGGTCGTGGTGGCGGCGCTGGACAAGCTGCTCATCCTGCACGCCGACCACGAGCAGAACTGTTCGACCTCCACGGTCCGCCTGGTCGGTTCCTCGCAGGCCAACATGTTCGCGTCGATCTCGGCCGGCATCAACGCGCTGTGGGGCCCGCTGCACGGCGGCGCCAACCAGTCGGTGCTGGAGATGCTGGAGGGCATCCGCGACTCCGGCTCCGACGTCGACACCTTCATCCGCAAGGTGAAGAACAAGGAGGACGGCGTCCGCCTGATGGGCTTCGGCCACCGGGTCTACAAGAACTTCGACCCGCGCGCCAAGATCATCAAGGCCGCCGCGCACGACGTGCTGTCCGCGCTGGGCAAGGAGGACGAGCTCCTCGACATCGCCCTCAAGCTGGAGGAGCACGCCCTCTCGGACGACTACTTCGTCGAGCGCAAGCTCTACCCGAACGTCGACTTCTACACCGGTCTGATCTACCGGGCCATGGGCTTCCCGACCGAGATGTTCACGGTCCTGTTCGCCCTCGGCCGGCTGCCGGGCTGGATCGCCCAGTGGACCGAGATGATCAAGGAGCCGGGTTCCCGCATCGGCCGCCCGCGCCAGATCTACACGGGCGTGGTCGAGCGCGACTTCGTGCCGGTCGAGGAGCGCTGAACCGTCGAGTGACAGGGTCCGCCCGCCGGGCGGGCCCTGGAGCGAGGTGACCCGGACCGCGCGAGAGCGCGGTCCGGGCCGCGCAAAAGTAGAAGGCGCCCTGTGACGCCGGTCCCCCCACGGGCCGGCGACCAGGGCGCCTTCCCATGTCCCGGTGCGGATTCCCCCCACGGGATCCGGCCGGGCGCTCGGAGAGGACAGCGCCTGAATCGCTGTCTGAGCACGACGGGACCAACCCGCCGTACTCCGGTGACGCGGTGCGATCTGCCGGGACAGCGCACGCAGGGAGGGCCGCTCAAAGCTTCCCGGTGTACGTGCCCCGGCAACGCATCTCTGAGGAAGTCCCCCAAGACATCCCCAGATGCCAGTCGACGCCCCCCAAGACGCCGTACTGACATCGCCAAACTTAGACCTTCGAACCCCTTCGATGGTTACGTTCGCGTCACTGTGATTCGCGTCTCTTGCATATGTCCTTTTAATGCGCAAGAGCCCCGATATGGCAATCAGGGCCCTTGCGTAAGGAAGAAGCGCGAGCCTTGTGAAGAGCTTATGTGAGGCTCGCGCCGGACTCCAGGGGGACCGGGAGATCGGTCCGGACAATAACCGCCGGTTCAGCGGAAGGTACGCAACCGCAGACTGTTCGTGACCACGAAGACCGAGGAGAAGGCCATCGCCGCCCCGGCGATCATCGGGTTGAGCAGCCCGGCGGCGGCCAGCGGCAGCGCGGCGACGTTGTAGCCGAAGGCCCACACCAGGTTCCCCTTGATGGTGGCCAGCGTCCGGCGGGACAGCCGGATCGCGTCGACGGCCACCCGCAGGTCCCCGCGCACCAGGGTCAGGTCGCCCGCCTCGATCGCCGCGTCCGTGCCGGTGCCCATCGCCAGGCCCAGGTCGGCGGTGGCGAGCGCGGCGGCGTCGTTCACGCCGTCGCCGACCATCGCCACGGCCCGCCCCTCCCGCTGGAGCCGCCGTACGACATCCACCTTGTCCTCGGGCAGCACCTCCGCGTACACGTTCCCGGCGTCGATGCCGACGGCCTCCGCGACCGCCTCGGCGACCGTGCGGTTGTCCCCGGTGAGCAGGACCGGCGTCAGTCCCAGCCGGCGCAGCTCGCCGATCGCCTCGGCACTCGTGCCCTTCACCGCGTCGGCGACGGCGAGCACCCCGCGGGCCCGCCCGTCCCAGCCGGCCACGACGGCCGTACGGCCCTGCCGCTCGGCCTCACGGGTCGCGCGGGCCAGCTCCTCGGGCAGCTCGTCGTAGAGGCGCCCCACGGCCACCTCACGGCCGTCCACGCGCCCGCGCACGCCCCGCCCGGGCACGTTCTCGAAGTGCTCGACCGTCGGCAGCGTTCCGGCGCGCTCCTCGGCGCCGGCGGCGATCGCGCGGGCCACCGGGTGCTCCGAGGCGTGCTCCAGGGCGCCCGCGAGCCGCAGCAGCTCCTTCTCGTCCTCGCCGTCGGCGGAGTACACGGCCTGGAGGCTCATCCGGCCGGTGGTGACGGTGCCGGTCTTGTCCAGGACCACCGTGTCCACCCGGCGGGTGGACTCCAGTACCTCGGGGCCCTTGATGAGGATGCCGAGCTGGGCACCGCGCCCGGTGCCGACCATGAGGGCGGTCGGGGTCGCGAGGCCCAGCGCGCAGGGGCAGGCGATGATCAGCACGGCGACGGCCGCCGTGAACGCGGCGGCGGTGTCCCCGGTGACGCCCAGCCAGACGCCGAAGGTGCCGAGCGCGATCAGGATGACCACGGGCACGAAGACCGCGGAGACCCGGTCGGCGAGCCGCTGCACCTCGGCCTTGCCGTTCTGCGCGTCCTCGACCAGCTTCGCCATCCGGGCGAGCTGGGTGTCCCCGCCGACCCGGGTGGCCTCCACGACCAGCCGGCCGCCCGCGTTGACCGTGGCGCCGGTGACGCGGTCGCCGGGGCCGACGTCCACCGGCACCGACTCGCCGGTCAGCATGGAGGCGTCCACCGCGGAGACGCCCTCCGCCACCGTGCCGTCGGTGGCGATCTTCTCGCCGGGCCGTACGACGAACCGGTCGCCGACCGCCAGGGAGGACACCGGCACGCGCACCTCACGGCCGCCCCGCAGAACCGCCACGTCCTTGGCGCCCAGCTCCATCAGGGCGCGCAGGGCGGCCCCGGCGCGCCGCTTGGAGCGGGCCTCCAGATAGCGGCCGAGCAGGATCAGCGCGACGACCCCGGCGGCGACCTCCAGGTAGATGGTGGAGGCGCCGTCCATCCGGGCCGTGAGGCGGAACTCGTCGTGCATGCCGGCCAGCCCCGCGTCACCGAGGAACAGCGCCCACAGCGACCAGCCGAACGCGGCCAGCGTGCCCACCGAGACGAGGGTGTCCATGGTGGCGGCGCCGTGCCGGAGGTTGGTCCAGGCGGCCCGGTGGAAGGGGGCCCCGCCCCAGACGACGACGGGCGCGGCCAGGGTGAGCGAGAGCCACTGCCAGTTGTCGAACTGGAGCGCGGGGATCATCGCGAGCAGGACGACGGGGGCGGCGAGCAGCACGGAGACGAGCAGGCGGTGCCGGAGGGCGCCGAGTTCGGCGTCCCGCTCCGGGGGCGGGGCCGAGGACGCCGAGGACTCGGACTCGGGGGCGGGCCGTGGCGGCTCGGGCTCCTCGGCGGTGTAGCCCATCTTCTCCACGGTGGCGATCAGGTCGGCGACCCGGATGCCGTCGGGGACGGTGACCTTGGCCTTCTCGGTGGCGTAGTTGACGGTGGCGCTCACGCCCTCCATCCGGTTGAGCTTCTTCTCCACCCGGGCGGCGCAGGAGGCGCAGGTCATCCCGCCGATGAGCAGCTCGACCCGGTCGGTGCCGGCGGTCGTGGTCGCCGTTTCGGGCGTTCCGGCCTTCGTGCCGGTCGCCGGCTTGGCGGTGGTGCTGGTCATGTCCGGACTCCAGACATCGGACCGGGCCGTACGGATCCAGTATCAGCTGGTCGGCACGGCCCGGTCGGGGTAAAGGGGAGAGTCTTTCCTCGGACGGCCGTGCTAGGTCCTGCCGTCAAGCTCCCGCCGTCCGCCCGGAGGGCGGGCCTCGCGGCGTCAGGTGCGTGCTCTCGGCGTGCCGGGCCCCGTCCCTCGTACTGGACGTACTTGGGTCGGGGCCCGGTGCGGCGAGTGGGGGCACCTCCCACGCCCTTAAGGCAGTGGGGGAGCGTGCGACGGTGACCTCACCGGTCGACGCGACGGCCTTCACCGAGCTGACGCCCGGGAGCTGGGAGATCTCGCCGGAGACGGAGCCCTCGCAGTGGCCGCAGCTCATGCCGGTGACCTGGTAGACGGTGGTGACGGAGCCGGTCTGGGCGGTCATGTTCGTTACTCCTCGTCGAGGCGTGTGGGGCCGGCGGGGTACACGGAGGAGTACCCCGTACCTCCGACTCTATACCCCTAGGGGGTATTTTCCAAGGCGGACCCGCCCGCCCGGCGGTGCGCCGCGGCACGTCCGGCCCCGGCCCCCGGGAGCCCGGTCTCGTCTAGCCTGCGCGCAGGTTCCCGGAAGGAGTGCGCATGCGCGCCGTGGTGTTCGAGGAGTACGGCAGGCCGGCCGAGGTGCGGGAGGTGCCCGAGCCGGAGCCCGCGGAGCACGGGGTGGTCGTGCGGGTGGCGGCGACCGGCCTGTGCCGCAGCGACTGGCACGGCTGGCAGGGGCACGACCCGGACATCACGCTGCCGCATGTGCCGGGGCACGAACTCGCCGGGGTGGTCGAGGCGGTGGGCGGCCGGGTGACCCGGTGGCGGCCCGGCGACCGGGTCACGGTGCCGTTCGTCTGCGCCTGCGGCGGCTGTCCGTCCTGTGCGGCGGGCGACCAGCAGGTGTGCGAACGCCAGACCCAGCCCGGCTTCTCCCACTGGGGCTCCTTCGCCGAGTACGTCGCGCTCGGCCACGCCGACGTCAACCTGGTCGCGCTGCCGGACGGCATGCCGTACGCCACCGCCGCCGCCCTCGGCTGCCGCTTCGCCACCGCCTTCCGGGCCGTCGTCCAGCAGGGCCGGGTGGCGGCCGGGGACTGGGTCGCGGTGCACGGCTGCGGCGGGGTCGGTCTGTCGGCGGTGATGATCGCGGCGGCCTCGGGCGCCCGGGTCGTCGCCGTCGACGTGTCCCCGGAGGCGCTCGCGCTCGCGGAGCGGTTCGGCGCGGTCCACACGGTGGACGCCGCCCGGGAACCCGACACCGCGGCGGCCGTCCTCGCCCTGACGCAGGGCGGCGCCCACCTCTCGCTGGACGCCCTCGGGTCGCCCGCCACCTGTGCCGCCTCGGTCGGCTCCCTGCGCCGCCGCGGCCGGCACGTCCAGGTCGGCCTGCTGCCCTCGGCCGACGGCACCACCCCGGTGCCGCTGGCCCGCGCGATCGCCCTGGAACTGGAACTCCTCGGCAGCCATGGCATGGCCGCGCACGCCTACCCCGGCATGCTCGGGCTGGTCCGCTCCGGCGTTCTGCGCCCCGATCTGCTGGTGACCCGGACCATCTCCCTCGACGCGGCCCCGGCGGCGCTCGCCGCGATGGACACGGCGCCGGGCGCGGGGGTCACGGTCATCGACCCCTGGAGCTGACCCGGCCGGCCCCGCCCCCCGTCGCCGCGTCGTACGCCGTACCGCTTCCGCCGTGCCGGTCAGCCGTTCCCGCGGCCCCGGTTGCCGGGGCGTGCGGCGACCCAGGCGCGGACCGTGTCGGCGTACCAGTACGGCTTGCCGCCCTCGACGTGGTCGGGCGGGGGCAGCAGTCCGTGCTTGCGGTAGGACCGTACGGTGTCCGGCTGCACGCTGATGTGCGCCGCGATCTCCTTGTAGGACCAGAGCCTTCGGTCGGTCATGTGCCGCACCTCCCCGCGCGCGCCGCGGCGGCGGCCGGTACGGCCGCCGGGGGGACCGGGCGCTGCGCTGGCGATCATCAAGCCTGTGCCCGGTGAACGACGCAGAGTGACCGGCGGTGGGCGGCTGTCGACCGGGTGTGACCCAAGGGCCGCGTACGCGCGACATGTGTGACGGAAGGACGGTATTTGTGACACGACTGCCACACAGGGCACCCATGCGGCGAGGGGTACCGGGCGGTAGGCGGGGCCGACGTCTACGCTGGTCCGAATGTCCGGACAAAACATTGACAGGGTGGGCGTGCGGGGCTAGAAAGCCGGGGAGAGGGATGACGAAGGGAAGCCGATGGCCTACGACCTGATCACCATGGGGCGTATCGGAGTGGACCTCTACCCGCTCCAGAGCGGTCTCCCGCTCGCCCGGGTGTCGTCCTTCGGCAAGTTCCTCGGCGGGTCGGCGGCCAACGTGGCGGTCGCCGCGGCCCGGCTCGGCCGGCGCACCGCCGTGATCACCCGCACCGGCGACGACCCGTTCGGCACCTACCTCCACGAGGCCCTGCGCGGCTTCGGCGTCGACGACCGCTGGGTCACCCCCGTCCCCGGACTGCCGACCCCGGTCACCTTCTGCGAGGTCTTCCCGCCGGACGACTTCCCGCTCTACTTCTACCGGCAGCCCAAGGCGCCCGACCTGGAGATCCACACCCACGAGCTGGACCTGGACGCCCTGCGCGCGGCCGGCATCCTCTGGGTCACCGGCACCGGCCTCAGCGAGGAACCGAGCCGCACGGCCACCCTCGCCGCCCTCGCCCACCGGGCCCGGGCGGGCATCACCGTCTTCGACCTGGACTGGCGTCCCATGTTCTGGCGCGACCCCGGCCAGGCCCGCCCCCACTACGCCGAGGCCCTGCGCCACGCCACCGTCGCCGTCGGCAACCTGGACGAGGTCGAGGTCGCCACCGGTGTGCGCGAGCCGCACGCCGCCGCCCGCGCCCTGCTGGACGCCGGAGCCGAACTGGCCGTCGTCAAACAGGGACCCAAGGGCGTCCTCGCCGTCAGCCGGAGCGGGGAGTGCGCCGAGGTCCCGCCGCTGCCCGTCACCGTCCTCAACGGACTCGGCGCCGGCGACGCCTTCGGCGGCTCCCTCTGCCACGGCCTGCTGGCCGGCCGGGACCTGGAGACGGTCATGCGGCACGCCAATGCGGCCGGCGCCATCGTCGCCTCCCGGCTGGAGTGCTCCTCCGCGATGCCGACCCCCGACGAGGTGGCCGCCGTGCTCGACGCCGGAGCGGTGCGGTGAGGGCCGGCCGGGTCGCGGGCACCCACACCGGCGGCGGGGACGCCGCCCGGCGCCACCCGGTCGACGTGGCCGAACTGGTCCGCATCCGCACCCGCCACCCCGAGGCGATCGCCGAGGCCGCCGCCCGCCGGGCCCGCAGGCCCCTGCTGGACGACGACGGCCGGCTGATGATCGTCGCCGCCGACCACCCGGCCCGCGGCGCGCTCGGCGTCGGCGACCGCGGGCTCGCCATGGCCAACCGGGCCGACCTGCTGAGACGCCTCTGCCTGGCGCTCGGCCGGCCCGGTGTCGACGGCGTCCTCGCCACCGCCGACATCCTGGACGACCTGCTCCTCCTCGGCGCCCTGGACCACAAGGTCGTGATGGGCTCGATGAACCGCGGCGGGCTGCACGGAGCCAGCTTCGAGCTGGATGACCGGTTCACCGGCCACCGCCCCGAGGACATCGAACGGCTCGGCTTCGACGCGGGCAAACTGCTGCTGCGCGTCGACTACGCCGACCCCGGCTCCCTCACCACCCTGGAGTCCGCCGCCCGCGCCGTCGACGCCATGGCCGCGCGCCGGCTGCCGGTGTTCGTGGAGCCGTTCATCAGCCGCCGCGGCCCCGGCGGGCGAGTGGTGAACGACCTGTCCGCCGAGGCGGTCACCCGGTCCATCGCCATCGCCTCCGGCCTCGGCGGCAGCTCGGCCTACACCTGGCTCAAGCTGCCGGTCACCGAGGACCCCGACGACATGGCCCGGGTGCTGGAGACCTCCACGCTGCCCACCGTGCTGCTCGGCGGGGACGTCGGCGACCCGTCCGGACCGCGCGGCACCGCCCACGAGAAGTGGCGCGCCGCGCTCCGCCTGCCCACCGTGCGCGGCCTGGTGGCCGGCCGCTCGCTGCTGTACCCGGCGGACGGCGATGTGGCCGCCGCCGTCGACACCGCCGTAGGACTGCTGTGAGGGGCGCATGACCGGTACCGACCTGCACCTGCCGAAGGGCGCGGCCGCGAACGCCTGGTACGCCGTCGACATCGGCCCCGAGCGGGCCGGATGGGCGCACAGCAGCCTGCGCGTCGCGGAGCTGGCACCCGGCGGTACGCATACGTTCACCACCGGGGACAGCGAGTGGATCGTGCTTCCGCTGGAAGGCGGATGTACCGTACAAATTGAGCACGACGAGTTCCAACTCCTGGGCCGGGAAAGCGTGTTCGCGGACGTCTCCGACTTCGCGTACGCCCCCCGGGGCGCCCGGGTCCAGATCGCCTCCGGCGCGGGAGGCCGCTTCGCCCTGGCAGGAGCGAAGTGCGAGCGACGACTCCCCGCCCGCTACGGCCCCGCGCCGGAGGTCCCCGTCGAGGAGCGCGGCAGCGGCGGCTGCGCCCGCCGGGTGCGCAACTTCGCCGCCGCGGACGCCTTCGCCTGCGACCGGCTGATCGCCGTGGAGGTGATCACCCCGGGCGGCAACTGGTCGTCGTACCCGCCGCACAAGCACGACGAGTACCGGCCGGGCGAGGAGTCCGTACTGGAGGAGATCTACTACTTCGAGATCGACGGCCCGAACGGTCTCGGCTACCAGCGCGTGTCCCCCTCGCGCCCCGGCGGCTCCGACGTCCTCGCCGAGGTGCGCTCCGGCGACACGGTCCTGGTCCCCGACGGCTGGCACGGCCCGTCCATCGCCCAGCCCGGACACGACATGTACTACCTGAACGTCATGGCGGGTCCGGGCGGGACACGGGAGTGGCGCATCCGCTTCCACCCCGACCACGCGCGGACCACCGGGGGGTACCGATGACGACGACCCGGCTGACCGTCGCCCAGGCGCTCGTCCGCTTCCTCGCCGCCCAGCACACCGAGCGGGACGGCACGCGCCGCCGGCTGATCGGCGCCACCTGGGGCATCCTCGGGCACGGCAACGTCGCCGGGATCGGCCAGGCGCTCGTCGAGTACGCCGACGCCATGCCGTACCACCAGGGCCGCAACGAACAGGCCATGGTGCACGCGGCCGTCGGCTACGCCCGCCAGTCGAACCGGCTGTCCACCCACGCGGTGACGACCTCGATCGGCCCGGGCGCGACCAACCTGGTCACGGGCGCCGCCCTCGCCACGATCAACCACCTCCCGGTCCTGCTGCTGCCCGGCGACGTCTTCGCCACCCGCCCCGCCGACCCGGTCCTCCAGCAATTGGAGGTGCCGTACGCCGGCGACGTCTCGGTCAACGACACCCTGCGCCCGGTGTCGAGGTACTTCGACCGCGTCACCCGGCCGGAGGCGCTGATCCCGGCCGCGCTCCAGGCGATGCGGGTCCTGACCGACCCGGTGGAGACCGGCGCGGTCACCCTCGCCCTGCCGCAGGACGTCCAGGCGGAGGCGTACGACTGGCCGGAGGAGTTCTTCGCCGAGCGCGTGTGGACGGTACGGCGGCCGGGCGCGGACCCGACCGAGCTGGCGGAGGCGGTCCGGGCGATCCGTCAGGCGCGGCGGCCCCTGGTCGTCGCCGGCGGCGGAGTGCGGCACAGCCGCGCAGAGGAGGCCCTCGCCGAGTTCGCGACGGCCACCCGCATCCCGGTCGCCGCCACCCAGGCCGGGAAGGGAGCACTGCGGTACGACCACCCGCAGGACGTCGGCGGGATCGGCCACACCGGCACCGCGACCGCCGACGGACTGGCCCGCACCGCGGACCTGGTGATCGGCGTCGGCACCCGGTACACCGACTTCACCACCGCCTCCGGCACCCTCTTCGAGCACCCGGACGTCCGCTTCCTGAACCTCAACATCGCGCCCTTCGACGGCCACAAGCTGGCCGGACTCCCGCTGGTCGCGGACGCCCGCAGCGGCCTGGGCGAGCTGACCGAGGCCCTGGTGACGCACGGGCACCGGGCGGCCGACGCGTACGTCACCGAGTACACGGCGGGCAAGGAGCGCTGGGAGCGGCGCGTCGACGCCTGCCTCGCGGCCGGTGAGCCCACCGCCCGGCCGACCCAGCCGCAGGTCATCGGCGCCCTGGACGCCCTGGTGGACGAGTCGGACATCATCGTGGGCGCGGCCGGCTCGCTCCCCGGCGACCTGCACAGGCTGTGGCGGGCGCGGTCCCGCGACCAGTACCACCTGGAATACGGCTACTCCTGCATGGGCTACGAGATCCCGGCCGCGCTCGGCGTGAAGCTCGCCGCGCCGGAGCGGAACGTGTGGGCCCTGGTCGGCGACGGCACCTACCTGATGATGCCGACGGAGATCGTGACCGCCGTGCAGGAGGGCGTCGCGATCAAGCTGCTGCTGGTGCAGAACCACGGGTACGCCTCGATCGGCGGCCTGTCGGAGGCGGTGGGCGGCGAGCGGTTCGGCACCGCCTACCGGTTCCCGGCCGGGGCGGGCCGGTACACGGGCGCCCCGCTGCCCGTCGACCTCGCCGCCAACGCGGCCAGCCTCGGCATGCGGGTGCTGCGCGCGCGGACCGTGGGGGAGCTGCGCGCGGCGCTCGCCGAGGCCCGGGACGCCCGGACTCCCACATGTGTCTACGTGGAGACCGAAACGTCCGACACTGTGTCGGGCGCGCCCGAAGCGCACGCCTGGTGGGATGTTCCCGTGGCCGAGACCGCGACCCGACCGTCGGCGGTCAAGGCACGTGAGCTGTACGAACGGCACGTCTCGACCCGACGCCGCCATCTGTGAGAAGGAGTCTCTGGGCATGACGAAGATCGTCAACCACTGGATCGGCGGAAAGACCGTCGAAGGCGCCTCGGGCAACCACGGGCCGGTCACCGACCCGGCGACCGGCGCGGTGACCACGAAGGTCGCGTTCGCGTCGGCCGAGGAGGTGGACGCGGCCGTCGCGGCGGCCAAGGACGCCTTCACCGCCTGGGGCCAGTCCTCGCTCGCCCAGCGCACGGGCATCCTGTTCCGGTTCCGCGCGCTGCTCGACGCCCACCGCGACGAGATCGCCGGGCTGATCACCGCCGAGCACGGCAAGGTGCACTCGGACGCGCTCGGTGAGGTGGCCCGCGGCCTGGAGATCGTGGACCTTGCCTGCGGCATCAGCGTCCAGCTCAAGGGCGAGCTGTCCACGCAGGTCGCCAGCCGGGTCGACGTGGCCTCGATCCGCCAGCCGCTCGGTGTCGTCGCGGGCATCACGCCGTTCAACTTCCCGGCGATGGTCCCGATGTGGATGTTCCCGATCGCCATCGCGTGCGGCAACACCTTCGTGCTGAAGCCGAGCGAGAAGGACCCGTCGGCGTCGGTCCGGATCGCCGAGCTGCTGTCCGAGGCCGGTCTGCCCGACGGCGTGTTCAACGTCGTGCACGGCGACAAGGCGGCCGTCGACCGCCTGCTGGAGCACCCGGACGTCAAGGCCGTCTCCTTCGTGGGCTCGACCCCGATCGCCCGCCACATCCACGCCACCGCCTCCGCCAACGGCAAGCGGGTGCAGGCGCTCGGCGGCGCCAAGAACCACATGCTGGTCCTGCCCGACGCCGACCTGGACGCGGCGGCCGACGCGGCCGTCTCCGCGGCCTACGGCTCCGCCGGCGAGCGCTGCATGGCCATCTCGGCCGTCGTGGCGGTCGGCGCGATCGGCGACACGCTGGTGGAGAAGATCCGCGAGCGCGCCGAGAAGATCAAGATCGGTCCGGGCGACGACCCGGCCTCCGAGATGGGCCCGCTGATCACGGCCGCCCACCGCGACAAGGTGGCCGCGTACGTGTCGGGCGCCGCCGCCGAGGGCGCCGAGGTCGTGCTCGACGGCACCGGCTACACCGTCGAGGGCCACGAGGACGGCCACTGGATCGGCATCTCCCTGCTGGACCGGGTGCCGACCACCGCGAAGGCGTACCAGGACGAGATCTTCGGCCCGGTGCTGTGCGTGCTGCGCGCCGAGACCTACGAGGAGGGCGTGGCGCTCATCAACGCCTCGCCGTTCGGCAACGGCACCGCGATCTTCACCCGGGACGGCGGCGCCGCCCGCCGCTTCCAGCTGGAGGTCGAGGCCGGCATGGTCGGCGTGAACGTGCCGATCCCGGTGCCGGTGGGCTACCACTCCTTCGGCGGCTGGAAGGACTCGCTCTTCGGCGACCACCACGTCTACGGCAACGACGGCACGCACTTCTACACCCGCGGCAAGGTCGTCACCACCCGCTGGCCCGACCCGGCCGACGCCCCGGCCGGTGTGGACCTGGGCTTCCCGCGCAACCACTGAGCCCTGACGCCACGGTGCCCCGCCCTCCGCACGGGAGGACGGGGCACCGTCGCGGTCAGCCCTGCCGCCGCTGCTGGTTCCTGATCACTTCGGTGAGGTCGGCGGTGCGCGACGCGGCCGGCGCCTTGACGGCGACGGACCGGCCGAACCTCTCGAAGTCCATGGTCACCGTCATGGTGCCCATCTTCTGCTTCAGCCGCACCGGGAGGCCGTCGGAGCCGACCCACACGTCCATGGTGATCGAGGTCGCTCCGGTCGCCGCGCTCAGCGGGCTGCCCTCGCCGTACGCGTCCTTGAGCCTGCCCATGTGGTCCTGGTCGACCACGCCGCGGTAGTGCGTGGTGCGGTGCCCGTCCACGGTCTGCGTGCCGAGGTCCGAGACGTCCTTGGCGTGCTTCAGGCCCATCATGGAGGCCGAGGGGCTGCCGTTGTCACCGGCGAGGGCCTGGGCGCCCTTCTTTCCGAACACGGCCGAACCGTCGACCTTGATCCAGTCCTTGCCCTGGTACGGGCCGGAGCGGAAGGGGTCGACGTCGTAGTAGTAGACGCCGTCGACGAACAGGACGTGCGTCTTCCGGGCGTGGTTCACCGCCTGCATACGGGCGGTGTCGGTGTCCATCAGGACGTCGAAGGCGTACCCGTCGCCCCAGGAGTAGGTGCCCTCCATGGCGACCGGGGTGCCGGTGCCGAAGTCGGTCGACATCCGCACCTCGGCCGAGCCCAGCTGCTGCGTCCGGTCCGTGGCCCTGGCCAGCGCGGCCATCGCCGCGTCGGCCTTGCCGACCGCCTTCACGGCCGTCCTGGCGCTCTCCGTGCCGCAGCCGGTGGCGGCCACCAGCGCCGCCGCCGTGACCGCCATCCAGGCGGCGGTGTGCCGCTTCGTCATGTCCCCACCCCAAAAACCCCGTGTCCGTCGTGAGGGGCGCACTCTATCGGCCACCTGTGACATGACCGCGCCCGGAATGCCGGTCCGGATAGCGGACGGCTGACATTTTTTTGAGACGTCGGCTGCGGTTCCCGTGCACTGCGGACGAAACGGGTGACGAAGGGGTTGCCGCAAGGTGACCTTTGAAAGCAAGGTCACACTAGGTCTGGGCTTATTGGATGCAACCACCAAGTGTTACAGCCTGGGAAAGTGATGCGGCCTCCAGTTAAACGGAACTACGGATTCCGAAGGTGAACGGCCATTGACGTGGGGGTTCTCGCCGGGTTCCCTATGCACGCCGGGAGCGGACGAGACGAACGTACGACGATCCGCCGGAGGCGATAGCGCTCCCGACCCCCACCTCAGTCACGAGTCGATCGGAACCGCCGCATGACCGACACGCTCCAGAAGTCCGTGGTCGACACCGCTCCAGCCCCCGCGCAGGGGCTGAAGCGCTCCATCGGTGTCGTGGGCGGCACCCTGCTGACGCTGTCGTGCGTCACGCCCGCCTCCACGCTCTTCGTCGTGGTCCCGGACCTGTTCGGTTCCCTCGGCACCGCCACCGCCCTGACGATCGCCATCGGCTCGCTCCTCTGTATCGCCGTGGCGTTCTGCTACTCCGAGCTGGGCACCCTCATCCCCAGCGCGGGCGGCGAGTACGCCATGGTGTCGACGATGGCCGGACGGCTCGCCGGCTGGCTCGTCTTCGTCCTCTCCCTGCTGGTCGTCATGATCGTGCCACCGGTGATCGCGATGGGCACGGCGGACTACCTCGCCCCGCTCGTCCACCTCGACCCGTCCATGACCGGCGCCGGCGTGATGCTGCTCGCCACCCTCGCCGGCCTGCTCGACCTGCGCGCCAACGCCTGGATCACCGGCATCTTCCTGGTCCTGGAGGTCATCGCCGCCGGGGTCGTCGCCCTGCTGGGCTTCTCGCACAGCCACCGCGGGGCCGGCAGCCTGGTCTCGATGCAGGTGGCCGGCGCCCACGGCCACGCGGACACCGTCACCGCGATGCTGGTGGTCTCCGGACTCGCCATCGCCCTCTTCATCACCCAGGGCTTCTCGACCGCCGTCTACCTCTCCGAGGAACTGGAGGACCCGCGCCGCAACGTCGCCCGCACGGTCCTCGCCACCCTCGCCATCTCCACCGTGGTCATCCTGGTGCCGGTCGCCGCCATCACCATGGGCGCCTCCGACCTCAAGGAGCTGACCGGCGGCGACATCAGCTCCATGGTCACCGCCTGGTCCAACTCCGCGGTCGGCACCTTCGTCAGCCTCTGCGTGGCCCTCGCCATCATCAACGCGGGCATCGTCATGGTCATCCAGAACTCCCGCGTCCTGTTCGCCTCCGCCCGCGACAAGGCCTGGCCCGGCCCGGTCAACACGGTCTTCTCCCGGCTCGGCCGCTTCGGCTCCCCCTGGGTGGCCACCCTCGCGGTCGGCGTCCCCGGCGCCCTGCTCTGCTTCGTCAACCTGGACACCCTCTACGGCGTCACGGGCGTCTCGGTGACCGCCATGTACCTGCTGGTCGCGGTCGCCGCCCTGCTCGCCCGCCGCGGCTCCCACAAGCACACGCCCGCCTGGCGGATGCCGCTGTGGCCCGCGGTGCCGGTCCTGCTCATCGCCGTCCTGGCCTACATCCTGGTCCAGCAGGAGGTCACCTACCTGCTGTGGACCGGCGGCATCACCGCCGTGGCCACCCTCTACTGGGCCCTGTACCTGCGCCCCCGCCGCGACACCCACTGGCTGGTGTCGATCCCGGAGGACGCCCGGGCCTGACCGCCCCCGCCGCGCCCCGCCGTACCACGGACGCGGTACGGCGGGGCGCCCCCGTACTCCCCGCGGAGGGCGGCCCGGTCCCCCCGGGGTCTACGGCGGCTGTCGGTCCCGCCCCGTACCGTTGACGCATGGATCTTCGACTGTCCGCGCTGCGCCGGGCGGCACGGCGGCCCGGCCGGCTCACCGCCGCCGTGGCCGCCGTCGTGGTGCTCGCCGGCGCCGGTACGTGGACGGCGGCCGTCGCCTCCGACGACACCCCGGCCGTGCGCGTCAGCGAGCGGGTCATGGCCGTCGACGGGGCCCGCCTGGACACCTCGTACTTCACCCCGGCCGACGGCGGCCGGCACCCCGCCGTGCTGCTCGGGCACGGCTTCGGCGGCAGCAAGGACGACATGCGCCGCCAGGCCGAGGACCTCGCCCGGGACGGGTACGCGGTCCTGACCTGGTCCGCGCGCGGCTTCGGCCGGTCCACCGGGAAGATCGGGCTGAACGCCCCCGACGGCGAGGTCGCCGACGTCTCCCGGCTCATCGACTGGCTGGCGAAACAGCCCCAGGTGCGGCTCGACAAGCCCGGCGACCCGCGCGTCGGCGTGGCCGGCGGCTCCTACGGCGGCGCCATCGCGCTGCTCGCCGCCGGACACGACCGCCGGGTCGACGCCATCGCCCCGGAGATCACCTACTGGAACCTCGCGGACGCCCTGTTCCCCGACGGCGTGTTCAAGAAGCTGTGGGCCGGCGTCTTCGTGAACGGCGGCGGCGGCTGCGCCGCGTTCGAGCCCGCGCTCTGCCGGATGTACGACCGGGTCGCCGGCTCCGGCGTACCGGACCCGGCCGCCCGGAAGCTGCTGGAGGAGCGCTCGCCGTCCGCCGTCGGAGACCGGATCAAGGTGCCCACGCTGCTGGTGCAGGGGCAGACGGACTCCCTGTTCACCCTCGACCAGGCCGACGCGGCCGAGCGGGCGATCCGCGCCAACGGCGCCCCCGTCGCCGTCGACTGGATCGCCGGCGGACACGACGGCGGCGACATGGAGACCGACCGCGTCGAGGCACGCGTGCGGGCCTGGTTCGACCGGTACCTGAAGGACGACGAGGGCGCCGACACCGGCCCGGCCTTCCGGATCACCCGCACCGGAGGCGTCGACTCCACCGACGGCACGACCCTGCTGCGCGGCGCGAGCGCCGACGCCTACCCGGGCCTGCGCGACCACCGGCGCGCCGTCGCCCTCACCGGCGGCGAACAGCACGTCGCCAACCCGGCCGGCGGCAGCCCGCCCGCCGTCTCCGCGCTGCCCGGCCTCGGCGGCTCCGGCGGCGGCCTCGCCCGGCTGTCCGCGCTCGGCCTCGGCGTCTCCCTGGACTTCCCCGGCCAGTACGCCGGGTTCGACTCGGCACCGCTCACCCGCGACCTGCGCGTCACCGGAACCCCGACGGCCACCGTCCACATCACCTCCACCCGCGACGACGCCGTCCTGTTCGCCAAGGTCTACGACGTCGGCCCCGGCGGCACCCGGCCGGTGCTGCCCGCCCGGCTCGTGACCCCCGTCCGGGTGACCGGCGCCAAGGCGGGCAAGGACGTCACCCTCACGCTCCCGGCCGTCGACCACGAGGTGCGCAAGGGCCACCGGCTCCGCCTGGTCCTCGCCTCCACCGACCTCGGCTACGCCTCACCGGCCGCCCCGGCCGGCTACACCGTCTCCCTCAGGGGAGACCTCGAGGTGCCCACGGCCCCCGCGGTCACCAGCGCCGCCGTGCCCCTGCCCGCCTGGGTCTGGTGGCTGCCCGCCGCCGGCGCCCTCGCCGCCCTCGCCCTGCTGCTCACCGCCCGCCGCCGCACGGCCGCCCCGGCCCCCGACCCGGAGCTGGCCGGCGTCCCGCTGGTGATCGAGAACCTGGGCAAGCGGTACGCGAAGTCCATCGACCGGTACGCCGTCCGCGGCCTCTCCTTCCGGGTGGAGAGCGGCCAGGTGCTCGGCCTGCTCGGACCGAACGGCGCGGGCAAGACCACCACCCTGCGCATGCTGATGGGCCTGATCACACCGGACGACGGCGAGATCCGCGTCTTCGGCCACGCGATCCGCCCCGGCGCCCCGGTGCTCTCCCGGGTCGGCGCGTTCGTCGAGGGCGCCGGCTTCCTGCCCCACCTGTCCGGCCGGGAGAACCTGGAGCTGTACTGGCGGGCCACCGGCCGCCCGCCCGAGGACGCCCACCTGGACGAGGCGCTGGAGATCGCCGGGCTCGGCGACGCCCTCGCCCGCGCGGTGCGCACCTACTCCCAGGGCATGCGCCAGCGCCTCGCCATCGCCCAGGCCATGCTGGGCCTGCCCGACCTGCTCATCCTGGACGAGCCCACCAACGGCCTGGATCCGCCCCAGATCCGCGAGATGCGCGAGGTGATGATCCGCTACGCGTCCGGCGGACGCACGGTGATCGTCTCCAGCCATCTGCTCGCCGAGGTGGAGCAGTCCTGCACCCACCTGGTGGTGATGGACCGCGGCCGGCTGGTGCAGGCGGGCCCGGTGCGGGAGATCATCGGCTCCGGCGACACCGTGCTGGTCGGCACCGCCACCCCGGTGGAGGAACCGGTGGTGGAGAAGGTGGCCGCGCTGGACGAGGTGGCCTCCGCGGTGCGCACCGACGACGGGCTGCTGATCCGGCTGGAACCCGGCGGCACGGCCGAGCGGCTGGTCGTGGAGCTGGTGCGGCTGGAGGTGCCGGTCGCCTCGGTCGGCCCGCACCGCCGCCTGGAAGACGCCTTCCTCACCCTGATCGGAGGTTCCGCATGAGCACGCTCACCGAGGTGGCCTCCGGCTACCAGGCGGGGCGCACCCTGCCGCTGCGGGTGGAGCTGGCCCGCCAGCTCAAACGGCGCCGCACCCTGCTCATGGGCGGGGTCCTGGCCGTGCTGCCGTTCGTGCTGCTGATCGCCTTCGCGGTCGGCGGCGACCCGGGCGGCCGGAACGGCCGGATCACGCTGATGGACACGGCCACCGCCTCCGGCGCCAACTTCGCCGCCGTGAACCTGTTCGTGTCGGCGGGCTTCCTGCTGGTCATCCCGGTCGCCCTGTTCTGCGGGGACACGGTCGCCTCGGAGGCGAGCTGGTCCTCGCTGCGCTATCTGCTCGCCGCGCCGGTGCCGCGCGCCCGGCTGCTGTGGTCCAAGCTCGTCGTGGCGCTCGGGCTGAGCCTCGCCGCGATGGTGCTGCTGCCGCTGGTGGCGCTGGCCGCCGGTACCGCCGCCTACGGCTGGGGCCCGCTGGAGATCCCCACCGGCGGCGCGCTGGACACCGGCACGGCGGCCCAGCGGCTCCTGGTGGCCGTGGCGTACATCTTCGTGTCCCAGCTGGTCACCGCGGGCCTCGCGTTCTGGCTGTCGACCCGGACGGACGCCCCGCTCGGCGCGGTCGGCGGCGCGGTCGGCCTGACCATCGTCGGCAACGTCCTGGACGCCGTCACCGCCCTCGGCCACTGGCGCGACTTCCTGCCCGCGCACTGGCAGTTCGCCTGGGCGGACGCCGTCCAGCCGCAACCCGAGTGGTCGGGCATGATCCAGGGATCGGCGATCTCCCTGACCTACGCCCTGGTGCTGTTCGTGCTGGCGTTCCGCGGCTTCGCCCGCAAGGACGTCGTCTCCTAGCGCTGATCGAGGGGGAGTTCACCGAGGAGAACGGGTTGCTGACCCCCTTGCTGAAGGTCAGGCGGCATGCGGTGACGGCCGCGTACGCCGCCGAGATCGAGGCGCTGTACCGCGAGTGACCCACGCGAAACGGCGGCGGGCCACCGGGAGAACCGGTGACCCGCCGCCGCGGAGGAATCGCTCAGCTGCCGACGGAGCCGTTGCCGGACAGGGCCGAGATGTCGTCCAGGATGTGCGACAGCGGCTCGTCGCCCTTGGCCTGGGTGGAGTTCTCGGTGCACTGCTGGGTCTGCGGCGAGGACAGGACCGGGATGTCCTGCACGCCCACGTTGACCAGGCCGACGATGTTCTGGACATCGGCCTTGACCGGCAGCCCGACGCAGGGCTTGTTCAGCGAGCCCTGCACCAGCGAGAGCTGCGGGCTCTGGTCGCCGAGCGTGGCGGAGTTGCCGAACACCTGGTCGGCGCCGTTGCCGCTGAGCGACGTGGTGCCCTGGTCGTTGCCGATGGCGAGGGCCTGCGGTGCCGCGGCGCCGGCGAGGCCGACGACGGAGGCGGCGACAGCCGCGGTTGCCCACAGCTTCTTCATCTTCGTTCCCTTTCGAGAGGCGGACTCCGGGGAGGAGCTGTGTGATCGACAACGCCCCGGAGCGAGCCCGGGTTGCGGCCTGTGCCCCGTTCGGCGGAGCGCAGTCCGATCAGTGCATGAACACCCCGTCCGGCGCCGCACTCCGGCGCGGCGGGGGCCGGAAACGGCGAACGGACCGCCGAATCCGATCGGCGGCCCGTCGCGGTCCCGTGCGGACCCGGCGAGACTCAGCTGCCGGCGGCACCGTTGCCGGACAGGGCCGAGATGTCGTCCAGGATGTGCGAGAGCGCCTCGTCGCCCTTGGCCTGGGTGGAGTTCTCGGTGCACTGCTGGGTCTGCGGCGAGGACAGGATCGGGATGTCCTGCACGCCGACGTTGAGCAGACCGACGATGTTCTGGATGTCGGCCTTGGCCGGCAGTCCGATGCAGGGCTTGTTGAACGAACCCTGGATGAGGGCCATCTGCGGGCTCATGTTGCCGTACGTGGCGGAGTTGCCGAACACCTGGTCGGCACCGTTGCCGCTGAAGGACGTGGTGCCGTGGTCGTTGCCGATGGCCAGGGCCGGCGCCGCCGCGGCGGCGGAGACTCCGACCGCGGAAGCCAGGACCGCGGTGGAAGCCAGAACCTTCTTGATCACGTGAAATTCCCTTCTGAGAAACCCCGTCCACCGGAGCGCCCGGATCAACTGCCGAGCCGGTCGACGGGTTGCTGCCATTCACTCCGATGGCGTAGCGAACGGCACGTCGTCGCCGCGCGAGGACGCATTGCCCCGGCTCCGCCGCGCGGGACGAGCCGAACGGGTGACGCCCCGCAACCAATCGCCCCCGCGCCGGTTGATGGCAGCGCAGGAACGTGCGTCTTGGCGAGAGCCAGGAAAGGAATGCGAAATGCTGAAGAAGGCAATGGCCGCGGCGGCGGTCGCCGCGTCCGTCCTCGGTGTGTCGGCGGCGGCAGCCCCCCAGGCGCTTGCCATCGGCAACGACCGCGGCACCACGTCGCTCAGCGGCAACGACGCCGCCGAGTCGTTCGGCAACTCCGTGACCGGGGGCGCCATGAGCCCGCAGGCCACACTGGTGCAGAGCTCGCTCAACAAGCTCTGCGTCGGCCTGCCGGCCAAGGCGGACGTCCAGAACATCCTGGCCCTGGTCAACGTCGGCGTGCAGGACATCCCGGTGCTGTCCTCGCCGCAGACCCAGCAGTGCGCCGAGAACTCCACCCAGTCCAAGGACGACGAGCCGCTGTCGCACGTCGCGGACGACATCTCCGTCCTCGCCGGAAACGGGTCCGCGATCAGCTGACCGGAAGAGCCCCAGAACCGCTCGGGCGGTGTGCCGGACCATCCGCGCCACCGCCCGAGCGGCTTCATGTCCGGCGCCTTGTGTCCGGGCGTTTATGGAAAAGCGTTTCTCCCCAAGGCGCGCCCGTGATCCGCCAACGTGTCAATTCTATGAAGGCGTTCGAGTGAATTAGGGGACTGCTCGCGTTCCACAGTTTCTCCGGCTGTCTATTCCTCGTTCTACAGCCTGCCGGTCATGGTGCGAGCCGTTCCAGCTGTGCTCGCTCGGCTTCGGCCGCCACAGGGCATGACCGCGGAGAAGGGAACAGTCCATGAAGAAGAGCGCTGCTGTCGTCGCCGGCGCCATCCTGGCCCTGGGCGGAGCCGCCCCGGCTTTCGCCGACGCGGGCGCCTCGGGCGCGGCCGTCGGTTCCCCCGGCGTCCTGTCCGGCAACAACGTCGAGGTCCCGCTGCACGTGCCGATCAACCTGTGCGGCAACACGGTGGACATCATCGGCCTGCTGAACCCGGCGCTGGGCGACGCCTGCGTCAACGACTGACTTTCCGTCAGAGCGACACCCACCAGCCCCACCGGCTGCGTACCGGCCGGCCCCGGACCGTCGATCCGTCGATTCTTCGTTCCGGGGCCGGCCTTCCCACTTCTTCGAGCAGGAAGACCACGAGATTGCGACAGACCCTCAGCAAGGGCATGGTCGTGGCCGCCGCCGCGACCGGCATGCTGTCCCTGTACGGCGGCTCCGCGCTCGCCGACACCCACGCGCACGGCAGTGCCCAGGGCTCCCCCGGGGTGCTGTCCGGGAACAACGTCCAGGTCCCGGTGCACGTCCCGGTCAACATCTGCGGCAACTCCATCGACGCCGTCGCAGCGTTGAACCCGGCGTTCGGCAACTCCTGCGTCAATGAGCGGGGTTCGAAGGAGCAGGGTGACGGCCGGCACGACGGCGGCCACGGCGACCACGGCGGCTACGGCGACGAGGGCGGCTACGGCCACTCGGACGACCACGGCGGCTACGGCGACTCGGACGACCACGGTGGCAGCAGCCACTCCACGCCCCCGTATGGCGGTGCCGAGACCACGCCACCCGCCTACGGCGACGACGAGACGACTCCGCCGCCCCACCACGGCGGCGAGACGACCCCGCCTCCCCACGGGGGCACGACCACCCCGCCCGCCTACGGCGACGACGAGACCACCCCGCCGCCCCACCACGGCGGCGAGACGACTCCGCCTTCGTACGGCGATGACGAGACGACTCCGCCTTCGTACGGCGATGACGAGACGACTCCGCCTTCGTACGGCGACGATGAGACGACCCCGCCCTCGTATGGCGACGATGAGACGACCCCGCCCTCGTACGGCGACGACGACGAGACCACTCCGCCCCCCTACGGCGACGAGGACCACCCCGGTTCGCCTCCCTCGTTGCCGCACACCGGTGGTGAGGCCCGGGCCATGGTCGCGACCTCGGCCGCCGGTGCCGCGCTGATCGCGGCCGGGACGATCCTGTACCGGCGAGGCCGGGCAGCCTCCCGTCGGTGACGCGCCGGGTGCCGGACCGGGTGTCCGGCACCCCGCGGCGCACGGCGTGCTCCCGCGCCGTGGAGCATCCTTCAGGGCCGGACCGGCTCCGGCACCTCGCCACGCCGTCCGATGGTGACCCGCCGTCCGGTCGGACCCGCGCACCGCCGCCCTCCCGCCGTTCAACCCCCGCACCGTCCCCCCGCACCGTTCGATGTCCCGGTCGTCTCGTGGTTGTTGGAAGGAGCGGGCATGGCCTCACGGCAGCGCGGCGCCCCGCGTCGGCGTCCGGCCCTGATCGCGGCGGTGGCGGTCATGTCGGCCGCCCTGGCGGTCGGCCCCCGCCTGGCCCCGGACCCGGCGCCCCCCGCGGACGCGGCGCCCCCCGCGCCCGAGCGGACCGTCCCGCCGTTCGGGGCGTTCCTCGGCTCCGGGCCCCGCGGGGTCGCGCGCGTCGCCGGACTGCGTCGCTGGCTCGGCGGGACCGAGCCGAAGGTCGCCCACACCTATCTGCCCGGCGGCACCTGGCAGGACATCGAGGGCCCGCCCGGCTTCCTGGAGACCTGGGCGCACTGGCGGCGCCAGGAGACGGACCGGACGCTCGTCCTCAACGTGCCGATGCAGGAACACAACGAGGACGACGTGCCGGACGCGGAGGTGCGCTCGCTGTTGCGGCAGGCCGCGGACGGCGCGTTCGACCGGCACTTCCGGACCCTGGCCGAGCGGCTGGTGCGGTTGCGGGTGCCGGACACGGTGATCGTGCTCGGCTGGGAGATGAACGGCGTCACCTACACCCATCGCTGCGGACCGGACCCGCTCGCCTGGAAGGCGTACTGGAACAGGATCGTCACCGCCATGCGCGCGGTGCCCGGACAGCGGTTCCGGTTCGACTTCGCGCCGAGCCGCGGCCGGGACGCCGTTCCCTGGACCGAGTGCTACCCGGGGGACGACACGGTCGACATCGTCGGCATGGACTCCTACGACCAGCCGGCCGGAATGTCCTTCGACGAACAGGTGGAAGAGCCCTACGGCCTCCGGCAGCACGTGGAGTTCGCACGCGCCCACGGCAAGCCGCTCTCGTACCCGGAGTGGGGACTCTTCCGCAACGGGGACGACCCGGAGTACATGCGGCGCATGCTCGCCTGGTTCGAGGAGCACCGGCCGCTGTACAACACGCTCACCGACTACTGCCCGCACGGCGTCTGGCAGTGCCCGGACAACCCCGCCGCGTCGCTCGCCTACCGCACCGCCCTGTACGGCCGCGGCGAGCAGCCCGCACCGCCCCCCGAGCCGACCCCGTCCCCGGCGACCACCCCGCCTCCGTCCCCCACCCCGTCACCGGTGCCCGCGCCCGGCCCCGGGTCCCCGGCACCGTGCGCGCCGCCGGACCCGGGCGGCTGGGCGGAGTACTGGCTCGGCCGGCAGCCCTGCCCGGGCCTCGACTGGTGGCTGACCGGAGGCTAGGACGTTTCGGCGCCGCGTTCCCGCCACCGGTGCCGTACCTCCCTGCCCCGCTGCCGGGTGGTCGCGCCGCACAGTGCTGCCGTCAGCAGCGGGGCGGTGGCCCGGCGGGCCATGAGCAGCCGCCGGTTGACGACCCGCTCGGGCCGCCAGTGGTGCTTGTACGGCTCGTCACCGCGCAGCAGGCTCAGCGTGCCGCGCGCACCGTCGGCGGTGTGCCTCGCGCAGGCGTCCAGCAGCATCACCGCCACGTCCGCCTTGCGTTCCCTGAGCCCCGGATGGGCGCCGTAGAGGTAGCCGCCGGCCAGACTTCCCGAGAGCAGGGTCAGGTCGACGGCCACCACGTCGTCGCCGATCCGGAACTCGGTGACCACCGCGTTCCCCGCCCGCACCATCGGGCCCACCGCACGCACCAGGTGCGCCCGGAACCGGGGCCGCAGGTGCTCGCTCGTCACCTTCCGCCCCTGCCACTGCATCCGGTGCAGCTCCAGCAGCCGGCCGAGCGCCGCGTCCACCTCCTCCGGGCCCACCGTCCGCCGCCGCACGCCCAGCGCGGTCAGCCGGCGCAACTGGGCCCGTGCCCGCTGGCCGGACTTGCCCGACGGCAGCCGGGCGATCAGCTCGTCCATCGGCACGGCCGGCAGCTCCAGGCACGGCGAGTCGTCCACCGTACGGCGCGGCCCGCGCCAGCGGTCGTACACCCGCTCCACCGCGCCGCCCGGGCGCACCTCACGGAAGTCGACCAGCGCCGTGCGGGCCACGTCCGCGAGTGCCCCGGCGAGCGCTCCGGCCGCCCGCCCGTCGTCGGTGTCGTCCAGCAGGACGTCCGCGTAGTCGGAGATCCCCCCGCCGAGGGGCACCAGCGCGGGCAGCGGCCGGCCGACCAGCGTCAGCGGCGCGGCGGCCACCAGGTCACGGCCGGCCCGTACCACCAGCAGCCGGAGCCGTCCGGGCCGGCCGTACGACAGCCACCACGAGTGCAGCCAGGCGTGGCTCTGGAACGGGGTCGCGGCGGCGCACCGCCCGAACAGCCGTCCCCAGGCCGGGGCCAGCGCGGCGAAGGCGGGCCCGTCGGTGACGAGGTCGACGGTGAGGGCGGGGCTCGCGGCGCGCGCCGTGGCGGTGGCGGTCACAGCCGGCCGTGCGCGTCGGCGGCGACGGCCGGACCGGGCACCGTGGCCGGACGGACGATCCCCTCCTCCGGCCGCCGCCCGGGCCGCACCAGCAGCGCGAGGGCGCCGAGCAGTCCGCCCGCGCCCGCCCCGACCAGCCCGGTCACCCCGGCGGAGGGCGAGGCGGGCTCGGCCGGCCGCACCGCCGGACTGAACTCCCGCAGCCCGACGTGGGTGTCGGCGCGGGCGGCGTCGGCGTGCCGGGTGAGCGCGCCGGCGACCGCGTTGGCCATGGCGGCGGCCCGGGCCGGGCGGGCGGAGGTGGCGGAGACGGCGACCATGGGGGCGTCCGGCGAGGTCGCGGTGCGCACGGCGGCCCGCAGGGTGGCCACCGGCACCCCGGCCCGCGCCTGGGCGTCGCCGAGCACCGCGATCTGCGTGGCGACCCGGCCGTAGGCCTGCGCGAAGCCGAGCGCGGTGGCGGTGTCGGCCCGCTCGCCGGGGACGGCGACCACATAGGCGGTCGCCGTGTACTGGGCGGGTCGCAGCACGCCGTACCCGCCGCCCAGCAGTCCGCCCGTGAGGACCCCGGCCGCCACCAGCGACCAGGGCGGCAGCGCGCGGAGCCGGGAGAGGCGGGAAGTGCGGTGGTGCCGGGTCTGGTTCTCGGTCATGCGGAGCCGACTTTCTGCGGGGAACGGGACGTCGGGGCCGGGTGGGCGAGCGCCGCCGCGTAGACGTCCATCAGCCGGGCGGCGCTGCGGGTGATGCGGTAGTGGCGGGCGGCCTCGCAGGCGGTGCGCTCGCCGGGGCCGGCGGCGCGGACCGCGGCGAGCGCACGGGCGTAGGCGGCGGCGTCGCACGGGACGCGTGCCGCGGCCGGGGCGGCCCGGGGCGGCAGGTCCTCCAGGGCCGGGCAGGAGGTGTAGCGCACCGGCAGCCCGGCCGCGAGCGCCTCCACCACCGCGAGCCCGAACGCCTCCTCGGGGGAGGGGGCGGCGAGTACGTCCATCGCCGAGGCCAGCGCGGGCAGGGCGGGACCGGGCGAGCCGTCGGGCAGGTACGGCCGCTCCCCGGCGAACAGCACCCGGTCCGCGACCCCCGCCCGCCGCGCGGCCAGCCGCAGGACGGATTCCTGCGGGCCGCCGCCGACCAGCAGCAGCCGGCAGTCCGCGGGCAGGTCGGCCAGCGCCCGGACCAGGACGTCGAAGCGTTTGCCGGGGACGAGCCGGCCGATGCCGCCGATCACGAAGGCGTCCTCGGGCAGCCCGAGCGCGGCACGGGTACCGCGGCGGGCCTCCGGGTCGAAGGCGAACCGCGCCAGGTCGATACCGTTGGGCACGACCGCGATCCGCGGCCGGGGCACGCCCCAGCGGGCCAGCCGGGCGGCGACGGCCGGGGAGACGGCGACCGTGGACCGGCCCAGCCGTTCGCCCAGCAGATACAGTGCGCGCACCCCGGCGCCGAGCGGCCGGCCCTCCGTCTGCGTGTCGCCCAGGGAGTGCTCGGTGGCGACGACCGTGCGCACCCCGGCCAGCCGGGCGGCGATCCGGCCGTACAGGCAGGCCCGGTAGAGGTGGGTGTGCACCAGGTCGTACCGGCCGCGCCGGATGACGCGGGCCAGCCGGGGCAGCGCGCTCAGATCGCGGTTGCCGCTCATGCCGAGGTGGGTCACCCGCACCCCGTCGGCCCTGAGCCCGTCGGCGACCGGCCCCGGGTCGGTCAGCGTGACCACCTCGCACTCGACCGGCAAGTGGCGCAGCAACAACCGCAGTTGCTGCTCGGCGCCGCCCACCCCGAGCCCGGTGATGATGTGCAGCACCCTCATCGCAGCCCCTCGACGGGCCGTCGGCGCAGCCGGTGCAGCCGGCGCTTCAGGAACAGGCGCACGGCGGTGTCGTGCTGCCCGATGTGCACCCGCGGCAGGGCGTGCGGGCCGGTCAGCCCGCCCGGGTCGATGGCGCAGGCGTAGTCGTAACCGGCCGCCCGCACCGCCTCCAGGACACGCCGGTCGACCGTGCCGTACGGGTAGCAGAAGCCGGCGGGCGGAGCACCGGTCAGCTCCTCCAGCGCGGCCCGGCTCCCGGCGGTCTCCGCCGCCAGTCGGCCGTCGTCGGCGCGGGTGAGGTCGACGTGGGTGAGGCCGTGCGAGCCGATCTCCACGCCCGCGGCGGCGGCCCGCCGGACGCCGTCGGCGGTCAGCAGCGGCTTGCGCGGGCCCAGCGGGTCCCAGGCGTTGTCGCCGCCGAGCCGGCCGGGCAGGACGAACAGGGTGGCCGAACACTCCCAGCGGTCCAGCACCGGCAGGGCGTCCGCGAGGAAGTCGGCGTACCCGTCGTCGAAGGTGAGCCCCACCAGGTTCCGGCCCGCGCCACGGGCGAGGGCGGCCAGCAGCTCGGCCACCGACACCCCGCGCAGCCCCCGCCGGCGCAGCCAGCCCAGCTGCCGCGCCAGCCGGTCCGGGGTGACCGTGACGCGGTAGGGGTCGTCGGAGCAGTCGCCGACCGAGTGGTACATGGCGATCCACGGCACCGGGCCGCGGGGGAGCGCCCCGGCGGGTGCCGGGGACTCAACGGAAGAGGACATGGGCGAGCCTTCGGATGAGGGTGCGGAGGGAACGGAGCGCGGGCACGTGGTCCCGGGCTCCCGGGACCCCGCCGAGCAGGAGGAAGACGACGGTCACCGTGGCGCCGCCGGCGACGAGCCCGGCGAGCGGAGACGACGGCGGACCCGCGGCGAACCCGCCGGCCGGGACCGCCACCGCCGCCGCCCGCAGCGGACGGCCCAGCCCGCGCAGCACGGAGCCGGTCCGCAGGGGCACGCCGCGCCGGCCCGTGCCGGCGAGCAGCAGGACGGCGGTGAGGGTGATGCCGGCGGCGTTGGCGGCGGCGATCCCGGCGGCACCCCGGGAACCGGCCGTCCAGGCGCCGATCCCCCAGGTCGCGGCGATCCCCGCGGTCATCGCGGCCACCGGGTACCAGGTGGCCCGGCCCGCCGAGAAGTACGAGCGCACCAGCACGCCGGTCAGGGTCTGGCCGAGCAGTCCGAGCGCGTAGACACGCATCACGCCGGCGGTCGCCGCGGTGTCCCCGGCCGTGAACGCGCCCCGCTGGAACAGCAGCCCGATCAGCTGCGGGGCGCAGGCCACGACCCCGGCCGTGCCGAGCAGCACCAGACGGGCCGCCAGCGCCAGGTCCCGCTCCACCCGGCCGCGGGCCCGCTCGGTGTCGCCGTCGGCCAGTGCCCGCGCCACCACCGGGAAGGTGACCGTGCACAGCATCGTCGACAGCGTCATCGGGATCTGCGCGACCTTCTGCGCGTAGTTCAGGTGTGAGATGGCCCCGGCGGGCAGGCCGGAGCCGAGGAACCGCTCGATGAGCACCTGGGACTGCCGGCACAGCGCGAACAGCAGCACGGTGGCGAGCAGCGGCACGTCCAGCGGCGGCACCGGGGCGACGGTGACGGCGACGGCCCGTGTCCCGTCGGCCCGGCGGCGCAGCTCGCGCACCAGGGACGGCAGTTGCACGGCCACCATCAGACAGCCGCCCGCCGCGACCCCGAACGCCGCCGACCGCACGCCCCAGCGCCCGCCGAGCGCGTACATCGCCGCGATGACACCGACGTTGTGCACGACGTAGATCGCGGCGGGTGCCAGGAAGCGGTGGTGCGCCCGGAGCGCCGCGCTGGCGTACCCGGCGAGGCCGAAGCTCAGCACACAGCTCGCGGTGATCCGGGTGCAGTCCACGGCGAGGGCCGGATCGGGCAGGCCCGGCGCCAGCACCGCGACGAACCGCGGCGCGGCCAGCGCGAGCAGCGCCCCGACCGCCGCGAAGGCCAGCGCCAGCCGGGGCAGGGTGCCGGCCACCAGCGCCCGCACCGGTTCCCCGGGCGCGCCCCGGGCGCGGCGGGCCATGGCCGCGCTGAACGCCGGGATCAGCGCGAAGGCCAGTCCGTCCTCGATGAGCAGCGTGGTGGCGAACTCGGGGACCGTCCAGGCGATCAGGAAGGCGTCGGTGTCCCGCCCGGCCCCGAACAACCGCGCCAACGACTGGTCCCGCACCAGCCCGAGCAACGCCGCCGCGACCGTGAGGGAGGCGGTGAGCAGGGTGGCCCTGGCGAGGAAACGGTCGGTGGGCGAGGGGTGTTCGGGGGTCGCGGGGGCTTCGGGGGCTTCACGAGCGGGGGACGGGCCCGTCGGGGTGGAGCGCGGTGGTGCGGGGCGGGCCGCGGGGATGACTCCGCTGGTGCCGGTATCCGCATGTGTCTGGGTATCGGTCTTCGTACCGCTTCCGGTGCAGCTGCCGGTTCCGGTCTCCGGCCCCGGTGTGCCGTCGGTGCCGGGGCTCGTCGTCACGTGCGCCTCCGGTGCCGCGGAGCCGCGGGACACGTGCGGGGTGTGCCGGGGCCGCCGGTCGCCGCCGCCGTCACCGCGGGGCCACCTCTCCCGGTACGGCACCCCGCCCGGCCGGTACGTCACCCCGCCCGGCCGGTACGTCACCCGGCCCGGCCGGTACGTCACCCGGCCCGGCCGGTACGTCACCCGGCCCGGCCGGTACGTCACCCGGCTCGTCGCAGGCCGGCCGGTCACCGCCCACCAGGGCCCACCAGGCGACCAGGCCGAAGCACACCGCCGTCAGCACGGTCGACGGGCCGCCGATGTCGGCGTACCCGAAGTCCACGAGCTGCCACACCAGCAGCCCGCACGCCACCAACGCGCAGTCCAGGTCCCGGCCGCCCAAGGCGCGGGTCCGCCGCAGGCCGCGCAGGGCGCACACCAGCAGCGCCAGCCAGCCGCCCGCGAGGCAGAGCAGCCCGATCAGCCCCTGTTCGGCCAGGACCAGCAGATACATGTTGTGCGGGGAGAGCAGCGGCTGCCGCCGGAAGGCCGCGCCCGCGCCCCCGGTGTCGCTGCCCGAGGACAGCGCGAGCGAGGCGTGCGCGTCGCGGTACTCGGGGAAGCCCTTCAGACCGACGCCGGTCAGCGGCCGGTCCCGCCACATGTCGGCGGCGGCGGCCCACATCGTGTAGCGGTCGGTGACCGACTGGTCGGGCGCGTCGGCGACCCGGGCGATGCTGTCGATCCGCTCCTGGAGCATCGCCGTACCCACCCCCGGCCCGCCGGCCAGCACCACGCCCGCGGCCACCACGACCGCACCGGCCGTCAGCGCCCGGCGCGGCCCGGACAGCACCAGCTGCACGACGAGGGTGACCGCGGTCGCGATCCAGGCACCCCGGCTGAAGGACAGGGCCAGCGGAACCGTCAGGGCGAGCGCGCACGCGACGGCGGCCGTACGCTCCCGCGCCGACGTGTGCCCCAGCGCCAGACCCACCGCGCAGACCAGCCCGAAGGACACCACCGTCGCCATGCCCATCACGTCCGCCGTCCCGAAGGTGCCCACCGCCCGGACGTCCTCGCCCTGGTAGGAGGCCCCGGTCCCGGTGACGTACTGGTGCACGCCGACCGCCCCCTGCCACCCCGCGAGAGCCACGAACGACCAGGCCAGCAGCCGGAGATCGGCCCGGCCGCGGATCAGGAGCAGCACGGCGGCCGGCACCAGCACGAAGACCTGGAGGTAACGGCCCAGGCCGGTGATGCCGGCGCCGGCCGACGCCGCGTGCAGCGCGGCCGGCACCAGACCGGCCACCGGCAGGCCGAGGACCACCGCGGCGGCCGGGGCGAGCGGGCGCCGGCGCGCCCGCAGCAGCCGTATCGCGCAGCAGACGACGACCAGCGCCGACACCACGTCGGCGGGACCCGCGCCGCCGTCCGCGCCGGGTGCGACCGGCAGCGCGAGAGCCGCGACGACGGCCGCCGCCGGCAGCACCGGGGACAGCCGCGCGGGGCGGCGGATGGGCAGGGCGAGGGTCATCGGTCAGCTCCCCGTGGAACGCACGAGCTCGGCGGCGGTGCGCAGCAGGATGCAGACGTCCTGCCACAGCGACCAGTTGTCGATGTAGGCGTTGTCGAAGCGGGCCCGGTCCTCGATGGAGGTGTCCCCGCGCAACCCGCTGACCTGCGCCAGCCCGGTGACGCCGGCCCGCATCCGGTGGCGGGCCGCGTAGCCCGGGTGGAGCCGGCTGAACCGGTCCACGAAGTACGGCCGTTCGGGCCGCGGACCGACCAGGCTCATGTCGCCCCGGAAGACGTTCCACAACTGCGGCAGCTCGTCCAGCGAGGTCTGCCGCAGGAACCGGCAGAAGGCGTGCATCTCCGGTTCGCCGGCCACGCTCCACCGGGTGGCGGCCTCCTGCGCGTCGGCCGGGCGGTGGGTGCGGAACTTCAGCAGGGTGAAGGGGCGGCCGTCCTTGCCGACGCGCTCCTGCCGGAACACCACCCCGGGCCCGTCGATCAGCCGCAGTGCCGTCGCGCACACCAGCAGCACCGGACCGGCCGGCAGCAGCAGCGCCCCGGACACCACCACGTCCAGCAGCCGCTTGACGGCACCGCCGCGCCGCCGCGCGCCCAGGTCCAGCCGGCGCACGGCGAACCCGGCGAGATGGTCGCGCATCCCGTACGCCGGTGAGTCCGCGTCCACCTCCCACACCGCGCAGCCCGCCTCGGCGAGGGTCCGCAGCAGCGGTGCCCGCTCGGTGCGCACGGCCGGGTGGACGGTGAGGACGACCCGCACCGCGTCCCGTACCAGCGCCCGTTCCACCTCCTCGCCGGTGGTGAGGACCGGCAGCCCGTCGCCGCCCTCCGGATGCTCCGCGACCAAGCCCACCGGCCGTACCCCGCAGCGGGGGTGGCGCAGCAGTGCGGCGGCCACCCGCTGTGCGGTCGCGGCGGGTCCGATCACCAGGGCGGTACGCGGGTGCCGCAGCAGTGCCGTGCGGCGCCGCCAGTGTGCCGCGGCCCGGCCCGCACCGGCCGCCGCCGTGTGCAGCGCGCAGCCCAGCAGCAGGGTGCGGGCGGTCAGGGCGTGCCCGGGGTCGTACGCGGCGAGCAGCGCGGCCAGGCCCAGCCAGGTCACCGCGATCCGGCCGCACACCAGGGGCAGTTCGTCGAGCACTCCGGGCACCGCGCGGACGGAGCGCGGACGCAGCAGCAGCGTCCCGGAGACGAGCGCGGCGACCAGCACCGGCCGGCCGGTGACACCGTCCAGCGCCGCCGCGCCCACCAGCGCGGCGAGCAGGTCGGCGGCGAGCAGTGGCGGCGAGGGTGGCGGCGACGGGGCGTGGTCGGCCGGTCGGGCGGCGGGTGGGAGTCGGTGGGCGAGCGTTCCCGTGGTGGGCGCCGGTCCGGGGCCGGCCGGCTGCGGCGTGGTGGCTGTGGGGACGGCGGGGATGACGGGGGTGGCGGGGAGTCCGTGGTCGGTCGGGCGCGTGCTGGTCGGTGCTCCGTGGCCGGCCGGTCGCGTGGCGGTCGGGCCCGTCCGGTCCCACGGTTGCGCGCCGGGCGAGGAGACGGTGGTTTCCGCGGTCACGAGTGGATGGACTCCCTGCGCTCGGAGGGCACGAGCCGGCCCGTTCCGGTGGTCTCCGCCGCGGCGCGGCCGAGGAGTTCGCGGTAGACGGCCGTGATCCGGTCGGCGGTGTGCCGAACGTCGTGCCGGGCGACGACGTGCCGGCGCCCCTGCTCGCCGAGGGCCGCGCGCAGCGGCGGATCGGACAGCAGCCCGGTGATCGCCCCGGCCAGCGCCACGGGGTCCTCCGGGGGCACCAGGCAGCGCGCGGCGAACGCGGGCGGCAGGCTCTCCCGGGCGCCGTCGACGTCGCTGAGCACGACGGCCCGTCCGCAGCCGAGCGCCTCCAGCGGGGCGAGCGCCATGCCCTCCCAGCGCGACGGCAGTACCACCAGGTCGGCGGCCCGGTACCAGGGCACGACGTCGGCGACGGCTCCGGCGAACTCCACGGCATGGTGCGCCCGCCGGCGCAACACCTCGCGGTCCGGGCCGTCACCGACCAGCGCGAGCCGGGCCCCGGGCAGCGCGTCGAGGACGGTCTCCCAGGCGCGCAGCAGCACGTCCTGGCCCTTCTGCCGGCACAGGCGGCCCACGCAGACGACGAGCGGTGCCCCGGCGGCGGCTCGCGGTCCGGGCACGGGGAGCGGCGCGGGCAGGAGCGTGGGGGACGACGCGTGCGGTGACGCGTGGGGTGAGACGGGGGCCGGGGAGAAACGGGTGGTGTCGATGCCGTTCGGTACGACCGTGTACGCGGCGCGCACCCCGGCGCGCAGACCGGTCGCGCGCTCTGCCTCGCTGACGCACACCACCCGGTCCGCCCAGCGCGCCCCCCACCGCTCCCAGTGCAGGGCGAGCGAGGCGGTGAGCCCGCCGACCGCTTCGAAGGACCAGGCGTGCGGCTGGAACACGGTCGCCACACGCCCGCGTACGGCGAGCCGCGCGGCCAGCCCGGCCTTGGCGCTGTGCGCGTGCACCAGTTCGGGCCGTACCTCGTCGATCAGCCGTGCGAGCCGCCGCACTTCGCCCGGCAGACCGGGGCCCGGGGACCGGCCCGCCCGCCAGTGCCGGACGTCGGCGCCCGGTGCGCGCAGGTCTGCCGCGAGCGTGCCGTCCGGACAGGCGACGGTGACCCGCAGGCCGGCCGCGAGCTGGGCCCGTGCCAGGTCGAGCACGACCCGGGCGACACCGCCGTCGACGGGTTGCGCGAGGTGCAGGACCCGGGGCCGGAAGGCGGGTGCTGACTGGTGCATGCGCGGGTTACCTCGCTGACGGGGGCTCGGGACGGCGGTGGTGAACGCGCCCGCGGGTGCCGGGCGCCCACGTCGGCGGAGTGCGCGCCGGCCCGTGCTCGCGTCCGTGTGCCAACGAGCCGGAAGCCCCGCTGGTCACCGCCGCGCCGCCGGGCTGAGCGGAGATCGGACAGGGGGTGGCCACGGCCGGACGCACCGGCGTAGACCGGCACCTCCCCGGTCGGTACGTCACCCGGTGCGGTGATCGTGGGGCGCGGTACGTCGTCCGGGGGATCGGCCGGGCCGCCCGGCGCGACCGGCGTACGCCGGGGGCGGAGGCGACGGCGCGTGCCCGTGCGGTGGGGGCGGCGCGTGACCGTGCGGCGGGGGGCGGCGCGTGCCCGTGCGGCGTCCACGGGGAGCCGCCGCACATCACCCCATTGGCGGCACAACTCCGGGCAGCACCGCGCGTTGACTACAGAGCCGGGTATCCGCCCGGATGTTTGTGTCGATTACAAGGAGCACCTCTCCATGTCGCGTATCGCGAAGGGTCTGGTCCTGACCTCCGCCGCCGTCGCGGCCGTCGCCGGCGGCGCCGGCGTGGCCACCGCCGATGCCGGCGCGGGCGGCGTCGCCGCCCACTCGCCCGGTGTCGTGTCGGGCAACGAAGTCCAGGTCCCGGTCCACGTGCCGATCAACGTCTGCGGCGACACCGTTGACATCATCGGCCTCCTGAACCCGGCCTTCGGCGACACCTGCGTCAACGACTGACGTCGGACGCACCCCTTTTGCCGGCCGTCCGCCCCGCACGCACCGCGGGGCGGACGGCCGTTTTCGCTCCCTTGTACGGATCACAGCGAGTGGATGAGCGGTTGCGCCGTGCGATCGGCGAACTGACGGTGGGACAGTCCCGCAGTTCACCGAAAGGAACCCCCATGCGCGCTCTGCCCGCCCGGGCGCCTGTTCCCGCGGCGGGGAAGGAGAGGCTGCTCGCTCAGGTCGGAGCGCTGGGCGACACGAACCCCGCGCTGACCCCGGTCCTCGACCTGCTCGACCGGTCGCTGGAGCAGGGCACGCTCCCCGCCGACGAGGCCAGGAGGCTGGGTGAGGCGGCGAAGGAGGCGGTCGCCAGGTCCGTCGCCGCCCCGGCGGAGGCGGCAGCCGAGGCGGCCCTCGTGGCACCGGCGACGGCGGCGGCGAAGCCCACGGCGCCGACGGCGAAGCCCCCCGCCCCCGCCGACCTGGCCGCGCCCAGGGGTTCCGCGGTCCCGGTTGGCCACACCGCGCCGATGGGCGCACGGCACGCGCGTGCCGGCGTCCCGATCTCCCGCGAGCTCCTCGACGACGCGCTCAGCGCCCTGGACACCGCGATCGACAACCTGGTGAAGGCGGTCACCGACGGTCTCGACCAGCTCCCGTCGTCCGCCGACGACGTGGTGTCCGGCCTCGTAGACCTGCTGACGGACACCCTCGGCACCGCCCAGACGACGGCCACCGCGACGACGGCCACCCAGACGCCCGCCCTGACCGCGCTTTCCCCGGCGGCCACGCAGGCCGCCGTACCCGCCGTACCCGCCGTACCCGCCGTACCCGCCGTACCGAGTCTGCCCCCGACGACCGGCTGACGCGGGGAACTCCCGCTGCGCTTCGGGGTTCTCGGGGATCTCATATGTCTTCCGCGCGCGGGGTTTCCGGCCCGGCCGGGAATCGTTGGACACGGCGTCCGATTCCCTGGGGTGACGTGAGTTGCCGAAGAAAGGAACACGATGAAGTCCCTCAAGGCCGCCGCCGTCGTTGCCGGTTCCGTGGCCCTCGCCGGCGTCACCGCGCCCGCGTTCGCCGCCAACACCTCCGACCTCGCGCCGACCAGCCTCAACGGCGCCGTCAACCAGCTCACCAGCAGGCCCCTCACCCTCCAGGACGCGATGCCGCTCCAGCACCAGTCGCACGCGCTCGACAGCGAGAACAAGGATTCCCTGCTCCACACGGTGAAGGGCGCCACCGCCGCGCTGAACCAGCACAACCCGCTCCTCGGCGGTCTGCCGCTCCAGAGCTGACACCCCGGGCAGGGGGCCGGTACCGCACCCGCGGCGCCGGCCTCCGGCGTGTTCGAGGCCGCTTCCCTCATTCGTGTGGAGCAACCCCGGGCACTGGTCCGGAAGGGTGAGAAGCCGCCCGGCGGCGCGTGAGGGCGTCGGTATGGTCGCGCGGTGACCTCAACCTCAACCGAGAACCGTCCCGCCGAGCTGGGCACGCTCGTCGTCCTGGCCTGGAGCGGCGAGACCCCCGACGGCCCCGACATGCCGTACCTGCTGGCCTACTCCCTCGGTGACACCGACGGCGGCCCGGAGGCGACGGCCGCCGCGGTCGAGCGGCTGCTCGCGCGGGGCGGACTGCCGGTCGGCGGCGATCTGGTCGACGGCACCGGCCGGCCCAGCCTCCCGGTCAGCCTGCTGGTGGAGGCCGGCCAGGCCGTCCTCCGGATGCCGCCGCTGATCGCCCAGGCCGGCGCGCCGCCGGAGTGGCTCGCCGCCGTCCGTGAACGCGGCTACGCCTACCTCGTCTTCACCACCCGCGCCTGGCCCGAGGGCCTGCCCGGCAAGGTCGTCGATCCGGCCGCCCTGGCCGAGTTCGCCGGTGCCGAGGAGACCCTGAAGGCCGCCGCGCACGTCCTGCTGCCGGTCACCAGCCTGCGCGGCTGACACCCCGGGCCCTGACCGGCCCGAACGCCGTAATCCTGGTGATCGGTGTGGTCCGTTTGATCAGCGTGATCAGCGTGATCCGCGTGATTATTACGGCAGTCGGGCGAATTGTGCGCTGGTGGCGTTTTCCGGCTCGTTACCCGGTACGGACGTCGCATCCCGCACCCTGGAAGGGGCCGTACCTGACATGAATTCGACCACCCGAGGAACCCTCGCCGCCGTCCTCACGGGCGTCACGGCCGCCATGGGAGCTGCGGCCACCCCCGCCGCAGCGGTCGGCACGGTCCCGGTGCCCGTACCGCTGGACGGCGTCTCCCGGTCCCTGGGCACGGAGGTGCCCGAGGCACACCTGGACCTGCCGCTGCTGACACCGGGCACGCCCGAGGGACCGCGCCACGTCACCGGGCGCCTGCTGCCCGACCGCACCGTGCCCCGGCTGCCGGTCGCGGGCGCGCTGCCCGGCGCGGACCTGCGGGCGCCCCTGCCGCGCCCCCTCGGCGACCGGTCCGACCGCATCGGCGTCGAGGCCCCCGCCTCCGACCTGCGCGCCCTGACCCCCGGCCTGAGCGTGGACGCCCCGCTGACCCCGCCCGGCCCGGACAACTTCGGTCTCCCGGGCCCGAAGCTGCCCGAAGCCGGCGTCCTCGCCCCCGCCCTCCGGACCGTCGCCGACGCCGATCTGGGCATGCGCTCGGGACGGTAGCCACGGCACCGCCGCATCCGTCCGCCGTATCCCGTGGCCGCCGTTGCCGTCGCCGCGGCTTCTGCCGTACCCGCCGTACCCGCCGTATGGCTTCTCCGTGGTGACCCCGCGCGCCCTCGAGCGGTTAGCCGGTACGGACAGGCGTACCCGGACGAGGAGCGAGCATGGTCGTCGATGTCGACGCAGCGGTGGCGGACGTGGAGCAGCAGGCATCGGCGGGGGCGGCCGGGCCGCCCCGCAGAGAGGTGGCGCGGGGGCTGCTGGCCTCCGCCGCCGCACTGGCGCTGACCCCGGTCGTCGCCGCTTCCCGGCCGCTGCCCGGGGCCCAGGGAGCCGACGGCGGCTTCTTCGACGAGACCTACCGGGGCCGCCGCATCCAGGGGGTGCTGGTGCCCTCGGCGGAGCGCGCGGCAGCCGGGGGCGAGTGGCGGATCACCATCGACGGCCGCCCGCTGCACCTGATGCGCCGGGCCGACGGCACCTGGCTGAGCATGGTCGACCACTACACGTCGTACCGGACGCCGCTGGAGGCGACCCGGGCGGCCGTGGACGAGATCGGGCCCGGCCGGCGGCTGCGCGACCTGGCGCCCGGCCGGCTCGACGGCGTACACCACGGCGCGCACCTGGGGGGAGAGCATGGCGTACGTGCGTAAGGACGTCAGCACGCTCACCGCGACGGAGCGGCGGCGGTTCGTGAACGCGCTGCTGGAGCTGAAACGGCGCGGCGAGTACGACGAGTTCGTGCGGATGCACATCGACTACTACACCGCCGACGGCGAACACGGGCTGCGCACCGCCCACATGGCGCCCTCCTTCCTGCCCTGGCACCGCAGGTTCCTGCTGGAGCTGGAGCAGGCCCTGCGCCGTGTCGACTCCTCGGTGACGGTGCCGTACTGGGACTGGACCCGGGACCGTACGACGACCTCGGTGCCATGGACGAAGGACCTGCTCGGCGGCAACGGGCGGCGCTCGGACCGGCAGGTGACGACCGGCCCGTTCGCCTACGCGGCGGGCCACTGGACCCTCAAGGAGGGCGTCACCGACGTCCGGTTCCTCACCCGGGACCTCGGCCGCTCGGCCGCCCCCCTCCAGTTGCCCGCCGGGAGCGACCTGAAGTGGGCGCTCGACGACCCCGTCTACGACGCGTGGCCGTGGGACTCCACCGTCCGCAAGGGCTTCCGCAACAAGCTGGAGGGGTGGGGGAGCGGCAGCGGCAGCGCTTCCTGGCACAACCACAACCGGGTGCACCGCTGGATCGGCGGCGCCATGCTCGGCGGGGCGTCCGTCAACGACCCGGTGTTCTGGCTGCACCACGCCTTCGTCGACCTCCAGTGGGACCGCTGGCAGCGGGCCCACCGCAGCCACCGCTACCTGCCGGCCGAACCGCCCGGAGCCGGTGACGCCCAGCACGGCCGGGTCGTCGCCCGGCACCGGAAGCTCCCGCCGTGGGACGAGACCCCGGACCAGTTGGAGGACATGAGCCGGATCTACCGGTACGCGTGAGGGCGGGAGCCGCGGACGTGGCGAGAGCCCCGGCGCTCGGAGTGCCGGGGCTCTCGCCCGATGGTGCGTGCCGGTGGGCTCAGTCGCCGTAGCCGTCGTCGTCGCCGTAGTCGGTGCCGGGGTTGCCGGGCGCGTCGTGGTGGCCGGCGTTGACGCAGGGGTCGCCGAAGGCCGGGTTCAGCAGGCCGACCACGTCGACGGTGTTCCCGCAGGCGTTGACCGGGACCTCCACCGGGACCTGGAGCAGGTTGCCGGACACCACACCGGGTGACTCGGCGGCCACGCCATGAGCACCCGCGTCGGCCAGGGCCAGCCCGGCCCCGCCGACCACCACGGCACCGCTGCCGAGAGCGACAGCGGCTGCCTTCGCGATGCGAGACATCACGTTCTCCTCTTGTAGCTCGGGAAGCGCGGCGACAGGCCAGCCGCCGCACTTCCCGTTCAACGGCGCCGCACGGGGCGGGTCACGGTGATCAGCCGGGGATCACCCTTTCAACGGCGCAGGGGATCTCTCAGCGGGCGTTCTCGGGGCCTGGTCGGAGCATGCTCAGGGCAGCCGCCGTACGGGGGAGCCCGCCAGGTAGGCCCGGATGTTCTCGACGGCCTGGCCGTAGTACGTCGTGTAGTTGGCGCGGGAGACGTAACCGAGGTGGGGGGTGGCGAGGAGGCGGGGCGCGCTGCGCAGGGGATGCCCGGCGGGCAGCGGCTCGACGTCGAAGACATCGACGCCGGCACCGGCGATCCGGCCCTCGTGCAGCGCGGCGAGCAGCGCGTCCTGGTCGACGATGGCCGCACGGGAGGTGTTCACCAGGTAGGCGGTCGGCTTCATCAGGGCGAGTTCGGCGGCGCCGACGAGGCCGCGGGTGCGGTCGCCGAGGGCCAGGTGGACGGAGACGAAGTCGCTGTCGGCGAGCAACTGTTCCTTGGACACGGCCAGTTCGACGCCCACCTCCTCGGCACGTTCCCGGGTCAGGTGCTGACTCCACGCGCTCACCCGCATACCGAAGGCGAGCCCGACCCGGGCCACCCGGCTGCCGATCCGGCCGAGCCCGAGCAGCCCCAGCCGGCGGTCGTGCAGATCGGCACCGACGGTCGACTGCCAGGGGCCGTTCCCGCGCAGGGCGTTGTTCTCCCGGACGATCCCGCGGGCGAGACCGAGCAGCAGCGCCCAGGTCAGCTCGACCGGCGGGGTGCCCGAACTCGCCGTACCGCACACGGTGACACCGTGCGCCTGGGCGGCGGCGTAGTCGATGACGCCGTTGCGCATCCCGGAGGCGATGAGCAGTTTCAGCCGGGGGAGGCGGGCGATCAGGGAGCCCGGGAAGGGGACGCGCTCGCGCAGGGTGACGACGATGTCGTAGTCGGCGAGGGCCGTGGCGAGGGCGTCCTCACCGTCGAGGTGCTCGCGCAGCGCGACGACCTCCACCTGATCCCCGAGCACCGACCAGTCGGCCGACTCGACCGCCACACTCTGGAAGTCGTCCAGCACCACACAACGAAGTCGCACGTCATCTCCCTTCCCCGGGGCGACTCTAGCGATCAACTGGAAAGCGCCGGAGGAGAGGCGGGCCGGGTGACGACTCACCCGGACGGCGAGGCGGCCGTCACCGCACTCACCGTCCGCGATCCCCTTTCCTCACCGTCCGCGATCCCCTCCCTCACCCTCCGCGCCAGTCACGACAGGCACCCCCGCCGCACGGCTCACTCCACGAGGAGGCCACGGGAACAACTCCCGATTTCCTGGGTGCACACAGCTGACCTGCGAGAACGCCCTGAAGGGCCGTGACCGGGCCGCGCTCTCCCCGCTCAGGCCGGATGCGTCACTGTGCGGCCGACCGCGTGTGACCCATCGTGAGAAGAAGCGACAGTCGAGGGGGCACCGTGGAAGATTCGCGTCCGCAGCGGTCGGCGTTCACCGTCGAGGTCCAGCGGCGGGGTCAGGAGGACTGGTACGCGCAAGCCGTCACCCCGAGCTGGTTCTACGGGTTCCACGCGGCCGACGCGGCGGTGCAGGCGTTCGACCGCTACGTCACCCACTACAGGCAGAGCGTGGAGACACTGGTCGCCCCGGACGCGCACGCCCTGCGCATCCTGGTCCGGGTGCAGGGGGCCGGTGGCCGGCCCGCGGTCTTCTCCCTGCGGAGCGTCCTGGAACACAAGGTGCGCAGGGACACCGGCCGGCGCCGGGAGGCCCTCGCCCGGCTGGAGGAGGCGACCGAGGCGCTCCAGTCCTCGCTCCGCGACGCGGCCACGGGCGGCGTCCGCCAGGCGGACCTGGCCCGTATCTCCGGCTGGAGCAGGGAGACGCTGCGCAAGCTGAACCGGGGCGAGAACTGACCCTCGGTCACATGAAGGCCACGAGCCACCCGATCAACGTCCCTCGCGCTCGTAGCGTTCCACCCGACGCGCCAGCCTGGCCCGGTACCTCTCGGGTGAGTGGCGCGCCTGGGAGCGGCGGACCATGTCCTGCGCCGTGATGCTCTCCGCGTACTCCCGCAGGCCGGGTATCCGGAGCAGGACGGCACGCTGCGCCTCGGCTTCCCCGACGGTCCTCAGCGGGGTGCTGTCGTTGCGTTCGTGGTTGCAGCCCCAGTGCGTGAGGCGCACGTTGTCCCGCGTGTCGGTGCCGCCGGCCGCGACGGCCCGGACGTGGTCGATGCTCGGTGACCGGGGGTCCGGGTGCCGGTAGCCCTTGCTCACCGGGTCCTGGCACAGACCGCAGATCCAGCCGTCCCGCTCGCCGATCCCGTCCACCGTGTAGCGCTCCCCGCCCCCGCCACCACGCATACGCTCACGGCGGCGCCGGTCCTGGGCCCGCCTGGCCGCACTGCGCCGCGACGCGGGCACGTCCGCCTCACTCACCGGTGCCTCCTGCTCCACACTGACGGGCGGGCCCACCGTAGCCCTGTGGGCACGGCTACGGCAGGAGAGGCGGGCGGCACCGGATCGGTGCCTACTCGTACACGGCCGCCGCTCGCAGAGCTCGGGCGAAGAACGCCCAGTCACCGCCGGGCGGCAACTCGCGACCGGTGTTGCCATACCAGCCGTCCGCGTCGTCGATCCAGGCGGCCAGGGCCTCCAGGAAGCTCGGAAGGTCCGCGGTCTCCCATGAGCTTCCTTCGTCCGCGTGGCTGCGGCGCAAGGAACGGACGAAGGCTGCCAGGTCTTCTCTGCTGCCGACGTGATCAGGAGAAGTTGTCACACCTGGCGACCCTACTTGGCACACCGGCATGAGCCGACCTGGTGCGTGACGAGCGCGGCCGGTTCACGCCCCCTGCCCCTCCGCACCGTGCTGTCCCCGAGCCTCCGCAACCGCCGCCCGGGCCGGGGCGATCCGGAACGTGGACTGACACGAACGACTTCTCTCGGACAAGGTCCGACGATGGCGACGCCCGACGAGAACTCCATCCCAGACGCCCTGGCTGTACGGCACGATGGCTCCATGGATCAAGGTGTGGCGGCTGTGGTAGCTGGACTCGCCGGAACCATGGGTGCCTTAGCCGGAGCCATGGCAGGGGTGCGTGGTGCACGACTGGGCGCCTTGAAGGCCGTCGAAGCCGCGCGTCTGCAAGTGGAGGACCAGGCTCAAGCCGAGCACAGGCATTGGGTGCGTGAGCAGCGTCGGCAGGCCTACACACGTACCAGTCACCTGTACGTCGAAGTACTACATAATCTCCGAGCTTGTGCAGATGCTCTCAGCCAGGGCCAACGGGATCTAGCCGCCGAACGGCAGGCACTCACCAATCGCGCGGTGATCGATTTGCAGATCGCCGTCTTTGATCTCCGCCTCTGGGGGCCGCCAGAGATCGTGGCCGTTGCGAAGGACTTGCGACGCAGCGCCAATCGGGCCTTTGACGTCCTGGTCCGCTGGCGGGACGCGGTGGCGTCGGACCAGGATTGCGAGCACCTCCTACGTGAGTACAACCAGGCTGTGGACGTGCTGGGCGATCCATACGCCGAATACATGAGGGTCGCGGCCGACACGCTCGGGGTCCCTTCGCCCACATGAACACTCTCGGCGTCGTCACGCAGTCAGAGCCCCCCAGTCCGCTCACTTCTTGCGGCGCTTGCCCGCCCTCTTCGTCAGTTCGGCCTGGCCGCGCTTTGTCCAGTCACCTTGATGGAGGTAGCAACGCGACGTTCCCTTCATCGTCTTGTTGCGGCAGCTGCCGCGGTCCGTCGGCCAACCACACTTCCCCTGCTTCCACTCGCCCACGGCTCCTGCCCCTCCCCTTGGTCCGTCTTCGGCCTGGGCGTCCAGCCTGGGGCACCTTGCTTACACAGGGCAGGGCGCATAGCCGACGGCATCGGGCGAGCCGGTGCACGCGGGTCAGTACATGGGCTGCCCGATGGCCGCTGAAGTTTCCGTGAACGTGATCCACGGCGAGGAGCCGTTCGCCTGGGACGAGGATTAGGGGTAGGGGCCTCCGATGTACCTGCGACCTCGCAGTCTGCGTGCTGACCTGCTTGAGCGGCCGGGTGCGGCTTCGATGAAGCGGATACTCTCACCGTGATTCCGGGTGGCTCGCCATCTTCCGTGATCTGCTCTTCCAGGGTGAGTCCGGCGGCATCCTCGCCGGCTCGGTCATCCGCCGGCGTGGCGCGGCGCGGGTGAAAGGGGCTGAACGACGGCACCCCGCCCGCCCCAGGTGGCCGAGTGGGCCGGAAGCAGCGTCGTCGTGCTCCTGATGATCTACGCCCGGTGCGTCGACGGACAGCTGCCGGAACTCAAGCGGCGACTGGAGGCCACGGGGAACCTCCCGGAGGCGGAGGCGGAGGCGGAGGCGGAGGTGCCGGGCGCGGGCCGATCTTCCACCGGTCGAGAACGTCGGCACGCGTTCGACACGGCCACCCGCGAGAACCCGGTGAGGGCCGGCCGGCCCTGGAAGCCCCCTTGATCACCAAAGGGGCTTCCGGGGCTTCGTCGCATCGGCCGGCACCGGCTCTGACCAGCGAAAAGCCCTCCCGAAGGGGAGGGCGGATACTGGCGCCCCCGGCAGGACTCGAACCTGCGGCCAAGCGCTTAGAAGGCGCCTGCTCTATCCACTGAGCTACGGGGGCCGGGTGGGTGGCTCCGTGCCTGGTGCCCTGGTGGGGGCGGATCCGTGACGTTGCCGGGGACAAGGATAGGGCTCCCGGTTCCTTGACCCTGTCGCTTCGCCTCCGTGGCTCAATGTGGAGGTTCGGTGAAGCGATCCTGATAATCGCAGGCGGGTACGAATCGTGCATCGCTTTTGCCTCCTGGCGCACCGGGTGTTGTGCACTCGTTATGCCTGACCAGTGCCGGTGCCCCAGTCATCCCTTCCGCCCTTTTCGTCCCGTCGGCGCGCAGACATGTCCATATGCTTCAGAATTCCCCTAAAATTGGGCATTCTTCACATGTGGTGACCTTGGACGTACGGCCTCAGCTGCTCGACACTCTCTCCGCACTGCGCGACCGTGTCGCCGCCGCACGCTTTCCGCTGCCCCTGGCCGGGGCCCCACGCGCGCGTGCCAACCGCGACGAACTCCTCGCGCAGCTCGACGACTATCTCGTACCCCGGTTGCGACACCCCGAGGCGCCGCTGCTGGCCGTCGTCGGCGGCTCCACCGGCGCGGGCAAGTCGACGCTGGTCAACTCGCTCGTCGGCCGGCGGGTGAGCGAGGCGGGAGTGCTCCGGCCGACCACCCGGACACCGGTCCTCGTCTGCCATCCGGAGGATCATCACTGGTTCAGCGGCATGCGCGTGCTCCCCGACCTGAACCGCGTGTGGACGCCCCACCGGGATCCCGCCGACGAGTTCCTCGCCCCCGATGACGAGCACGCGCGCGTGCTGCGCGTCGAGACGGCCGACACCCTCCCGCGCGGGCTCGCCCTCCTCGACGCCCCCGACGTCGACTCCCTGGTCGCGGACAACCGCGTCCTCGCCGCGGAACTGATCTGCGCCGCCGACGTATGGATCATGGTCACCACGGCCGCCCGTTACGCCGACGCCGTGCCCTGGCACCTGCTGCGCACCGCCAAGGAGTACGACGCGACCCTCGTCACCGTCCTGGACCGGGTGCCCCACCAGGTCGTCTCCGAGGTCTCCCGGCAGTACGGCGCCCTGCTCACCAAGGCGGGGCTCGGTGACGTACCCCGGTTCACCGTGCCCGAGCTGCCGGAGTCCGCCTGGGGTGCCGGTCTGCTGCCCGCCACCGCCGTCGCGTCCCTGAGGGGCTGGCTGATCCACCATGCCCAGGACCCCGCCGCCCGGCAGCACGTCATGGCACGTACGGCGCACGGCCTGCTCGACTCGCTGAAGCCCCGCATGTCCGAGCTGGCCGGTGCCGCCGCCGCCCAGTACGCGGCGGCCCTCCGGCTCACCTCCGCCGTGGAAGCCGCCTACGACAGTGAGCACGCGCGCGTACGCAGCCGCCTCCAGTCGGGTGCCGTGCTCGCCGGGGACGCCCTCAAACGCTGGCGCGCGTTCCCGCTGGACTGCACCGCCGGGGAACTCCTCGACGCCCTCGTGGAGAGCCTGGCCGCCCTGCTGCTGTGCGCCGTCACCGCCGCCGACGAGCGCGTCGACGACGCCTGGCGGCGCGAGCCCGCCGCAGGCGCCCCGGAGCTGGCCCGCCGTGACACCTCCCTGGAGAGCGCCGAGCACCGCATCGGGCTCGCGGCCCGTCGCTGGCGCCGCGAGCTGGAGGAGTACGCCGAGGAGGAGGTACGGATCCTGGAACGCACCGGCGCACCCGATCCGGAGGTGGTCGCCGCCCTGGTCGCCACGGCGGTGCTGGGCGGGCGCCGGGCGCGCACCGCCGGTGAGGGGCTCGCCGAGCGGCTCGGCGCGCACGGCGTGCTGCGGCTGCGCGACCGGGCCGGACGACTGCTCGCCGAACACGTGGACCGCGTCGTGCAGGCCGAACGCGAGCGGCGCCTCGCCCCGCTCGACGCCCTGGACGTCCACCCGGAGCCCCAGGCCGAACTCATCGCCGCGCTGTCCGTACTACAGAAAGAGAGGTGACCGGTGACCGCCGTCACTGACCAGGACCACACGGAGCACACCGACCACATGAGGCGCACCGACAGCGGCAGCGGCGACACCGGGTCCATGGCGCACAGAGGGCACACCGGTCCGGGAGGCACGGACGGCGCCGAGCGCGTCGACGGTTCCGCGCACGTCAGCCTGAGCCGGGTGAAGGAGGAGGCCGGCGACGGCGGCCCCGGCCGCTCCGACAGCCAGGGCCAGGACCAGGAGGGTGAGTCCCAGGGCGGGGGACGTCAGAGCGGGGCTGACGGGGTGGACGCGGCCGGGGACGGGGCTGCGAAGAGCGGTGAGGGAGACCGAGGCCGAGAGGGAGAGGGAGACCACATCAGTGTCCTGCACGCGCGCGTGCAGGACGCCGGCCGGGACCAGACGGGGGGCGGGCATGCCGACCGCGATCGCGATGTCGTGCGTGAGCGTGACGTCGTACGGGACCGTGACGTCGTACGGGACCGTGACGTCGTAGCGGACCGTGACGTCGTAAGGGAGCGTCCCGCGCGTGGGCGCGGTGCCGAGGAAGGCGTTTCGGTACCCCGGCCGCACCCCCTCCCCGCGAAGTCCCTCCCCCCGAAGTCCCGCCCCGCTCCCGGTGCCACAGCCGCCAGGACGGCCACCGCCCCTGTCACCGGCACCACCGCCGTCACTGGCACCACCGCCGTCACTGGCACCACACCCGTCACCCGCACCACCCCCGTCACCGGCACGGCCCCTGCCGCCACCGCCTCCGGCTCCGCGACCGGCCCCGCCGAGACGGCCGCCGCACCCCGAGCGACCGGCACCGGAAAGGACGCCGACGCCGGGTCCTCGGAGACCTGGGACGACGGACTCATCGCGCGGCGCGTCACCGAGGCCACCGCCGCCGCCCTCGCCGCCGAACGCGCCTCCGCAGGGGAGCCCGCACACCGCGGGCCGGGAGGCCATGTCCCGGCGCCGCTGGCGTACGACGGCCCGCTGCGCTCCCGGCTGGACGCCCTGCGCGAGCTCGTCGGCCTCTCCCGGGCCCGGCTGGACAGCCACACGCTCGCCGAGGCGGGCCGTGTCCTGGACGAGGCCGCCGCCCGCCGCAAGCTCTCCGGCCGGCACACCGTCGTCGCCCTGGCCGGTGCGACCGGCAGCGGAAAGTCCCAGCTGTTCAACGCGCTCGCCGGAGTGGCCATCTCGGAGACCGGCGTACGCCGCCCGACCACGGCCGCGCCCATCGCGTGCAGCTGGAGCGACGGCGGGGCGGCCCTCATCGACCGGCTGGGCATCCCGGGCCGACTGCGCCGCCGCCCGATGCACAGCCCGGACAACGAGGGACAGTTGCGCGGGCTGGTCCTGGTCGATCTGCCCGATCACGACTCCGCCGCCGTACAGCACCGCGAACAGGTCGACCGCATCCTGAAGCTGGTCGACGCGGTCATCTGGGTGGTCGACCCCGAGAAGTACGCCGACGTCATGCTGCACGAGCGCTATCTGCGGCCGATGGCCGGCCATGCGGAGATCATGTTCATCGTCCTCAACCAGGTCGACCGGCTGCCCGGGGACGCCGCCGACCAGGTCCTGGACGACCTGCGACGACTGCTGGACGAGGACGGCATCGCGCTCGGCGAACACGGGGAACCGGGCGCCACCGTGCTCGCGCTGTCCGCGCTCACCGGCGACGGCGTCGCCGAACTGCGGGAGTCGCTCGGCGAGTTCGTGGCCGAGCGCGGCGCGGCCTCCCGCCGCGTGTCGGCCGACGTGGACGCCGCGGCGGCCGAACTGCGGCCCGTGTACGCCACCGGGCGGCGGGCCGGCCTCAGCGAGGAGGCGCGCGAGGAGTTCGCCGCCCGGCTCGCGGACGCGGTGGGCGCCACCGCGGCGGGCGAGGCCGCCGAGCGCGCCTGGCTGCGCAACGCCAACCGGGCCTGCGGTACGCCTTGGCTGCGGCTGTGGCGCTGGTACCAGGGTCGTGGCGAGTCCACTACCGGCCGCATCCCGGTACGGACCCAGGCGGACGAGGAGGCCACGGCCCGCCAGCGGGTGGAACAGGCCGTGCGGACGGTCTCCGACCGGGCGTCGGCCGGGCTGCCCGCGCCGTGGGCGCAGGCGGTGCGCGAGGCGGCCGTACGCGGCTCCCAGGGATTGTCCGAGGCGCTGGACGACCTGGCGGCCCGGGCCGGGCTGCCGCCGGGCCGCCCGCCGCGGCCGGGCTGGTGGCCGGTGGCGGTGCTGGTGCAGGCGGCGATGACCCTGTTGCAGATCGTGGGCGGCGGCTGGCTGGCGGGGCAGATCGCCGGGGTCATGGCGCCCAATCTGGGGGTTCCGGTGCTTCTGATGGTGTGCGGCATCGTCGGTGGGCCGCTGGTGGAGTGGGGCTGCCGGATGGCGGCCCGGGGGCCCGCACGGCGCTACGGCCAGGAGGCGGAACGGCGGCTGCGGGAGGCGGCGGCGAGCTGCGGCCGGGCACGCGTGCTCGACCCGGTGGCGGCGGAGCTGCTGCGGTACCGGGAGGTCCGGGAGCAGTACGGGAGGGTCGTACGGGCCCGGGCCGCGGTGGTGTGAGGGGGAGCGGCGCGAGCGGGGTGATGTGAGCAGCGGGGCACCGGCGAGACGGTCGTGTGCGGAGCGGTCGTGTGCGGAGCGGTCGTGTGCGGGGCCGTCGTCTGCGGGGTGGACGGGTTCGGGAGGGGGATGGGGACGGGGATGGGGATGGGCCGGGGGATTCGGGAGTGGGGTTCACCCGTGTGGGTGGCGGAGTTATCCACAGGCGGGCGGGTGCGCACAGCGCTCGGCGGGCCCGGCCCGGCGGAGGCAGTCTGAGGCCACGGCGATCGCTCGACGGGCCGGCCGGGGACACGGCGGTCGGTACGGGCGGTCGGCGGGACGTGCGGACGCGTACGGGAGTCGTACGCGCCGGCACGGCAGACGCAGCCGTACGGGACGGGCCCGTACGTGTGTCCGCCCGGCCGGGACGGGACGGGCGGGGAGGGGAGCGAGGACATGAACGAGACCATCGTCTGTGTGGTGGGCAACGTGGCGACCCAGCCGGTCTACCGCGAGTCGGCGGCGGGACCGTCGGCCCGGTTCCGGCTGGCGGTGACCGCGCGCTACTGGGACCGGGAGAAGAACGCGTGGACGGACGGGCACACCAACTTCTTCACGGTCTGGGCCAACCGCCAGCTCGCGGTCAACGTGGCCGCGTGCGTGGAGGTGGGCCAGCCGGTGGTCGTCCAGGGCCGGCTCAAGGTGCGCACGGAGACGCGGGAGGGCCAGCAGCAGTGGGCCTCCGCCGACATCGACGCCGTGGCGCTGGGCCACGACCTGTCGCGCGGTACGGCGCTCTTCCAGCGCGCGGCCCGGCCGGAGGGACCACTTCCGACCGCCCGGCCGGAGCCGGACTGGGAGACACCGCGCCCGGCGGACCCACAGGAAACACCGGCGGACCCACAGGAATCTGCGGCAGACCCTCGGGACACGCCGGTGCACCTACAGGACACGCCGGTGGAACCACAGGACGTGCCGGTGCACTCGCCGGGCGGCCGGGCGCGTCAACAGGGCCGGAAGAAAGCGGCGATGACGTGACGTCGGCACAACGCGCCATCCGTCGGCCACGGTGGCTGAACATGCCATAGAAACCAGTGGATTTGTCGATACGGCCAGCTCGCGGACGGCTTCGGCGATAACGATTGCGGATCGGATCGGCCATCGCATGATCCGACCGGCGGGTCGTGCTTCGGGTGATCCATAGGATGCCCGGCATGCCCCTTGGGGCTGCCGATTCTGCTGGTGGGACCGTCCCCCACGTCCAACGGGTCCTGCTCGAAGGGGAATTCTGTGCTTGCTGCGTTCTCTGGGTTGTGCCGGTCCACCGGAACCGCCCGCCTGGCCGCCGCCACCACGGTGTCCGGTCTCATGGCGGCCGGAGTGCTGTCCGGCGCCGGTACGGCCGTGGCCGACGAGGCACCCCGGACCCAGGGCGGGGCGACGGCCACCCTCAACGGCCTGAAGACCTACGGCGAGGCCGTGATCCACGAGAACGGCGACGACCAGCGGGTGTCCGCGGGCCTGTTCGAGATGTCCGTGGACGGCGGCGGCACCCTCCAGACGTACTGCGTCGACCTGCGCAACCCGACCCAGCGGGACGCCAGATACCAGGAGGCGTCCTGGAGCGGCACCTCGCTGGGCACCAACAAGAACGCGGGCCGGATCCGCTGGATCCTGGACCACTCCTACCCCCAGGTCAACGACCTGGCCGCACTCGCGCGGCAGGCGGGAGCCGGCGGGCTGACCGAGCAGGACGCGGCGGCCGGCACCCAGGTCGCCATCTGGCGCTACTCCGACGGCGCCGACGTCGACGCCGTCGACCCGCAGGCGGAGAAGCTCGCCGACTACCTGGAGAAGAGCGCCCGGAGCGCCGCCGAACCGCAGGCCTCGCTCACCCTGGACCCGCCCGCGGTCTCCGGGCGGCCGGGCGACCCGCTCGGACCGGTGACCGTGCACACCAACGCCGGCGCGGTCACGGTCAGCCCGCCCGCGGACGCGGTCACCAGCGGGATCCGGATCACCGACAGGACCGGCAAGGTGGTGACCTCGGCGAAGAACGGCAGCCGGCTGTTCTTCGACGTCCCCGAGGACGCCGCGGACGGAACGGCGGAGCTGACCGTGCAGGCGTCCACGACGGTTCCGGTGGGCCGGGCCTTCGCCTCCGACAGCCGTAGCCAGACACAGATCCTGGCCGGCTCCAGCGAGTCGACCGTCTCCGCGACGGCGACCGCCGACTGGGCCGCCGAGGGCTCCATACCGGCGGTGTCGGCCCGGGAGAACTGCGCCAAGGGCGGCGTGGACGTCACCGCGGTCAACAAGGGCGACCAGCCGTTCACCTATCAGCTGATGGGCGCCGCGTACACGATCCCCGCGGGCGCGTCCCGCACGGTGACCGTGCCGCTCCCGGAGGACCAGGCCTACGACGTCACGATCACCGGACCGCACGGCTTCAGCCGCCGCTTCACCGGGGTCCTGGACTGCGAGACCCAGGGCGCGCTCACGACGCAGACGACCCAGCTCCGCGGCGAGCCCAGCCCGGTCCCGATCGGCGGCAGCGCCTCGGACACCACCGACCTGGCCGCGACCGGCGGCTCCGCCATCACTCCCGTGATCACGGGCGTGGCCATCGGTCTGGTCGTGATCGGCGGAGCGGTCCTGATCGTGCTGCGCAGGAAGGACACGCCCCCCGGCGCGTGACGGAACGCGGACGACGGCACCGCCCGAGGCAGACCACACGGACGGAACCCCGGGCGCTGCCCGGACCCCGATCGGTGACCGGCGTGTCCTGACGTTGCCCGAGGTCCGGGCGGTGACCGCCCGGGCCCCGGACGCGCCCGTTCCATGACTCTCCCGGCCGAGCCACAGGGCGGACTCTCCCAGCCGAGCCACAGGGCGCCCCGCCGGCGACGGCGATACCGCGAACGGCGCACTCGCGAGCGGCACACCCGCGACCGTCGGATGCGTTCCCGCGACCGTCGGATGCGGCCCCGTGACGGCCGCTGTGTGGCTAGCGGAAGTTCACGTCACTGCACAGGAAGTACGTCTGGTCCATGTGCGACGCCTGCCAAATCGTGTAGACGACGTGGCGGCCGCTGTAGCCGGAGGTGCTCACGGGGATCGAGTAGTTCTGGCTGGGCGCGTACTTTCCGGTCCGGGTGACCAGTTCCAGGTCCTTCCACGTCAGCGGCTGGGTGGTGGGGTCGAAGCCCTGCCGGGTGACGTAGACGAGGAAGTAGTCCGCGCCGTGGCTGGCCTGGTCGTACAGCTGCACGGTGAAGTTGGCGCCGATGTCCGTGGTCTTCCACGGGCCGACGGTGTCCAGGGAGTTGTAGCGGCCGCTCTCGGTCCGGCCGCCGCTGCACAACTGGCCGTCGGGGACGACGGCCGGGAAGTTGCCGGCGGAACCGTTGCGGTACAGGCCGTTCCAGTTCCACATGGCATTGGGGTTGGCCTGCCATGCCTGCCAGCACATGGGGTCCTGCTGGGCCATCGCCGGGTTCTGGAAGTCGCTGCCCCAGCGCAGCCAGCAGCCGTAGTTGCGGGAGGCGGGGTCGATCACCGAGCCGTGCGCGGAGGCCGTGCCGCCCCAGGTGATCAGGCTGACCAGCACCGCGACGAGCGTGCCGAGGACGAGCGTCAGACGGCGAGGGGTGGCGGATAGTGCATGCTCATGACAATCCATTGTGAGGTTCTTCCTGTGGGGGTGCCGGATCGTGTGAGGGGGTGCGGACGAGATCGTGTGGGAGCGCTCCCGCCCCTCCCAGGCTGCGGGGCGCGCGACACGGCGGCAACTGCTTGTTTGCGCCAAAGCCGGTGCGGAGCGGGTGCGGAGCGAGCCCGACGGGGACGACGAGCGGTGCCGTGGCCCTCCGATTGCCGTCGGGGGGCTGGTGATCCAGCATGGACGGAGGGGTCCGCACCGTGCGGAGGGCTACAGATGGCCGGCCTCTTCAAGAAGCGCAGTGGTCGCCCGCGTTCCGGACAGCCGGACGCCGACGGCGATGTGGCAGGTCTGCGTACCTCCTCCTGGAGCGCCCGCATCGGCGCGCACGTCGCCGAGCTGCAAGCCCAGTTGAACGGCATCCAGACCGGACTGCCGCCCGCCCGGCAGGTGATGGCGGAGAAGATCGGCGCGCAGCTCAGAGCGGTGCGGGCGTCCATCAACGCTCCGGGGGTGCACCTTTGGAGGAGCGTCACCGGCAGGTCGATCGACCGGGCGATCTCGAACATGCACGAGGCGGAGGTCCAGTTGCTCCGCCTGCTGCCCGAGGCCGACCTGAAGTTCAAGGGAATCACCGTCCTGGAGCTGGCCCGGCGCCATCTGGACGCCGACGACCGGCGGTACCGCCTGCTGGACCGCCATCTCCGGCAGAACAACCAGGTGCTGACGCCGAGGATGAGGGAGCTGGCGGCCATCACCCTGCATGCCGCCTACCAGGCCGAGGACCAGGAGCGGGCGAGGATCCGCAGTTTCAGCTACATCGTCACCGCCGCCACGGTCATCATGCTGGTGCTGGCCGCCGCGTTCGTGCTGTGGGGGTCGCTCGACCGGCAGGTGGCGGCGCGCTTCTGCTCCACCCCTTCCACCGGGCAGCAGGTGTGCCCGCTCGGAGGGAGCCCGGGCAGTCTGGACGTACTCGCCATCGCCTTCAGCGGCATGGTCTCGGCGGCGCTGGCGGGAGCCCTGTCCCTCAGGAAGATGCAGGCGAGTTCGGGCCCCTACCACGTCGGGGTCTGCCTGCTGGTGCTGCGCCTGCCCGTGGGCGCGCTCTCCGCGCTCCTCGGCGTCCTGCTGATAAGCGGCCGCTTCTTCCCGGGCCTGACCAGCCTCGACACCTCGTCCCAGATCATCGCCTGGGCCATAGCCTTCGGAATCCTCCAGGAATCGGTGACGCGTACCGTCGACAAGCAGGGGCGCCGGGTGCTGGAGAACGTCAACCTGGGCGGAGCGGAGCCGAGCGGCTCCGCCAGGGAGTGACGCCGGCGCGCGCGACGGGCGAGGTGTGCGGGCACGGGACTAGCCTGGAAGGTGGTCGGGCGGCCGTTCGGGCCGAGAACGTGTCCCGACGTCGATTCCTGCGGCCGGCGCACGCGTGGACGTGTGAGACGCGTCGGCGGCCCCGATTCCCACCCCCAGGGCAGAGGCGCCGCACAGGTCGGCGCCCGCGTCGGGCCTCGCGCTCCGGTCGGCCGGGCACCGCGTCGCACCGCCGGCGGAGGGTGAGCCAGGCAGGAGTACGAAGATGGCGTGGAACGTGACCGGTACCTACCTCGAAAGCTGCAACTGCGACACCGTGTGCCCGTGCACCACCTCGGGCCTGACCGCGCCCGCCGACAACGAGCGCTGCCAGTTGACCCTCGCGTTCCACGTCGCACAGGGCGAGGTGGACGGCTTGGACGTGTCGGACCGCAACGTGGTCGTCTTCGCCGACGCGCCGCGCGTGATGGCCGACGGCGGCTGGCAGGTGGCGCTGTACGTCGACGCCTCGGCCGACGACAGCCAGGCGGACGCGCTGGGCAAGGTCTTCTCCGGGCAGGCGGGCGGACCGATGGCCGCGCTCGTCCCCCTCATCGGCGAGGTGCTCGGTGTGGAGCGCCTCCCCGTCGACTTCCGCGACGACGGCCGCCGCCACACCGTACGGGTGGGGGACGCCATCGACATCGAGATCGAGGACCAGGTGGCCCCGCAGTACGGCGAGGGCGGCCCCGTGATGAAACTGTCCGGCATGTTCCACCCGGCGAACAGCACGCTCACGGTCGCCCGGTCGACACGGGCCGTCGGGCACGACGTGCACGGCCGCTCCTGGGACTTCACCGGCCGCAACGCACACTCGGCGCCGTTCTCGTGGTCGGCGTGACACGAACGGCGATCACGGCCCGCCACCCCGGGACCTCCACCGCGCTGCCGCTGCTCGCGACGGCCGCGGCCTGGACCTGGCTGGTACTGCGCCGGGACGACATGGGGTCCGGGACCATGACCGGGGCGCTGCCCGCCTTCCTGGGCGCGTGGACGGTCATGATGGCGGCGATGATGCTGCCGGCCACGGCACCGGTCGCCTCGCTGTACGCGCGGACGGCCCCCGGACACCGGACACCGCGCGTGATCGCGTTCAGCGCCGGTTACGTGCTGGTCTGGGCGGCGGCCGGACTGCCGGCGTACGCCCTGGCCACCGGGGCGACACGGGTCGCGACAGGGTATCCGGCGGCGGGAACGGCGGTGGCCGCCGCCGTCTTCGCCCTGAACGGCGTCTACCAGCTCACCCCCCTCAAGGACCTCTGTCTCACCAGATGCCGTTCACCGATCGGTCTGCTGCTGCGGTACGCGTCGTACAAAGGTCCCTCGCGCCACGTGCGGGCCGGAGCCCATCACGGAGCGTTCTGCCTGGGCTGCTGCTGGTCCCTGATGCTGCTGTTCACCGCGTTCGGCGTGATGAACCTCTGGGCCATGGTGGGCCTGGCAGCGGTCATCACCGCAGAGAAACGCCTGCCCCGGGGCCGTCTCCTCGCCCGCGTCACCGGCCTCGCCTCACTGGCGCTCGCGGTCGCCGTCCTCTGGCTGCCCCGGCTGGCGCCCAACCTCACCGGCGGCGACATGACCGGCATGAGCCTCGGCCTCGCCTGACCCCGGCCCGCCGCCCGGAGCGGAGCGGAACGCCGACTCGCTCGGCGAGAGTGTGGGCCCCGACTCCCGCGAATGCACGAGCGCCCTTCCGGGCCATCCGTCCTGAGCCATGGAAGGGCGCTCAACGGTCACCGGCACCGACAGCTCGGCAGCGGGTCATGACCGTCCTTGATCGGTTGTCGCCCAACCGACCGCTGGCACGCTGAGGGCTCTCACCACTTCCACGTGTCGGGAGACGTGGCGGTCGGAAGCACGCCGATGCCGTAGTTGCTGAGCGTGACGGCTACGTAGCGGTCGCCGCCGTAGATGTTGAGCTGGTGCCAGCCGCCGCGCTCGGACCACTTCCACCAGTCCACTTTTCCGCTCTGCGGATCGAAGCCCTTGAGCGGTGACGCCTGGCCCGGCTGGAGGCCCTTCACCTCGATCGCGGCCTGGCCTCCGCCGCCCTCCCAGTACACCTTGCCGTCGAGGGGCCGGTGGTGACGTTCACGACGAAGAACTCGTGCGTGCCGTCCTCACCCATCTCACCCTTCGGCTCGCCGCCGTTCTCCGGAGGCCGGTCCGTTTCCGTGGCCATCTCGTGCTCCTCTCCTGATCGGGAATGGGTACTGTCCACTGTCGGCAGCCCTCCTGGTTCCCGCCTCCGCTCCCGGCCGCCGAGCGTGCGACCGGGTGAACACTTCCCCGCGGACGGACGCCCCGGTTTCCGCGGTCCGAGCCGGCGGGGTATACGTGGCCCGCGACCCCTGGCCGGCCGGCCGCGGACGCGGCGGATCACCGCCGGGCGAGCCGCGACCGGCAGCGGGGAAGCCCAGGTCGGCGTCGCCGGGCGAGACGGGTTTCCGCACAGGGGTGGCCGTACGGCAAGATGGGGTGTATCTGCCCACTGCCAGATTTCAAGCTGCCGGACGGTTTCTCTTGGCTGAGTTCATTTACACCATGCGCAAGGCGCGCAAAGCGCACGGCGACAAGGTGATCCTCGACGACGTCACCCTGAACTTCCTGCCGGGTGCCAAGATCGGCGTCGTCGGTCCGAACGGTGCCGGCAAGTCGACCGTGCTGAAGATCATGGCGGGCCTCGAGCAGCCGTCCAACGGCGACGCCTTCCTGTCTCCCGGCTACACGGTCGGCATCCTGCTCCAGGAGCCCCCGCTGGACGAGGGGAAGACCGTCCTGGAGAACGTCCAGGACGGTGTCGCCGAGATCAAGGGCAAGCTCGACCGGTTCAACGAGATCGCCGAGCTGATGGCGACCGACTACTCCGACGCGCTGCTCGACGAGATGGGCAAGCTCCAGGAGGAGCTGGACCACGCCAACGCCTGGGACCTCGACGCCCAGCTGGAGCAGGCGATGGACGCCCTCGGGTGCCCTCCGGGCGACTGGCCGGTCACCAACCTCTCCGGTGGTGAGAAGCGCCGCGTCGCGCTCTGCAAGCTGCTGCTGGAGCAGCCCGACCTGCTGCTCCTCGACGAGCCCACCAACCACCTCGACGCCGAGTCGGTGAACTGGCTGGAGCAGCACCTGGCCAAGTACCCGGGCACCGTCGTGGCCGTCACCCACGACCGGTACTTCCTGGACAACGTCGCCGGCTGGATCTGCGAGGTCGACCGCGGCCGCCTGCACGGCTACGAGGGCAACTACTCCAAGTACCTGGAGACCAAGGCCGCCCGCCTCAAGGTCGAGGGCCAGAAGGACGCCAAGCGGCAGAAGCGGCTCAAGGAAGAGCTGGAGTGGGTCCGCTCCAACGCCAAGGGACGCCAGGCCAAGTCCAAGGCCCGTCTCGCGCGGTACGAGGAGATGGCCGCCGAGGCCGACAAGATGCGGAAGCTGGACTTCGAGGAGATCCAGATCCCGCCGGGCCCGCGCCTGGGCAACGTCGTCGTCGAGGTCGACAAGCTCAGCAAGTCCTTCGGCGAGAAGGTCCTCGTGGACGGCCTCAGCTTCACGCTGCCGCGCAACGGCATCGTGGGCGTCATCGGCCCGAACGGCGCCGGCAAGACCACGCTGTTCAAGATGATCCAGGGTCTGGAGACCCCGGACTCCGGTGACATCAAGGTCGGCGAGACCGTCAAGATCTCCTACGTCGACCAGAGCCGCGAGAACCTCGACCCGAAGAAGACGCTGTGGGAGGTCGTGTCCGACGGACTCGACTACATCAACGTCGGCCAGGTCGAGATGCCGAGCCGGGCGTACGTGTCCGCGTTCGGCTTCAAGGGCCCGGACCAGCAGAAGCCGACCGGCGTGCTCTCCGGCGGTGAGCGCAACCGCCTCAACCTGGCGCTGACCCTGAAGCAGGGCGGCAACCTGCTGCTCCTCGACGAGCCCACCAACGACCTCGACGTCGAGACGCTGTCCAGCCTGGAGAACGCCCTGCTGGACTTCCCCGGCTGCGCCGTCGTGGTCTCCCACGACCGGTGGTTCCTGGACCGGGTCGCGACGCACATCCTCGCCTACGAGGGTGAGTCGAAGTGGTTCTGGTTCGAGGGCAACTTCGAGTCGTACGAGAAGAACAAGGTCGAGCGGCTCGGCCCGGACGCCGCGCGTCCGCACCGCGCCACCTACAAGAAGCTGACCCGGGGCTGATCGGTCTTGCGCCACCTCTACCGCTGCCCGCTGCGCTGGGCGGACATGGACGCGTACGGCCACGTCAACAACGTGGTGTTCCTCCGCTACCTGGAGGAGGCGCGGATCGACTTCCTGTTCCGCCCGGACAAGGACTTCCAGCAGGGATCCGTGGTGGCGCGCCACGAGATCGACTACAAGCGGCAGCTCGTCCACCGGCACGAGCCGGTGGACATCGAGCTGTGGGTCACCGAGATCAGGGCCGCCTCCTTCACCCTCGCCTACGAGGTGAAGGACGGCGATCTCGTCTACGTCCGGGCGTCGACGGTCATCGTCCCGTTCGACTTCGAGGGCCAGCGTCCGCGGCGGATCACCGCGGAGGAGCGTGAGTTCCTCCGCGAGTACACGGACGAGCCCGAGGACACCGCGGCGGCCGACTCCGAGGGGGAGGCCGTCGCCGCATGACCGAGCTGCACCTGGCCGACGAGACGGAGGCGGCGGACCTCGCCGCCTTCCTCTCCCGGCTGCTCCACTACGACCGTGGGGCCGCGGTGCGACTCCAGGCGGCCGGCACCGCCCTCGCCGTCTTCGGCCGGCCGCCGTCCTTCGAGGTGCTGGCCGTCCGCGCGGTACGGCTGGCGAAGCCGTACGAGGACGGGCTGGACGTCACCCTGGACATGACCGTCTCCGCCGGTGAGCTGCTGGAGTCCGTGGACGAGCGGGCGGCCACCGCCGCCGTCCCGGGCGCGGTCACCGGACCGCCCTGGGCCGGTGTGCTGCCGCCGCGCGCCGGCTGGCGGCCCGAGCCCGGACTGCCCGCGCCGGACGCGCTGCGCGCCACGGTCGCCGCCGTAGTGGCCGAATTCCGCTCCCGGACCGAGGAACTGGCCCCCGGGGAACGTACCCGCGCCGAGCTGGACCGGATCGGGCGGGACATCTGGTCGCGGCGGATCGGGGACACCCGGCTGCCGGTGCGGGCGGTGCACGCCGCCCAGTCCCTGGGCTTCCTGCGGCCGGGCACCGGACCCGGGGACATCGGGCTGTTCTCCTCCGGGGCCTGGCTGCGGCTGCGCACGCCGTACGGATCGGTGGCCGTGCGCCGGTCGGGGCTCGGCGACTTCGGGCTCAGCGTGCGCTGAGCCGTACCGTGGCCTGCGGCACCGCGTGCACGCACCGCGTGGCATCCTCGCCGGCCGTCTCGCCGTCTCGCCGTCTCGCCGTCTCGCCGTCTCGCCGTCCCGCCGTGGCCGTCCCGGATCGCCGCCGCCCGGTCGTGGGTGACGATCACGGGCGTGGTGCCCAGGGCCGTCTCGTCGGCCGTGCGGAACGCCTCGAAGGTCCGCGCGGCCGTCCGGAGCCGGGCCGTGCCGGTCAGCCCGGGGTGTTCACCATGGAGGCGGCGGCGTACGTCAGGTAGTTCCACAGCGTCCGCTCGTGCTCCTCGGACAGCTTCAGCTCGTCCACGGCCACCCGCATGTGCCGCAGCCAGGCGTCGTGGGCCGCCCGGTCCACGGCGAACGGGGCGTGCCGCATCCGCAGCCGGGGGTGGCCGCGGTTCTCGCTGTAGGTGGTGGGACCGCCCCAGTACTGCATCAGGAACAGCACCAGCCGCTCCTCGGCCGGGCCCAGGTCCTCCTCCGGGTACATCGCCCTCAGCTCGGGGTCGTCCGCGACGCCCTCGTAGAAACGGTGGACGAGCCGACGGAAGGTCTCCTCCCCGCCGACCTGCTCGTAGAAGGTCTGCTCCTGAAGCGTGCCGCGCCGAATCTCATTCACGGCTCCATGGTCTCAGACGCGGCGACCCAGGACTCAGGACGTAGGACCGGACCCCCGGCCGCCCCTACTGTGGTCCCATGGGCGTCCACGACACCGGGATCGAGGCTCTCGCCGCCGCGGCGCGGGCGGCGCTGGTGCGGGAGATCGACGCCGAGCGGGTCTGGGACGGGGACCCGGTGTGGCGGGAGGCGTTCGCGGCGGTTCCCCGGCACCTGTTCGTGCCGTACTACCACGTCGTCGGCGAGCGCGGCTACGAGCGCCGCTGGGGCGAGAGCCCCGACCCCGAGGCCCGGGAACGCTGGGTGCGCGGCGCCTACGCGGACGCGCCGCTGGCCACCCGGCTGCGCGACGGCGAACTGCTCTCCTCCAGCAGCCAGCCCTCCCTGATGGCGCGGATGCTGGTCGCGCTGCGCGTGACGGACGGCGACCGGGTCCTGGAGGTGGGCGCCGGCACCGGCTACAACGCGGCCCTGCTCGCCCACCGGCTCGGCGCGGACGACCTGGTCACCACGGTCGACCTGGAACCGGAGATCACCGAGTCGGCCCGCCGGCACCTCGCGGCGGCCGGCCACCGTCCCGTCGTCGTCACCGGAGACGGGGCCCGCGGGGTGCCCGAACGGGCCCCCTTCGACCGGATCATCGCCACCTGCGAGCTGCCCACGGTGCCGCGCGCCTGGCTCGCCCAGTGCCGTCCCGGCGGACGCGTCCTCACCCCGCTCGCCACCGGGCTGCTCGCCCTGACCGTGCGGGACGGGGAGCACGCCGAGGGCCGCTTCCTGTCCACCCCGGCCTTCTTCGTGCCGCTGCGCGGTGACGTGCCGTCGCGCGGCGGGGACGGGCCGGGGCCCGGGGGCGCCGTCCCGGCCGGACTGCCCGGCCGGGCCCGGGAGCAGGAGCCGTTCCGCTTCCTGCTCGCGCTGAGTCGGGGCGCCCTCGATCCGCGGGAGGCGTACGCGCTGTGGCGGCGCGAGGGCGAGCCGGGCCGCGGGCGGTACGGCGTCACGGTCGACGGCGGGCGGGTCCGGGCGTGGCTGGACGACCCCGCCGGGCCGTATGTCTGGCCCCTGCCCTGACCGCCGTCAGCCCCGGCGGACGGTGATCGTCGTCCAGGCGCCCACGTGCACCCGGTCGCCGTCCTGGAGCGGGACCGGCACGAACGGCTGGATCGGCTCCTCGGACATGTTGACCGTGGTGCCGTTGGTCGAGTTCTGGTCGACCACCGCCCAGCTCCCGTCCGGCTGCTGGACCAGCACCGCGTGCTGGTGCGAGACGCCCGGGTCCTCCGGCGGCACCGCCAGGTCGATGTCCGGGGTGTCGCCGGTGGAGTGCCGGCGGCGCCCGATGGTGATCTGGTTGCCGGTGAGCGCGCGCTGCTGCTCGGGGGAGTACGCGGGCAGGTTCAGGCCCGCGGCCTCGGGTCCGGAGCGCTGCATCATCGCCATGAAGTACTCGCGGTCCGGGCCGATGGTCGCGGTCCAGGTGGTGTTCCGCGGGCCGCCCGGCGCCTGCGGGAAGCCGCCGGGTCCGGACGGGGCCTGGGCGGCGCCGGGCGGCGGGTAGCCGTACCCGCCGCCGGGGCCCTGACCCTGACCCGGGACCTGGCCCGGTCCGGCGGGTCCGGGGGACGACGGAGGGGAGATCACCCAGTCGTCACCGCCGCCGAAGGAGGGGCCGCCGGCCGGGGGCCGGCCGGTCTCGCGCGGGAACGCGGGCGGCGCCGGCGCACCGGACTGCTGGAACGCCTGCGGGGCACCGCCGGGACCGACGGGCGCCGGGCGCGAGGGGTCGGCGCCGAAGCCGGAGGGGCCGGGCGCGCCGGGACCCGAGGGCTCCCGCCCGAAGGGCGGCACGCCGGCCGGGCCGCCGGGCCCCTGTCCCCGGCCGCCGAAGCCGGGACCCTGACCCGGGCCCTGACCGGGACCGCCGAATCCGGACGGACCACCGGTGCCCTGACCCTGACCGGGGCCCCCGCCGAAGCCGGGGTGACCGGACGGGCCGCCGGAGTTCGGACCCTGACCCTGTCCCTGACCCGGGCCCTGGCCGGGGCCCCCGCCGAAGCCCTGCGGGCGCTGGTTGCCGCCGCCGAAGGACGGCGGGCCCGAGGGGCCGGGGGAGGTCGGCGGGCCGGACGGGGCGCGGTTGCCGCCGAACGGCGTCGGCCCCGACGGCTCGCTGCCGAAGGACGGGATCGGTTCGGCGGGCCGGTTCACCTGCGAGGGCCGCGAGCCCTGGTACTCGAACCCGTCACCGTCGCCGTACGTCGAGCCCGGCGGCTGGAACCGCGGCTGCGGCGTGCGCGGGGCGGCCGGGGTGTAGGAGGTCGCCGTGTTGGTCAGGAAGTTCCACCGGCACTCCTCGCAGAAGGGGGCGCCGCCCTCGCGGGGCGTGCGGCACTGCGGGCACAGCTCCGGTCCGGCGCCCTGGTGCGGGCGTCCCGCGCCGGGCTGTCCGCCGGGCCCGCCCGGGCCGGCGGGCGGGGGAAAGCCGTAGCCGCCGGCGGGCGGGGGCGGCGGGGGCGGGGGTACGGCACCGGCCATGCGGTGACCGCAGACCTCGCACCAGTCGTCGGAGCCCGACTGGTGTCCGTTCGGGCAGGTCGGCATGTCGGTGCCCTTCTCCTAAGGGTCGGTCTGGATCGCTCGGTTCGCTTCCAGGGTCACTTCTTTACACGAACAGTCTTGGTGGACCGGGTCTCCAGAGTCATCTCGTCGACCTCCGCGACCCTCGTCTTCAACCGCACAGTACCTGTCGCCGCGTCGACCACGTCCACCACCTTCGCAAGCAGTTTCGCAGTATCCGCGTTCCCCGACGCGTTCGCGAGCTGAACAGCGCGCCCCAGTTTGGCCGTTGCTCCATCGAGGTCACCGACTTTGCGGAGATCCAGCCCTTTCCGGATGACCTGTGCCAGTTCGGCCTGCCCGGTGTAGTGGGCGACTTGGGGGCTGATCGCGGTGGAGGCCGCCATGTCGTCGGTCCACACCGCCCGTACCAGCCCCTGCGTGCCGGGGTGCGGCGTGCCGGTGGTGTCCCCGGGCTGCGGCACCACCAGGGAGACCCGCGCGGCCAGCATCTCCCGGCCGAGCCCGGCCGGCGGGACCGTCAGGCCCAGGTGGTAGTCGCGGGACTCGTCGCCCCAGGACCCGGTCGGGTAGTCCCCGGCGCGCGCCCCGGCATCGACACGGCGGGCGGTCAGGTCCGCCACGCTCGGCGCGACTTGCTTGACGAACCGGATCGTCGCGCCCGCCGGCGTCCACACCCGCAGGGAGACGCCGGCGACCTCCTTGCCCATCGCCGTCTCCATCATCCGCGTGAAGTCGGCGGCGAGGTCCGCCGGATCGGCGACGATGTCGGCGGTGCCGAGCAGCGCGGTGGCCACGGCTGTGACTTCTTTCACGTCCCAGTCGGTGCCCACACCGCGCGCGTCACAGGTGAACCGGCCGGCGCACGCCTCCAGCGTGGCCCTCAGGTCCTGCGGCGACTCGTGCTCGTTGCGGCCGTCGGTGAGCAGGATGCCGTGCCGGATGGTGACGTCCGCGGTGGACAGCAGCCGGTCGGCCAGCCGCAGCCAGGTTCCGATGGCCGTGCCGCCGCCAGCGCGCAGCCGGCGCAGCGCCCGCTTGGCCTGGTCACGGGTGACCGCGTCGGCGACCGCCAGCCGCCCACCGCCCGGGTAGACCTCCTTGGCCAGGTGCGTGCCGTCGATCACCGCGAAGTGCGTGCCGTCGCGCAGGGTGTCGATCGCGGCGGCCGTGGCCTCCCGGGCGCTGCGCATCTTGGCCGCCGGGTGGTCCATGGAGCCGGAGCAGTCGACCATGAGCGCCACGGCGGCGGACGGCCGCCCGTCCGGCGCGTACCCGGACGCGGGGACCGCGCGGCCGGTGGTGCCGCCGCCGGTCGCGGTCACCGTGACGATGGCGTCGACCTCGGTGCCGCCCTCGGGCAGGTACGCGTTCTGGTAGACGTCCACCGAGAACCGCGGCACGTTCGACTTCGCGAAATCGGCCATGCTGGATCGCATCCCCCTCACACCCCGCGCGCGGGGCGGTCACTGTGGGCGGACCGGTCCCCTCCGGTCCGCCCCGGCTTCCCCGTGCCGTGCTCCGCGGGCCCTACGGCCCTCAGGCCGATCCTGCCCCCGGCGGCGGCGCCGGGAACGGCAGGACCGCCACTGTTACGTTGTCGTGGCCCCCGCCGTCCAGGGCGTGCCCGACCAGCACCCGGGCGCTGTGCAGCGGGCGGGCCGCCGCGTCCGCCGGGAGCACCTCGGCCATCTCCTCGGCCGTCTCGGCGTAGTTCCACAGCCCGTCGGTGCACACCACCACCGCGCCGGGCCGGTCCGGCTTGAACGACGCGGTGTGCGGTTCCAGTTCGTAGGCGTCCGCGCCGAGCCAGCCGGTGATCGCGTGGGCACGCTCGTCGGCGTACGCCTCGGCCTCGCTCATCAGGCCGGCGGCGACCATCTGCGCGGCCCACGAGTCGTCCTCGGTCAGCCGGGCGGAGGGCGCGCCGCGGTCGGTGGGCACCCAGTAGACGCGGCTGTCGCCGACCCAGCCGACGACCAGCAGCCCGGGGGTGACCACCGCGCCGACGATGGTGCAGGCCGGGGCGTTCTGGTGCGGGGCCTGCTCGCGGGCCGTGGCGGGCTCCCCGGCGAGCGCGTCGACCGCCCGCGCGGCGGCGACGATCGCCTCGTGCATCGCCGTCTGCGGGTGGGTGCCGCGCGGCAGCGCGGCCAGCAGCGTGTCACCGGCCGCCCGGGAGGCGGCCAGGGAGGCGTCGTCGGGGCGGGTCGCGGAGGACACGCCGTCGCAGACGATCGCCATCGCCACCGGGGTGCCGTCGGGCAGCGTGGTGTGGCCGACGGCGAACGCGTCCTCGTTGCGGTGGTGGCGCAGTCCGCGGTCGCTGACGGCGGCGACCGGACCCGACTCCCGCTCCAGGTGGTCGCGTTCGCGGGGCTGGGCGTGCCCGCAGTTCTCGCAGTAGCCGTCGCCGTCCACCCGGCCCGCCCGGCAGGCCACGCACAGCCGCGCCGGATCGGCCGGGGCGGCAGGAGCGGTGGCGCCGGCGGCCAGGCGCGGGTCCGGTGCCTGGGCCGGGTCCGGTGCCTGGAGCGGGTATTCGTCGGGTACCTGCGGCCGGTCGAACCGCACCCCGGAACCGGCGGTCTGCCCGGCCCCGGGCTGGTGCCCGTGCAGCGGCGTGTCGCCCGAGTCGGTGCCCGGCAGGTCCGTCGGCAGGTGCACCCCGGGCGGGGCGCCGGAACCGGCCGGTTCCGGGGCGGGCCAGTCCGCGCCGGAGCCGGGCGGGCCGGAGCCGGTCATGGGGAGCGTCGGATGGTCCCGCGGCGGTACGGACACCGCCGAGAGGTCGTATCCGCACGCTCCGCAGAACAGGTCACCCGGCTCCACGGGCTCCGCGCAGCTCGGGCACTTCGGCAGTGCGGACTGCCGGGGAATCTGCGACATCGACTTACACCCACGTCCGGGGGCGGTAACGGTTGGCCCGTTCCACCAGCTCGATCCTCTCCTGACCGCCGGGCGCCAGCCGGGCCAGCGCGCGGTAGGCGCGCTCCAGTCCGAAGCGCAGCCCCCGCTCGTCCAGTCCGCTGCCCAGCAGCACCCGGCCTCCGGCGGCGGGACCGGTGTCCTGACCCCCGGAGAGTATCCAGTCCAGCGCGCCGCCGAGCACTTCCGCCGACAACCGCTCGTGCCGGACCGGGTCCAGACCGTACGCCTGGAGCGCTTCGATCTGACCGGCGGCGGCCGTCAGGTCGTCCAGGAACGGTACGTCCCCGGGGCTCGCCGTGCGCTGTCTGAGCCGGGCCCGGACGGCGGCGACCCGGGCGGCCGTGTAGTGGATCGACGTCTCCGGCACCGACTCCAGCACCGCCACGGCACCCCGCCGGTCCCCGGCCGCGAGCCGCACCCGGGCCAGGGCGAACGCGGCGCTGACGAAGCCCGGGTCGGTCGTCCACACCAGCCGGTAGTACTCGGCCGCGTTGTCCGGCTGGCCCAGCACCTCGGCGCACAGGCCGAGCGCCAGCTTGGGCGCGGTCTCGCCGGGGAAGGCGTCGTAGATCGCGTCGAAGGCCGACGCGGCGCCCTCGAAGTCGCCGGTGACCAGGGCGGTCACGCCCCGGTGCCACACCACGCGCCAGTCGTCGGGCCGCTCCTCGTCCAGCCGGGCCATGCCCCTCAGCGCGCCCCGGTGGTCGCCGGCCTCCAACCGGGCGCGGACCTGCCGCAGCCGGGTCTCCACGGTCTGCTCGGGCGCCGCGGCCAGCGCGCCGATCAGCTCGGCCGGCGCGGAGGCCGGCAGGCCCGCCAGGAAACCGGCATCGGGGTCGGCCGGGTCGACCAGCGGGACCGGCAGGGCGAGCGCGGCGGACGCGATGCCGACGGGCTCGACGAGCGCCGCCGGGGCAGGCGCGGCGACGGCGCTCCCCGTCTCTCCCGCCTTCCCGGCCTTCCTCGCCTTCCCGGCCGGTCGTGCCCCCAGCCGGGACACGTCCCCGGTCAGCCGCGGGAACAGCTCGGTGTCGGTCACCCGCACCTCGGGCCCGAACAGCGTCGACAGCGCGGGCCGCGCCTGCCCGGTCCGGAGCGAGACGACCTCGCGCAGCACCCCCGTCAGCTGCTCGGCCATCTCCTGCGCGGAGGCGAACCGACGGGCTGGGTCCGGCTCGGTGGCGCGCACCAGGAGCCGGTAGAAGGACTCGTAGCGGCGGAAGACCTCGATGGTGTCGGGGTCGGGCAGGGAGTCGGCGTAGACGGTCGTGTAGCCCTGGAAGTCGAAGGTGAGCACCGCGAGGGTGCGGCCCACCGTGTACAGGTCGCTGGCGACCGACGGGCCGGTCTCGGCGACCTCCGGCGCCTGGTAGCCGATCGTGCCGTAGATGGCCGACTCCTCGTCGTCCGTCCGGCGCACGGCACCCATGTCGATCAGCTTGAGCTGGTCCTCGCTCTGGATGGCGTTGTCGACCTTGAAGTCGCAGTACAGCAGGTTCCGGCTGTGCAGGTGGCCGAGCGCCTCCAGGGCCTCGATGCCGTACGCGCACGCCTGTTCCACCGGCAGCGGGTCACGCCGGCCGTCCGGCGCCCGCCGGGCGTTGGCGATCTCCTTCAGCGACTTGCCGCCGACGTACTCCATGACGATGTAGCCGTCGAGGGAGCCGGTGCGCTGGTCCAGGTGTTCCACGAAGTTGTAGATCCGCACGATGTTGGCGTGCTCGATCTCCGCGAGGAAGCGCCGCTCGGAGATCGCCGCCGCCATCGCGTCCTGGTCGCCGGTGTCCAGCAGGCCCTTGAGCACCACCCAGCGGTCGGAGACGGCCCGGTCCACGGCGAGGTAGATCCACCCCAGTCCGCCGTGCGCGAGGCAGCCCGCGACCTCGTACTGGCCGTGCACGATGTCCCCGGCCTTCAGCTTGGGCACGAAGGAGTAGGGGTGCCCGCACTTGGTGCAGAAGCCCTCCGTACGGCCCGGCCGGTCGCCCCGGGCCCGGCCCACCGGCACCCCGCAGTCCGCCCGCGAGCAGAACCGCCTGCGCTCGGGCACCTCCGGGTCGGCGAGCACCATCGCCCGCGGGTCGGGCCGCGGCACCTGCGGCACGGAGACCAGCCCGGCGCCCAGCCGGCCGCGCGTGGAGGCGCCGGACGAGGCACCCGAGCCGCGCACCGACACCGAGCGGCCCGTGGGCTTCCCCGACACCGACCGGGACAGCCGCCCGGAGACCGAGCGGCGCGACCTCGACACCGACGACGACGTGCCGGAGCCGCCGCCCCCCGGGCTCCCGGTGATCCCGGTGGCCGGCGAGGCCACCGTCCCGTTCGCGGACACCACCGGCGCCAGACCGCACGTGCCGCAGTACAGCTCGCCGCCGCCGACGTCCTCGTAGCCGCCCCCGCAGCCCGGTCGCTGGCAGGTCTGCCCCGGCCGACCCTTCACCGGTCCCCCTCGTGGTCCTGCGGCGCGCCCCCGCCGCCGAGCAGCTCGGCCGCCGCCCGCTGGTAGCGCAGCACGGCCTGCTCGGCCACCCGCAGGTCGCAGGGCGCGCTCCACAGCATGCGGCGGGCCGCGTCGTACCGCTCGATCAGCAGCGGGTCCTCGGCGAGGCCGTGCCGGGCGACCTTCGCCCGGTAGGCGTCGAGCCGGCCGCGCAGCTCGGCGCGGACCGCGAGCGGAGCGGTGACCTCGCTCAACGACTCGCGGGCGCGCAGCAGTTCGTCCTCCGCCTTGCGTTCCAGGGACTCCAGCAGCGGGGAGAGCCGGTGCCACTGGGCCTGCCTGCGGTACTCGGCGGCGGTCGCCAGCTGCTCCTGGAGCACGGTCGGCGGCCCGCTCACCACCGGCACCTCGGTCGCGGCGATCTTCGCCAGCACCTCGCCGCGCGCGGTCCGGGCCTCGGCGAGGGTGCGATCCGCGCGCGAGAGGACGTCCCGCAGCCGGATCAGCCGCGCCTCCGCGTCCTGGCGGACCGTCAGCACGGCGTCGATCTCCCGGCGCACGTCCTCCAGGGCGCGCGCCTCGCGGTCGTACACCGTCGTGTCCGGGCGTCCGCCGCCGGGCGCCGAACTGCCCTCGGCCGGCACCCAGAAGGCGAGCGGGTCGGAGACGACGTCCTCGCGCAGCCGGGTCAGCGTGCGGGTGATCCGCTCCAGGTCGTCACCGGCCGGGTGCTCGCCGGGACGCACGCCGACGGAGTGCGCGAGGCCCCGGGTGCGCTGGAGTTCCGCGGCGAGCAGATCGATCCGCGCGGGCAGCGCCGACCACACCGCGTCGGCGGCGACGACCAGGTCCAGGCTGGTCGCGTACAGCTCGTTCATCCGGTCGACCAGCGCCGACAGCGAGAACGTCTCGCTCAGCCGGCCGTTCGCGCCCCCGGGGAGGGTCACGCACGCGCCGCGCAGCAGCCCGGTCAGCTCCGCGAGGTCCTCACGGCTGGACCAGCGGCGCCGGGCGCGGATCTCGCGGGCGTCGCGCAGGGCGGCCGTGTAGGCGTCGAAGTACGTCCACAGCCGGGTGATCCGCTCCTCCGCGGCCCGCCAGCGTTCCCGGGTGACACCGGTCAGTTCGGCGCCTTCGAGGAGTCTGCGGCCCGCGTGGTCCTGGAGGGCCAGCAGCGAGGTCTCGATCGCCTCGTGCTCCTGGCCGAGCCGCGCCAGCGCACGGTCCACCTCGTCCCGGTCCATCACCGGCCCGGCGGGGTCCGTGACGCCCATCGATCACCTCTCGCTCGCTGTCTGTTCCGGTCGGCCGCGGTTCAACTGCCGCGCAGGTACCGCGGCGCGGGCGGTTCCGACGGCGCCGGATCCCTGCCCAGTGTCGCCGACAGCCAGTCGTCGTACGACGACTGCCAGCCGTGCGCGCGATAGTCCACCAGGACGCGGTTGACCCGGCGTACCAGATCGTCGGCGTCCTGCTTCATCGCCACGCCGTAGTACTCGGTCGTGAACGCCTCGCCCTTCAGTTCGACGGTCGGGTCCTGGGCGGCCTGGCTCGCGGCGAGGGCGCCGTCGGTCACCACCGCGTCCACCTCGCCGAGTTGCAGCCGGACCAGGCAGTCCAGCTGGTTCGGGACGGTGGCGGAGATGTCGGTGGAGGCGGGCAGCCGGCCGGCCTTCCGGTCGGCGTCCAGCTTGGCGTACGCGGTCGAACCGGTCGCCGTGCACACCTTCTTGTGCGCCAGCGAGCCGTCGTAGCCCGTGACGGGGGATGACTTGGGCGCGAGGACCTGCTGCCCGGTCTTGAAGTACGGCGCGGAGAAGGCCACGTGCCGCAGCCGGTCACAGGTGATCGTCATGGTCCGGACGACCATGTCCACGCGCCCGTCCTGGATCGCCGGGATGCGCTGGCTGGTCGGGATCGCCTTGAACTGCACCGCGTCCGGGTCGCCGAGGATGTCCTGCGCTATCCGGTGCACGAGGTCGATGTCGAAGCCCTCCAGCCGGGCGCCCTCGGTGTTGGGGTTGCGGTACCCCCAGCGGTAGCTGTTCTGGTCGACGCCGACGACCAGCTTGCGCCTGGCGCCCGGCCGGGCCTTGATGGCGTCGATCGTCGGGCCGTCGGCGCCGGACGGGGCGAGCGTCCGCCGGTGCGCCTCGGCGTCCACGCAGTCGTCGAGCCGGGCCTGGGTGCCCGCGGCGGTCCGCTGCCCGGCCCGGCCGGGCGCGCCCGGCGCCGTCTGGGTGCACGGCAGCAGCAGGACGAAGGCCAGCGCCAGCGCGCACAGCACCGCCATCGCGGCGACCCCGCCCCAGCCCCGCAGGCGGACCCGTGCACGGCTCACGTACATCGCCCTGTCCCTCGTCACCGGTACTCCGAAAGTCTGCGGCCGATGCCGGCGACGGCGCCGGCCGCGCCGAGCACCGTGAGGACGACGGCGCCGGCCGGCAGCCCGGTCATGGCGTCCCGTCCGTCCGAGGCCGCCTGCTGGAACCGGGCCCGCTCGTGGGCGATGGCCCGGGCGAGACCGCGGTCGACGCCGTCGAAGCACTCGCCGGTCGCGCCCTTCGCACCGATCACCTTGTCCAGGGCCTGCTGGTAGTTGCCGTTCTCGTCCTCGGCGCGGGCCGAGGCGTGGCGCCGCTTCCATGCCGCCATGTCGTCCTCGGCCGCCTCGACCGGGGCGGCTCCCGCCCGGTCGTCGGCGAGCCGCGCCGCCGCGGCCAGGCGCTCGCCGAGTACGACCATGTCCTCGTCGAAGTGGTGGTAGTAGGCGTCGTACGTGGTCCCGTCGACGGTGATGGTCTCCGCGCCCCGCGCCACCAGGCTCAGGTTCTCGTTCCCGCGCGCCTTCAGCGAGGCGATCCGGGCGTCGTGCAGCACGTTGAGCGACCTGATGCCGTGCTGGTAGGAGCCCTCGAGTCCGGAGCGGGCGACCGCGTGCCCCACGACCAGCCACAGCAGGGCGGCGGTGGTCGCGGCGGTGGCGGCGACCAGACCGTGGTTGAGGACGCGGTGGGTGCGCCGGTACGTGCGGTGCTGGGCCCAGCCGAGCGCGGCCAGGGCGAGCACCCCGAGCCCGATCGCCGCCCACGGGTAGGGCGTCGCGTCCGCGTAGTCGGCGTCGAGCCGCCGGTTCTCCGTGGTGTGGAGGTCCTCCGCCGCCGGGAGCATCTCCTTCTGCATCTTCTCGTTGGCGTACCGCAGATAGGCGCCGCCCACCGGGTAGCCCTGCCGGTTGTACGTCCGGGCCCGCTCGATCAGGCCCTTGTACTCGGGCAGCAGTTCGTTCAGCCTGGCGATGGTCGTCTCGGAGTCCGATCCCGGTTCGGCGTTGGCGGCGGCGGTGACGAGCCCCGTCGCGGCGGCCCGGACGTCCTTCTCGTACCGGTCGCGGGAGCCGGCGTTCTCCTGGCCGCCGGCCAGGAACCCGCTGGACGCGGCCGCGTTGGCGTCGGCCAGCGAGCGGTAGATGCCGGCCGCCCCGGAGCTGAGCGGCTGGCTGCGGCGCAGCACGTCGTCGGCGGCGGCCGAGCGCGTGCTGGTCTGCCAGGCGGTGACCGCCCCGAACGAGACGACCAGCAGCGCCAGCACCGCACCGATGATCCGCAGCCGCCCCGGCTCGGTGGTCGCGGCGGCCCGCAGCCGCTCGGCCCCCTCGGCGAAGGCGGTGCGCCGCGCGGGCGGCACGGCCGGCACGGGCGGCACGGGCGGTCCGGGCTGGGCGGGGATGCCGGGCACGCCGGGGACACCGGGGAAACCGAAGGGGCCGGCGGGACCGGCCGACGGCGGCGCCGCGCTGCTCTTCGGCGGGTGTGTCACTCGACCTCCCCCATGGTCATCCGTTCGCCGCCCAGTATCTCCGTCCGGACCGGCATCCGCACCGGCCTTCACGCGATCTTGATCGGATCGCGGCGGGTCCCGCCCATGTAAACGCCGGGCGCGGGTGTTCGGTTCCGGCGGCCGGTCGGGCCGAGGGGCATGGACACGGCGTAGAGGGCCGGGTCCTGCCGCCCACCCGATCAGCGCGGTCGCGGGCGGGCCGGCGAGCCCCGCGCCCGGGCGGCGGGCCGGCCGTCGGCCCACCACGTGTCGTGCGGGCCGAGCGCGAGCGCGGCGTCGACGACGGTGATGCCGACGGGCGGCCGGGCAGCCGGTCGGTCGGCGGTGCCGGACGGCGCCCTCCAGCGGTGCGGGCCGAGCGGGCGGGACTCGTACGCCCGCCGGGTGCGCGCGGTGTCCCTGGCCTGCCCCTGGCCGAGGCGGCGCGGCTCCGAGCGGCTCTCCCTGAACATCCGGGCCGCTCCGGCCGGCTCCGCCGGCCCCGGCTACCGCTCCCAGTACCCCCGCGCCCGCCGGGCCGCCGCCGGCTCCGCGCCCAGCCGGTCCAGGCCCAGCAGGGCCGCGCCCAGGACCGGACTCTCCGTCACCACGCGGACCTCGGCCTTGGGGGCGCGGGCCGCGAGGAGGCCGTGGACGGTGTCGTCGAGCAGCGGATGGCCGGCCGTGAGGACGCTGCCGCCCAGCAGCACCGGTGTCTCCTCGTCCAGCAGGTCCAGCCGGGTCAGCGCGACCGTCGCCATCACCGTGACCTCCTCCGCGAGCCGGGTGACGAGCCCGCGGGCCACCGGGTCGCCGTCGGCCGCGGTGGCGAACAGGACCGGGGTCAGCTCGTGCCGGCGGCCGGGGTCGACGTGCTCCAGGTGCAGTGCCTCGATCAGCGCGTACATCGTGGGCAGCCCGAAGTGCGCGGGCAGGGTCCGGGCGAGCGAGGTCGGCCCGCCGCGGCCGTCCTCCGCGCGCGCCGCGTGCCACAGGGCCTCCTCGGCCAGGCCCCAGCCGCCGCCCCAGTCACCGGAGATGCGGCCGACGGCCGGGAACCGGGCGGTGCGCCCGTCGGGGCGCATGCCCGCGCAGTTGATGCCCGCCCCGCACACCACCGCCACCCCGCGCGGCTCGGCGACGCCCGCGCGCAGCACCGCGAAGGTGTCGTTGCGGACCTCCACCGAGGTGCCCCACGCGCGCGCGTGCAGTGCCGCCGCCAGCCGTTCCTCCTCCACCGGCAGGTCGGCGTTGGCCAGGCACGCCGACACGTGGGAGACGGACGCCACCCGCGCGTCCGCGAAGGCCCGGGCGACCGGTTCGGCCAGCGCCTCCAGCGCCGCCGGCACCCCCACCGCGGGCGGGCGGAAGCCGCCGCCGCGGGCCGTGGCCAGCACCTCCCCGGCGGCGCTGACCACGGCCACGTCGGTCTTGCTGTTGCCCGCGTCGATCGCGAGCACGGTCGAGGTCAGGCCCACGCCAGGTGCTCCCGGTTGTGTGCGACCAACTGGTCGGTGAGGGCGTCCGCGTACGCGTACTGGCCGATCAGCGGGTGCGCCAGCAGCGCGCGGAAGACGCGGTCCCGGCCGCCGCGCAGCGCCGCCTCCAGGGCCAGCTCCTCGTACGCCGTCACGTTCGCGATCAGGCCCGCGAAGAGCGGGTCCGGCCGGGGCACCGGCAGCGGGACCGGGCCCGCCGGGCCGACCGCCGCCTGCACCTCGATCACCGCGTCGTCGGGCAGGAAGGGCAGCGTGCCCCGGTTGACCGTGTTCACCACCTGGTAGGGGCTGCCCCCTCCGCCCAGCAGGGCCGCCGCCAGGTCCACGGCCGCCTCCGAGTAGAAGGCGCCGCCCCGCTTGGCGAGCAGCGCGGGCTTCTCGTCCAGGGCCGGGTCGCCGTACATCGCCAGCAGCTCCCGCTCCATCGCGGCCACCTCGGCGGCCCGGGAGGGCTTGGTGCGCAGTTCGCGCACGACCTCGTCGTGCGCGTAGTAGTAGCGCAGGTAGTAGGAGGGGACCACACCCAGCCGGTCCAGGAGGGTGCGGGGGAGGTGGAGGTCGTCGGCGATGGCCCCGCCGTGCTCGGCCAGGAGCTTGGGGAGGACGTCCGCGCCCTCCGGACCCCCCAGACGCACACTGGTCTCCCAGGTGAGGTGGTTCAGGCCCACATGGCCCAGGTGCACATCCGCCGGGGTCGCGCCCAGCAGGGCCGCGAACTTCCGCTGGAAGCCGATCGCCACGTTGCACAGGCCGACCGCCCGGTGCCCGGCCTGGAGCAGGGCCCGGGTGACGATGCCGACCGGGTTGGTGAAGTCGATGATCCACGCGCGCGGGTTGGCGCGGCGGACCCGCTCGGCGATGTCGAGGACGACCGGGACGGTGCGCAGGGCCTTGGCCAGACCGCCCGCCCCGGTGGTCTCCTGGCCGACGCAGCCGCACTCCAGCGGCCATGTCTCGTCCTGCCGGCGGGCCGCCTGGCCGCCGACGCGCAGCTGGAGCAGGACGGCGTCCGCGCCGTCGACGCCCGCGTCCAGGTCCGAGGTGGTGACGATGCGGCCGTCGTGGCCCTGTCTGGCGAAGATCCGGCGGGCGAGGCCGCCGACCAGTTCCAGGCGTTCCGCGGCCGGGTCCACGAGGACGAGTTCCTCGATGGGCAGCGTGTCCCGCAGGCGCGCGAAGCCGTCGATGAGTTCCGGCGTGTAGGTCGAACCGCCGCCGACCACGGTGAGTTTCATAGCCAGATCAACCCTTTACTCCAGTGAGCGTCACGCCTTCGACGAACGCCTTCTGGGCGAAGAAGAACACGAGGATCACGGGGGCCATGACCAGCACGGTCGCGGCCATCGTGAGGTTCCAGTCGGTGTGGTGGGCGCCCTTGAAGGACTCCAGTCCGTAGGACAGGGTCCAGGCGCCGGGGTTCTCGGACGCGTAGATCTGCGGGCCGAAGTAGTCGTTCCAGGCGTAGAAGAACTGGAAGAGGGCCACCGCGGCGATGCCCGGCTTCGCCATGGGCAGGACGACCCGCAGCAGGGTGCGCAGGTCGCCGCAGCCGTCCACCTTCGCCGCGTCCAGGTACTCGTTCGGGATCGTCATCAGGAACTGGCGCAGCAGGAAGATGGAGAAGGCGTCCCCGAACGCCATCGGGACGATCAGCGGCCACAGCGTGCCGGACAGGTCCAGCTGCTTCGCCCAGAACAGGTACATCGGGATGACGACCACCTGTGGGGGCAGCATCATCATCGAGATCACCAGCATCAGGGAGAGATCGCGCCCCCGGAAGCGGAACTTGGCCAGCGCGTACGCCACCGGCACCGAGGACACCACGGTCAGGGCGGTGCCCAGGCCGGCGTAGAGCAGGGTGTTGCGCCACCAGGTGAGGAAGCCGGGGGTGTCGAAGACCTTGCGGTAGTTGGCCCACTCCCAGGTGTGCGGGACCAGGTCCCGGCTCAGCGCCTGACTGTCGCTCATCAGCGAGGTCAGAGCCACGAACACGAACGGCAGGGTGAAGAACAGGGCGGCCGCGACACCGAGGGCGTGGACCGCGATCCACTCCAGCGCCGCCCTGCGGCGGGCGGTGCGTTCGGCCCCGGAGACGAGCGGCACCGGCGTCACCGGCTGCTCCAGAACTCGGGTCATGGGTCAGTCACCTGCCTGGATCAGGCCGCCCCGGCGCCGCATCAGCAGCGCGGTGAACGCCATCGACAGGGCGAACAGCACCAGCGCCACCACGCAGGCCGAGCCGTAGTCGAAGCGCTGGAAGCCGAGGTTGTAGACGAGTTGGGGGAGGGTGAGCGTGGACTTGTCGGGGTAGCCGGGCTCGAACTGGGTGCCGGCGCCCTGGATCACCCCGGAGGCGACCTTCCCGGCGACCAGCGGCTGGGTGTAGTACTGCATGGTCTGGATCACGCCCGTGACGACCGCGAACATCACGATGGGCGAGATGTTCGGCAGGGTCACGTAACGGAAGCGCTGCCACGCCGAGGCGCCGTCCAGCTCCGCCGCCTCGTACTGCTCCGTCGGCACGTCGAGCAGCGCGGCCATGAAGATGACCATCAGGTCGCCGACGCCCCACAGCGCCAGCAGGGTCAGCGCCGGCTTGGACCAGGCGGGGTCGTTGAACCAGCCCGGCGCCGGGAGTCCCACCCGCTCCAGCAGCGAGTCGACCGGCCCGGTACCGGGGTTGAGCAGGAACGCGAACGCCATGGTCGCCGCGACCGGCGGGGCGAGGTAGGGCAGGTAGAACAGGGTGCGGAAGACGCCCGTACCGGTCTTGACCTTGGTGATGAGCAGACCGACGCCCAGTCCGAAGACCACCCGCAGCGTCACCATGACCAGCACCAGCCACAGCGTGTTGCGCAGGGCGGGCCAGAACAGCGGGTAGTGCTCGAAGACGTACGCCCAGTTCTTCCCGCCGGTCCATGTCGGCGGCCGGAAGCCGTCGTAGTGCATGAAGGAGAAGTAGACGGTGGAGGCCAGCGGGTAGGCGAAGAAGACCGCGAAGCCGATCAGCCACGGCGCCATGAAGGCGAGCGTGCGCAGGGCCGAGCGCCGGCGTTTCGACGCGAGGGTGACCGCGCTCATCCGCGCGCCTGCTCGATGTCCGTGTCGATCTGCGCGGCCGCCTTCCGCAGCCCCGCCTTCAGGTCGCCGGCCCTGCCGCTCTCGTAGTCGTAGCCGAACTGCTGGATCGTCACCAGGTACACCCCGCCGTTGACCGAGGCGGGCGTGGTGGTGGAGTGCGGGTTGGCGGCGATGTCCAGGAAGGTCTTGAACCGCGGGTCGTACTTCAGCTTCGGGGACTTCAGCGCGGCGAGCGTGGAGGGCACGTTGTGGATGTCGTTGGCGAAGCCGACGACGGCGTCCGTGTCCGTCGTCATGTACTTCACCAGTTCCCAGGCCGCGTTCTGCTTGTGGCTGGTGGCGGCGATCCCGGCGATGGTGCCGGTGATGTAGCCCTTGCCGTACTGGTCGGCCTGGTCGTCCGGGACGGGCAGCGGGGCCACCCCGATCTCGAAGTCGGGGTCCGCCTGCTCGGCCATGCCCAGCCGCCACTCGCCGTCGAGCTGCATGGCGACCTGGCCGGTGTGGAAGGGGTGCTTGGGGCCCCACTCGTCACCGAGCGTGGCCCGGTACTTCTCCAGCCTCCGGTAGCCGCCGAGCGTGTCCACCAGCTTCTTCTGGAGCGTGAAGCCCTTCTCGAAGGCGGGGTCCCCGGCGAGGTTCGACTTGCCGTCCCGGTCGAAGTACGTCGGCGAGAACTGGCCTAGGTAGTGCTCGGTGGTGGACTCCCAGCCGTGGTAGTTCGGCATGAACCCGAGCCGTTCGTAGCCGTCGCCCCGGCGGACCGTCAACTTCCGGGCGTCGGCGGTGAATTCCGACCAGGTCCTCGGCGGCTGGTCGATGCCGGCCTTCGCGAACGCCGTCTTGTTGTAGTAGAGCCCGTACGCGTCCCCGAGCAGCGGCACCGCGCAGCGGTCGCCGTCGAACGTGGTGTACTCGTTCATCGGCTTCGGGAACGTGGCCTCCGGGTCGATGCCCGACTTCTCGAAGAACGGGTTCAGGTCCACCAGCGCGCCCGAGGAGCAGAACTTGCCCACGTTGTTGGTGGTGAAGGAGGAGACCACGTCCGGGGCCTGGTCGCCGCCGGCCCGCAGCGCCTGGTTGATCTTGTCGTCGGTCATGTTGCCGACGACGTTCACGTGGATGTTGGGGTGCGCCCGCTCGAACCCGGCGACCAGCGACTTGACCGCCTTCACCTCGTTCGGCGCGCTCCAGGCATGCCAGAAGTTGAGGGTCGTCTCCCGGGACGGGTCGTCCGAGGCGCCCGAGGAGGACTGGCCGGTACAGGCGGTGGTGAGCAGGGCCAGGGACACGGTCAGGGCAAAAGCCGTTTTTCGGGCAACGGACGGTATGACTTCGGGCATGGCGAGGTCTCCCAGGGGCGGGTGGGTGCTACCGGTGCGTGCGGGGGTACGGCGGGTTCAGCGCGAGGTGTCGAAGACCTCGTCGCGGGTGGCGGCGAGCGCGGACTCCAGCGCGCCGCGCAGGACGGGGTGCTCCCGGACGTCCCCGACGACCAGCCGGGGCCGGGCGGCGGCCAGTTCCTCCAGCTCGGCCTGGACGAGGGCGCGCAGCACCTCGCCGCCGGCCGTCAGCGCGGAGCCGCTGAGGACGACGAGTTCGGGGTCGAGGACGGAGACGAGCGAGGCGAGACCGGTGGCCAGCCGGGTGGCGTAGGTCCGCAGCAGCTCCCGGTGCGGGCCGTCGGCGTGGTCGGCGGCGCGGGCCAGCAGCGCGGCGGCGGCTTCGGCGTGCGGCCCCTGGGGCACGTCGGCTATGCCGAGTTCGCGGGCCAGTGCGGGCAGCGCCTGGGAGCCGGCCAGCTCCTGGTAGCCGCCGCTGTTGGCCTTGGTGACCTGCCGCACCAGCGGAGTGCCCGGCACCGGCAGGAAGCCGACCTCGCCGGCGCCGCCGGTCCAGCCGCGGTGCAGCCGTCCGCCGAGGACCAGGGCGGCGCCGAGGCCCTCCTCGTTCCACAGCAGGACGAAGTCCGCGTGTCCGCGGGCCGCGCCGAGCCGCTGCTCGGCGATGGCCGCGAGGTTGACGTCGTTCTCGTACTCCACCGGCATCGGCAGCGCCGCCGCGAGTTCGTCGAGCAGTGTGGGGGAGTGCCAGCCGGGCAGGTGGGAGGCGTAGCGCAGCCGCCCGGTGTTGGGGTCGAAGGCGCCGGGTGTGCCGATGACCAGCCGGTGCACGTCGGACCGGGCGAGACCGGCGGCCTTGACGGCGCCGTCGAGGGCGTCGGTGACCTGCTGGACGACCGGCTGCGCCGGGTGCCGGCCGGGGGTGGGCAGCTCGTGCTCGCCGACCGTGCGGCCGGTGATGTCGGCGACGGCGGCCCGGACGCGGACCGGGGTGACGTCGAGCCCGGCGGCGTAGCCGGCCGTCGGGTCGACCGCGTACAGCTGGGCGTTGGGCCCCGGCCGGCCCTCGCTGGTGCCGGTGACCCGGACCAGTCCGGCCGCCTCCAGGCGGGCCAGCAGCTGGGAGGCGGTGGGCTTGGACAGTCCGGTGAGCTTGCCGATCCGGGTGCGGGACAGCGGGCCGTGCTCCAGCAGCAGGTCCAGGGCGGCGCGGTCGTTCATGGCGCGCAGGACGCGCGGGGTGCCCGGCGTACCGGCGGTTCCTGCCATGGGGTCGACACCTGCCTTTCCAGCCGCCCAGTTTTTCAGTGACCCGGGCGTGGCGTCCAGCCTTGATCACCGGCCGCCGGGAGATCACTGTTAGGAAACTTTCCTATTGGGGTGGGAGGAACGTAAGCCGAGGACGAAGGGGGCGTCAATAGGCGTCAATGGACAACGCCCCGGAGGCAACGGAGTCGTTACCTCGGGGGCGTGTCCGTGCGGGGGTGGTGCCGGGGCCCGTCGCGCCGTCGCGTGGTCACCGGGGAGGGGCGCGCCGCGCGGCACGGCACGCGACCGTCACTTGGATGGTTTCCCCTGTTCAGGGCGGCTACATATACGGCTCGCCACCCCGCGGTCGACTGGCCGGGACGGGTCGGCCGGTGGCGAGCGGAGGGTGGAGGATGCCCGACCGGAATCTGCTGTGGAAGCTGTGGCCGGCCACGATGTCCGGCTTTCTGCCCCTGCTTGCGGTCGTGTGCCTGCGGGACGCGCTGGACGACGGGCTGTCCCGGTCGCTGGTCGCCGACCTCGTCCTCGCTCCGGTCGTCTGGGCCCTCTTCAGTCTGCTCGCCGCCCTGTACGTGTACGCCGCCCTGACGCGCAGGGCCCGTGGCACCGGCATCCCGGTCACCGCGGACGCCCTCGCGGCAACCCAGGAGCGCGTCTTCCCGGCTCGGGCGGCGCGGCGGCTGCGGGCGGGGCTCGTCGGTTCCGCGCGGGCGTTCGACGTGACGGACGGCGAGGACGCGCTGGAGTTCCGCTGGCGTCCGTTCCGCGGCGGGCACGCCGTCACCGGGGCGCTGACCGTGGACGAGGCGTCGGGCGGGGTCCGGGTCCGGCTGCACGCGGACGAGGGGCTGACGAACATGCCGGGGCAGCGCCGGGCCGGCGCCTTCGTCGCGCTGTGCGAGATAGCGCGGCTGGGGGAGGAAGGGCAGGGGCGCGTCGGGCCGCGGCGCCCGTGGTGAGCCGGTCCGCGAACCGCTCAGTCGGTGAGGAACGGGGCCGTGTCGAGGACGGGGTAGGGAGCGGGCAGCGGCAGGGGCTCACCGAGGGCGACCTTGGTGTCGTCGGTGTAGTACGCCTCGGTGGGGTCTTCGTCGGGCAGCACCGGGTTCGTGTAGCAGTGGGCCGTCCTGGAGTGGCGGTCGACCAGGACGTAGACGGGGACACCGGCGGCGGCGTAGGCGCGGAGTTTGGGGCCGGTGTCGGCCCAGTGGTTCGACGAAGTGATCTCGCCGACCAGCGCGATCATGTCGGCTGGATACCAGCTCTTATTGGCCCTGCGGTATTTCTCGTCCAGCTCGGACGCCTTGCGGCGCCGTACATAGAAGTCAGGGATGAGGAGGCCCAGGGTATGGCCGTCCTTGTCCGCCGCCCTGTAACCGTTTCCCATGCCCACGAGACGGAATCCGGCCGTGCGGAACTGGAAGGCCAGCTCCAGGGCGCCGTCGTTGTGATGCTCGTCCGGTCGCGGCGGCGCGATGACCGTCCCCTCGACATACTCGGGTCGAATCGGCATCGGTGACGCCTCTTCGATCGCGTTCAACAGGTCGGCAGGGTCTACCTGCGTCATCACCGGCTCCAAGATCGGTTCGGCGCTCATCCCTGGTCCTCCTCATCACGCTGATGCCAGGCTAAGCCCCTGTCGGGCGCCCCGGCAGAACGATGGGGCACCCCGTGCGCTCCCGGCGCCGGAATGCCCCACCTGTTCACTCGAACGAGTGTGCTGAACCGATTCACTGCCCCCTGCTTTTCACTGCCCCCTGCTTTTCCGCTACTTCGCCGGTGGCGCCGGGCGCTGCTGGACGATCGGTGACGCCGCCGCCGACTGCGGCGAGTCCGCGTTGGAGAACGCCGACGGGGCCGCCACCGCCGCCGTCGGGTCCGGGGCGGCCTCGGCGTCCTCGACCGCCGTCGCGCCGCCCACGATGCGGATGCTCGCCGCGTCGAACGCCCGCTTGATCCGCCAGCGCAGCTCCCGCTCCACCGTCACGGACTTGCCCGGCATCGTCTTCGCAGAGACCCGCACCACCATGGAGTCGATCAGGACCGAGTCCAGGCCGAGGACCTCCACCGGGCCCCACAGCAGCTCGTTCCAGGGCTCTTCCCGGCTCATCTTCCCGGCGACCTCGGTCAGCGTCGCCCTGACCCGGTCCAGGTCCTCGCTCGCCCGGACGGTCACGTCGACCCCGGCCGTCGCCCAGCCCTGCGACAGGTTGCCGATCCGCTTGACCTCGCCGTTGCGGACGTACCAGATCTCCCCGCTGTCGCCGCGCAGCTTCGTCACGCGCAGCCCGACCTCGATCACCTCGCCGGTGGCCACACCCGCGTCGATCACGTCACCGACGCCGTACTGGTCCTCCAGGATCATGAACACGCCGGACAGGAAGTCGGTGACCAGGTTGCGCGCGCCGAAACCGATCGCCACACCCGCGACACCGGCCGACGCCAGCAGCGGCGCCAGATTGATCTTGAAGGTGGAGAGCACCATCAGCGCGGCCGTGCCGAGGATGAGGAAGCTCGCCACCGAGCGCAGCACCGAGCCGATCGCCGCCGATCGCTGCCGGCGCCGCTCGGCGTTGACCAGCAGCCCGCCCAGCGCGGTGCCGTCCACGGCCTGCGCGGTACGGCCCATCCGGTCGATCAGCTTGGTGATCGCCCGCCGCACCACCGCCCGCAGCGCCACCGCCACGAACACGATCAGCAGGATCTGCAAGCCCATCGCGAGCCAGGTCGACCAGTTCTGCTCGACCCAGCTCGCCGCGTTCGTCGCGCTCTCCTGGGCGTCTTTCAGGGTCGGAACGGCCGGGGCCGTCGATCCCGAGGGCGACGGGGACGGCGACGCGCCGACGGCCAGGAGGACGGCGGGCAGGGTCGACACGGCAGGTACCTCCAAGGTGCTGCGCGGTCCGTACCGGCGGGCGGTCAAGGTCACGAAAAGATCACCGAACGGACAGGACCACCACATTAACGGGACGAGGCGGCTGCCCCGGGCCGATCCGCCCGGCGGACGCACAGGAGAGACACGGCTCACGCGCGCTTGAACGGACCGTGTTCCGGGGGATGCATCAGGTGTGGTCGAAAACACTCCCAGCCCGTTACCGGGACATGGTGGCGCTTCCACCAGGCATGAGGGGAGACTGGCCACAGATCGTCCCGGCGCGAGCCACGCGCCGCCGACGCCCAAGGAGGCACCCGTGCCGCATGTCCTGGTCCTCAACGCGTCGTACGAGCCGCTCGGCGTCGTACCGCTCCGCCGCGCGCTCGTCCTCGTCCTGGAGAACAAGGCCGTCTCCCTGGAGGAATCCGGCGCCTATCTGCACAGCGCAACCGTCACCCTCCCCGCACCCAGCGTGGTCCGGCTCAAGCGATTCGTCCGGGTCCCCTACCGGGGGCCCGTCCCGCTCACCCGCCGTGCGCTGTTCGCGCGAGACGGGGGCCGGTGCATGTACTGCGGTGGCGTCGCAACCAGCGTCGACCACGTCATCCCGCGCAGCCGCGGGGGCCTGCACGCCTGGGACAACGTGGTGGCCTCCTGCCGCCGCTGCAACCACGTCAAGGCCGACCGCCACCTCGTCGAACTCGGCTGGCGGCTGCGGCACAAACCGGCCCCGCCGACAGGGCTGGCCTGGCGCATCATCGGCACGGGACACAGGGACCCGCGCTGGTTGCCGTACTTGCAGCCGTACGGCGCGGACGACGCCATGGCCCGGATCGACGGCATATCCGCCTAGGTCCGGGCCCTGTCGTTCCCGCGCCCGGCCGCGGGGCCGGTGGCCGTGCCGCCCGGGAGGTCAGCCGCGAGGGCCCTCCGGGCGGGCGCCGCGCACCGTGTACGCGGCGGTGCCCACGGCGAACGCCGTGAGGGCCGCCGCCCACGCGCCCGGCTGCCCGCCCGGCTGCATCGGCCATGCCCATATCGCGGCCGCGCGGCCCTGTGCGCCGGCGGAGCCCAGATAGACCGCGGTCACGTAGCCGAACGCGGGGAGCCAGCTCAGCCGGGCGCCCAGCAGCACGGCGGCCGCCGCGGTGACACCCGTGCAGCCCAGCGTGTTGCGCAGCACCGTGGGCGGTCCGAAGGTCTCCGGGTGCCCGAGCACGGACGGCGCCACCAGCAGCGCGGCCAGCGCGGTCAGCCCCGCCAGCTGCGTCAGCCGACGCGGCCACCACGGTCGTACGGCGGTGCGGTCCAGCTCGTCCGAGGCGCTGTACAGGCTCGTCCCGATCACCGCCGACGCCAGCAGCGGCGCCAGCGCGACGATCGGCACCCGGCGGTCGGGGTCGAGGTAGGCGTCCAGCCGGCCGGCCGCCCACAGCGCGAAGGCGGCCGTGCCGACGAGCGCGGCCAGCGTGCCGGGCAGCGCCCGGGAGCGGGCGTACAGCAGGGGACCACGGGTCGGCGTCACAGTGCGGGAACCTCCTTCGCGTCGCAGCCCGACCGGGCCGCGAAGTAGGCCGACAGCCACTCCCGGCGCTCGTGCTCACCCATACGGGCCAGCCTGGTCCGGGCGGCGCGGCGCCGGCGGTCCTCGGCGGTGTCGCCGCCGGGCACCGCGGCGTCCTCACGCGACTTGTTTGGTGCGAGGTAGGACTCCACGGCGTCGTCCGCCACGAGCACACGGGCGGTGACCGCGGCCCCGGCGTCTTCGGGGCAGTCGCCGCGCCCCGACAGCGCGGCGACTGCCTCCCAGGCGAACTGCCGCCGGTCCGTCAGCCGCCCCCGTACGGTCGACCAGCCCAGCGGCGTCAGGCCCGGCAGCCGCGCCTCGTCGCCGCGCGGGGCACCGTCGCGGTCCGCCCACCGCGCCGGCAGGTTCCGCACCCCTTCCAGCCTGTCCGTGACACCTGACAGAGCCGCGCTGACCTGCGGCAGCATTCCGGCGTACCGGGCGTTCACACAGACCGCCGGGACGGTGGAGGTGTCGCACACCTGACGGCTGGTGAGCGGGTCGGTGCGCCACAGGCCGTCCCCTGTCTGCGCGAGCAGGGTGCCCGCTGCCACCGCCGCCGCCAGCGGCAGCAGCGCCGTCACCCGGCGCCGGGCCGCGTACGCCAGCACGGCGGCGACCGCGAGACCGCCGGTCCACACCGCCATCGCCCACGGCTGCCACCACACCGGCAGCTCACCGGCCCGGGCCAGGGCGGCGGGACTGAGTGGGCGGGCGTACTCCGGGGCGTCGGCCGCCACGATCCCGAGCCCGAGGTACCCGGCCATCGCCAGCAGCGGGGCCGCCAGCCGCGTGGGCACGATCCGCCCCAGCACGTGCCCGGCCAGCGCACCCGCCGCGACGGCGACCGCGTCCCCCGGGAGCAGCTCCGGGTGCGGCCGGTCGCCGTATGCGTACGGCCAGGTGGCGAGCAGGGCCAGGGCGACCGTGACCAGGTAGCCGACGGCCGTGTACAGCGCGCCGGGCAGCGCCGCGGCCAGCAGCCGGGCCAGCGGCGGCCGTACGGTCGTCGCCCACAGTTCCTCGGTGCCGCGCCGCCGCTCCCGGCCGCCCTGCCAGCAGCCCGCCGCGGCGGCCAGCGGCAGCACGATCAGCATCCCGGTGTGGCTCTGGACGGCGGTCTCCGACCAGCCGCCCTGCCAGCGGTCCGCCGTCGCCCACAGTGTCCCGCCCAAGGTCAGCGGCACCGCGGCCCCGGCCCAGGGCGCGAAGCCGCGCAGCCACTCCGCGCGCAGCGGGTGCGGCGCCCGCGCGGACGCCCGCGCACCGTTCAGGAGGGTCATCGCGCCGCCCCCCGCGCGCCCGGCTCCGGCTCGCGGTGCGCCCGCAGCGCCGCCGTGTACCCGCGCTCGATCGGATGGTCGCCCGGACCGCCCGCCGTCTCGCCGAGCAGCGAGAGCGCCCCGGGTGTGCCCCGGTACGCGATCCGGCCCCCGTCCAGCAGGGTGACCTCCGTGCAGGCGGCGGCCACGTCCTCCACCAGGTGGGTGGAGACCACCACGGTCGCCGAGGCGCCCAGCTCGCGCAGCAACTCACGGAACTCCACCCGCTGCTCCGGGTCGAGACCGGCGGTCGGCTCGTCCAGCAGCAGCACCTCGGGGTCGTTCACGACGGCCTGCGCGATGCCGACCCGGCGCACCATACCGCCGGACAGCGTCCGCACCTTCGCGTCGACGCGGTCCGCCAGGCCCACCCGGGTCACCGCCCGTTCCACGGCCGCCGGCACCCGCGCGGCCGGCACCTCCTTCAGCCAGGCCATGTACGCCACGAACTCCCGCACGGTGAAACCCGGGTAGTAGCCGAACTCCTGCGGCAGATAGCCGAGCCTGCGCCGCACCCCGGCCAGCCCGCGGTGGCCGGCGGTGTCCTCGCCGAGCAGCTCCACCCGGCCGGCGTCCGGCCGCGCCACCGTGGCCAGCACCCGGATCAGCGAGGTCTTCCCGGCCCCGTTCGGCCCGAGCAGCCCGTGCACACCGGTGCCGAGCGTCAGGTCGAGCGAGTCGAGGGCGAGGGTCTTGCGGTGCCGGACCCGCAGGCCGGTCACGCGTATCGAACTCATGTCTCTCCACGTCAGGGGGGTGGAACCACGGTGGTCGCGGTCCCGGATCGGATCGCCGGGGCGGGCGGGGCGGGGCGCACGGCCTGCGGAGGGGCACGTGTACGGCTGCGCGGGCGGGCGGTACCCGGGGGCGCGGTGCCCGTGCGGGGCCACGCGGTGCACGGCGGGCGTGCGCCCCGCGGACACCCGCGGACCCCTGCGCACACACGCGGACACCCGCGGACACCCGCGGACACCCGCGGACACCCGCGGTGCTCCCGCAGGACTCCCGCGGTGCTCCCGCAGGACTCCCGCGGGCTAAGGACGCAGCGGCCGGTCGTACGCCGGGCGGCGGGCGGTCAGCAGGGCGGCGCTCAGGACGGCCGCCGTCGCCCACGCGCTCTGCGCCGCCGCGCCGTCCAGCCAGTGGGAGAGCTGCCCGGCCAGCCGTGTGGTCACCGCCCCGCCCGGTGCGACGGCCACCGCTGCCGCCACGGCGGCCAGCCAGCCGCCCCCGGTCAGCCCGGCCGCCGCCCGGCAGCCGACGAGGGACGCCAGGGCGAGCGTGGCCAGCGCCAGTGCCAGCCCGGGCAGCAGCCAGGCCGCCGCGGCGGGGGCACCCGAGGCGGGCAGCAGCAGCCCGGTGAGGGTCAGCAGCGGCAGGCTCACCGCGAGCACGGCGACCGTACGGACGAGCGCCAGCCGCAGCCCGCCGCCCGGCGTGGCCGCGGTCACCTCGTGCAGCGGGTCGGCGTGCGGACCGTAGGACAGGGCGACCCCGGCGACCGGCACCACGGGGGCGACGGCCAGCAGCAGCGCCCGCGCGCCCGGGAAACCGGCCCCGTACGACAGGACCGGCGCGGCCACCGCCACGCCCAGCACGGCCGGCAGCCAGGCCCCGCGCACGGCGGGCCCGGCCGCCCACAGCAGCCGGGCGGCCCGGGACGGACCGGACACCCGGGTGGGCCCCGGCCGTACCGGCACGACCGGCTCCGGTACCGCGCCCGGTGCCGGCACCGTGACCGGCTCCGGTACCGCGCCCGGTGCCAGCACCGCCTCCCGTACCCCCGCCAGCACCGCCCCCGCCGCCGTACCGCGCACCGCGGCCGACACCCGGGACGCGCAGCCCGTGCAGCCCTCCACATGTGTCTCCACGGACCACGCCTCCGCCTCCGGCAGTGTGCCGTCCGCATAGCGGGTGACGAGGTCGTCAGGGGCGTGCCAGTGCCGCCCGTCGGGCTTCGTCATGCCGTGCCTCCCAGCGGGGACGGGGCCAGCCGGTCCAGTGCCTCGCGCAGTTCCGCGCGGGCGCGGCGGGCCCGGGACTTGACCGTGCCCTCCGGTATGCCGAGCAGCCGGGCGGCCTCCCGGGTGGTCAGCCCGTCGATCACCGTCGCCCGCAGCACCTCGCGCAGCTCCGGCGAGATCCGGTCCAGCGCGGTGCCGACGTCGCCGTACTCCAGTCCCGCCAGCACCCGGTCCTCCGCGGACGGCGCGGCGGCGGGCTCGAAGCGGCCGGGCCGGCCGGATTCCGGCAGCGGCTCCACGCCCCGCGCGGACCGCTCCTGCGCCCGCCGCGCGTCGACCAGCCGGCGCGCGGCGATCGTCCACAGCCAGCCGCCCGCCTCCTGGCCGCGGTGCCCGGCCGCCGACCGCCACACCGTGACGAACGTGTCCTGGAGCACCTCCCGCACCAGCTCGGCATCGGCGCACCGCCGGGTCAGCCGCGCGTGCAGCCACCCGGCGTGCCGGTCGTACAGGGTGCCCATCGCGGTCGCGTCACCCCGCGCCACCGCCCGCAACAGGGCGGCGTCCCCGCCGGCCCCGTCGTCCTTCTCCCGCTGGCCCCCCACGGGGCGGAACAGTCTCACACCCCCTCTATCGGCCGCCGGCCCGGCGCCGGATCACCGGGGCACCGGTTTTGCCGCGCGTGGGCCGCAGCTCACGGGGTAGGCCTGCCGTAACCCGTCCAAAGCCGCAGCATCCGGCACACCGAACAGGAGGCCCCCGTGGCCGCACCGGCTCGTCTCACCGTCCCGGCCCAGTGGAAACCCGAGGCGGACCCGTCCGCCGAGACCGGCGAGGCGCCGCTGTGCGTCCTCAGCGCGGAGGGCGCGTGCGCGCAGGCGCCGCTGACCAGTGAGCCGCCGCTGCCCGCCGCCGAGCCGCTGACCAGTGAACCGCCGCTCGCCGAGGCCACCTGGCTGACCAGCGAGTCCGACCCGTTCCCGGGCTCCCGCACGCCGGGGCTGTAGATGGCCGCGGCGCCCGACGAGTTGCCCGGCACCCACTCCGCCGACCTCGCCCGGCTCGCCGAGCTGCACGGGGTCGCCACCTCCTACCGGCCCGCCCCGGACCGCACCGTCGAGGTCCCCGCCTCCGCCGTGACCGCCGCCCTCGCCGCCCTCGGTGTCGACGCGACCGGTCCGGAAGCCGTACGCGCCGCCCTCGCCGACCGGGAACGCGCCCTCCGCGACCGCCTGCTCCCGCCGACGCTGGTCCACTGGGCCGGCGCGGAGCCGCCCGCCGCCCTCGCCGCGCTGCCCGCCGGCACCCGGCTGCACGTCGAGACGGAGGACGGCGAGGTCCGCGCGACGGCCGACGCACTCCCGCCCGGCGTCCACCGGCTGACCGCGACCGCCCCGGACGGACGCACCGGCCGGGCGCACCTCGTCGTCGCCCCGGACCGGCTGCCCGCGCCGCCCGGCCGCTCGCACGGCCTCCTCGTCCAGCTGTACTCCCTGCTCTCCCACCGCTCCTGGGGCATGGGTGACCTCACCGACCTCGCCGAGCTGGCCGGCTGGGCCGGACGCACCGCCGGCACCGGCTTCGTCCAGGTCAACCCGCTGCACGCGGCCGTACCCGGCGCCCCCACCGACCCCTCCCCGTACCGCCCCTCCTCCCGCCGCTTCCCCGACCCCGTCCACCTGCGCGTCGAGGACGTGCCCGAGTTCGCCTACGCCGAGGACCGCGAGCGGCTGAACGGGCTGCTGGAGCGGGCCGCGCGGCTGCGCGCCGCCGTCCTGGACAAGGGCGCCCTCATCGACCGGGACGCCGTGTGGGAACTGAAGCGGGAGGCCCTGGAGCTGGTCCTGGCCGTCCCGCTGGGCCCGGGCCGGCAGGCCGCCTACGACGCCTTCCGCGCCGCCCACGGCCGGGCCCTCGACGACCACGCCACCTGGTACGCCCTCGCCGAGGTGCACGGCCCCGACTGGCACCGCTGGCCGGACGGGCTGCGCGACCCACGCTCGGCCGCCACCGCCCGCGCCCGCGCCGCACTCGCCGGCCGGGTGGAGTTCCACGCCCGGCTCGCCTGGCTCACCGACGGCCAGCTGCGGGCCGCCCAGCGCGCCGCCCGCGAGGCCGGCATGTCCGTCGGGATCGTGCACGACCTCGCCGTCGGCGTGCACCCGGCCGGCGCGGACGCCTGGGCCCAGCAGGACGTGTTCGCCGCCGGGATGTCGGTCGGCGCCCCGCCGGACGCCTTCAACGCCCGCGGCCAGGACTGGGGCCTGCCGCCCTGGCGCCCCGACCGGCTCGCCGCCACCGGGTACGCCCCCTACCGCGACCTGCTGCGCGCCCTGTTCCGCTATGCCGGCGCGCTGCGCATCGACCACGTCATGGGCCTGTTCCGGCTCTGGTGGGTGCCCGAGGGCAGTCCGCCCACCGAGGGCACCTACGTCCGCTACGACGCCGACGCCATGCTCGCGGTCCTCGCCCTGGAGGCCGCCCGCGCCGGTGCGCTGGTCATCGGCGAGGACCTGGGCACCGTCGAGCCCGGGGTGCGTGAGGCCCTGCGGCGGCGCGGGGTGCTCGGCACCTCGGTGCTCTGGTTCGAACGGGACTGGGAGGGCGACGGCCGTCCGCTGCCGCCCGAGCGCTGGCGCGCCGACTGCCTGGCCACCGCCACCACCCATGACCTGCCGCCGACCGCCGCCCGGCTCACCGGCGACCACGTCGACCTGCGCGACCGCCTCGGCCTGCTCACCCGTTCGGCGGCCGAGGAGCGCGCGGAGGCGACCGCCGACGTCGCCGAGTGGCTCGCCCTGCTCGGCAGCCTCGGCCTGCTGGACAGTCCGGCCGCCGGACCGCCGGGCTCCGACGAGGAGGAGGAGATCCGCGCCGTCCACCGCTTCCTGCGGCGCACCCCCGCCCGGCTGACCGGCGTCTGGCTGCCCGACGGCACCGGCGACCGTCGTCCGCAGAACCTGCCGGGCACCTGGGACGAGTATCCCAACTGGCGGCTGCCGATCGCGGACCGCGAGGGCCGGCCGGTGCCGCTGGAGGAACTGGTGGTCTCGCCGCGGCTGCGCGGGCTGCTGGAGGTGCTCGGGGGAGACGGCACGTCCGGCGGGTGAGGACGGGGACCGCCGGGGCGGCGGGTGCCGGGGCGGCGGCCCCGGGCACCCGCGGACCGGCCCCCGGGCGCCGGTAAGGCACCCCGGGCGCGCGGCCTCCGGCCCGGTTCGCTAACTTGAGACCGTGGACAAGAAGAACGCCCTGCGCGCCGGCGCCCTGGCCGCCGGTACGACGCTGATGATGCTGCTCATGTCGTCCCCCGCGCTCGCGCTGACCCGCGACGACGGCGACGACCCCGGCACGGGCCTGAGCGTCATCGAGACGCTGGGCCTGTACGTCGTTGCCCCGGTGGTCCTGTTCCTGGTGATCGCCGGCCTGGTCATGGTGCTGGACAGGTCCCGGGCCAAGAAGGACACCACCTCGTCCAACATCAACGTCAGGTCCGACGCCCAGGCCAAGGCCTGACCGCGGAACCGGTCCGTTCGCCCGGGGCGCCGCTCCCGCCGTCGGTACGCGCGCACGCCGTACCCGGGCGGGGCCGGCGCCCGTGGTGTCTTTCGGTCTGATCCCGTCGGCGGCTATCCGGTCGTCGCGTCGAGCAGCTCGCGCAGCAGGCCGGCCAATTGGCCGGCCTGTTCGGCGTCCAGGCCGGCCAGCGCGGCGCTCTCCTCCGCGAGACCGGCGCCCACCGCCTCGTCGATCAGCCGCAGCCCCTCCTCGGTGAGGGTCACCTGGAGGCCGCGCCGGTCGTGCGGGTCGGGGGAGCGGCGCAGCAGCCCGGCGCGCTCCAGCTTGTCCAGACGGCCGGTCATGCCGCCGGTGGTCAGCATGAGGGCGGCCGACAGCTCGCGCGGTGAGAGGGTGTGGGGTTCGCCGGAGCGGCGCAGGGTGGCGAGGACGTCGAACTCGCCGCGGGAGATGCCGTAGGGCCGGTACGCCTGCTCCATCCGGTCGCCCATCGCGCGCGCGAGCCGGAAGATCCGGCCGAAGACCTCCATCGCCCGGGTGTCCAGGTCGGGCCGTACCCGCGCCCACTGCTCGATGATCGTGTCCACGGCGTCCGCCGGCTGTGACTGCATGCGCCGAGTATCGGCCGAGATCCGCTTGCCCGCAAGAAAGTCACCCCCAAGCCTCTTGCGGACAAGTAGCTTAGAGCTAAGCTACTTGTCATCGACCTAGCTGTAAGCGGTCCAATCCGAGCGATCTCGACCCCCTGGAAGGTGCCCCATGGCCGGCCGTTCCGCAGGCGCGACCCCCGCCGCCGTCATCGCCGTCACCGCGCTCGCTCCGGTCTCCTGGGGCACCACCTACGCCGTCACCAGCGAGTTCCTGCCACCGGACCGCCCCCTTTTCACCGCCCTGCTGCGGGCCCTGCCCGCCGGCCTGCTGCTGCTCGCCGCCACCCGGGTACTGCCACGCGGCCTCTGGTGGGCCAAGGCGGCCGTCCTCGGGGCGCTGAACATCGGCGCGTTCTTCCCGCTGCTGTTCGTCGCGGCGTACCGGCTGCCCGGCGGGATGGCCGCGGTCGTCGGCTCGGCCGGACCCCTCTTCGTCGTCGGCCTCTCCCTGCCGCTCCTCGGCCGGCGGCCGGCCGTACGCACCCTCCTCACCGGGCTGGCCGCCGCCTGCGGCGTCAGCCTCGTCGTACTGAAGGGAGCCGGCGCGCTCGACCCCGTCGGCGTCCTCGCGGCCCTCGCCTCCACCGCCGCCATGGCCGCCGGCACCGTGCTCACCGAGCGCTGGGGCCGCCCCGCCGGGGTGGGCCCGCTGGCGCTCACCGGCTGGCAGCTCACCGCCGGCGGCCTGCTCATCGCCCCGCTCGCGCTCCTCGTCGAGGGCGCCCCGCCCGCCCTCGACGCCCCCGCCGTCGGCGGCTACCTCTACCTCGCCCTGGCCAACACGGCCGTCGCCTACTGGCTGTGGTTCCGCGGCATCGGCCGGCTCACCGCCACCCAGGCCGGCTTCCTCGGCCCGCTGTCCCCGCTGACCGCGGCGGTCGTCGGCTGGGCGGCCCTCGGCCAGGCGCTCACACCGGTCCAGACCGCGGGCATGGCGCTGGCGTTCGGCGCGACGCTGGCGGGGCAGCTCGGCGGCGGGCGAGAACCGTTCCCCGGACGGAACCGGCGGCGGCCGGGCGATCACGCTCCGACGCCGCCCGAGATGCCGACTCACCGCGGGCCGGTTAGCGTGAAATAAAAAGGCGTCGATCAGGGGTGTGTCCGCGTGTCCGCGCTCGTCCCTCGCGGTAGCACCTGTGACCGCGCCCTGCCACGTTCGCACCGCGGCCGCGGCCATCGTCCCCGGGACCGGAACCCCGCCGGGGCGTGGAAGGAAGGTAGCCATGACAGCACGTAGCGCGCGGCGTCTCTTCGCGGTATCCGCCGCCGGCGTCCTCCTGGCGGGTGGTGCCGCGATCGGTACGGCGGGTACGGCCTCGGCGGCCGCCCCGCACCAGGTCACGACCGACCGCGGCTGCTTCGACCGCGGCTTCGGGAACGACTGCTTCGGCAACGGGTTCCACAACGGCTTCCGCGACGGCTTCTTCGACAACGGCGGCTTCCGCGACGGCTTCTTCGACAACGGCGGCTTCCGCGACGGCTTCTTCGGCCCGGGCTTCGTCCCCGGCTTCGGCGGGGGCGTCACGGTGGTGGTCGTCAACTGAGAGCCGACCCGGTCCCGAACCGCTGAACCTGACGCCGATGCCGGACGGGCCCCAGCCCGTCCGGCATCGGCATGGGCCCACTGCTGAACACCTCACTCCGGCGAGAACTCGTACTGAAGCTCGTAAAGGTGACCTGCCTTGACCATGACGGTGGCTTCGACGGGCCGGTCGTCGTCGCTGTAGACCACGCGCAGAGTACGGAGCACCGGAAGGTCACTGGGCAGCCGCAACGCCTGATACTGCTCCTGTGTGGGGACGCGCGCGGAGACGCGGTCCACGCTCAAGCGAGGCGGCAGACCGAGTCCGGCGAGCAGGGCCGGGGTGCCTCCCTTGATCCTCCGCTTCTCCGTGAGAGCCGTCCCCCTGGCTATGGCCGCGGGGTAGTACGACTTGACCAGTTCGACCGGCTCTCCGTCGACGGACAGCATCTGGTGCCGTAGGAAGACCGTCTCGTCGTCAGCGATGCCCAGCGCCGCCGAGACGTCGGCGGGAGGCCTGACCTCGCTCACGTCCAGCAGGGTGCTGCGAGCCTCCGAGCCGAGCTTCCCGGCCTCGGTCAGCCAGCGGTAGGGCTGTCCCGGCTCGGCCGGCGCCATGTACGACGCGGGGCGCATGGTGCGCCGGCGATGCTCGCGGACGGTGACGGACGCTCCGGCCCGTCCGATCACGAGCCGCTCGTCCTTGAGGAGTTGAAGCGCCTTCTGGATGGTGGCATTGGAGGCGTCGAACCTCGCCTTGACCGAGCGGTGGAGGGCAGGGCGGCGCCGGGTGCCAGGTCGCCGCTCATGATGTCGTCCCGGAGGTCGGCGGCGATCCGCTCGTGCAAGGACCGCCGGTCCTCGGTGCCGCTGTCGGTGGTGGCCACGGTCATCCGATCCGCATCTCGTAACGCAACCGCTGTCTGTGCGCCGGCATGACCATCATGTCGACTTGAATGGGCCGGTCGCCGCCGTCCAGCGTGACCCTGCTGAGCTTGAGGACCGGCTCGTCCGGCTCCAGGCGCAAAGCATCGCGCTCCTCCGCGCTGGGCAAGCGAGCGGTCACGTCCTCACGCACACGCCTGCCGACGTAGCCGAGTTCCGCGAGGAGGGTCACCGCTCCGCCAGGGATCTTGCCTCTCTCGGCGAGACGGGTTCCACGGGCGATCTCGGCGGGATAATACGTGTCCGTCAACTCGCAGGGTTCGTCGTCGAGCTGAATCACGCGCCGACGCACCACGACCGTCTCTCCCACGGGCACCCCGAGGAGGGCGGCGACATCTTCCGGCGCGGGCACTTCACCGGCCCGCACGACGCGCTGGGTGCCCTTGCCGCCGTGCGCCGCGGCCTCGGCTCTCCAGGCGTCGGACTGCCCCTGCTCCGGTGGTGTCAGGTACGGCATCGAGGTGCTGACCCATGCGCTGTCGCTCACGCTGTCCTCCTGTGTCGGTCGCCGACCTCGCCGTCCGGATCCCGCACGGCCGCGCCGCGTCCTCGCGGCCCCGCGCTGAAAAGCTGACGCAAGCGTAGGGGCGCCCGGTGCGGGCACCGGGCGCCCCTATCGCCGTATCCGGGGCTACTCGGCGGAGCCCGCCGCGTCCGCCGCCTGGGCCCTCAGGGCCCGCTCGACGCCCGCGCGGGACTCCGAGACCAGGCGGCGCAGGGCCGCGTTCGGGTCGGCCGAGGACAGCCAGGCGTCGGTCTTCGCCAGGGTGTCCCGCGAGACCTGCACGGCCGGGTACAGGCCGACCGCGACCTGCTGGGCGATCTCGTGCGAGCGCGTCTCCCAGATGCCCTTGACGACCTCGAAGTACTTGTCCGTGTAGGGCGCCAGCAGCTCCCGCTGGTCCGTCTGCACGAAGCCGCCGATCACGGCCTCCTGCACGGCGTTCGGCAACTGGCCGGAGTCGATGACCGAGGCCCACGCCTCCGCCTTCGCCTCCGCCGTCGGACGGGCCGCGCGGGCGGTCGCCGCGTGCCGCTCACCGGCCGCCGTCCGGTCCCGCTCGTACTCGCCGGCGATCTCCGCCTCGTCGAAGCGGCCCACCGCCGCGAGCCGCTCAACGAACGCCCAGCGCAGCTCGGTGTCGACGGCCAGGCCCTCGATGGTCTGCGTGCCGTCCAGCAGCGCCTCCAGCAGGTCCAGCTGCTCGGGGGTGCGCGCGGTCGCCGCGAACGCCCGGGCCCAGGCCAGCTGGTGGTCGCCGCCCGCCTCGGCCGCCCGCAGGTGGGCCAGCGTGGCGTCGGTCCACCGGGTCAGCAGCGGCTCGCGGGCGGCCGGGTCGGCGTACAGATCGATGGCCAGCTTGACCTGCCGGTGCAGGGACTGCACCACACCGATGTCCGACTCCTTGCCGATGCCGGACAGGACCAGGGAGAGGTAGTCGCGGGTGGCCAGCTCCGCGTCCCGCGTCATGTCCCAGGCCGACGCCCAGCACAGGGCGCGCGGCAGGGACTCGGCGAAGTCGCCCAGGTGCTCGGTGACCACCTTCAGCGAGTCCTCGTCCAGGCGGACCTTCGCGTACGACAGGTCGTCGTCGTTGAGCAGGATCACGGCCGGGCGGCGCCTGCCGGTCAGCTGCGGCACGGCGGTCAGTTCGCCGTCGACGTCCAGCTCGATCCGGTCGGTGCGCACCAGCTTGCCGGAGCCGGCGTCCAGGTCGTACAGGCCGATCGCGACGCGGTGCGGGCGCAGCGTCGGCTCGCCCTGGGCGCCGGCGGGCAGCGCCGGGGCCTCCTGGCGGACGGCGAAGGAGGTGATGACCCCCTCGGCGTCCGTCTCCACCTGCGGGCGCAGGACGTTGATGCCGGCCGTCTCCAGCCACTTCTTCGACCAGGTCTTCAGGTCCCGGCCGGAGGTCTCCTCCAGCGCGCCCAGCAGGTCGGACAGGCGGGTGTTGCCGAACGCGTGCCGCTTGAAGTACGCCTGCACGCCCTGGAAGAACTCGTCCTCGCCGACGTACGCCACGAGCTGCTTGAGCACGCTCGCGCCCTTGGCGTAGGTGATGCCGTCGAAGTTGACGAGCACGTCGTCCAGGTCGCGGATGTCCGCCATGATCGGGTGCGTGGACGGCAGCTGGTCCTGCCGGTACGCCCAGGTCTTCATCGAGTTGGCGAACGTGGTCCACGAGTGCGGCCACTTCGAGCCGGGCGCGGCGGCCTGGCAGGCGATGGAGGTGTAGGTGGCGAACGACTCGTTCAGCCACAGGTCGTTCCACCACTCCATGGTGACCAGGTCGCCGAACCACATGTGGGCCAGCTCGTGCAGGATGGTCTCCGCCCGCACCTCGTACGCCGCGTCGGTGACCTTGGACCGGAAGACGTACTGGTCGCGGATGGTCACCGCGCCCGCGTTCTCCATCGCGCCCGCGTTGAACTCGGGCACGAACAGCTGGTCGTACTTGGCGAAGGGGTAGGCGTAGTCGAACTTCTCCTGGAACCAGTCGAAGCCCTGCCGGGTCACCTCGAAGATCGCGTCCGAGTCCAGGAACTCCGCCAGCGAGGGCCGGCAGTAGATGCCGAGCGGCACGGACTGCCCGTCCTTCTCGTACACGCTGTGCACCGAGTGGTACGGGCCGACGATCAGCGCGGTGACGTACGTCGAGATCCGCGGGGTCGGCTCGAAGGACCAGACGTTGTCCTTCGCCTCCGGCGTCGGCGAGTTGGAGATGACGGTCCAGCCCTCGGGCGCGCGCACGGTGAACTGGAAGGTGGCCTTCAGGTCCGGCTGCTCGAAGGAGGCGAAGACGCGGCGGGCGTCCGGCACCTCGAACTGCGTGTACAGGTACGCCTGCTCGTCCACCGGGTCGACGAAGCGGTGCAGGCCCTCACCGGTGTTGGTGTACGCGCAGTCCGCGACGACCCGCAGGACGTTGCGGCCCTCCAGCAGTCCGGGCAGCGCGATCCGGGAGTCCTCGAACAGCTCGGCCGGGTCCAGGTGGTCACCGTTGAGGACCACCTCGTGGACGGCCGGGGCCACCAGGTCGATGAAGGAATCGGTGCCGCCGCGGGCCACGTCGAAGCGCACCGTGGTCACGGACCGGTAGGTACCGCCCTCTTGCGCGCCGGAGAGGTCGAGATCGATCTCGTACGAGTCAACAGTGAGCAGCTCGGCCCGCGCTTGCGCCTCTTCGCGAGTCAGGTTTGTGCCAGGCACGCGGTCATCTCCTCGTTATGTGTCGGTTGCGCCATCCTTCCATGGGATCCACACGGAACGCGATGTCCGGGGTGCGCGGGCCGCGGGCGCGGACCGCGCACCGGGACAGACCGAGGCCGGACGGGCCGCGGGGCCCGTCCGGCCGGGGCGTGGCGGACTCGGTCGTACCCGGTGGTCCGCGGTGGCGGTCAGCGCACCACGATCACCACGACACCGGTGCCGCCGAAGCCGCTGCGGAAGCCGTTGCCGAAGAAGTCGTTGCGGAAGCCGCCGCAGCCGCCCCACCAGCCGCCGCAACCGCGGTTGGTGGTGACCTGGTCCACGGTGGCTGCGGAAGCCGTGCCCGCCGTGCTGATCGCGGCGCCGGTGGCCAGGAGGACACCGGCCGCGGATGCCGCGAAGAGACGCCTCACGCGTTGTGCTTTCATGGGCCTACCTTCCTTCCACGCCCTCGTGGCGGTTTCCGGTACGGGGGCGAAGGCCGCTACCGCGGTGCGAACGGGCACGGCGCGGTAGGTGGTGTCGCGAGGGGCCGGGGCACGGCCCGCGGCGGCCCTCGCGCTGCGCGCCCCGGTGGCCGGGACGCTCGCTGCCGGCGGACACACCGTCCGATCACGGGCCGCCTCCAACACGCTAACGGCCCAGCGATGTCTCGGCATCTCGGCAACGGGCGCACGGGGAGCGGCGAGCGGGGGGTCCGCCGGGGCGGAGCGGGAGCGGAGCGGGGGCGCGGGGATGGTGAGCGGGGGTCCCGCGGGCCCCGAAATCCGCGAGCCCGCAGGCTCGAAACCCGCAAGCCGCGAACCGTCGGACCGTCTCCGTCTCCCGCAGCCGGACCAGGCCCGGCACGGAGTCCGGCAGGCCGTCCACGGGGACGTACGTGAGTCCTCGCGGTGGTGCTGGGCAGTCGTGGGGCGGCTCAGCGGGCACGCCGAGCACCGAGGCCACCGCGATCCCACCGAGGACGAGGGCGGTGGCCCGCCCGGCGGACGGCCCGTGCAGCCGGCCCCCGCCGCCGGCCCCGCGGCCGTGCCGGGCGCGCTGCTGCTGGTGCGGGGACTGGCCTACGGCGGTGTGTCCGTGTCCGCCCAGCGAGCCGGCGAGCCCTGTCGGCCGCCGCGCCCGCGGCCCCGGAGGCCGTGTCCGCCCTGTTCGCCGGGGTGTTCGACGCCGCCATCGCGCTCGGCGTGCCGGCCGGCGGGCGGCTGGCGGACGGACCGGGCCCGGCCGCCGTCCTGGTCACGGGCGCGCCGCTCGCACCGCTCGCGCCGCTCGCGGCGGCCGTGGACACGGCGGGGGCGGCCACGCGACCGTGACCGCCCCCGTGCCGTGCGCGTGGCCTACTTCGCGGACAGCTCCGCCGCCACCAGCTCCGCGATCTGCACCGCGTTCAGCGCGGCCCCCTTGCGGAGGTTGTCGTTGGAGACGAACAGGGCGAGACCGTTGTCCACCGTCTCGTCGCGGCGGATGCGGCCGACGTACGACGGGTCCTGGCCGGCCGCCTGGAGCGGGGTCGGGATGTCGGAGAGGGCGACGCCCGGCGCCTTCGCCAGCAGCTCGGTGGCGCGCTCCGCGGAGAGCGGGCGCGCGAACCGGGCGTTGATCTGGAGGGAGTGGCCGGAGAAGACCGGGACGCGCACGCAGGTGCCGGAGACCTTCAGCCCGGGGATCTCCAGGATCTTGCGGGACTCGTTGCGCAGCTTCTGCTCCTCGTCCGTCTCGTTCAGGCCGTCGTCGACGACCGAACCCGCCAGCGGGACCACGTTGAAGGCGATGGTGCGCTGGTAGACCTGCGGCTCGGGGAAGTCGACCGCCCGGCCGTCGTGGGTGAGCTTGTCGGCCTCGGCCGCCACCTTCTGCACCTGCCCGTGCAGCTCGGCCACGCCCGCCAGACCCGAGCCGGACACCGCCTGGTAGGTGGCGACGACCAGCGCCTCCAGACCGGCCTCCTCGTGCAGCGGCCTGAGCACCGGCATCGCGGCCATCGTGGTGCAGTTCGGGTTGGCGATGATGCCCTTGGGGCGGTCGGCGATCGCGTGCGGGTTCACCTCGGAGACGACCAGCGGGACCTCGGGGTCCTTGCGCCACGCCGAGGAGTTGTCGATCACGACGGCGCCCTGCGCGGCGACCTTCTCGGCCAGCGCCTTGGAGGTCGCGCCGCCCGCGGAGAAGAGCACGATGTCCAGGCCGGTGTAGTCGGCGGTCGCCGCGTCCTCCACCGTCACGCCGTCCAGCACGGTGCCGGCCGAGCGGGTCGAGGCGAACAGGCGCAGCTCCGTGACCGGGAAGTCGCGCTCCGCGAGGATCCTGCGCATGACCGTGCCGACCTGACCGGTGGCTCCGACGATTCCGATCCTCACAGCGACTCCCTCTTCTGTCTCTCTTGCCCGACCGGGGCGTTTCCATCATGCGGCCGACCCCGGTCCACCTGTCCAATCCTTTGCCGGGCGTGCCCGAGGAGTGGGACACGATCGCCCGGCGGACGGTTCCGTACGTCCGCCGGACACCGCGCCGAGCTGGAAGAAATCCCTCCGTGGCACACCCTGGCCGGAAGCTGTGCTGTCCCGTCCCTGCCCGTCCGCTCCGCGGCCATACGAAGGTGTGACGTACGCCTCTGCGGCAGGCCGGGGCGGACCGAACGTTTCGGCCCGCCGCTGCGTCGTAGGGGCAAACGCGTGAGGGGGTGGCTTGTGCTGCGCGGAAAGGCGCGCCGCGACCAGGGACCGTCCGCCGCCGGTACGGACCGGCCCGGCGACGATCCGCTGGACGCGGCGCAGGAACGGCGGGTGCGGGCGGTGCTCGCCCTCGGCGGGGTGCCGCAGGCGGACCTGCCGGACGGGGTGCAGCAGGTACGGCTGCGGCTGCTGGAGCGGGCCGCGAGCGGTCGCGAGGCGCCGCGGGACGTGTCGGCGTGGGCCGCGGTGGTCGCCTCCAACCTGGCCATGGACTGGCACCGGGCCAAGCGGCGCCGGGAACGGCTGGGGGAGCGGCTGGCCGCGCTACGCGAGCCCGCGCACCCCTCCGGCGAGGAGACCAGCCTGCTCTCCCTCGCCGTCGCCCGGGGCCTGGACGCCTTGCCGGCCGCCCAGCGGCAGGTGGTCGTGCTGCGCTTCTTCGCCGACCTGCCGGTGCGGGGGATCGCCGAGGAGCTGGGCATTCCGGAGGGCACGGTCAAGAGCAGGCTGCACACGGCGGTCCGCGCGCTGCGCGACCGGCTGCACGAGGACGAGGTGGTGTGACATGACCGCCGACCATGACGGCACGGGGGCGCACACGGAGCCCGGGGAGCCCGGGGAGGCCGGCAGGCGCGGGAAAGAACAGGGGGAGTACCGGGAGCACGGGGAGTACGCGAAGCATGGGGAGCACGGAGAAGGCGGGGAGTACGGCGGGATGGACGCCCTGATGGCCGCGATCACCGGCGAACCCCTGCCCGACGAGGCCCGCCGGGACCCCGGCTTCCGCGCCGAACACCGCGCGGCCGAGGCCGATCTGGCGGTGCTCCGCGATCAACTGGCCTTGTTGGCAGAGGTCCTGACGGGAGAGCAGCCACCCGCGGGGAAGGCACCCGGGGACGCGGGGCCCGGGGAGCCGGCGGCCGGGAGGACCGGGACCGCTGGGCGGACGGAGGCCGCCGGGACGGCGGGGACTTCGTCGTCACAGGCCGGGGGGACGGGTTCCTCCCGGGCGGCGGACGCGGGAGGCGGCCGGGAGGCGGTGGGCGCCGGACGTCGCTCCCGGAGCCGCACCCGCCCGGGCGGACCGGGCCGGCCGGGCGGGCGCGGCCGGGCGGTGCGGGCC
>NZ_JOCB01000016.1 GCF_000718775.1 Streptomyces sp. NRRL S-31
CCGCCCACAGCACCACCGACCCGGTCGCGAACATCACCGCCGCCGCCAACTACGCCGCGCACCGCTACGGTTCCATCGACAACGTCAACTCCGCGTACTGAAGCCCCCTGGAATTCCCGGGCTTGACGCACGCGGGCAGCACCACGACGATCCGCGCCCGGCGCGGCCGCGCAGAACCCCCGACCTCTCTTTCTTGAAGTTCGTTTTACGCGTCGCACGCAACTGCGGCCCGCACCCCGTCGTCTGAGAGGGAGCGGACCTGGCGGGAGCGGACGGACGAGAGAGCGGAGCGAGTGGTGGGACGGCGCAACGGCGGTATAGCGGGAGTCGCACTGATCACGGCGGCGCTGCTGATGGGTGTCAGCGCCTGCGGCGGGGGCGGTGGTGACAAGACCGGCGGGGGCGGTGCGAAGGCGTCGGGCACACCGGGCCGGACCGCCTCACCGTCACCGACGAAGCCCGCGGGACCGCCCATGCTGCTGGAGACGATCACTCCGCGCACGGGCACCACGGTCGGCGTTTCCATGCCGATCTCGGTGGTCTTCACCGACCCGGTGGCGGCGAAGGCACGGGCCACGGTGGAGAAGCACCTGAAGGTCAGCGCCTCGCGGCCGGTGGCCGGCGCCTGGCACTGGTTCGGCGACAAGCGCGCGGACTGGCGGCCGAAGACGTACTGGCCCTCCGGTACGAAGGTGAGGATCGACGCCGACATGAAGGGCGTCGGCAACGGCAACGGACGGTTCGGTGTGCACGGTTACACGCACACCTTCACCGTCGGCGACGATGTGCGCGCGGATGTCTCGGTGACCGGCCACACCATGCGGGTGACCCGGAACGGCAAGGCGGTGCGCACCCTGTCGATCAACGCCGGCAGTGCCCGGTATCCGACCTGGAACGGCACGATGGCCGTGATCGACAAGCAGGAGAAGGTCCACATGACCTCGTGCAGCGTCGGCATCAGCTGCGACAAGGGCAGCTCCGACTACTACGACCTGACACTGCCCTGGGACGTCCACCTGACCCAGTCCGGCACGTACGTGCACTACTCGACCGGCGACCCCACCCCGGGCGGCGGCAGCGCCCGCGGCTCGCACGGCTGCGTCCACCTGTCCCTGTCGGACGCCAAGTGGTTCTACGGCCAGGTCAAGCAGGGCGATCCCGTCACCATCACCGGCTCGCCCCGCGCGAAGGCCCCGGCCGACAACGGCTATGCCGCCTTCAACCTGGGCTGGGACCAGTGGCTCGCGGGCAGCGCGTCGGGCGAGGGGACGACCGGGACGCTGTGACGTTCCGGCGGCCGTCCCGGTGGCCTTCCGGGTGGCCGTCCGGGCGGCGGATCGCCCTCTGAAGCCCGGACGTTCCTCCGCAAGACACTTACCATATTCGCGTACACGGCGAATGCCCCGAATATGACATATATGGCATGTGTGAGAAGATGGCGAATGTGGCAATTGGTGCTGGCGGGTTCACCGGAACCCTCGGCTGGAAGCGCTCAGACAGGCGAGAGGAGCGCATCATGATCGCCAAGCTGCTCGGCAAGCTGTCCTTCACCCGCCACTACGGTGCGTACGGGGCTCACGAATGGGACGCCTACGCCGGCGACTAGGTCTTGACGGCACTCCCGGCGGGCGCCCCCGGACGCCCGCCGGCTCCCCGCCACACCACCGACGACATCGGCCTGGACGGGTACGAGAGTCGAGGACGATCTCATGGGCCGGATGAATGAGCCGCCGCGGCTGCCCGGAGGCAGCTTCGCGGCCTGGAACCGTGACCGGCTGGCCGTGGCACGCCGTGGCGCCGACGAATGCGGGGACGTCTGGCAGCTGGAACCGGGTGTCTACGTGGCCGCCACGGCCGGCGCGTGCGAAGCGGTGCTGCGTCGCGCGCAGGACTTCCCCAAGGCCCCCTCGCCCCTCTTCCCGCCGATGCGGGGGGCGAGTGGAGCACCGACGCCCGAGGAGCGTGTGCACGCCCACGCCGCCCGTATGCGCGGACTGCGCGCACAGGCGGTCGCGGCCCGGGTCGGTGAGATCGCGCCCGGGGCCGCACGCTTCGCCGACCGGTGGCCCACGGACCGGGACGTCGAGGTCCTGCCCCTGGTCCGGCACGCCCTGGCCGAGATCGGCGTGGACTACCTCTTCTCCGAAGACGCGCCCGCCCTGCTGCCCTTCGCCGCACAGCTCTTCCTCGCCCGGGAAGTACTCGTACGCCCCTCACGCTGGGAATGGCCGCGGTGGATCCCCACGCCGGCACGGCGGTTCCGCACCCGGCAGCAAGCCGCCTTCACCGACGCCCTGCGGCCCGTCGTCCGCCGGCGCCGTTCATCGGGCCGGCTCGGAGACGACGTGCTGGGACAGATGCTCCAGCCCTCCTCCCGCTACGGCACCCTGCCGGAAGAGGCCGTTCTCGACACGCTTCCCGGCATCACCGTCGCCACCTTCGAGGCGCCTACCCGGGCAGCCGGATGGATCCTGCTCCACCTGGCCCGGTACCCCGGGGCGGCGGACCGCGTCGCGGCCGAAGCCGCCTCGCTGCCCGCGGACCCGGCCGGGACGACCGGCACCCACCTCGACAACCTGCGCTACACCCAGGCGCTGGTGCGCGAGGTGCTCCGACTGCACCCCCCGAGCTGGCTGCTGACCCGGCGCGCGCCGCGACGGACCGAACTCGCCGACTACGCCATCGACGCCGGGTCCACCGTCCTCGTCTGCCCCTACACCGCCCACCGGGACGCGCGGGAACACCCCGAACCGGACCTGTTCCGGCCCGAGCGCTGGCTCGACGATCCGGGTTCGCCCGGCGAGCCCGGGGCCTTCCTCTCCTTCGGCACCGGGCCGCACGGCTGCGAGGGAGCCGCGCTGGCGATGGCGATGCTGACACTGCTGACCGCGCAGACAGCCCGCTGCCACCGGATGAGCGAGCCGCCCGGACCGGAACCCGGTTACCGGGTCACGACGTTCGAAGGTCTCGCGACCTCGGGCTTGCGCCTGCGCGCCACCGCGCGCGACCAAGGGCGGTCCCGCGTGCGGTGACGGGCCGCCTCCCCGCAACTCGTCACGAGCGCCTCTCCGTGAGCGCCTCTTTGTGAGCCTCTCGGCATGAGCCCCTCGCCGTGGGGCACTTGTCGTGTGGCACTTGTAGTGGGGGCACTTGTCATGGGCCGCTCAGCGTGTGCCGCCGCGCGAATTCGTCGGCGAGCATGCCCATCAGGACGAGGTCGTGGTGCCGGCCACCGAAGTAGACGTGTTCCCGCAGGCGCCCCTCCTCGCTGAAGCCGAACCGGCGCATGAGCGCCAGTGACGCCTCGTTGGGGGCGAGGACCGCCGCCAGGCATTTGTGGTAGCGCCGCTCGGCGAACATGAAGCGCAGCAACAGCACCATGGCCTCTGTCGCGTAACCCTTGCGCCGGTGGTCGGCGCCGATCATGACATCGAACTCGAACCAGCCCGAACGAGTGCCGGTGCGGTGGGAGCCGACGGTGCCGACCAGCTCCGCCCTGGCCGTCGTCTCGACCGCCAGCCGGAAGCGGTCGCCATCGCACGCGGCGACGGCCTGCTCCCTCGCCCAGACACGATGGCTCTCGGCGGACCGCGGCGGATCCAGCCGGCCCACTCGCCGCCCGTCGTCGTCGGCGAAGCGCGCCAACGCCGTCCAGTCGTCGGGCTCCACAGCGCGGAGACGTACCCGTTCACCGGTCCAGGACGATGCCATGCCCGATTGGAACACGACGCGGTGCGCGCGAGGCCGAGAGGCACGCCGACGCGGGTGCCGCCCGCCGTCACCCGGCCACGACCGTGATACTAATACCGGTATAAGTATTGGGTCGATGTGCTCTGGGGAGTCGAACGCATGGTGGAGATCAAGACCGATGCCGCATTGGACGCGATGCGGGAGGCCGGGCGTGTGGTGGCCCACGCACTGGCCGCGGTACGGGAAGCCGCCGGCGTGGGGGTGTCCCTGGCGGATCTGGACGAAGCGGCCCGGTCGGTCCTGGCCGGGGCCGGAGCCGGCTCCCCGTTCCTCGGGTACCGGCCGTCCTTCGCTCCGGTCGCCTTCCCGGCCGTGATCTGCACGTCCGTCAACGACGCCGTGTCGCATGGCATCCCCACCGGCTACCGGCTGCGCGACGGCGACCTGGTGAGCGTCGACTGCGGCGCCGAACTCGACGGCTGGACGGGCGACGCGGCCGTCACCTTCACCGTCGGCACGCCACGCCCCGGCGACCTGGAGCTGATCGACGCCACCCGGCAGGCCCTCGACGCGGGCATCGCCGCCGCCCGGGTGGGCGGTCGCGTCGGCGACATCTCGCACGCCGTCGACACCGTCGCGCGCGAGGCGGGCTGCGGCATGCCCGCCGACTTCGGCGGCCATGGCATCGGCCGCCGCATGCACGAAGACCCCCACGTCCCCAACCGTGGCCGCCCCGGCCGCGGTTTCCCGCTCCGGCACGGTCTGGTCCTCGCCATCGAGCCCATGTTCATGGCCGGCGGGGAGAACACCTACCGCACCGATGCCGACGGCTGGACCCTGCGCACCACCGACGGCAGCAGGGCCGCCCACTTCGAGCACACCGTCGCCATCACCGACCAGGGCCCCCGCGTCCTGACCCTGCCCTGACGTCCTCCCGGATGCACGGACCGCCGGGCCCGACGCGTCGTCATCGGGCCCGGAGACCTGCGCTCAGCCGGGGCCTTCACCTGAACGAGTGGTCGGAATCCGGTCGGCCTCGACCGTAGGGAGCGGCGTCCGTCCGCACCGAGCGACAGGGGGCGGGACACGCAACTGGCGGACGGGGTGAGCGGTTGGCCGCCCGTCACGGCGGACGCCGTCGTCGGCGCCGACGCGGCATGCGCCATTTCCGGCGTCAACCTGCGTTGTCCGGTATGGGCATCACCTCCCCGAATGCACACACTCCGAGCACGTGGTACGACGACTTCAGCCATGAATGGGGAACGAACGATGCGTACGACCAGGAAGACGGCGGCCGCCCTTTCGGCCGCGGCGCTGCTGTCCGGCCTGCTGACGCTGGCCGGCGCCCCGGCGGCAAGCGCGGCGGACGGCTGCAACAACGACAACGGCAGGACCGTGCGAACCGCCTTCGGAGGCCAAGGGCAGGGCATCGAGCTCCGGGCGAACGGCGCGGGGGACAGCACCTGCGCCTGGGGCCGCATCGTCGGCGGCGCGCCGGGCATGCACGTCTGGGTGGACCGCAGCAGCGACGGCGGCCGGACCTGGGAGCCCCAGCTGGGCTGGAGGGAGATCAGCAGCGGGGGCAGCGTCTGGACCGAAGCGTGGCGGGACAGCAACGGCAAACTCATGCGCGCCTGCGGCGATTCGGGCTACAACACGGCGATCACCTGTACCGGTTGGTACTGAGCGGGACGACGGCCGGTCCCGGCGGGCGGCTCGTGCGGCCGGCCCCGCCGACGAGGACGGGGCCGTGCGGTAGAGCACGGGCCGCCGTCCCCGCAGCGCCCGCCGGCCCTTTTAAGGGGTGCGACGGCTCTGCTCTAGCCGATGCGCGTCCCGGTGCCGCTGACCCGGACACGCGGGTCATCGGCGCGCAGCGTCACCGTCAGTTCCCCGGGACGGCCCAGGTCCTCGCCCTGGTACAGGGTGAGGACGGCGTCCTCGGGGACCAGGCCGAACGCACGGGCGTACGCACCGAACGCGGCGGCCGCGGCGCCGGTCGCCGGGTCCTCGACGACGCCGCCGACGGGGAACGGGTCCCGGACGTGGAAGACGGTGGCCGACTCCCGCCACACCAGTTGCACCGTGGTCAGGTCCAGGCGGTGCATCAGGGCTTCGAGGCGTGGGAAGTCGTAGGCGAGGTGGGCGAGGCGCGCGCGTGTCGCCGCCGCGAGAACGAGGTGACGGGCACCGGCGAACGCTATCCGGGGCGGGAAGTCCGGGTCGAGATCGGCAGCCTGCCAGTCGAGCGCGGCGAGCGCCTCCGTCAGGTCGTCGTCGGAGACTTCCTCGATGTGCGGTTCCACGCTGGTGAGGGTGGCCCGGACCGTCCCGTTCTCCTCGGCCACCTCCACGGGCACGATGCCGGCACGCGTCGCGAACACCAGCTCCCCGGGGCCCGTCAGCTCGGCGAGAGCGACGGCGGCCGCGACGGTGGCGTGTCCGCAGAACGGCACCTCGGCCTTGGGGCTGAAGTAACGGATGCTGTAGGCGCGTCCTTCGTGGCCGCCGAGTTCCTCCGGGGGCGCCGTCAGGAAGGCGGACTCCGAGTATCCGAGGTCGGCGGCGATCGCCAGCATGTCGGCGTCGTCCAGGGCGGTGGCGTCCAGCACGACACCGGCGGGGTTACCGCCGCCGGGAGTGCTGGAGAAGGCGGTGTAGCGCAACACCTCGGGCTGCGGCGCGTTCGTCGTCATACCGGGGGTAACACGAGGCGAACGCACCGCTATTCCTGGACGCGACGGAGGCGGAGGCGGGGGCCGCGGGAGGCGCGGCGGGGCGGTTCCCCGGCCGGCCGGAGAGCGGGTGGCCGCCGTCGGGGTGGACGGCTGCGGGGCACCGCTGATGGCGATCACTCTCACCGGGCTGGCCCGCGCCTTCCGCTCCTTCGCGACGCGCCGCCCCCGGCAGTCCGGAGCGGCGCGTCGCCGACGCCATGCGCGCCCACCCCGAGTACGTCGCGGGCACCCGCCGCCGCGACACCTGGCTGATCCGGGAGGTGCCGGGCGTCCTGTCGAAGGTGGGCGCGGAGGCCGTCCGAGCCGTCGCGCTGCCCGACGGCCGTGCCCTCGCCCTCAAGGTCGACGACGGCGCGGCCCGCTCCCTCGGACCGGTCCTCGCGCGCGCCCTGCGCCTCCTCGGCGTGACGGCACCTGTCGTGGAGCGCATCGGCCGGACGCCGGTCCTGGGCGGCGGCCGGGAAGTGGGGGAGGTGCGGCCCGGTGTTCTGACCCGCCCCCGCTCCCCAGGTGCCGACGCCCGGTCAGGACGGGGCGGATCACGCGAAGTAGACGGCTTCCGGTGCGGCAGGCACCTGTTGACTCCCGTTTGGGATTCCGTTCCCCGAGCGTTCAGCCGGCGATCCCTGTCGGTGTCGTGTGAGCTTCCTAAGGTCCATGAGGCTTTCGAAAGAAGGGGCTCATGGACTCACAGCTCGCGATCCGGGCTCGCGGGATCACCAAGTGTTTCGGCGACGTCGTCGCGCTCGACGGCGTCGACCTGGATGTGGCACCGGGGGAGACGCACGGTCTCGTCGGGCCGAACGGTGCCGGCAAGACGACGCTGCTCGGCCTGCTGCTGGGCCTGGCCGTGGCCGACGGCGGCAGTCTGGAGATCCTCGGCAGGCCGGTGGGCCGGGCGTTCGAGGGCCCCGGCGGGGTGGCCGGATTCGTGGACGGTCCGGGGCTGTACCCCTCGCTCACCGCCCGGCGGAACCTCGCCGCGCTCGTCGCCCTGCGCGGCGGTGACACGCGGTCGGCGGCGATCGACGACGCGCTCGGGGAGGTCGGCCTCACGGACGTCGCCGACGATCGCGTCCGCGGCTTCTCCCTGGGCATGCGCCAACGGCTCGGCCTCGCCGCGGCCCTGCTCACCGGGCCGCGGCTGCTCGTCCTGGACGAGCCCTCCAACGGCCTGGACCCGGCCGGCAAGAAGCACGTACACGGTGTCCTCACCCGGCTCGCGCGGCAGGGAACCGCCGTCGTGCTGTCGAGCCACCGCATGGACGACGTGGAGGCGCTCTGCTCCGACGTCACCCTCCTCGCGACCGGACGGGTCGTCTTCTCCGGGCCGCTGGCCGAGTTGGCCGACGAGAACCGTGAACTCGACTACCGGCTCGTCACCTCCGATCCGGTACGAGCACGCCGGCTGGCCGACGACACGCCCGCGATCCACGTGGCCGACGACACCGCGGGATGCCAGGGAGGCGAGGCGCTCGTGGTGCGCGCGCTGGTGCCCGCCCTCGACGACCTGGTGGCACGGCTCGTCCACGCGGGCATCGCACTGCGCGAACTGACCCCGGTCGTCTCCCCGTTGGAGGCGGCGTTCCTCGCGCTGACCGAGCCGGCAACGGCCCGCGTCCCCGGTGTACGGCAGACGGGGGACGGCACCGCCGGTGCGCGGCAGACCGACGTCCAGCGGCAGGAGGCCGTTTCATGACCGCGACCGTGACCCCGGCCGCCGTAGCCGATCCCGGGCACGGCACCGGTTCAGGCCGTGTCTCAGTTGCCCGAGGCTACCGCTTCGAGGTGGTCAAGCTCGTCTCGCAATGGCGCATCCGCCTGCTGGTCCTCGCCTGCTGGATCGCGCCCGCGCTCTTCGTGGCCGGAGTCACCCGGCAGGGCACGCTGCCCACGGACACCCTCTTCGGCCGCTGGATGCACGCCACCGGCTGGGCCGGGCCGCTGGTGACGCTCGGCTTCGCCGGCACCTGGGCGCTTCCGCTGCTCACCTCCGTGGTCGCCGGCGATGTGTTCGCCGCCGAGGACCGGCTCGGCACCTGGCGCCACCTGCTCGTCGTCGTGCGCTCGCCCCGGCGGGTCTTCGCGGCGAAGGCGCTGGCCGGCCTCACCGTCGTCCTGCTGCTCGTGGCCGGGCTGGTCGCCTCCAGCACGGCCGGCGGGCTGCTGACCGTCGGCGACCAGCCGCTGGTCGGCCTCGACGGCCGGCTGCTCGCGCCGGGGGACGCGGCGGTGAGGGTCCTCCTCGCCTGGGCCTGCGTGCTCGCCCCCACCCTGGCCCTCGGCGGGATCGGGCTCCTCGGGTCGGTCGCACTGGGGCGTTCCCCGATGGGGCTGCTGCTGCCCGCGCTCGTCGCGCTGGCGATGCAACTCGCCCAGATGCTGCCGCTCCCCGTCGCCGTACGCCTCGCCCTGCCCGGCGACGCCTTCATCGACTGGAAGGGGCTGTTCACCAGCCCGGCGCAGCTCACTCCGCTCCTGATCGGCATCGCCGTCAGCCTGCTGTGGGCCGTGACCGCGACGGCGCTGGCCCATGTCCTCTTCCTGCGACGCGACTTCACCAACCCCACCGACGACGGCTCGGCGCGCCGCGCGGTCACCGCCGGTGCCCTGCCGCTCGCGGGGCTGCTCGGCGCGACGGTCGCGGTCTTGGCGGCGACGACCACGGCCACCGGCTCCGGGATCGAGCAGACCCGGGTGGAGCACTCCCTCGCCACGGAGTTCGCCCATCTGTACCGCATGCAGACCCGGCAGCTGCACCGCCCCGCCGTCACGGAGGCGCGGCTGGGGACCGCGGCGGCGTGCACCAAGGCCGGCGTCGGGGACGGCGCCCAGGGGCCGGGCAACGACTGGCGGTGCGTCGTCTCCTGGCACCTGCCGGGCGCCACGGCCACCGGATCGGCCGTCTACCAGCTCGACATCACGGCAGACGGGCGGTTCGTCGCCGACGGCGACGGACCGAAGGAAGTGAACGGCTACTTCCTGGTGCGCACTCCGACAGGCGACGCACCGAACCCGCTGTGGCAGTTCGACGGCAACGTCGCCCTGCTCTCCACCTCCCCGAAGGGATGACGCCATGCAGATAACGCGCCGCCGCCGGCCGGCCGAGAAGGAGTACCACGTCCTGCTCGGCAGACGGGTCAGCCGCCGGGCGACCCTGGTCACGGCATGTATCGCCACGGCCGCCCTGGCCACCGGCACCGCCCTCGCCGACACCCGCCACTTCGGCACCGACCAGGTCGGGCAGGTCACCGACAAGGGACAGGTCGTCGCCGCCGACCAGTACCTCGCCCCGTACGGCGACCGCCTCGTCATCGACGACGGCAAGATCATGTCGTCGACGGTCAGCCCGGACGGCGGCCACCTCGCCGCCTCGGTCGCCGACGGCGACGCCGCGCTGGTCGTGGTGGACCTGGCGACCGGGCGGGTGAAGCAGCGCGTGGGCACCTCCGCCGTGGACGACCAGCGGATCGGCAGCGGCGCCGTCGGGCAGGAAGGCCCGACGTACTCACCCGACGGCAAGCAGCTGTGGCTGGGCCAGACCGGCGGCTACACCAGGTTCACGGTGCACGAGGACGGGACCCTCGCCGACCCGGTCACCGTCAGGATCCCGGCCGACGGCGGCAAGCACGCCCTGGCCGCCGCCGCGGTGTTCTCGGCCGACGGCGCCACCGTGTACGCCGCGGTCAACGGCCAGAACCGGGTCGTCGCCATCGACGCGGCGACCGGCACCGTCCAGCGGAGCTGGACGGTCGGCAACGCCCCGCGCGGCATGGCCCGGGTCGGTGACAAGCTCTACGTCGGCAACGAGGGCGGACGGCCCGCGAAGGCCGGCGAGTCCACGCTCAACTCCTACGGGACCCAGGTGCCGGCCGACTCCGGGACCGGTGCCACCACCACCGGCACGGTCAGCGTCATCGACCTGGCCGACCCCTCCGGCGCCGTCGGGACCGTCGACGTCGGACTGCACCCGACCGCGGTGTACGCGCGGCGCGGCGCGGTGTTCGTCACCGACACCGCGGACAACGACGTGTCGGTCATCGACACCGCCAACGACAAGGTCGTACAGACCATCTCCACCCAGCCGTGGCCCGAGGCATCGATCGGCTACGAGCCCGACGCCGTCGCGCTCACCGACGACGGCCGGCTGCTGGTGACGCTCGGCCGCGCCAACGCCGTCGCCGTCTACCGCTACACCTCCCCGCAGGAGCCGGTCAGCTACGTCGGCCTCCTCCCGACGGACTACTTCCCCGCCGAGGTCGCCGCCACGGGCAACGAGGTGGTCGTCTCCCACACCCGCGGCATCGACGCGCGCCGCCCGGCGAGCACCGGCCACGGCACCCACGACACGACCTCCAGCCTGACGCGGTTCACCCTGCCCAGTGACCGGGTCATCCGCTCCCGGACCGCCGACGTCTTCCGCCAGAACGGCTGGACCGCCGGCTCGGTAACGCTGGCCGAGGGCAGGAGCCACGCGAAGCCGCAGCCGGTCCCGCGGCGGATCGGCGACCCGTCGACCATCAAGCACGTCTTCCTCATCGTCAAGGAGAACCGCACCTACGACCAGGTCTTCGGGGACGTCGCCGAGGGCGACGGCGACCCCTCGCTGACCCAGTTCGGCGCGAACGTCACACCGAACCAGCACGCGCTGGCGGAGCGGTTCGGGCTGTACGACAACACCTACGACATCGGCACCAACTCCGCCGAGGGCCACAACTGGCTGATGCAGGCCGACAATCCGGAGTACACGGAGTCCTCGGCCGGCGAGTACGCGCGCAGCTACGACACCGAGGACGACGCCCTCGGCCACCAGAAGTCGGGCTTCCTGTGGACGGGCGCCCAGGCCGCCGGCAGATCCGTGCGCGACTTCGGCGAGTTCCAGCAGTTCCTGACCAAGCCCGCCGGGGCGAGCTGGCAGAACCTGTACTGCGATGCCAGGAACATGGCCGCGACCGGGCAGGGCACCGCCTACCCGCTGAACTCGTCGTCGCCGATCCCGTCGCTCAACAGCGTGTCGGTGCCCGGCTTCCCGAAGTTCGACACCAGCGTCCCGGACGTCTACCGCGAGCAGATCTGGAAGCGGGACTTCGAGAAGAACGGCCCGGCGAACCTGAACATGTTCTGGCTCTCCAGCGACCACACCGGTGGTCCGGCGAGCCCGGCGGCCCAGGTCGCCGACAACGACCTCGCGACCGGCAGGATCGTCGACGAGATCTCGCACAGCCCGTACTGGAAGGACTCCGCGATCTTCGTCGTGGAGGACGACTCCCAGGCGGGCCTGGACCACGTCGACGGCCACCGCGCCCCGGTCCAGATCATCAGCCCCTGGGCCCGGCGCGGTGTCGTGGACCACCACTACTACTCGCAGATCACGTTGATCCGCACCATCGAGCAGATCCTCGGGATCCACCCGATGAACCAGAAGGACAGCGCGGCCACCCCGATGCGGGGCGTGTTCACCCGGCACCCGGACTACACGCCGTTCACCGCGCTGCCCAACCGGACCCCGCTCACCGACGGCCTGAAGACCCCGCCGTCCTGCGGTGTGGACACCCCGGCCGCGCAGGACCCCAAGGCGGCGGCCGTGCCCGCGGCGAAGGTGCCGGCGGACAAGAAGTCCCTCGCGGCCGAGTGGGACACCTGGAAGTCCCGGCAGCGTCTGACCGGACCGCACGCCGTCCCCGACTTCGCCAACCCGGCGCAGATGAACCACCTCACCTGGTACCAGACGCACAACTGGACGCGGCCGTACCCCGGTGAGAAGAGGATCTACGCGCCGAACGACGTGCCCGGCGCCTACATCCCGTCGCCGGAGTCCGACGGCTGACATGGCCCGCACCCGGCGAGAACTCCTGGCAGGCGCCCGCCCGCCAGGGGTTTCCGCCTTCCGCCTCCCGGTCGAGGAACACCGGCGACGGGCGGGAATGCGCCACCGCCCGGTGGTGTTGATACGAGCGTCTGACATGACCGAGTCAATGCAGAACCGGTCGAAGCGGTCGGTCCGGTCGACCGACGCGGAGGATGTCGGACGGAAGGAGTCCCTCATGGCACGCGGCACCACACGGCCCGTCGTCAGGCTGAAGTCGACGGCCGGTACCGGGGTCACCTACGTGACCCGCAAGAACCGTTCGAACGACGCCGACCGGCTGGCCCTGCGCAAGTACGACCCGGTGGCCGGCGGACACGTCCTGTTCCGCGAAGAACGCTGACCAACGCTCGCTGACCCCCGCCTCCGCCGATCCGCGGCGGAGGCCCCGCAAGGAGGCACCACCCATGAGGCATGACATCCACCCCGTCTCCCGCCCCGTCGTCTTCCGCGACCGCGCGGCCGGTTTCCAGCTGCTCACCCGCTCCACCCTCGACGCCCGCGAGACGGTCGAGTGGGAGGACGGGGCCACGTACCCGGTCGTCGACGTGGACGTCTCGTCGGCGAGCCACCCGTTCTACACCGGCACCTCGCGGGTGATGGACACCGCGGGCCGGGTGGAGCGCTTCGAGCGGCGCTACGGCCGCGGAGCCGCCCGCCGCTGACGACCCGGACCCACCAGCCCAGTCGACCCACCCGAAGGAGACCGCCATGAAGGTACGCAAGTCGCTGCGCTCGCTGAAGGCCAAGCCCGGCGCACAGGTGGTGCGCCGGCGGGGTGTGACCTTCGTGATCAACAAGAAGGACCCCCGCTTCAAGGCCCGCCAGGGCTGACGACCGGCCTCACCGCACACCCGGGCCCGGCACCGCACGCGGGGTGCCGGGCCCCGTGGTACCGGGCGGTCCGCCGTCCGCCCGGGTTCCGTGCGCGGCGCCGAGCGCCGCGGTCCCGCTACCTCAGTCCGTCGTTCAGCGCGGTCATCAGCTGACCGTTCGGCGTGTCGCCGGACATCTCCCAGACGAAGCCGCCCAGCAGCCCCTTGGACTTGATCCAGGCGGTCTTCTTCCCGATCGACCAGGCGTCGTCGAACGTCCACCACTGGCCGCCGGGACCGGTGTAGCCGTAAGTCGAGACGGACTGCTCGTCATGGCGGACGGTCATGGACGGGAAGCTGGTGATCAGGTTGTGGTAACCGCGCACCCCGGCCTCGGTGTCGAACTGGCCGGGCGCCGCGCCCCCCGCGTCCTGCCACTCACCGGCGACCCCGCCGTCGGTCACGCCCTGCCAGCCGCGCCCGTAGAACGGGAAGCCCACCGTCAGCTTGCGGGGGTTGACCCCGGCGTCGAGATACACCTTGATCGCGTTCTCGACGCTGAAGTGGAAGGGGTACGGGTCCTGCGCGTCGGCGTACAGATTGGACCCCTGCCCGGTGCGCTTGGGCTCCCAGGAGTTGTCGCTGCCGGCGCCGTGGAAGTCGTACCCCTGTACGTTGGCGTAGTCGAGGGAGTCGAAGATCCGGCTCAGGTCCCAGCCGGCGGAGATCTTCGCCGGGTCGGCCGGGGTGAACGCGGTCAGCAGCCGGTGCGCGCCGCCGAGCGCGTCGAGCTGCTTGCGGAACTCGGCGAGCAGCGCGGTCAGATCGGCCTTGTCCTGGGCGCCGTAGTGGTTGCCCGGGTGGCCTTCGGAGCCGGGCCACTCCCAGTCGATGTCGATGCCGTCGAAGATCCCGGCGCCCGTGCCCGGGCCGCCCGCGCCGTTGTAGACGGGCAGATCACCCTTGATCCACACATCGATGCAGGACTTGACGAACTTCTCCCGGGAGGCCTGCGTGGCCGCGGCGTCCGAGAAGAACTTCGAGTACGTCCAGCCGCCGAGCGACACCACGACCCTCAGCTTCGGGTACTTCGCCTTGAGCTTCTTCAACTGGTTGAAGTTGCCCCGGAGTTTGCCCCAGCCGTCGTCCGCGACCCCGTCCACCGACTGGGCGGCCGACATGGGACGCGCGTAGTCGGCGTCCGCGTCACCCGCGCCGGTCCCCTCGTCGGGGTCCTGCGGGTTGGCGGAGACGCCCTTGGTCACGCCCGCCTGGCAGGTCAGGTTGACCGGGTCGAGGTTCTCGAAGGAGTAGTTGATCACGTCGAGCTTGGCCGCGGCGCCCGAGGTGTCCAGGTTCTTCACGAAGTACTGCCGCCCGTAGATGCCCCACTGCGCGAAGTAGCCCACCTTGAGCTGCTTGCCCTGCCCGGCCACGTCGTCCGTGGTGGCGGTCACCGCGTTCGACGCCGGTGACGCGTTGTCGGCGGTGTCCCTCGCCCTGACGGTGAGGGTGTAGGCGGTGGCGGGGGAGAGGCCGTCGACGGAGACCGCCGTGGTGTCCGCGCCGACGGACTTCACCAGCGTGCCGCCGCGGTACACGTCGTAGGCGGCCACGCCCACGTTGTCGGTGGACTTGTCCCAGGCCAGGTCGACGCTGGAGGCCGTCCTGCCGGTGGTGCGCAGATTGCCGGGCGCGGTCGGCGGGGTCGGGTCGGTCGCCGGATCGACGGTCTTGACGGTCAACGGGGCGCTCGCCGGTCCCACGTTCCCGCGCGTGTCCTTGGCGCGCACAGTGAACGTGTAGCCCGTCGCCGGGGTGAGGCCGGTGGCGGTGGCCGAGGTGCCGGTCGCGGTGGCCACGGTGGCCGAGCCGCTGAGCACCTCGTAGGAGGCCACGCTGTGGTCGCCGCCCTGAGCTGCGGCCCAGCTCAGCGCGACCGAGTGCGCCGTGACCGCGGTCGCCTCCGGCGCGCCGGGCGCGGTCGGCGGGACGTCGGGGGTGCCGTCGCACTTGTCGCCGTTGACGGTGCAGCCCGTCGGGGCGCCGATCGGCCCGTTGGCGATGAACCAGTAGCTGTACGGCTCGGTGCTGCCGCCGGCCGGGACGCCGGCGTTGTAGTGGGCGTTCTTCACGCTCACGTGCCGCCCGGAGACGGTCGCGTCACCGTTGTAGTGGCCGGTCACCGAGACCCCGGCCGGCAGGTCGAACTCCAGGCTCCAGCCGCTGACGGCGGCCGATCCGCTGTTGCGGACGACGTAGGTGCCCTTCCACCAGGAGCCGTTGTCCTGGGCGGTGAACGCCGCCGTCAGCGTCCCGGTCGCGTGGGCGGGCGCGGCGAGCGCGGTGAGCAGGGCGAACGGCAGGAGCAGCGCGGTGCCCAGGGCCGTGCCCCACAGCCGGAGGCGGACACCGCGACGCCGGGCGCCGGGTCCGGGGCTGCCCGAGGGCGCTCCGGAGGGGTTTCCCCGAGACGGTGTGAGCGGTGGTCTGCGCAGGTGGAACATGGCTCTCCCTGTTGTCGTGGGGTGGTACAGGGGTGAGGTGAACCGTGCGTGCGCGTTGCCGGACCGAGCGCTCACAACGTAGAAGGTCTGGACCAATGCGTCAACGGGTGCGATGCCGAGCGGCGCGCCCACCACCGCCGACGGACGGCCGTGCGGGCGCTCTGCCGGTGGCTGTCGGTCCGGTGCCGGCGGGCTCCGGCACCTTTCGGGAGGTCCCCTCCTCCCCGCTGAACACCGCGCACGGGGGCTCCGGCGCCATGACCGGCGAACACGCCGCGGTGAGCGCACCCCGCCGGCCCCCGGGCGGCCGGGACCCGACGCCCGCGCGAGTGCCCCGCCGGGCTGTCGGCGTGCGCCGCCGCGGCCACCGCTGCCGAGACCGGCGTGGCCCTCGCCGCTCGGACGAAGGCACCCGCGAGGTCAGGGCGTGGCCGGGATCTCGGCGGTCGCCTCCGCCAGTGACTTGCGTGCCAGGTCCGGGACTTCGCAGTCGGCCGCGGCGTAGCCGATGGGGAAGAGGATGCAGGGCCGTTCGTTGCCGGGCCGTTCGCAGATCTCGGTGAGGAAGCCCATCGGGTTGGGCGTGTGGGTCAGGGTGCTCAGCCCCATCGCGTGCAGGGCGGCGATGAAGAGACCGCAGGCGATGCCCACGCTCTCGTTCACGTAGTAGTTCTTGCGCAGCGAACCGTCCGGCATCGCGGTGCTCTTCTCGGCGAAGCAGACGACGATCCACGGCACGACGTCGAGGTAGCCCTTGTCCGCACTGGTCTCCAGGCGGGCGAGCGCCGCGCGCCACTCGGGCGGGATGCGTCCGCCCTCGTAATTGACCTGCTCCTCCGCCTCGGCGGCGACCCGGATGCGGTGCTTGGTCTCGGCGTCGCCGATCACGGCGAACCTCCACGGCTGGAGGTGCGCCCCGGAGGGGGCGGTGTTCGCCGCGGCGATGGCGAGGTCGACACATGTGCGCGGGACCGGCTCGTCACTGAAGGACCGCACGCTGCGCCGGCGGTCGAGGAACGACACGAAGTCCTTCCCGCGCCGGACCGCCTCGGCCTCGTCGTACCGGTCGGGCCGGTAAGGGACGAACGGGTGGGTGTGCTGCCTCACGACTTCTCCTCGTGGACCGGGAGTCCACAGCGTGAGCCACTCACAGACGAATAGGCAACAGACCCTCCACCACATTGATAATCTGACAAGGAATGAGGCGTAGGAGTGCCTCCCAGGTCGCAGATCGGCAGGTGCGGTGGCACGCCAGGGACTCGACCCGCTCGACGGCCGGATGCTGCGCCTGCTCCGGGAGCGCCCGCGTGCGGGCCTGCTGGAGATCGCCCGCCAACTCGGCGTCGTGCGCGGCACGTTGCAGGCACGGCTCGACCGGCTGATCGGCTCCGGCGTGGTGACCGGCTACGGTCCGGACGTGGACGTCGCCGCACTCGGCCATGTGGTCCAGGCGTTCACCACGTTCGAGGTCGACCAGTCGGCCCGTGAGGCCATCACCGCGCGCCTGCGGACCGTGCCGCAGATCCTCGAGGCCCACATCGTGACGGGCCCCGGCGACATCTGGTGCCGCGTCGCCGGCACGAGCAACCAGCACGTGCAACAGGTGATCGACCAGGTCCTCGAGGTGCCGGGCGTCCGTCGGAGCACGACGGTCATCACGCTGAGCGCGGTCATCCCCTACCGGGTCCAGCCCCTGGTCGACGAGTTGTCCGGTCTGTCGGAAAGCCCCCGGTCGGGCGGTCGCCGCACAGACCGGGCCGCCGTGACGGAAGATCGTTCGCGCCGGCGGAAAACAAGCCATTGAACAAACAGCCCCCGGCACGGGCGGCCCGATCCGGCGGCGCGGCGACGCCGCCGGCGTGTCCGGTTTTCCGGGACGCGTTCACGCGGGGACGGATAGTCTGCCGTCGTGGGCGCGGACGAGGGGGCCGACGAGATCGGCGCGGAGCACGACAGCCGGGGCTGGGCCGCCACACGCTCCTGGGTGGAGGAGGGGCTGCCCGAGGCGGAGCACATCGAGAACGTCGTACGACTGCGCGGCGGCTGGACGTCGGAGATGCGCCGCCTGGACCTCCGTGGTCCGGGTGGCCGGCGCTCCCTCGTCCTGCGGTCCTTCGTCAAGCCCTTCTACGCCCGGCACGCGGAGGGCCTGCTGACCCGCGAGGCGGCCGTCCTGCGCCTGCTCGGAGAGACGGATGTGCCCGCGGCCACGCTCGCGGCGGTGGACGCGACGGCGCGGTACTGCGACCACCCCTCCCTGCTGATGTCCCTGCTGCCGGGGACCGTGCGCCTCGGCGACCAGGGCGCCGACGACCGCGCTGACCTGCTCGCCCGGCAGTTGGTGCGTATCCACCGGCAGCCGGTGCCCGCGCGCCGACGACCGCGCGCCTACCAGGCTTGGACCTCTCCCGAGCGGGTGACTCCGCCCGCGGCCACCGAGCGGCCCGAACTCTGGCAGCGGGCCGTCGACGTCATCCGGCGGGAGCCCCCGGCCCATGCGGGGTGCTTCCTGCACCGGGACTTCCATCCCGGCAACGTCCTCTTCACGGGCACCGGCGACGACCTGCGGATCAGCGGTGTCGTCGACTGGGTGGAGACCTCCTGGGGGCCGGCCGACCTGGACGTGGCCCACTGCTCGACGGCCCTCGCCCTGCTGCACGGAACCCCCGCCGGCATGCGCTTCGCCGACCGCTACGTCGACGCGGGAGGAACCCTGACCGACGATCGCGCCGACCACCTCTACTGGCGGCTGCTGGACGCGTTGGGCTTCGCCCCCGACGCGGAGAAGGTCGCTGTCCCCTGGCGTGAACTGGGCCGCGCCGACCTGACGTCCGGCGTCCTGACCCGGAGACTGGAGGAGTACATCGCGGCCCTCCTCGGCCGCTACGCCTGAAACGCCGCCGCGCCCTCGCGACGCCCCGCCAGGCGACCAGCCACACGAACGGGTCCTGACCCGGCTCACTCGACGTCACCTGACGGGCGGCTGCCCGGCGCGTGCACCCCGGAGCGGCCTGCCGCCCCGGACCCTGCCGACGCTTGTCGGAGACGTCACGGGAATGCACTCTGACGAGCCGGATTCCGTCTAGGCGATGGACGCGTGGAAGATCTGACGACACGCCGGATAGTCACCCCTGCGAGTGATTGTTGCGCTCCGTGCATCCAATGATACTCAGAGTATCCGGAGGGCTCTTGGGGGGCTCTCCCGGCGTGAGGAGAGCGGCTATGACCACAGCCGACGCACCCGCATCCGCGGTGCCGCAGATCACGGGCAGTTCGCAGTCCGCCGGCCAGGCGCAGGGCCTCGCGGCCATCGGCGGGAATGTCACCGCCGTGTGGCGGGGCTGGTGGACCTGGTCCCCGGGGAACGGGACGTGGAACCTCCAGATCCCGTGGAACGTCATCGGGGTCAACTCGACCGTCGTCGTCACGGCCTCGGAGACCGACGGGAGCGGGAACCGGTTCGTCGGCGAAGCGGCGTTCCAGGTGTCCAGCATCGCCCCCGGCAACGGAGTGGTGACGTTCAAAATCAACATCGGCTGGGGCAGCCCGCTGCCGATGCGTACCGACGTACTGGTCTTCAACTGATTCGGCGCGCAGCCGGGGACCGGCCTGACCGCCTGTGGGGCGAAGGGCGACCGGAGCGCCGTAGGCGGTCCGGTCGTCGCCCCGCCGCTCCCTTCCGCCCGCTCGCGAGACCGGACTGCCGACCGGCCCCGGTGACAGCGGGCGTGGACGAGGCACACGGGACTCTCACACGAGCGGACCGCTGACCGGAAGCCACAGGGGAACCCGTAGAGCGCTGTCCGCCGCCGAGGGAGCCCGACATGACGGTCATCGTCGCCTGCCTGTTGCTGCCCGCCATGACCGTACTGCTGTACGGCATGGACCGCGTCGAGGACTGGCTCGCCCGCACCCCCCGACGCCCCCGCCACGCCCACACCCGCTCCCGGCACCTGCGTCTGATCCAGGGCGGCAAGGGCGGCGCGCGGAACCCCCTCACCCGTCCGCACCAGGGCCGGCGCTCGTCCGACGCCGCCTGATCCCAAACGAAACCCCCTAGGCTCCCCGCATGACGGAGAACCCCTGGGCGCGGATACCCGACCGCCCGCCGTACGGATGCCCCGCCGACCTGCCCCACCTGGAGGCATTCAACGCCACGCTGAACGCGGACGAGCCCCGCCTTCGCCTGGACTTGAGCCTCCCGCCCGAGCCCTTCCTGGGCCTTCACGATGCTCGTCTCGTCGTGCTGCTCGCCAACCCGGGCCGCAGCCCGCACGATGCCGCCATGTACGCGCGGGACGGAGTCACGGAGCGGTCGCTGGCCGGTACGGCGTCGCCCGGGGGTGCCCCCAACCATTTCCTGGCCGAGGACATGAGAGACACACCGGGAGGCCTGTGGTGGCGGCGCACACTCCGCGGCCTGCTGGAACTCGGCCACTCCTACGACCTCCTGGCCCGACGTGTGCTGGCGGTGCAGTTCCACGGCTATCACTCCGCCGCTTGGCAGCCCCTGCCGATCACGCTGCCCTCGCAGCCGTACGGCTTCGCCCTGGTGCGACGCGCGGTGGAGCGCGGGGCGGTGATCGTGCTCGGACGAGCGGCCTCGGCGTGGCGGGTGGCGGTGCCCCAACTGGGTTCGTACGAGCACGTGGTGCGTCCGCGTTCCCTCCGCAACGCTGCCCTGAGCCGGGGAAACTTCAGTCCTCCGGAATTCGCGAAGATGGCGGACGCGCTCACCGAGTAGCGACGGCACCCACTGAGGACCTGTTCGAGCACTCAACCGGGAGCGCATGGCATGACACCCCATGGCGCTCGCCACCCGGTGGCAACTCACACCCTGCCGGCCTGCCATAGGCGGAGTCCTGGCACACCTGGGTGTCAGCCGAGCAGTTTCGGCAGGGCGCTCATGTCGCCGAAGACGCGGATGCGGCCGGACCACCGGGCCTCTTCGGGGTGGTCCGGGCGGTACCAGCAGACCCGGAGACCGGCGTCGTGGGCGGAGCGCACTCCCACCTCGCTGTCCTCCACCGCGACGACGGTCTCGGGGTCCACCGCCAGCAGTTCCACCGCTCGCCGGTACAGCCCGGGGTCCGGCTTCCAGGTCCCCAGTTCGTACGCCGAGAAGTGGGGGCCGTCGAAGAAGCCGGCGAGGCCGGTCCGGCGCAGGCGGTCCTCGATCATGTCCAGGGGTGAGTTCGACACGACGTAGCGGTGCGTCGTGATCTCCCGCAGCGCTTCCGCCATCCCGGGCGTGGCACGCAACCGGGTCCCCAGGTACCGCTCGGCGATCTCCCTCACCTGTTCCACCGCGTCGTCCGGCAGCGGGGTGTCGGTGTGCTGTCCGATGATGCCGACCGACTCGCTCATGCGGCGGCCCGCGACCAGTTCGGCGAAGCCCTCGGCCGGGACCCGGGCGTGCACGCTCTCGGCGAAGTCGAGCAGAGCCCGCACCTCGGCGTCCTGGCTGTCGACGAGTACGCCGTCGAGGTCGAACAGCACGGTCGGCGCGGTCATGCGCCGAGACCGTGCCGGCGCAGGAAGGCGTCGTAACGCCCGGCGAGTTCCGTCGCCGCGGCGCGTGCCTCGGTGACCTTCAGCTCCGAGCAGTGGTAGCCCAGCATGTCCCGCATGACCGCCATGCGTTCCTCGGTGAAGTGGACCGTGCCGTTGGCCGCCACGCGCTCGATCCCGTCCAGTCGCTGGCACTGCCGGTTGACGGTCTCCGCCGCCGAGGGGTCGATGCCGGGCGGGAGGTCGAGCCGTACGCCGTCGCTCGACACCCGTACGGGGTAGCCGCCGACCATGCCGCCCGGGGCGGGCGCGTGCAGGGAACTCTCACCGTGGGACAGCAGCGCGAGGAGGAGGCGCGCGGCGGAGGTGGCCGTCAGTTGCTGGCCTTCCTTGCCGCCCTGCCGCCGCAGTCCGCCGGCCAGCCGCGCGTACGCCGCGCCGGTGTCGATCTCCGCCTTCGTCCCTCCGACGCGCACGTCGAGCAGGTGCGGAATGCCGCGCGCCTCGCCGAAGCGGTGCACATGGTGGCTGAAGTAGTGGTGTCCGACGGCCTTCACGCCGACCTCTGCCGGGGAGACGCCCAGCTCCTCGGCGGCGGCCCAGGTGATGCCCGGCACGATGTTGCCGATGTTGCCGATGCCGACGTCGGGCGCGAGGCCGATGGTCGCCAGGGCCGGGCCGACCGCGTCGGGGTACGCGCCGTTGACGACGACCGCCTCCGACTCCGCGAGACGCACGGCCTGCATCAACTCGTGCGCGAGCGTGAGGTGCATCGGCAGCCACGGGCCGAGCTGCGCCTCGTCCAGGCGCCTGAACAGTTCTTCGGGCAGATCCATGATGGCGCGGGCGGCCTGGATGGACGCCCCCAGGAAGATGACCGTCGGCCGGATGCACCGGAGTTCCTCCGCGGTGCGGTCCACGTCGGCCAGGTCGAGCGCGACCGCCTCGACCTCACGGGCATGGCCGAGATTGCCCGCGGCCAGCTTCGTCAGGTTCGCGAAGCGGGTGGCTCGCTCCAGTGAGCGGCTCGCCAGGACGATCCGCGTCTCCGGTTCCGCGCTCGCCAGCAGATGACCCAGCCGTATGGTGAGGTCACCGGCACCGATGAGGAGGACCCTCGGTATCTCACCGGTCGTGCTGCCTGACATGTCTCCTCCGGAACGAGTCGAAGTGGTGGTGGGCGGGTGCGCCCCGGCCGGGTGCTCGCTGCTCGGCCGGAGCGCCCGCCCTGAGAGCTGTCCGTGTCCGCCCCGGGATCAGCCCGGTGTCCGCTCCGGGTCGGGGGCCGGGAGCGACCGGCGGTCGATCTTCCCGTTGGTGTTGAGCGGGAACGCCTCCCGGTGCAGGAAGCGGCTCGGCAGCATGTAGAGCGGGAGCCGGTCACGGAGGAAGCCCGTGAGTTCGGCGGGTGCGGTGACGGCACCCGTGTAGTGGGCCACCAGCGTCGCCTCCGCCCCGGACCGGTGGGCGACCACGACCGCTTCGCGGACCGCGGGATGGCACGTCAGCTGGGCCTCGACCTCACCCACCTCGATGCGGTGCCCGCGCACCTTGACCTGGTCGTCCAGCCTTCCCAGGAAGACCAGGCCGTCGGCCTCCTCACGGACCAGGTCGCCGGTCCGGTACCAGTCCGTGTCGCGGACGGTCTCCCCGGCCGGCAGGACGAAGGCGGCCGCACCGGGCCGTCGGCGCAGGAAGCGGCTGTCGTCGTCGGCCGGGTCGAGATAACCGGCGAACCGCTGCGGACCGCGCAGGCACAACTCGCCGGTCGGCGCGGGCCACCCGTCCTCCCCGAGGATGACACTGTCCAGGTGGGGCAACACCTCACCGATGGGCATCGTCCCGTTCGAGCCGGCGGCCACGAGCCGGCCGTGGCCGCCGAGGTTCTTGTGCACGCACACGACGCTCATCTCGGTCGGCCCGTACATGTTGTGCAGTTCGGCGTTGGGCGCGGCCTCGGCCCACTGGCGAGCCTGTTCCGCGGTGAGCCGCTCCCCGCCCAGCATGACCTTGGTGAGGGTCGGCATGGATCCCGGGGCGAGCGAACCGGTGCGCGCGGCGATGCTGCCGAGGGACGGGACGCAGAACCAGTGCGTGATCCGCCGGTCGTTGACGAACCGGGAGGGACGCAGTACGTCGTTGGCACGGGGCACGACCAGGGCGGCTCCGGCGGCCCAGGTCACGAACATCTCGTAGACGGCCACGTCGAAGGAGAACTCGACGTTCTGGGAGGTGCGGTCCTCGGGGCCGATACCGCAGGCGCCGACAGCCCAGTCGATGAAGGGCACGATGTTGGCGTGCCGGATGGGCACACCGCGCGGTGTGCCGGTGGAGCCCGAGGTGTACAGGATGTAGGCGATGTCGTCCGGCCCGGGCGCGGTGGTCCCCGTGCCTTGCCGATACCCGTCCGCACCGCTGCCCCGGCCGACGCCGACCGTGCCGTCCGCACCGGCGTCGAGCCCTGTGCCGTCCCCACCGGCGTCGAGTCCCGTGCCGTCCGCACCGGCGCCGACCGTGCCCTCGGCACCCGGCGCTCCCACCACGCTGTCGGTCAGGCCCGCGAGCGACGCCTCGTCGAGGAGGAGGAACGGTACGCCGAGGTCCGGCGCCGATGCCTCCGTCCCGGTCCGCTCGTGCGCGTGGTCGCCGAGTACCACGTCGAGCGCCCCGGCCTTGACGACGGCGGAGTGCCGGGCGGGCGGGTGCGCAGGGTTCAGCGGAACCGCGGCCGCGCCCAGACGCAACGCGGCCAGATAGCCGGCGTACGCCGTGAGGCTGCGGGCGGCCAGCAGTCCCACCCGCTCCGGGCGGTGACCGGCGTGGCGCAGGATCCGTTCGGCCAGCCTCTGGGCCAGCCGGTCCAGCTCCGCGTAGGTGAGTGTCCGGCCGCCCACTTCCAGTGCCACGCGGTTCGGGTGGCGTACGACGGAGGACACGAACATCTCATGGAGTGTCGAGGGGGCGGCCGCGGCCACGGGTGATTCCTTTCGTTGCGTCCCGGTTGCCGTCACACCAGCTCCTCGACGGTCCGCAGGACGGTCGGCCAGGACTCGGTGAGGTACATGTGACCGCCGGGCAGTTCGACGGTCCGGAAGGCCGCCGAGGTGTACGCGGCCCAGTCGTGCCAGTCGGCGACCGGCACGGTGGCGTCGTCGGTGCCGCGGAGCGCCGTGAGCGCGATCGGCAGGGGCCGTCGTGGCTGCGGGTGGTATCCGTCGAGCATGGTGATGTCCGCGCGCAGGGCGGGCAGCAGGAGATCGCGGAGTTCGGGGTCGGCGAAGGCATCCACCTGCCCGGTCAGCTCGCGCAGTTGGGCGATGGCCCGCTCCGGATCCGCGGACAGCCGCGGGGTGCGGCGCCGTCGCGGGCTCACCGAGCCGCTGACCACCAGATGCCGGGGCAGGGGGCCACCGGCTTCCCACAGGCACCGGGTCGCCTCGTAGGCGAGGACGGCGCCGAGGCTGTGGCCGAACAGCACGAAGGGGGATCCGCCGGCATCCCTGACGACCCGCCTGGCGACGTCCTCGGCGGCCTCCCGGACCGTACGGTGGAACGGGACGGTGAACTCCTCCTCGCGCCCCGGGAGTTGCACCGGCACCACGTCGAGCGTCGCGCCTGGCGCCTGCTGCCATGCCCGGTACACCCCGGCGCCCGCCCCCGCATAGGGGACGCACATCATCCGTACGGGACGTGGCGCGGCCGGTTCAGGGAAGGGCGTCCCTTCCGCCACATGCGGAGCGGACACGTGTTTCCTCCGATCGCGGAGTTCTTTTCACCGGGCCCGATGGCGGGACATTCAGTGCGCGTCGGACTCGGAGCACAGGAGTTCGCGGACGGCGTGGATGTTCTTGCTTTCCAGGATGTCGAGGAAATCCACCTCGATGCCCGTTTCCTCGTGGATCCTGGTGGAAAGGGTGAGGGCCCGGAAGGAATCTCCGCCGTTCTCCAGAAATCCCAGGTTCGGGTCGGAGCCGGCTCCGAGGACTTCGCTCCACAACGCCGGAAGGCGGTCCGCTCCGTTTCCCGGATCCGGATTCTCGTTCATCTGGGCTCCTCATCTCATCTCGCGCACGACGATTCCGAGACCGGCGCGACCAACGGATGGAACTGAGCTGCAACCTCTATAAAGGTGGTCGGTGCCGCAGGTGGCGAAACTTGACCGGAGCGAATGTGACGCACCTCACTCACCCATCCCGCCACCTGCACAGTTTGCCCGCGCGCGCGAGAGATTGCCGCGCGGTGCGATGGAACCAGCCAAGAGCACTGGCTGAAAATAAGCGATTGCCGAGGCTGATGTCAGCCACTACGATCAATTCGCCTCTCATGCGTCTGGGTGCTTTTCTCGTCCTTATGGGCCGGGGAGAGGGACCGTCGATCACTTGGGAAGGACCGACCAGTTGAGCGATTCACCGGTACTCCTCGCCGTCTACGACGTCGGAAGCCTCGCTCCCCTCCGCTTGTCCCAGGTCGCCCGGAACAATGGCTGCGATGTCGCCTTCGTGGTCGCCGACACGGAACACGCGCAGCAGATGATTCCGGTTCTGCGCAGGCTGGGCCGGGTGGTGAACACGGCGGGGCGGTCCGAAGCATCGGTCATCGACGAATTGCGCGGATTCGAGCCCGCCGGAATCATCACGTTCAGCGAATTCCGCATCCCCGACACCGTCCGGCTGGCCGCCGCCCTCGGGCTGCCCTATCACGCGCCGTCGCTACAGGAAGCCGTCACCAACAAGGACCGCCAGCGGGAACGTTTCGCCGAAGTGGGCCTGGACACCGTCCGGTTCCGCACCGTGACCGCTCTCGACCAGCTGGACGAGGCCATCGCGCGGGTGGGACTGCCCGCGATCGTCAAACCGGTCGTCGGCGCGTCGAGCCGTAACACGACCGCCGTCGCCACGGCGGACGAGTGCCGTGCGGTGGTCGCGGCGGCGCTCGGCGGCATCGGCGGGCCGGCCGAAACCGCGGTCATACTGGAGGAGTTGCTGGTCGGCCGACCGGTCGACGCACCCTGGGGCGACTACATGGCGGTGGACTGCGTCGCCCGCGGTGACGACGTCCGCCCGGTCTTCGTCAGCAGCAAGTTCGCGCTCGCCGAACCGTTCCGCGAACGCGGCGCCTACGGGGGGCAGTCGGTGGTGCCGGACGAACTGGTCCGGGAAGTGTCCGACCTGGCGTGCCGGGCGGTGGGCGCCCTCGGCGTCCACGGGGTCGCGGACGTCGAGATCAAGCTGACTCCCGACGGCCCGCGCGTGATCGAGGTCAACGGCCGCCTGGGAGCCTGGGTCGACGACCTGGGCGTGCGCGCGGGCACCGGCGTGCCGGCCGACATCGCAGTCAAGGCGGCTCTGGGACGGCCGTACACCACCGCCGATCCGGTGGGGCGCGGCCCCGCCGTCTTCCACTACCTCATCGTGCCGCCGATGGGAGCCTGCCGGGTCAAGTCCGTGCGCGACCTGAGCGGTCTGCGCCAACTGCCGTACGTGGAACGGGTGGTGCTCCTGGCCGAGCCGGGCGCCAACGTCGACTGGCGCATCGGCGCGGCGGGCAACGTGGCCGCGGTGAGCGGAGCCGCGCCCGATCCCGCGGCGCTCGCGGAGACGGTCGCCGCGATCGAGGCCACGGACTGGATCGACTATGAGTGATCCGGCCTCCGCCGGGCCCGTCGCGGTCCACCCGGAGCCGGTCTCGCCGGGTGCCGCGCCCACCACGGCGGTGACGCCCACACCCGCTGCCCCCGGATGTCCCGCCGGCCTTCCGTGCCCGCGCGGCGCACCACCGCCCGCCACGGGGCCCATCCCGCCACCACCCGGACACGCATCGACTGGAGGCAAGCCGTGATCGACCGTACGGACGGGTCCGCGATCCGGGGCGCGGGCGCCCCGCGGCTGAGGGGGTCCCAGGACCCGGCGCCGCTGGAGAAGGCCGGGCCGGGCACCTCGTGCCGAGCGCGGGCGACGGCCGAGGAGGTGACCCGGTGACCGCCGACCAGTCACCCGCGGCGAATCAGTCACCCGCGGACCGGCCGCCTGCCGACCGGCTGTCCGCCGATCAGCCGTCCGCCGACCGGCCGTCTGTCGATCAGCCGTTTGCGGACCGGCCGTCCGCCGATCAACCGCCCGTCGACCGGCTGCCTGCCGATCAACCGCCCGCCGACCGGCCACTCACCGCCCCGCAGCCCACCACCCCGCCGCCTGACGCCCTCTGGCCACTGGCGCCCAACCAGGTCGGCGTCCACCTCGCCGACGCCCTCGCCGAGCGGCCCGGGCTGCACACCGTGGTCGCCGCCTACCACCTCACCGGCACGTTCGACGGCGAGCTGATCGCGGAGCGCTTCCGTGCCCTGGTCCGCAGGCACCCGGCCCTGTCCTCGCGCCTCGTCGACGACGGCCCGGCACTCGGGATGACCCGGTCGGACACCGCCCCGGAATGGCGCGAGGAGACCCTCCCTCCCTCGGCCGGGGACGAGGCCGGCGCGCGCCGGCGGCTGGAGGAGTGCCTGCGCCCGATCGACACCCGGCGCGGACCGTTGATGAGAGGCGCGCTGTTGCGCCACCCGGACGGCGGCGCCGACCTGGTCCTGACCGCCAGTCACCTCGTGGTCGACGACCTCGCCATGGAGACGGCCGTCACCGAAATCCTCGGGGGTGACACCACGAGGACCCCGGGCGACTACCCGGCGTGGGCGACGGCAGCGGCCCGGGACGCGCTGCGTGGCGCCGACCGGGCGGCCGGCCTCCGCGCGGAACTGTCCGCCCTCCCGCTCGTCACGGAACCGGAATGGGGATGCGGCGACGGCGACGCGGCGGAGGCCGACGGCGGGGAGACGCGGTTCACCGTCCCGGACGAGGTGTGGCGGAAACTGGCCGACACCGCCCGCGCGCTGGGCATCAGCCGCTACTCGGCGCTGACCGCCGCGGTGGGGCTGGTCCTCGCGCGCAACGGCGGCACGGACGCCTCGCTCGTCGGCAGCTTCGTCAGCCGCCGCCCGGCCGCGCAACGGCACACCATCGGCTACTTCAGCAACACCGTCCCCATCCCGGTGCGCGTCACGGAGGACGGTACCGTCGCCGACTTCCTGCGCGCCTGCCACCGCCGGAGCCTCGCCGCCTACCGCGACGCGGACCTGCCGCTCTTCGACGTCCTGCCCGTCGGACACCAGGGCCCCGGCGCCGGCGCGCTGACCGCCGCCGTCGCCCCCCTGTGGAATCCGCCGGTCCTCCACCTGCCGGGACTGACCGCCGTACCGCTCCCGCACCCCTTCCCGGGCGCGGCGAAGTTCCCGCTCCTGTGCTACGTCGACATGGCGGCCGAGGGCGCCGCGCGCGGACTGCTCCAGTTCCGGCGCCGATGGTTCTCACCCGGCGGGGCCGCGCAGTTCACCCGCCAGCTCGTGGCCGTCCTGCGCGACTTCGCCGAGCGCCCCGACGCGCCCCTGTCGACCGTGACCGCCCTCGGGGAAGCGGACCGGCGGCGCGTCCTGGACGCCGCCCGCGGCGCCGCGGCCGACCCCGAGGAACTGTCCCTGCCCGCCCTGTTCGCCCGGCGTGCCGCACGATCGCCCGACCGCATCGCCGTGAACGACGGGAAGACGGCCCTGCGCTACGCCGAGGTCGACGAGCGTTCCGACACGCTGGCCCGGGCACTGGCCGAGGCGGGGGTACGGGCCGGGGACCGGGTGGGCGTGCGCATGGAACGCTCCGTCGACCTGGTCGTCGCCCTGCTGGGCGTGCTGAAGACGGGAGCGGCGTACGTACCGCTGGACCCCTCCTACCCCGAGGCGCGGCTGGCCTTCATCGTCGGCGACGCGGACGTGCGGGTCGTCGTCGGCGACGCGGAGTCCCGTCCGGCGGACATGCCGGAGCACATCGGCTGGGCGTCGGTGCACGACCGGCCACGAGAGCCGGCACGACCGCTGCCCGCCGTCGACCCGGACGTCCCGTGCTACGTCATCTACACCTCCGGGTCCACCGGCCGGCCCAAGGGCGTGCTCGTGACGCACAGAAACGTCACGGCGCTGCTGACCGCGACGCGCGACGACTTCGGCCTCGGCCCGGATGACGTGTGGTCGCTCTTCCACTCGTTCGCCTTCGACTTCTCCGCCTGGGAGATCTGGGGCTGCCTGCTCACCGGCGGGCGGCTGGTGATCGTGGACCGGGCCGTCTCCCGCAACCCCGAGGAGTTCCACCGGCTGCTGGAGGACGAGGAGGTGACCGTCCTCAGCCAGACCCCCACCGCGTTCGGGCTGCTCCTCGGCACCGACCGCCTGGCCCGGGGACGCCTCTCGGTGCGCCTGGTCGTCTTCGGCGGCGAACCGCTGGACACCCGCACCCTGCTGCCCTGGTTCGAGCGGTATCCCGCGGTGCGCGTGGAGAACATGTACGGCATCACCGAGACCACCGTGCACAGCACCACCCACACGGTCACACCCGACGACGCCCGCGCCGGCAGCCGCGTGGTCGGCCGCCCGCTGCCCGGCTGGGACGTGTACGTCCTGGACGCGCACGGCCGCCTGGTCGCCCCCGGCGTCGCGGGAGAGATCTACGTCGGCGGGGCCGGGGTGGCGCGGGGCTACGTCAACCGGCCCGAGCTGACCGCCGAGCGCTTCACCCACGACCGCCACCCGGACGTGCCGGGAGGCCTGCTGTACCGCAGCGGCGACAAGGCCCGCTACCTGCCGAACGGAGAGCTGGAACACCTGGGACGACTGGACGCCCAGGTGAAGGTGCGCGGTTACCGCATCGAACTCGGCGAAGTCCGCGACACCCTGCTGCGGGACCCCGCCGTCACCGCCGCGGCGGTCGTCGTCCACGGCGCCGGCACCGCCGAAGCCCGCCTCGACGCCTACGCGGTGCTCGCGCCCGGCCACTCCACCGACGGGCTGCTCCGGCGCGCGGCGGCCCGGCTGCCCGAATACATGGTCCCGCAGACCGTCACCGCGCTGCCGGCCCTTCCCCTCACCGCCAACGGCAAGCTCGACCCCACGCTCCTGCCGGCCCCCGACCCGGACGCCGGCGCCCCCACCGCCCCGGGCGACACCCCCGGTGCCACCGGCGAAGTCCTCGACCGGGTCATCGGCGTCTGGCGCGACATGCTGGGAACGCCCGTCGCCCCGGACGACAACTTCTTCGAGCTCGGCGGCACCTCCCTGCTCGCCCTGCGCCTCAAGACGGCGCTGCGCGGCGCCGGCCTGCCCGAACTGGCCCTCAAGGAGGTCATCCGCCACCCCACCCCGGCGGCCATGACCGAACTGCTGCGCTCCAGGACCGCCACTGAGCGGGAGACCGCCCGATGAGCCGCCCTGCCACCCCCGGCCAGCTGCGTTTCTTCCTGCTGGACCAGCAGGACGGCGGCGCCGCCCGCACCCTCGTCAAACGGATCACCGTGGACGGGCCGGCCGACCCCGCACGGCTGCGCGACGCCCTGCGCGCGGTCGTCACGGCCCATCCGGCGCTGCGCACCTCGCTCCACCTCGACGCCGCCGGCCTCCTCCAGCGGGTCCACGAGCCGGACGCGGTGGACACGGTGATCCGGCGGACCGCCGATCCGGACGCCCGGGTGGACGCGGAAGCCACCGCGCTGGCCGTGCCGTTCGTACACGGCGGCGGTCCGCTGTGCCGGATCCGGGCGCTGGTCGGCCCGGAGCGCACCCACTGCCTGATCGCCGTGCACCACGCGGTCTTCGACGACGATTCCACGGCCATCCTGCTGACGGCCCTCGCCCACGCCTACGCCGACCCCGCCACGGCCGCGCCACCCGCCGGACCGGTCGACGACGACCCGGCACCCCCCGCGGACCGGGAACGGCTGCGCGCCTTCTGGCGGCGGTACCTGGACGGCAGCCCGCACCGCACCGAACTGCCCTGGACGCGACCGGCGACCAGCCGGCGCAAACACACCACCACCCTGGACCTGCCACCGGAACTCCGCGACCGCCTCCGCCGGCGCACACGGACCACCGGGGCCAGCCCCTTCGCCCAGTTCCTCGGCGCCGTCGGCGCCGTGACGGCCTGGTACCTCGACCGGGACGACGTCGTCCTCGCGGTCCCGGTGAGCGGCCGGAAGGACGGCGGCGATCAGCGCGTCGACTGCCTCCAGAACACCGTCCCGGTCCGCCTCGGCCTGGCCGGGGCGGACACCTCGACCGCGGTGGACCGGGCGACGGACGCGCTGCTGGACGCGCTGGACCACGCGGAACTGCCCTTCGAGGAGATCCTGGCCGGCGCGCACGCCGTACGGGAGCAGGGCCGCAAGCCGCTCGCCCAGATCCTGTGCACCGAGACCGTCCCGGTGCCGCCGGCCGAGGCGGGCGGCCTGCGCTGGACGATCGGCGAGACCGACACCGGGGAGGCGGAGTACGACTGCTGCCTGGCCCTGCGCCACCTGCCCGACGGCGGGATGCGGCTGGAACTGGTCCACCGCGAGGGCGCCCTGCCCCCGGAGCGCGCCCGCAACACCCTGGACCACGTAGCCCGCCTCCTCGGGCGGCTCACCGAGGACCCGGTGCGCCCGCTCGCCGACGTCGAACTCCTCGGTGAGACGGAGTCGGCGGAACTGGCCGTGCTCGACGGCGGCGTCCTCGTCCCCGACCCGCGACCGGTGCACGAACTCGTCCTCCGGCACGCCCGCGGCACTCCGCACGCCGTCGCCGTGACCGCCGGCGGCCGCACCCTCGACTACGCGGCCCTGGCACGGCACTCCGGCACGGTGGCCCGCGCTCTGAGGGAACACGGTGTGCGGCCCGGGGACCGGGTGGGCATCTGCCTGCCCCGGGGCACGGACCTGGTGGTGGCCGTGCTCGCCGCCTGGCAGGCGGGCGCGGTGTACGTGCCGCTCGATCCGGAGTACCCGGCCGACCGGCTGCGCTTCATCGTCGAGGACACCGCGCCGGCCGCCGTCCTGAGCGACCGGCACCTGCCGCGGACGCTGCGGGACACACCCGGCGTCCGCCCCCTGGACGTGGACGCCCTCCTCGCCGCCGTGCCCGGCACCGGTGACGCACCACCGGACCCCGGTGCCGTCGGCCCGGAAACCGGGGCCGGGGGCGCCGCCCCGCCGGACCCCGCCGGGCGCGCGTACCTCGTCCACACCTCCGGCTCGACCGGCCGACCCAAGGGCGTGGTCGTGGGCCACGCCCAGCTGACCGCACTCTTCGACGCCTGCGACCGGGCCCTGCCCGAGGCACCGGTGACCGTCGCGGGCACCAGCCTGTCCTTCGACATCAGCGTCCTGGAACTGCTGTGGCCGCTCACCCGGGGCCGCACCGTCCTGGTGACCGGACACCGGCAGGCGGCCGAACAGGACGTACCGGCCGGCGCGCTGTACCAGTGCACCCCCACCGTCGCCCGGCTGCTGCTCGCCGACCCGGCGGGCCGCGCCCTGCTCGGCCGGCTGGGCGCCCTGCTGGTCGGCGGCGAACCCCTCGCCCCCGACCTGGCGGACGAGCTGGCGGCCACCGTCCCGGGGCCCGTGGTCAACTGCTACGGCCCCACGGAGACCACCGTGTGGTCCACCACCTGGCGGGTCACCCGGGGCGCGGCCGTCCGGATCGGGCTGCCCCTGCCGGGGGAGTCCTGCCAGGTGCTGGACGCGCTGGGCCGCCGGCTCCCGCCGGGGTGCCCCGGCCGGCTGGTCATCGGCGGACGGGGAGTCGCCGAGGGCTACTGGCGGCGCCCGGAGCTGACCGCCGAGCGCTTCGTGTCCCTCGGCGCGGGCCGCGGCCGGGGCTACGACACCGGGGACCTGGTCGTGCTCGACGGCCCGGAAGGACTGCGCTTCCTGGGCCGGAGGGACGGACAGTGCAAGATCCTCGGCCAGCGCATCGAGGTGGAGGAGGTGGAGGCGACCCTGCGCGCCGGGGGCGCCGCGGGCGCCGCCGTGGCCCCGAACGCCGACTCCACCCACCTGGTGGCGTTCGTGGCGGACGGCGCGCACACGGACGCGGCACCGCCGGACGCCGACGGGTCGCCCGGCCCGCTCGCACCCGGCCCGCTGCGGGAGCTGCGCACCCACGCCGAGGCGTGGCTCCCGCCGGCCGCGGTCCCCGCCGTGTGGCTGCGCGTCCCCGCGCTGCCGCAGTTGCCGAACGGCAAACTCGACCGCGACGCCCTGGCCCGATGGGCGGCCGGCCACCGGCCGTGGACACCCGTCGGGCCGCCCCCGGCGGCCGGATCCACCGCGGCCCGCCTGGGCCGGGTGTGGGAGACGGTCCTGGGCCGGCCCGTCGAGGACCACGACGCGACCTTCTTCGAACTCGGCGGCACCTCGCACGGGGTGCTCCGGGTCCTGGCCGCGCTGCGGGCCGATCACCCCGGTCTCACGGCGGCCGAGCTGTTCCGCCACACCACCGTGCGCACCCTCGCGGCACACCTCGACGGCGCCGCCGCGGCCGGCGGACCCCCGGCCGGGGACGCGGCCCAGGGCGCGGCCCGGGGGCGCGACCGCTCCCGCGCCCTGAGCGGCTGGCGCGCCGGCCGACGGCCCTCATCGACCCCCTAGCTACCAGGAATCGAGGCGGACGCAGATGCACGCACCCGAGAACGCGGTGGCGGTGATCGGAGTGGCCCTCCGAGTGCCCGGAGCCGCGGACCCGGACACCTTCTGGGACAACGTGGTCCGCGGCCACGTGGCGCTGCCGGGAGCCCTGGCTGACGGCACCCTGGGCGTCGGCGGGATCGACCGCTTCGACCGCTTCGACGCGGAGCTGTTCGGCATGACCCCCACCCAGGCGGCGGTGACCGATCCCCAGCAGCGCGTCATCACCGAAGTCGCCTGGGAGGCGCTGGAGGACGCGGGGGTCGACACCGCACGCGACCCGGGCAGGGTCGGCGTCTTCCTCGGCTGCGGCGACAGCGGCTACCGGCACCGCTACGTCGAGACCGACCCCACGCTGAGCCGTGCCGCGGGCCGCCAGCAGATCTCCCTCGGCAACGACAAGGACTACCTCGCCACCTCCCTCGCCTTCCGGCTGGGCTTCACCGGTCCGGCCCTGACGGTCCAGACCGCCTGCTCTACCTCGCTGGTCGCCGTCCACGTCGCCATCCGCAGCCTGCTCACCTACGAGTGCGACCTCGCGATCGCGGGCGGCGTCACCGTCCAGTTGCCGCCCGGCGCGGGCTACACCCACCACGAGGGCGACGTGGTCTCCCCGGACGGCCGCTGCCGGCCCTTCACCCGGGGCAGCCGCGGCACGGTGCCCTCCAGCGGCGCCGGAGTGGTGGTGCTGCGCCGGGCCGAGGAGGCCGGACGCGGCACCCGGGCGGTGCTGCTCGGCAGCGCGGTCAACAACGACGGCGCGGACCGGATGAGCCTGGTCGCGCCCAGCCCCCGGGGCCAGGCGGCGGTCCTGGAGGAGGCGCTGGAGGTCGCCGGCCGCAAACCGGAGGACATCGGCTTCATCGAGACGCACGGCACCGGCACGGAACTCGGCGACCAGGTCGAACTGGCGGCGCTGGCCCAGGTCTACGGCGACGCCGCGCAGCCGTGCGCACTGGGAGCGGTCAAGGCCGGCATCGGGCACACCGACACCGCCTCCGGCGTGGTCGGTCTGATCAAGACGGTGCTCGCCGTCCAGCACGCGGTGATCCCGCCCGTCCCCGCCCAGCCCGGGGACGGCCCCGACGTACCCCTGGGATCGGACCGCTTCCGCCTCCCGCGAGAGGCCGTGCCCTGGCCCGGCGAGCGCACCCGGTACGCGGCGGTCAGCTCCTTCGGCCTGGGTGGCACCAACGCCCACGTGATCCTCGCCGAACCCCCCGTGCCCGCCGAGACGTTCGAGCCGGCCACGGCCTGGCCCGGGCGCGGGCTGGCGGTGCTCTCCGCCGCCGGTCCGGAAGCGCTGGAGCGCACCGCGGCCAGGCTCGCCACCGCGGTGCGCGAGGGCACCGGGCCGGTGAGCGAGGTCCTCGGCACTCTCTGGCACGGCCGCCGCCGGCTGCCCCACCGCTGGGCCTGCCCGGTCGAGGCGGCCGACGAGGCGTCGGCGCGCGCCGCGCTGGCGGACGCGCTGGAGTCGGCGTCGGTCCTGGCGAAGGCGGTGTCCGAACCCTCCGTCGCCGTCCTGCTGCCCGGCCAGGGCGTCACCCTGGCCGGTACCGGACGGCAACTGCTCGCCGCCGACTCCGACTTCGCCCGCGAATGGGGCGACACGCGGGCCCTGGTGCGCGCGTGCGGCGGCCCGGACCTGGAGGGCTGCTGGACCTGGCCGGCCGACGACCCGCGCTGGCTGCGCACCGACCTCGTCCAGCCGCTGCTGTTCAGCCTGGAACTCGCCCTGCTCCACGGGCTGCGTCGCCGTGGTGTCACACCGTCGGTCCTCCTCGGCCACAGCATCGGCGAACTGGTCGCCGCCACCTGGGCGGGAGTCTTCTCCGAGGAGGACGGCGCGACCGCGGCGGTCGAACGCGGCCGGCTGATGAGCCTCGCCCCGGCCGGCGCGATGACCGCTGTCCTGGCCGGTGAGGACACCGCACGGGAGCTGGCCGAGGGCGTCCCGGTCGACGTCTGCGCGGTGAACGCCGCCGACACCGTGGTCCTCGGCGGGGCGGCGGAACACATCGCCCGGGTCGAGGAGCGCTGCCGTGCCCGGGGCGTGAAGGTCCGCCGGCTGCACACCGCGCACGCCTTCCACTCCCGTTCCATGGCCGAAGCCGCCGAGGCGTTCACCGACGTGGTGGGCACCCTCACGCTGCACGCGCCCCGGGAGCGGGTGCTGTCCAACGTCACCGGGGCGCCGCTCGAAGCGGCACAGGCCACCGACCCCGCCTACTGGGGCCGCCAGCTGCGCGGCACCGTCCGCTTCGCCGACGCGGTGGAGACCCTGCTGGGCGCCTCGCCGGGCGTCGTCCTGGAGGCCGGTCCGGGACGGACCTTCGCCTCCCAACTGCGGCGCGCGACCCGGGGAGCGCAGCACCGTCCCGTCATCGCCGAACTGCTCGGCGACGGCACCCGCGACGAGGCGACGGTGCACCTGGCCGCACTCGGCTCCGCCTGGGCGGCCGGCTGCGCGACCGACGCCCTCGTCACCCCGCCCGCCGGCCCGGCCAGGATCCCCGGCTACGCGTTCGCCGACACCCGCCACTGGACGGCCGCCGGACCGGACGGCCACCCGGCCCCTTCGGCGGCGCCCGGAACCGCCACCGCCCGGCCGGAGCAGCCGGGCCACGATGCCGCCGCCGGTCCCGCGCCGGACGGACCCGGGGCGGACGGTCCCGGGGCGGGGGAGACACCGGCCCTGCTGGCCGCCCTCTGGCAGGAGTCGTTCGGCGGTCCGGCGATCCGCCCGGACGACAACTTCTTCGAACTGGGCGGCACCTCGCTCCAGGCGGCGCAGCTCATCTCCGTCGTCAACGACCAGCTGCTGGTCGAGGTGCGCCTCCAGGACCTGTACGAGCACTCCACGTTCGGCGACTTCGCGACGCTGGTGGAGGAGCTGCTGCGCGAACGCGACGACGCCCACCTGCTGGAACTGCTGGCCGAGATCGAGGCGCAGGGCGAAGGGGAGGGGCTGGCGTGAGCGGCATCGACGAACGGCTCGGACAACTGACCCCCGAGCAGCGCGAAGCGCTCCGGCTCCGGCTGCGGGAACGCGCCCGGCGAGCCCCGGACGTTCCCGCACCGCCGGGCGAGGTGCCACCGGTCCGGCTGAGCCTGTACTTCTTCCCCCAGGCCCGCGCCCTCGCCGCCCCCGACTACTACGGCATGCTGCTGCGGGCCTGCGAGTTCGCCGACGAGCGGGGCTTTCACGCCGCCTGGTTCCCGGAACGGCACTTCGTGGACTTCGGCGGATCACACCCCAACCCCGCCGTCCTCGCCGCCGCGGTGGCCGCCAGGACCCGGCGGCTGCGACTGCGGGCCGGCAGCGTCGCCGCCCCGCTGCACCATCCGGTCCGCATCGCCGAGGAGTGGGCGGTGGTGGACAACCTCTCCGGCGGCCGGGTCGGCGTCTCCTTCGCCAGCGGCTGGCACCCGGACGACTTCGTACTGGCCCGGGAGCCCTACGACGAGCGCAAGAAGACGCTGATGCGCACCGTCGAACAGGTACGGCGGCTCTGGGCGGGCGAGCACCTGGCCTTCCCCAGCACCGCCGGAGCACCGCCGCGGGTGGCCGCCCAGCCGCGCCCGGTCCAGCCCGAGCTGCCGGTGTGGATCACGGCCGCCGGTAACCCGGAGACCTTCCAGGCGGCGGGCACGGCCGGGTACGGCGTGATGACCGCGCTGCTGGGGCAGACCCTGCGGCAACTGCGCGAGAACGTGGCCCGGTACCGGGCCGCCTGGCGCGACGCCGGGCATCCCGGCCCGGGCGACGTCGTCGTGATGACCCACGCGCACGTCAGCGACGAGCCCGGCCTGGAGGCGAGGCTGCGGCCCGCCCTCCACGACTACCTGTCCTCCTACCGGGCGCAGACCGGCGGCGGCGACGAACACGTCCTGCTCGAGGCCGCCTTCCAGGACTACCTGGCGGGCCCCTCGCTCCTGGGCACACCGGCCAAGGCCGCCGCGGTGCTGGCGCGGCTCGCCGAGGCGGGCGCCGACGAGGTGGGCTGCCTCATCGACTTCGGACTGCCGGCCCAGGACGTGCTGGACGGCCTCCCCAGGCTGGCCGCGCTGGCGCCCACCGCCCGGCCCGCCTCCGCCGACGGCGACAGGAGCCAGTGACCGTGACCCGACCGCGCACCGTCGCAGACCGACTGGCCCGGCTGACCCCCCAGCAGCGGGCGGCCCTCCAGCGCAGGCTGCGGGCAGGGGAGGAGAACCCCGCCACCGAGCCGGACCTCACCCGGCGCACCGGCGACCGCTCCGTCTCCCCGCTGGGCCTGGACCAGGAGCGCATCTGGATCCTCGACCAGCTCGACCCCGGCCGGCACACGTACAACATCAGCACCGGCCTGCGCTTCGAGGGCGCCTTCGACGAGGAGGCGTTCCGGGAGGCCGTCGCGACACTGATCCGCCGCCACGAACTGCTCCGCTCCCGCGTCGAGGTCCACGACGGCCTGCCGGTGCTGCGGGTGAGCGACGAGTTCGAGACGCCCGTGGAGTTCCTCGACCTGCGAGCCGAACCGGACCGCGTCGAGGAGACCGTACGCACGCTGGTGCGGCGGCCGTTCGACCTCGCCGCCGGAGGACTGCTGCGGATCGTCGTGGTACGGGCCGCCGACGACGACCACCAGGTGATCGAGACGATGCACCACTCGGTCACCGACCAGTGGTCCTTCGTCCGCCTCAACCGCGAGCTCCTGGAACACTACCGCGCGATCCGCGAGGGCCGCCCCTCACGGGCCCCCGAACTCCCCGTCCAGTACGGCGACTTCGCCGTCTGGCAGCGCCGGCACTTCACCGGCGCCCGCCAACAGGCGGAGCGCGACTTCTGGCGCACCTACCTCGACGGCGTGCCACCGCACCTGCCACTGCCCTACGATGCGCCCCCGCAGGACGGCGGGCACGACGGCAGGCACCACTACTTCCGGCTCGACGACGAGCTGAGCGCCGCCTTCCTGGCGATGTGCCGCACCCGGCGGCTCACCCTGTCCGACGCGCTGCTCGCCGTCTACGTGGGCCTGCTGTACGAGGAGACCGGATCGCGGGACATCGTCGTCGGCCTGCCGAGCGCGACCCGCGGCCGGCCCGAGACCCACGACCTGATCGGCTTCCTGCTGACCAACGTCCCGCTCCGCGCCGAGCTGCCCGCCGACCCGACACCGACGCTGATCCTGCGAGCGGTACGGCAGGCGTCGGCGGCCGTCGCCGACCACCGTGAAGTGCCGTTCAGCGAGATCGTCGACGCGGTCTCGCCGACGCGCAGCCTCGACCGCTACCCGCTGCTCCAGACCATGCACCTCGTCCTGGACTTCGACGACACCGTGGTCCAGGTACCCGACGCCGAGGTCCACGGCGTCGAAGTCGAGGACGGCGTCTCGCCCATGGACATCACGGTCGGCTGGTGGCGGGCGGGGGAGCGGCTGTACGGGCGGTTCGAGTACCGCACCGAGCTGTTCACCGCCGCCACCGTCGACCGGCTCGTCAGCCGTCTGCTGGAGCTGGTACGGGTCTTCGTGGAGCGGCCCGGCGAACCACTGCGCGCCCGCGCGGTGGTCCCCGCCCCCGCCCCGGCCGCCACCGCGGCACCCCCGGCGGCCGGCCCGGCCGGCCCGCCGCCCGCGGAACTGCGCCGGATCACGGAGGTCTGGCGGGAGGTGCTGGGGACCGAGCCGGGACCGGACGACAACTTCTTCGAGTGCGGCGGCACGTCCCTGACGGCGATCAGGCTGTCCCACGCGCTGCGCCGGGCCGGGTTCGCCCTCAACGCCCGCCAGGTGTTCCGTGCCCCCACCATGCGCGGTCAACTGGCCCTGGCCGGGCCGCGGCAGGCCGACGCCCCCGACGGCGGGCCGCGGCCGGAGGGCGCGGTCAGCCCCGAGCAGGAGGACCTGCTGGAGGGCGGTCTGCCGCACCCGGAACTGTGGGCGCACAGCCTCGTCCTCACCGCGGGCCGGCCCATGGACCCCGAGTGGCTGCGCGTGGTCCTCAAAAGGGTGGCGGCCGCCCACCCGGGCCTCGGCTCGACGTTCCGGCGCACCGGCACCGGCTGGCGCTCGGACGCCACCGACAGCCGGCTGTGGAGCGTCGAGGAACCGGGCACGGACCCGGCCCGGGTCGCGGCCGCCCACCGCGCCGCCTTCACCCTGCGCGACGGACCGCTCTTCGCGGCCTCCCTGATCCCCGGCCGGCCGGACCGGATCGTACTGACCGCGCATCACCTGGTCGTGGACGGTCTGTCCTGGCAGATCCTGGTGGACGACCTCGACCGGGCCTACCGGGGCGCCCGGCCGATCGCCGAAACCTCGCACCCGTCGGTGTACGCTGCCGCCTGGCGCGACCACGACGTACGGGGGCAGCGCGACTACTGGCACCGCCAGGTGGAGGGCATCGTGCCGCTCGGCTGCCGCACCGGCCGGCCCGACCGGCTCGGCGGCGAGACCACGCACCGGGTCAGGGCGGCGATCCCGCCGGGTGCCGACGCCGCCCACCGGCCGGCCGAGGCGCTGACGGCTCTCGCCCGGGCCGCCCGGCCCTGGTTCGGCGGCGGGGACGTCGTACTCGACCTGATCGGCCCGGGACGCGAACTGCCGCCCGTGGACGGCTGGGACCCGGCACGCGCCGTGGGCTTCTACGCCACTGCCCACCCGGTCCGCCTCGCCCTCGGCGACGATCCCGGCCACCACCTCCGCCAGGTCGGCCGGGCCCTGGACGCCGTACCGGACGGGGGCAACGGCTACCTGGCGCTGCGCTGGTCCGCCGACCCGGCCGTACGCCGCTCGGTCGCGGGCTGGGGACGAGCCGAGCTGTCCTTCAACTACCTGGGCGCGCTGCTGACCGGCCGGCCGGACGCGGACGACGAGCCGCTGTTCACCGTCGCCGAGCAGATCGGCCCGTCGGGCAACGACGACGCCACCCGCTACCACGCCGTCGCCGTCCTCTTCGAGTACGACGGCGAAGAGGCCGTGTTCACCTGGAAGTTCAACCCCGACGCGGTCGACGGCGCGGCCGTACGGGCCGTGGCGGCCACGGCCGCCGAGGAGTTCACCCGGCTGGCCCGGCAGGGCGGCTCCCAGCCGCCCTCGACGACGGGCATGTCCCTGCACGAAGTGAACCGCATGCTCGCGGAACTGACCCGAGAGAAGAAGAGCCGATCCGCATGACATCGACGACCGCCCGTGACCGGCGGCCCCTGACCGCGCTGGCGACGGCGAACTACCTGTCGTGGATCGGCAACACCATGACCCTGGTCGCGGTGCCGCTCTACGTACTGGACATCTCGTCCAGCGCCACCCAGGCGGGAGCGGCGGGGTTCGCCAACGCCCTGCCCATGATCGTGGCCGGACTCGCCGGGGGAGTGATCGCCGACCGGGTCGGCCCGAAGCGCACCAGCGTGGTCGCCGACCTGGCCGCGGCGGCCTGCATGGCCGCGGTGCCGTTGCTGCACGGCACGGTCGGTCTCGCCCTGCCGGCGCTGATGGCGCTGCTGTTCCTGCGCACCCTCGCCGACGCGCCGGGTGCCGCGGCCCGGCTGGCCCTGCTGCCACGGGTGACCGCCCGCGCCCAGGTGCGGCCGGAGACCGCCAACTCGCTGTTCGCCTCCGCCCAGCGCGTGGCGTTCGTGGTCGGCCCGCCGGCGGCGGCGCTGATGGCGGGCCTGACCGGTCCCACCGCCGTGCTCTACGTGGACGCGGGCACCTTCCTCGCCTCGGCTCTGCTCATCATGACGGTGCCGGACGGGGGATCGGTGCGGCAGGCCGACGCGGCGCGGGAGGCCGCGGCCCGGCCGGGCCTGAGGCGGGAGGTGACCGAGGGGGTGCGCTACATCCTGCGCACCCCCGTGCTCGCCGCCATCATCAGCGTGGTGGTGTGCACCAACTTCCTGGACGACGCGCTGACTCCGGTGGTGCTGCCCGTGTACAGCCGCGAACTGCTGGGCGGCGAACGGGCGGTGGGACTGCTGCTCGCGGCCAACGGCATCGGGGCGGTCGTCGGATCGTTCGCCTACGCCCCGGCGAGCCGCCGGCTTCTGGCCAACCGCTGGGCGACCTTCGTCGGCTGCTTCGCGCTGATCTGCGCCGCCCGGCTGGCCATGGTCGCCGAACCCGGACTGTGGATCATGCTGGCGGTCTCGTTCGCCATCGGGCTGGCCAGCGGCCCGGTCAATCCCCTCGTCACCGGCGTCGTCGAGCGGTCCACCCCGCCGGACATGCTCGGCAGGGTCTGGGGCGCGGTGATGGCCATGGCCTTCGCCGCCGCGCCGGTCGGCATCTTCGCCACGGGCTGGCTCGCACAGAACATCGGCCTGCGCACCACGCTGGGCATCTTCGGCGGCCTGTACGTGGTCCTCATCTGCTACCTCGTCATGAACCGGCCGCTGCGCGGCCTGGCCCGGCCCGCCGGCACGGAGACACCGGCCCCGGAGGACGCGGCAACGGCACGCTGACCCGCCACCGCGGGCGTGGACGGTTTCGCCCTGCGCGCAACGGTCCCCGCCCGGCCGGTCCCGCGGCCTAGCCTCCTGACATGCTGCCACCGATCGTTTCCGTACAGGCCCAGCCGCGGGACGCCGCCTCCTGGACCACCCTGGCCCGGCGCGTCGAAGCCGGGGGGTACGACGCTCTGCTCGTCGCCGACCACCCGGGTACGGCCGCCTCCCCGTTCGTCGCCCTGGCCGCCGCGGCGGCGGTCACCGAACGCCTCGGCGTGGGCTCCTACGTCTCCCACGCGGGCGTCCGCGAGCCGCTGCTGCTCGCGTCGGACGTCGCCACCCTGGACGTGGTCTCCGGCGGGCGCGCGCGGCTGGCCCTGGGGGCCGGCCACACCCCGGCCGAATGGGAGATGCTGGGCAGGCGGCGGCCCGACGTCGCGGGGCGCGTGCGGCGTTTCCAGGTCGTGGCCGAGGCGTGCCGCGCCCTCCTCGCGGGGGAGACGGTCACCCTCGACGGCCCCGAGGCTCGAGCCCACGAGGCCCGGCTCACCAGCCCCCGCCCCGTCCGGCACCGGGTGCCGTTCACCTTCGGAGGCGGCAACACCGCCCTGCTGCGCTGGGCCGGGGCGCACGCGGACGTGGTGGGACTGAGCGGACTGGGGCGTACCCTGCCCGACGGCCGCACCCACGAGGTGCGCTGGAACGGCGCGGACATCGATCGCCAGGTCGCCCTGGTCGAAGAGGGCGCCTCAGCCCGGGCCGCCGCCCCGGCCCGCGAGGCGCTGGTGCAGATGGTGGAGATCACCGACGACGCCGGCGCCGCGGCACACGGGATCGCCGAGCGCCTCCACTGCGACGCGGCCGACGTGCTCGCCTCGCCCTACGCCTGGATCGGCACGGTGCGGGAGATCGCGGCCGCGATGGCCGAGCACCGGCGCCGCTGGGGAATCACCCGCTACGTCGTCCGCGAGGCGCACCTGGAGGCGGTGGACCGGGTACGCGCCCACCTCGCCCACGCCACCCGGTGAACCCGCGCGGTGGCCGCCACCCGGGCCACCGCGCGGTTCCGCTCAGTCGGTCCCGGCGGCGACCGTCGTGGCCGGGGTGTCCCGCAGGCCGAGGCGCAGGTGCTCGACGTGGTAGAGCGCCTGCTCCAGGAGTTCGGCGACGTGGTTGTCGTAGAGCGCGTAGATCACGGAGCGGCCGCGGCGCTCGGTGGTGACCAGGCCGAGGTTGCGCAGCAGCCTGAGCTGGTGGGAGCAGGCGGACTGTTCCATGCCGACGGCGTCGGCGAGTTCGGTCGCCGCGCACGGGCCCTCCTGGAGACGGGCCAGGATGCGCAGCCGGGAGGGTGTCGCCAGAGCCTGGAGCGTGGCGGCCACATCGGCGGCTCCCACGGATTCCAGGCGCTCGCGCGCGGTGGCGGTCTTCGCGTCAGCTCCATGGCCCATGACTCTCATCCTACGGGCCCCACCCATGAACACATGAATTGGTCTTCATTCGATCCTGTACGGTGAGGGGAGCGGCACGCCCCGACGGCTGCCCGCGCACACGTCCTGTCTCCGTGAAGGAACCCCCCCGATGGCTCCCACCCTCGCCCCCGCCGAGACCGGCCGGCCCGCCGTCGCGCGGGACGCCGCCCCGCCCCGGCGCCGTACGCGCGTGCTCGCGCTGCCCGAGGCCCGCTGGGCGGCAGCCGCCCTGCTCCTCTTCCTGATCGCGCTGCCGCTCCAGCTGACCGGCGCCCCGGCCTGGGCGTGGGCGCCCCCGTACGCCCTGACCTACGCGGCCGGCGGCTGGGAGCCGGGCCGGGCGGGGCTGCGGGCGCTGAAGGACAAGACGCTGGACGTCGATCTGCTGATGGTCGTCGCGGCCCTCGGCGCGGCGGCGATCGGGCAGGTGATGGACGGCGCGCTGCTGATCGTCATCTTCGCCACCTCCGGCGCGCTGGAAGCCCTGGCGACCGCCCGGACCGCGGACTCCGTGCGCGGGCTGCTCGACCTGGCCCCGCCCACCGCCACCCGCGTCGAGGCCGACGGCGCCGAGACCGTCGTGGCGGTGGAGCGGCTGACGGTCGGCGACACCATCCTGGTCCGGCCCGGAGAGCGCGTCGGCGCGGACGGCCGCGTCCTGGAGGGGGCCGGTGACGTCGATCAGGCGACCATCACCGGTGAGCCGCTGCCCGTGGCCAAGGCGAAGGGGGACGAGGTCTTCGCGGGCACCCTCAACGGCACCGGCGCCCTGCGCGTGCGCGTGGAACGCGACGCGTCCGACACGGTGATCGCCCGGATCGTGCGCATGGTGGAGGAAGCGTCCGAGACCAAGGCGCCCACACAGCTGTTCATCGAGAAGGTCGAACAGCGCTACTCGCTGGGCATGGTGGCGGCGACCCTGGCCGTCTTCCTCCTCCCGCTCGCCTTCGGAGCCGCGCTGACCGGCTCGCTGCTCCGCGCGATGACCTTCATGATCGTGGCTTCGCCCTGCGCGGTCGTCCTGGCCACCATGCCGCCGCTGCTGTCGGCGATCGCCAACGCCGGGCGGCACGGCGTACTGGTCAAGTCCGCGGTCGTCATGGAGCGGCTCGGCGAGATCGACGCGGTCGCGCTCGACAAGACCGGCACCCTGACCGAGGGCACCCCTCGTGTCACCGACGTCCGGCCGCTGACCGGCTCCGGCCTGGACGAAGACGCACTGCTGACGCTGGCCGCCGCGGCCGAGCACCCCAGCGAGCACCCGCTGGCGCGCGCCGTGGTCGAAGCGGCGCGGGAGAAGGGCCTCGCCCTGCCGGTGGCCGAGGAGTTCACCTCGACGCCCGGCGTCGGAGTGCGGACGCGCGTGGACGGCCGCGTGGTCGCGGTCGGGGCTCCCTCGCGCCTGCTCGCCGGCGCCCGGGACGCCTCCGCGGCGCGCGCGGCGACCGTGGCCGGCGGACTGGAGGAGGAGGGACGGACCGCCGTCCTGGTCACCGTGGACGGCACACCGGCCGGTGTGCTGGGCGTCTTCGACCGGTTGCGTCCGGACGCCACCGCCACCGTCGCCTCCCTGACGTCCCTGACCGGGACGGCGCCGGTGCTGCTGACCGGTGACAACCCGCGCGCGGCCGCCCGGCTGGGCGCCGAGGCGGGTGTCGAGGACGTACGCGCCGGACTGCTGCCCGAACACAAGGTGCGGGCCGTACGGGAGCTGGAGGAAGCCGGCCGCAAGGTGCTGGTGGTCGGTGACGGCATCAACGACGCGCCCGCGCTGGCCGCCGCGCACGTGGGCGTGGCCATGGGACGAGCGGGCTCCGACCTGGCCCTGGAGACCGCGGACGCGGTCATCGTCCGCGACGAACTGGTCACCGTGCCGGCGGTGGTCTCGCTGTCCCGGCGGGCCCGCCGGCTCGTCGTGCAGAACCTCGTCATCGCCTCGGTGTTCATCGCCGGCCTGGTCGTCTGGGACCTGGCCGGGACCCTACCGCTGCCGCTGGGCGTCGCGGGCCACGAGGGTTCCACCGTCGTCGTCGGCCTCAACGGGCTGCGGCTGCTGCGTGAGAACGCCTGGAAGCGGGCCGCCGCATGAGCCGCCGCAAGACTCCCACGGCGCAGCCGGCGCCCCGGTGCACGGTCACCGTGTGCCGGGGCTGCTGCTGCGGAACGGAGAAGGTCCCCGGCGTCGACCACGCCGGCCGGCTCGCCACGCTGAAGGCGGAACTCGGAGCGGTCGCGCAGGTCAGAGCGGTGAACTGCCTGGACGCCTGTGAGCGGGCGAACGTCATCGTCGTACAGCCCTCTTCCCGGGGCCGGGCCGCCGGGGGGAGGCCGGTGTGGCTCGGCCTGGTCAACGATCCCGACGCGACCGCCGACATCGCCACCTGGGTGCGCCAGGGCGGCCCGGGACTCGCCGACCCGCCGGACATCATCGACCTGTACGAGTTCAGCCCGTCCCGGCGGATTCGGCGCGCCGTGGAGGACTGACCGCCACCGCTCCCACCGGGGCACGTGGAGCGCGTCGGCGACCCGAGGCCTCCATGTTCTCGATCCCGCGCTGGTAGGTGCTACACGCGGTCGAACGGGGGACGGCCGGCCTCGTCAGAGCCGCGGCCGTCCGTCGACGGGGTCGCCCGAGCCCGGCTCGAACGTCGTGCCGAGGTCGTACCGCGCCATCCCGAAAGGCTCGAAATCGGCATCGGCGAGGACTCGGTAGAGGAACTCGGAGGTGGACATGTCGTAGCGCTGCCATCCGCCGACGTCATTGGACCGCGCGAGGACGGGGTACTCGCCCGGCCGCTCGGCATCGAACAGCCAGAAGTACTCGTCGGCCCACTCGGTGGAGCCCCACTCCACCAGTCCCTTGCCGCCCGGCGCGTAGACCGTATAGGGCTCGACGGCGGAGACGTCGCCGTACTTGCCGTCCCGGTCGACCGCGAGGGAGAGCCGCCACTGTGTCAGGAAGTCGAACGCGGGGCCTTCGTCACGCCCCAGGAAGTAGAGGGAATCACTGAAGACGCCACCGCCGAACACCTCGTAGAGCTCCTTGTAGTCCGCCGGCAGCGGAACCCCCAGCTCTCCCTCGATCGCCGCCCAGTCGACGGAGAGCCCGAGCGGCTCCCACCCGGTCAGTTCGATCACTCGCTGAACCCACATGCAACGCTCTCCTGGCACCGGTGTTCGTACAGTCGTCCCCACTCGTACATGAGCTGGCCCGGGGCTCCGCCCGCCCGGAGACGGGCCGCGGACCACTGTGCCGACGCCGGGCGACCCGGCGCGGCCTCACCGGGCACCGAGCCGGTAGCGGCCCGGCGGCACGCCCACCAGCCTCTTGAAGTGCCGGGTGAGATGGGCCTGGTCGCAGAACCCGGTCGCCACCGCCACCTCGCCCGGCGGCAGCCCGTCCAGCAGCAGACGCCGGGCCCGGCCCACCCGGCGGGACATCAGGTACTGGTGCGGGGGAATGCCGTAGGCACCGCTGAACGCCCTCACCAGGTGGGCCGGATGGGCGTGCAGCAGTCGCGCCGCGTCGGCGAGCAGCAGTCCCTCGGTGACGTGCTCGTCGAGCAGCTCGCGCAGGGAGCCGGCGAGGCCCTCGCCGTGGCCGGGGCGGCCGGCGTCGACGATCCGGCGCCGCAAGTGGGCCCGCAGCCGCTCGCCGATCAGGGCCAGCCGGCTCTCCGCCTCCAGCTCGTCGCCGGGCCGTGCCAGGGCGGCGTGCAACTGCCCTACCCGCAGCCGCAGTACGGGGTCCCGCAGACCGGGCCCGTCCACGGCCGGACCGATCAGCTCGTCGCCGAGGAGGCTGCCGTCGAGGTAGAGCACCCGCTTGCGGAAGCCGTGCGGGGTGGCGGGGGAGCCGTTGTGCGGCACGTGCGGCGGCAGCAGCGAAACGGTGTCGTGCGGGGTGCCGTGCTCATGCCGGTCCAGGTCGTACCGTACGGCCCCGTCGTCGACGATCAGCAGCGTCCAGGCGTCGTGCACGTGCATCGGGTACGCGTACTCGGTGAAGCGGGCATGGAAGACCTCCACGACACCCGGGATGCGCGGGCGCCACGCGGAGACGTCGGACTGGTCGGTGACCACGCAAAAAACGTACAAGACGGCGGCACGCCGCGGTCGGCAGTCTCACTCCATGAACACCGAACCGCATGCCGAGCCGGCCGCAGCCCCCGTCCGCTTCGACACCAAGATCGCCGTGCTGCTCCGCGAGGACCTGGCACCCTGGCAGCGCCTGAACGTGACGGCGTTCCTGGTCAGCGGCCTGGGCAGCCACGTTCCCGAAGTGATCGGCGAGCCCTACGAGGACGCCGACGGCGTCCCCTACCTGCCCATGTTCCGCCAGCCGGTGCTCGTCTTCGAGGGCACGAAGGAGACGCTCACGGCGGCACACACCCGGGCCCTGGCCCGCGCCCTGCCCCGGTCCGTGTTCACCTCCGACCTCTTCGCCACCGGCCACGACCGCGACAACCGGGCGGCGGTACGGGCGGTCGGCACGGCCGATCTGGACCTCGTCGGGCTCGCCGTGTACGGCCCGCGCAACGGAGTCGACAAGATCCTGAAGGGCGCCCGTATGCACCGGTGACGCATGCCGCACAGCGCACTGTGCGGGACGGAGGCCGCGGGGACGACCGGCGGAGAAGCGTTCGAAGCAGCACTCCGGCACGGCTCTGCGCGGTGCCGGCCGCGAACCACCCGGGCTTGATGCAAGGGGTGTTCCGTCACCCGGCCGAGTGGGTCCCCGGGCGAACCCCGGGACGCCGGGGACCGGCCGGCACGCGGTCACCGCGCGCCGGACCGCCCCCCTCCACCCCGGTCCATGCCCACGGGGGAACTGTGGAGCCGACCGATATCCGGCCCCGGCGGAGCGGACCGGCAGCGCCCCGACACATCGGCAGTGCTGCCGTTTCCCTTTTTCCCCCGCCGTCACACGGCATGGACTTTCCGGCCAAGTTCACCGGAGGGCCTTGGCCGGGGAAGCCGCCGTGATCTACGCTCGGAATTGAAATTGACTTTTCAATGAGGGGAACGCATCATGCTGACTCGCTCCTGTCGATCCGGCATCTCGACCATCTCGGCCCGCACGCGTCTGAAAAAGCCGGCCCCGTCGGTGATGAGGCGGTGACGGAGCCGGTAACGACAGTCCAGAATTCCAGACAGGGAATGGTACGCAGGGTTCTGCCCCTGGGCCTTCCCCTGGCCATAGGCTTCGTCGCACAGCTCGCCATCTCCTTCACCGACGCCGCGCTGGTGAGCAGGCTCGGACCGGACGAGTTGGCAGGAGTCACCCTCGCGCTGAGCGTTTTCAGCGCGACCATGCTCTTCGGTCTGGGCATCGTCACTGCGGTCACCCCCAGACTGGCGGCCGGCTACCGCGCGGCCGACACGGGCGCCGTACGCACCTGGTTCGTGCAGGGCGCGTGGCTCGCGGTACTCGTCGGGATCCTCGGCACGGCGGTACTGCTGAACACCGGGAACATCCTGACCTTCATCGGGCAGAACCCGCGGACAGCGGGCATCGCGCAGGACTACAACCAGGGTGCCGCCGTCGGTCTGCCCCTGTTCCTCCTCTACGTCGACGCCCGATGCCTGCTGACCGGCATCGGCCGGCCCAGGCCGGCGACCTGGGTGATGCTGGCGGCCGTCCCCCTGAATCTGGCCCTCGGCTACGCACTGACGTTCGGTGCCGGCCCGATACCGGGCCTGGGCGTCTTCGGAGCCGGGCTCGCGAGCACACTCGTCCGGGCCTTCATCGTCCTCGCCGTCACGGCGCTGCTCCTCACCGGCCGGCTGCGCGAACTCGGGCTCGGACACGCGCCGCTCGCCCCCCGCCTCCCCCTGCTCGGCGAACTGCTGCGAGTGGGCTCCTGGATCGGTGTGCGCATCCTGCTCGGAGAGGGATTCCTCCCCGTACTCGCGTTCTTCGTGGGCCGCTTCGGAGCCGACGCGACCGCCGCCCACGCCATCGGTCTGCGGCTGGAAACCCTGGTGGTCGTCTTCGCCCTCGGCTTCTCCGGCGCGGCGACGACCGTCGCCGCCTGGGCCCGGGAGGACGGCGACCGGCGGGCCCTGCGGGACCTGCGGTCCGCGCTGCTGACGATCGGGCTCTGCTACTCCACCGGCCTGTCGGTGATCATCCTGGCCTCGTCGGGCTTCATCACCCGGGTGCTCTTCGGGCTGCACGACCCGAGGGCGGAGAGCATGGTGCGCGAACTTCTCCCGCTCGTGATCGCCTATTTCGTCATCGACACGCTCATCACCCTGTCGATGGGATACCTGGTGGGCCTCTCGGACACCAGAACTCCCACGATCGTGGTGGGTGCGGGCTACTGGATCATCGGTCTCGGAACAGGCATCCTCCTGAGCGAACTGACACCCCTCGGATTCCACGGCCTGTGGCTCGGTGTCATCCTCGGCGGATGCGTCATCGGGACATATGTCTTCGTGCGGATCGGACGGCATATCGCCACCATCAAAAGCACGTGAAAAAGGGGAGACGCACATGCCGAACCCGAAATTCTCGGACCTGGCCGACATCGGTACCGACATACGTGACGTCGAGAGCGACATCACGACGGACGACAGGATCGCCGCGTACATCCGCAGGAGTGACCGGCTGGTACCGGAAACGCCGAGGCAGCAATTACGCATCAAACGCAAATGGGAGCTGGAGAACTCCCGGCTGCGCGCACGTCCCCGCATGCACCCGAGCGAGATCCGGACCTGGCAGCTCGACCGGCTGCGCGCCCTCGTCGACGGGGCCTACGCGACGGTCCCGTTCTACCGGGAACTGTACGCGGCCGTCGGGTTCGAACCGGGGGACATCGTCACCTGGTCCGACTTCGAGCAGCTGCCCGTCGTCGACAAACGCATGCTCGTCGAGGCGGGCGTGAGCGAGGAGACGAGGAAGGCGGCCGGGACACGGACCGTCCACTCGGCCCGCACCTCCGGCTCCAGCGGACTCAACCTGACGATCCTCCAGGACAACGCGAGCACCGACTACCGGGTGCTGCTGAACATGCGCCACGCCGAACTCGCCCTCGGCCGCGCCCTGAAGCCGGACGACTGGCGCTACCAGGTGTACTTCGCCGCCGAGCGGCTCACCTCGCTGCTGGGCGCCTACCCCTACGTCACCGTCGCCCAGGAGTGCCCCACCGACGTCCTCCTGGAGAACCTGGCCCAGGTCCGCCCCCAGGTCATGCTCTGCTTCCCGAGCTATCTCCAGCGGCTCGCGGAGGAGAACGTCGCACTCGACGCGCTCGGCGTGGAGACGATCATCACCAACTCGGAGCGCAGCAGCCGGGAGGAGCGGGAGAAGTACTCCCGGATCTTCCGGGTCCCGGTGCTCGACGAGTACTCCTCGGAGGAGTTCTCGCTCATCGCCTACGAGTGCCGGGAGCGCCACTACCACCTCGTCGAGGACAGCGCGTACATGGAGGTCGCCCAGGCCGACGGGACCGGGTTCGGGCACATGGTCGGCACCTCGCTCGGCAACGCGTTCATGCCGTTCATCCGCTACGACCAGGGGGACATCGTCCGCCTCGCGAACCCCGACGCCACCTGCGGGTGCGGTTCCCGCTTCCGGATGATCGACGCGTTCCGGGGCCGCGAGGACGAGAAACTGCGCGACGGACGGAGCCGAACGGTGCCGGCCGACGCCGTTCTAGGCCTGTGCGACCGGACCCTGGTCGTCGAGGAGTCGAACGTACTGCAATACCAGATCGTGCAGGTGGCACCGGACCGCATCGAAGTGCGCCTCCAGTTGTCGGACCCGCGCAAGGACACCACGGACAACGCGCTCCTCACCGAATTCGTCCGCGAGCTCTCGTCGCTGTTCATCCACGAGGACATGCGGGTCGACGTCGTCCACGTCGGCGCCTTCGACACGTTCGTCTCCGGGAAACGGCGCCTCATCTACGCCGAGGGGGCTTGGACGCGTGACTGACACGGACGGCGACGCCCTCCACACGGCCGGGGCGCCGGACAAGTGGGCGAGGTTCCGGACCGAACTCTTCGAACTCGGCGCCCGACAGGAGGCGTACGAACGCTCCGTCATCAATCTGATCGCCAGTGACAACGCGGTGCCGGGGTGGCGGGCCCGCTCGCTGCCCTACGCGGGCGACATGATCCAGGAGGGAATCGTCGGCAAGCGGCCCTTCGCCGGCGCGGCCCTGCACAACGAACTGGAGCGCGTCGCCGCGGAGATCGCGTGCGAGGTCTTCGGAACGGATCACGCGATTCTCCAGTCCCATTCGTGCAGCCAGGCGAACCAGGCCGTCTACCAGGGCCTGCTGCGGCCCGGAGACCGCGTGCTCGCCCTGCGGTTCCGCGCGGGCGGGCACCTCACGCACGGCATGCGGGCGAACTTCTCCGGCCGTGACTACGCGTTCGGGTTCTACGGGGTCGGGCCGGACGGACGCATCGACTACGAGGAGGCACGCCGCACCGCGAAGGAGTTCCGCCCCCGACTGGTCATCTGCGGTTCGTCGTCGTACCCGTGGAGCTACGACCTGGACGAACTGCGTTCCCTCTGCGACGAGGTCGGCGCGTATCTGCACCTCGACCTGTCACACGAGGCGGGGCTGATCGCGGGCGGCGCCTTCGCGTGCGACCTGCGGGCCGCCGACGTGGTGACGATGTCGCTCGACAAGACGCTCAGAGGACCGCACGGAGCCGCCCTGCTGTGCCGTGCCGAGCTGGCCGACCGCATGGACGCCGCGGTCCACCCCGGCACCCAGTCGAGCTTCCCCATCCGCAGGCTCACCGACGCGGCGACGGCGCTCCTGGAGAGCCGGACGGCCGCCTTCGCCGAGTACGCGGGCCGCAGCGTCGCGCTGGCCCGGGCGCTCGGTCGGCGCCTGCTGGCGCACGACGCACGGGCCGTCGTCGGCGGCGGCACCGACAAGCACTACCTGCTGCTGGACACCCGACGGGTCTTCGGGCACGACGGGCGCGGCGCGGAGGCGCTGCTGGAGGAGCTGGGCGTGCTCACCAACCGCCAGTCGCTGCCGCACGACCCCTCCGACCGGTTCAGGGACGCCGGCGGACTGCGGCTGGGCACGGCCTGGCTCTCCTCCTGCGGCTACACCACCGAGGACGCGGAGGAACTGGGCGAACTGGTGGTGCACGCGCTCTCGGGCCGGGACCGCGACACGTGTGCCGCCGCGTTCCGCGAGCTGACCGGCCGGCACCGGCCGGGCGATGTGCGCGGCATGACGGAATTCGTCCCGGCGGCGAACTGATGGGGGACCAATACGTGAAGACACTCACGGACTACGAGCAGATAGGTTTCCTCACCGAGGCGAACCTCGCGGACGGCCACGCCTACCAGGGGCTCACCGCCGGCCAGGAGGTGATCGTCGACCGGCTCGGCAACGCCTGGCGGAAGTCCGAGGCGGAGTCGATCCCCGAATCGGAGCGGCGCTACATCGACCGGTACGCGGAACTGATCGGGTCGGCCGGACTCCGGGCGGCCCCCGGGCATCTGATCCTGCCGACCGCGTCGAACTCGATCGACCTCGTCGCCGCGTATCTGACCCTCACCGGCAAACGCGTCCTGCTGACCCGTCCCACCTTCGACAATCTCGCCCTGATCCTGCGCCGGCGCGGCGCGGACCCGTCCCCCGTCTCCGAACGGGAGATCTCCGACGGCGAGTCCCTCGCCCGCAGACTCCCCGGCACGGACGTCCTGTTCCTGGTGAACCCGAACAACCCCACCGGCACCAACCTGTCCGAGGAGGTCTTCACCGCACTCGTGCGCGGGTGCGTCGAGCACGCCGTCACGATCGTCATCGACGCCAGCTTCCGGCTGTTCCACCCGCAGACCTGGGACGCCTACCGCGTGCTCCAGGATCTCGGCGCCTCGTACATCGTCTTCGAGGACACCGGCAAGATCTTCCCGACCCAGGACATGAAGGCCAGCCTCCTGTCCTGTTCGGCCGAGCACCGCGCCCCGCTGCGGGAGATCTACAACGAGATCTACCTCTGCGTCTCCAAGTTCACCCTGCGGGTCCTCGGGGACTTCTTCGAGGAAGCACGTGTCACCGGCCTCCACCGGTCCGTCCACTCCCTCGTCGCGCGGCGGCGCACCCGGCTGCGGCAGGCGCTGGGCGAGGACCTCGTCGAGCGGGAGGCCCGGTCGAGCCGCATCAGCGTGGAGTGGCTGTCCACGGCGGGCACCGGCCTCGACGACCGGACCGTCGTACGGGAACTGCGCGGCCACGGAGTGGGCGTGCTGCCCGGACGCGGGTTCTTCTGGGACAACCCGAACGCCGCGGACAGCACCCGCAACGTGCGGGTCAGCCTCATGAAACCGGACGGCGAGTTCGAGCGCGGACTCGCCCTCATGGCCGAGTACTTCGACAAGGCGGTGCGCCGGTGAAGATCGTGGTGTCCGGCCGGTCCGTCCCCGAACGACTCGCCGAGTACTGCCGTCGGCGGGGCATCGTCGTCGACCACGTGGACGCGCCGCCCACGGAACAGGAGCTGTGCCGGCGCGTCCGGGACGCCGACCACTACCTCCTCGGTGGTGACGAGAAGCTGTCGAGGGCCGTCCTGGAGTCAGCGCCCTCCCTCGGCTGCGTCTCCTTCATGGGCACCGGCGCCGGCTCGTTCGTCGACCTCGACGCGGCGCGCGACACAGGGGTGCGAGTCCTCACCACACCAGGGGTCAACGGCGTCGCGGTCGCGGAGTTCGCCCTCGGACTGGCCGTCGGCCTGATGCGCCGGGCCCTTCCCGACCTGCACGACCGCGAGCGGCCGTCCCGGACCTCCACCGAACTCACCGGGGCGACGGTCGGCATCCTGGGCCTCGGCGCGACCGGCGCGGCACTGGCCGGGATGCTGGTGCGCGGGTTCTCCTGCCAGGTCCTCCACCACTCCCGTACCCGCAAGGAGCGGGACGAGAAGGCGCTCGGACTGACCCGCGTCGGCCTGACGGAACTGTTCACACGCAGCACCACGGTGTTCGTCTGCTGCTCTCTGAACGAGGAGACGACGCACCTGGTGGACGACCGGCTCCTCGGCACCGGGCCCACACCGCGTTACCTCGTCAGCACCGCCGACCCCCGGGTGATCGACCCCGACGCCCTGCGCCGCGCCCTGGAGACGGGCGCCCTGACCGGCGCCGCGCTGGACGGCTACTACCGGGAACCCGTCCCGGACCCGGCTGACGACCCCCACGGACTGCTGCGTCTGCACGGCACCTCGCTCTTCGTCACCAGCCATATCGCCGCGTCCTCCGCGACGTCCTGGAGCCGGATGGAGAACGCGGCCGTCGACAACCTGCTCGCCGTCCTCGACGAGGAGGCGCCATGAGCGGCGAGGCGGCCCGGGCCCTGGTCGAACGGCTGAGAACCTTCGTGCCGGACGGCTGCCTGGTCCTGCCGTCGTCACCGCGGTACGAAGCGGCCCGGCAGGTGTACAACCGGATGCACGACCACCGGCCCGCCGCGATCCTGCGCAGCCTCGACGAGGCCGTGCTGCGCAAGGCCCTCACCGGCGCGGCCGCGCTCGGCGTCCCCGTCGCGGTGCGCGGCGGCGGCCATCACATCGGCGGGTTCTCGACCGTCGACGGCGGCCTGGTGATCGACTTCTCGGTGTTCCGGGACGTCGCCTACGACCCGGACACCCGGACCGCCCGGGTACGGCCCGGAGCGCGCCTCGGCGACCTCGACGCACGGCTCGCCGCGTACGGCCGCTGCGTTCCCTCGGGCACGGTCAGCGACACCGGGATCACCGGACTCACCCTGGGCGGCGGGATCGGATGGCTGGTGGCCGGTCACGGACTGACCTGCGATCACCTGAGCGGTGCCCGCGTGCTGCTCGCCGACGGCCGGATCCTGGAAGTGTCGCGCGACCACCATCCCGACCTCTTCCACGCGCTGCGCGGCGGCGGGGCCGGGGCCTTCGGGGTCATCCTGGAACTGCGCTTCCGGACCCTCCCGCTGCCCCGGATCACCGCCGGTTCCGTACGCTTCCCGCTGGACCGGGCGGCCGACGTGCTCCACCGGATCCATGGACTGCTGGAGGAACGCACACCCACCTCACTGACGCTCGCCCCGGCCCTCGTGCACCGCGACGGCGTGCCCGAACTCTCCGTCGACCTGTGCTGCCACGGCGACGCCCGGGAGACGGCCCTGGAAACGGCCCGGCTCAGGAAGGCGACCGGGGGTGACTGGTCGGACGTCGTGGAGCGGGAATACCCGCACTGGCAGGCACACTTCGACTCGTCCTTCCTGCCGCCCCTGCGCGGGTACTGGAAGTCCACCCACTCCACCCGCCTGGCCTTCGACCCCGACCTGATCACCGGCGCGCTCCGCGCCGCGCCCACCGCCAGGTGCTCGGTACTCCTCGAGTACTTCAACACCGACACCCTGCACGCCCACGCCGACGGATCCGCCTACCCCCTGCGGGAGTCACGGATGGGCGTCCTGCTGTCGGCGAGGTGGCCGGACCGGGCGGAGGACGACACACACGTCCACTGGGGGCGCACCTGGGCCGAGCGGCTGCGGTCCGGGCACGACGGCGTGCGGGCGTACTCCAACTACTCCGACGCGTCCGACTCCCACGCGAGCCTGTCCGGCGGCGACCGGAGGCTCTCCGACGCCCTCCGACGGCTGGAGGAGACGTACGACCCGGGCCGCCTGTTCGCACGAGGCCACCGGGCCGGGCTCGCCGAGAGCCGCGGACCCCGGACCCGCGTGGCGGCCGAGCACGGCCTCCGCTCCGCCGCCGATTGACCGGCGCACCGCCACCACCGCCCCCGTCGCCGGCAGCGGCGTGCCGCCCACACCGCGTCAGGCGGGCCCGGACTCCTCTCGGGGCAGGGCGCGCATCAGCAGGCCGGCGGGGTTGTTGGTCGAGGTCATGACGCCCCGTACCCGTGCTCCGGGCACGGGGTCCAGCCGCCATCGGCTGACCACGGCTGCGGTCACCACCGTCATCTCCATGCGTGCGTAGGGCTCCCCGACGCACAGGTGGCTTCCCGCGCCGAACGGGACGAACGCGCCGCGCGGGACGGGCGGCCGGTCGGGCAGCCAGCGGTCCGGGTCGAAGCGGAGGGGATCGGGGAACAGACGCGGGTTCCGGTGCAGGACCAGGGCGCTGAAGATGAACTCGGTCCCGGCGGGGAAGCGGTGGCCGCCCAGTTCGACGTCGGTGATCGCCCGCCGGATGGTCATGCCCCCGGGGTTGCGCATGCGCAGGGCCTCGTCGAGCACGCGGCGGGTGTACGGGAGCCGGGCCGGTTCCCCGGGTGCCGGGGAGCCTGCGGCCAGGTGCCGGACTTCCCGATGGAGTTCGCGGTCCACGTCCGGGTTCCGCCCGAGCTCGTGGAAGAGCCAGGCCAGGCCGCCGGCGGCGGTCTCGGTGCCGGCGACCAGCAGCGTGATGACCTCGTCGTGGACCTGTTGGTCGGTCATGGCCCCGCCGTCGGCGCCGTCCTGGGACGCGAGGAGCATCGACAGCAGGTCCGGCTCGTCGGTCCGGGGCTCCTCGCGCCGGGTGCGGATGAGGTGGTCGATGGCGCGGCGCAGGCGCCGGTGGGCCTCCGCGAGCCGCCGGTTGCCCGGGGTCGGGAGCCGGTGCCACAGGTCGATGGGGTCCAGGACCCGGGTGTACATGCCGCGCAGCACGATGGGCATGGCGTGGTGGATGTCGGCGCTCAGACTGTCGTCCAGCGCGGTGGAGAACAGGGTCGCGGTGACCACGGACAGGGAGAGGTCGTGCATCTCGCGCGTGACGTCGAGGACTTGACCGGGCCGCCAGGAAGAGGCCCGCTCGTCGGCGATCCGCGCCATGGTGCGGGCGTACGCGGCGATCTGGCGGCTGTGGAAGGCCGGCTGCATCAATCGCCGCTGGCGGAGGTGGAAGGAGCCCTCGGACGTGGCCAGGCCCTGGCCGAGGTAGTCGTGGAGCTTCTCGAAGGAACGGCCCTTGGCGTACCGGGCCGCGTCGGTGACCAGCACGCGGTGGACCAGCTCCGGGGCGGCCAGGACGTAGGACGGTCTGGGCCCGAGGTGGACGGCCACCAGACCGTCGTAGGCGGTCAGGGTGTCGAGGAACTCCAGGGGGCGGCGCAGCAGGGGGAGGGCATGACCGATCACGGGCATCCGGCCGGGAGCGACCGGCGGGGCGGGGTGGGTGACGGAGGTGCTCATCGGCGTCCCTTCGGGCGAACGGGCCGGCGGCTCGGCCGACGGAGGTACCGGCATGCGTGGTAAACGCGCCCGAGCCCCCTATGGTTCTGCCCGCCCGCTCGGCCCGGTAGCCCCGGCCGCCGGTACTACTCGGTGCCGACACCGCGCAGTGTGGCGAGCACCAGGGCCCGGGCGACGGTGACGATCTCACTCACGCGGACCTGTTCCTGGGGGCTGTGTGCGAGGCGTACGTCGCCGGGGCCGTACTGCAACGTGGCGATCCCCGCCCCGGAGTACAGACGCAGGTCACTGCCGTAAGGGGCGCCTCGCTCACCGGGTCGCGGGCCGCCGGTGACATCGGCGTGCGCGTCGCCGACCAGGGCCGCGAGCGGGTGCCCGGCCGGCAGACGTCCGCTGGCGAACTGGCCGCCGGACCACGTCACCGTGGCAGGGTGGGAGCGCAGCCAGGGGTCGGCCGCGCAGGCTTCGGCCACGCACGCCTCCAGTTCGGCGCGTGCCCGTGCCGGATCCTCGCCCAGCCGGACGCCCAGTCGTCCCTCGGCCACCAGCAGATCGGGCACGCTGCTGGCCCAGTCGCCGGAGTGGACGGTGCCGACGGACAGCGGGTAGGGGATGGGGTATTCGGACATGAGCGGGTCGGTGTCGGCGTTGCGGCGGGCCTCCAGACGGGCGAGCGCGCGGTGGACGGGCAGATAGACGTCGATGGCGCTCACCCCCGCGTACCTGGTGCTGCCGTGGGTGGCACGGCCGGGCACTTCGATGCGGAAGGTCAGGGCGCCCGCGTTCGCGGTCATCAGCGCGCCGCCGGTCGGTTCGGCGATGATGCAGGCGTCGGCGGTGTGGCCGCGCCGGAGGGTGCCGAACGCTCCGAGTCCTCCGTCCTCCTCGCTGACGACGAAGTGCGCGGACACCCGGCCGCGCAGCCGTGCACCCGACTCCCGTATCGCGGCCAGGGCGGCGAGTATCGCCACCACGCCCGCCTTCATGTCGCACGTTCCGCGGGCGTGTACCGCGTCCCCGACGACCCGCGGACGGAACGGGTCACCCTCCCACTGCGCCAAGTCCCCGGGAGGGACCACGTCGACGTGCCCCTGGAGGACCAGGCTCGGCCCGTCCCCGAGGTGCCGAGTGCCGCCCACGAGCCCCCACGCCTCCGTGCGCGGGGCCTCGCAGCCCGGAAAGCCGGGATGCGCACGCAGTTCGGGCAGGTCCATGGACCACAGGTCGACGTCGAGGTCCATCCGCTCCAGATGCCGGGCCAGGACATGCTGGAGTTCGGACTCCGCGGCGCTGCCCGTCACGCTCGGAACAGCGACGAGTTCCAGCAACAACCGGGCGATGGCCGACTCGTCGACCGCGGCCAAGGCGGACGCTTCCACATTGCTCAGGCTTGCCGTCACCACAACGCTGCTCCCCGGCACATGACGTCAGGACAAGCCGGAGACTATGTTCGGCGAGCGACGCAAGCAATCGCCAATTGCTGTTGAGCGGCACCGTTTTCTTGCGATCTCGGCGGGCCTGTGGATGTTTCTTGCGCGCCCACCGCCTCTCTGACCTCTGGAGTGACGTCATGGACGCCATCGACGAAGCGATCATCCGCTGTGTGCTGCGCAACGCCCGCGCCACGTACGCACAGATCGGCCAGGCGGCCGGGTTGTCCGCGCCCGCCGCCAAGCGGCGTCTCGACCGCCTGGTGGCCACCGGCGCGATCCGCGGCTTCACCGCTCTCGTCGATCCTCAGGCACTGGCCTGGCACACCGAGGCATTCGTCGAGGTCTACTGCACCGGCAACCCCACCCCCGCCGAACTGCGTCACGCCCTGGAGGACATACCCGAGGTCGTCGAAGCCTGTACCGTCTCGGGCGCCGCCGACGCGGTCGTCCACATGCTCGCCAGGGACATCCCCCACCTGGAACAGGCCATTCAACGTGTGCGCGCCACCGCCCCTGTCGAACGGACCGAGAGCGCCATCGTGCTCTCCAGACTGCTGAACCGGCCCCGCCTGTGACGCGAGCCTCGGCCAGCGCGGCGCGGGGCTGGCCGGCCGCGCCGAGCAGGAGGGCGGTCCAGCCCCCGACGACGTCTATGCAGGCGGGGGCAGGATGACAGTCATGCAGCGCATCGAGTTCCTCAACCACCCCATCAGCGAAAGGGACGCAGGGACAGCGGTCGGTTGTTCCGTGGTGATCGACGGCTCGCCCGGTTCACGCCTGGAACTCGGTGAGATCGATGGCGTGAACGCGCAGCGGATAGCCGTACACCGGATGTGTCGTCTCAAGCTCGGGCACCATGCCGAGCTTGCGGATGACGTTCTCGGAGGCGTCGTCCCCCACCTGATGGATGCTGATGACGCGGTCCACGCCGCGGTCCTGGAGGGCGAACTCCAGTGTGGCGTGCGCGGCTTCGGACGCGTATCCCTGGCCCCAGAACTGTGATCCCAGTCGCCAGCTGATCGCCACGGCGGGCATCACCTCCGGCAGGAACTCGGGCACGGACAGTCCCGTGAAGCCGATCAGCTCGCCCGAGGCCAGCAACTCGACGGCGAAGAGCCCGAAGCCCTCCTCGTCCCACTCCTCCTCCCAACGCTCGATGGCCTCGGCCGTCTGGTCCAGGTCGTGCACCGAGCCGTCGTCGATCCATCGCATGACCCGAGGGTCCGCGTTGATCTCCGCCATCGGCGCGAGGTCGCCGTCGTGCCAGCCACGGAGGAGGAGACGGGGTGTGAAAATCTCGATCATTCGCCCATTCTGCCGAAGGAACGCGCCTCATCCGCAATCTGCTCCGGCCGGTCGGCCGCGTGCTACGAGAGGCGAGGTGCGGGACATGCGGTCAAGCGGACCCGCGTCCGCCGCGCCGCCAGGACACCACCCTCGCCCGGGCCCGAGGGATCGGCCGCTCAGCGGACCTGCCACTCGCCAGTCGGCCCACCCCCTGGCGCATGTCTCATGCGGTGGGCACACCGCGGGGATCACGGGCCGTCAGCCCCTGCCGGAATCGATCATCCGGGAAACCGGGAGGCGCTCTACCGGCGGACCGCCGAGATCAGGCCGCCGGGCCGTTCCTCGGCTTGCGGCGGGGTGCTGATCGGGCGGCCGTAGGCGGCAGCGCGCTCGCGCAGGGTGTGACTTTCGGCCTCCCAGCCGTACCCGGCCAGCCAGCCCACCGGATCGTCGGGCATCTCCGAGACCCACATGGACGCCGCCGATCCCGGCGCGGCATCCGCGCCGAAGCGCTCGATCACGCCGCGCGAGCCCAATGTCAGCCCCATCCGACTGCCTGCCGCCGACTGCGCGCCGATCCGGGCCAGCAGCAGCTCCACCGCGTCCTCGGGCAGATAGATCAGCAGTCCTTCGGCGATCCACACGGTCGGTACGGCGGGGTCGTGCCCTGCGGCGGTCAGCGCGGCCGGCCAGTCCTCACGCAGATCCACCGCGACGGTGATCCGCTCGCAGCGTGGGACGGCCCGCTCCTGACGCAGCACCGCAGCCTTGAAGTCCAGTGGGGCGGCGGTGTCGACCTCGAACAGCCGGGTGCCCTCGGGCCAGTCCATCCGGAAGGCCCGGCTGTCCATGCCGGCGCCGAGCAGCACGACCTGCCGGACCCCGGACGCGGAGGCCTGCCGCAACAGGTCGTCGAGGAACTTCGTCCTGATGACGATGGAGTAGGAAACGGCGAGCCGGCGGCGTCGCGCGGCCTCGTCATCGGGCAACGGCGGAGAGGAGGGCCATAGACCGCCGGCTGCGGCGAAGGCCTGTGCCAGTGGGTCGCGGAACAGCGCGTTCTCCCGCTCGGTCTCCAGCGCCCGCACCCTGGCCACCCCCAACGCCGTGGCCCACACTCCCGACGGCCGCACCCGCTCCCGCTCCTCAGTCACCACGCCAGCCTATTAGGCGGAGACCAATGGTCACCCGGCCGCTCCACCGGGCCGGGAGGCTCGACGGGTCAGTTCTGTTCTTCGACGCACATCGGACCCCGATTCGGGAGGGTGTCGAGGAACCTCGCCAGAAGGGCGTTGAACTCGGTCGGCTGCTCCATGTTGGGGAAGTGCGCGGTGTTCTCCACGGACACCGCGCGGCCGTCGGGTACCGCGTGGACCAGGCGCTCAGCCATCGCAATGTGGTCGCTCACGTCGAGGGCACCGTTTATCGCCAGAACAGGGACGTCGATGGACGCCGCACGCTGCCAGGTCCGCGGAACCGGCACGCGATGGTCTGGTTCGCCGGCCGTGTGCTTGGAGATCGTCCGGAACGCCATCGCGCGCAGGCGGTTCGCGACGTCCGTATCGACATCACCGAGCGAGCGGTGCGGGCCTGCCGCGAAGCGCACGTGCCCGTTCAGCCAGCCCTCGATGTCGCCGGCCGCCAGTGCCTCGTTCTGCTCCCCGAGGACCTCCAGACTCCAGGGATCCTCGAAGTACGGTTCGCTCGTCCCCACACCGCTGACGACCACGGCGCGGACCAGTTCGGGATACTCCAGCGCGGCGTCGACCGCGGTACCCCCGCCCATCGAGACCCCGACGAGCACCGCCGGCCCGACATCGAGACGGCGCAGCAGCGCTGCCAGATCGTCGGCCGGACGAAACGGCCGGGTCGCGTTCGAGGAGGCGCCGTGTCCGCGGGCGTCCGGTGCGATGACCCGGTAGCGCGGGGCGAATGCCCCTATCTGGGCGTCCCACATGCTGTGATCGAAGAACCCGGCATGGAGCAGCACCAGCGGAGGCCCCTCGCCGCTGTCGCGATAGGCGAGGGAGCCGTCAGAGGTCACGAACGAAAGCATCTCGGGGTGCTCGGCGGAGACAAGCATGACAACCAAGGTGTCATCATCGTGGAAAGTTGGCAACCAAGTGTCATCCTCAGGAAGCGACAGCCGCCGCCACCCCACTGCCGCCCGACGAGCCCGCCGACCGGCTGACGGAGATATCCGTGCTGGTGGGGCCGCTGCACCGGCGAGTGCACCGCAAGGTGGAACAGGCGAACCGCCCAGCACGAGGGCCGTGAACTCCCGTCGTAGTACGCTGTTCAACCGTTGGGTTCCAAGGCTCCGGGAGGCGTCTGTGGCGCTGGAGGCTGCCGGAGTCTCGCCCGAGGAGGAATCCCTCTACCGGATGCTCGTCGCGTCCGGCCTGGCCACCCAGGGGGACATCGCCCAGCGGGCCCTCCTGACCGACGCGGAGACCGGTCGCGTCCTGGACTCGCTGGTCGCCAAGGGCCTCGTCACCCACACGGACGGCACACCCAGGGTGTACCGCCCCGCTTCGCCGGAGGCGGCGCTGCTGCCCCGCCTGAAGCGCAGCGCCGACGCGCTGGATCTGGCCCGGTCCGAGGCGGCACGGCTCGTCGAGTCCTACCGGGAGACGATGCGCCGGCACGACGCCGGCCAGCTGCTTGAGGTGATCACCGGGGCGGAGGCCCTTCGCCAGCAGCTCCGGCAGATCCAGTCGGGCGCACGCCACGAGATGCTGTGGTTCTGCAAGGCCCAGTACGTGGCCATGCCGTCGGGCAGCAACGCCGAGGAGTACGAGGCGCTGGCCCGGGGCGTCCGGTACCGGGTGCTGTACGAGAAGGCGTTCTTCGACGACGAAGGCGCCCTGGAGAACGTGGTGGCGGGTGTGCGGGCCGGCGAGGTGGCTCGTGCCGTACCGCACCTGCCCCTGCGCCTGGCCGTCGCCGACCGCGCCGTCGCCGTCTTCCCGCTCGTGGCCGGCGGGCCGCACGGCAGCCCGGAGGAGCCGACCACGGCACTGGTCAGGGACAGCAATCTGCTCGCGGCCCTGATCGCCCTCTTCGAGTGCTACTGGCAAGACGCCGTCCCCCTGGACATCGACGGCGACGGCATGCCGGCCGGTGACGACGGAGCGGGCCCGGCGGACACGCTCCCGGCCACCGACCGCAAGCTGCTGTCGCTGCTCGTGGCGGGAGTCGCCGACAAGGCGATCGCCTCGCAGATGGGGCTGAGCCGCCGGACCGTCCAGCGCCGTATCCAGGCCATGATGGAGCGCGTCGGCGCGGTGACCCGTATGCAACTCGCGTGGCAGGCGTCCCGGCGCGGCTGGCTGTGAACAGCACGCCCGGCGGTCCGGCACGCCCGTCGGTCGGGACACACGCGCCCCCGCACACGAGGTGCATGAGCACGTGCTCGTCGCCGAACGAGTCCCGCCCCGCGGCCTCGCCGCCTCGCCGCGTCGTCGCCGCGCGCGGCGGGCGCCGGGCCGCCCTTTCCGGGAGCCCCGGCCCGCCGCGCCCGGTGAACGCGCCGACGCGTCAGCCCCGTTCGCGCCTCACGCGGCGCCGCGATGCAGGTACGCCCGCTCCACCGTCTGCCGCACGCTGTCGCCGGCGGAGTCCGTGGCGGTCACGCGGAGCGTCACATAGGCGTCGCCGCGCACGTTCGACGGCCGTTCCACGGTGGCCGTGAAGCGCCGGCCGTCACCGCGCCGCGTCGTGCGCGCCGTGGTCCACGTCTTCCCGTCGTCGTACGACGCCTCGGCCTTCAGCCGCACGCCGCGCGGGGCGGCCATGCCGTCCTGCGCGCGGACGGTGAGGTCCAGGGCGTGCGCGCGTGCCCGGCTCACGGCACCCTGCGCGTCGACCGGTACGGCGTAGTCGAGCTGAAGCAGCGACAGCGGGACCGCGTCGGCCGTGGTGTCCGAGCGGAACGTCCACGAGGTCTGCGTGCCCACGCCGAGGCGCCAGTCGTCCGAGACGCGGGCGGTCGTCAGGTCCAGCCGGAACCGGGCCGGCCCCGGGGCCACCTCGAAGTCGCCCCACGCGCCGTCGTCGGAGACCGCGATTTGTTCCTCGTTCCGGTACAGCACCGCCCGCGCCACGTCGTCGGCCGTGGCCGCCCGGCCGGTGCCGAAGCCGGCCTTCTCCGCGAACGACCAGTGGCCGGCGTCGGAATCGGTGAACTCAGGCACGTACACGGACAGGGTGTCGCCGTGGCGCACCGACGGCTGGGTCCAGCCCCGGGGAACGGAGGGACGGACCGGCGCCGCGAACCATCGCTCCGTCGTGTGCTCTCCGGGCCGGTAGGCGCGCGGCGCGTTCCGCATGCCGGCCGTCAGCGGCAGGTCGGGGACGTCGACGACGTCGTGGTGCACGACGTGGTTCCACAGCGTGTCCCCGCCGGTCACGTACTCGACGCGTTCCCGGCCCACCGGGACGTAGCGGCTGTACTGGTTCCAGGCGGTCCCCTGGTACGGACGCCAGCCGAAACGCTGCTCGCTGGCCCAGAGCGAGTCGCCCGTGCGGGTGTACGTGCTGCGCACCACGGCGCTCTCCCGCTCCGAGACGGTGTGCACCACCCGCCTGGGGACGAAGCCCTTCGACACCTGCATCACGTCGTACAGGTACGGGCTGCGCACCGTGCCGGAGAACGTCACCGTCGTGGCGCCCTTCGCGACGCGTGCCAGCAGGGCGGCGCCGTCCTTCCAGGAGACTCGCATGCTGGGCAGAGCCGACCGGTCGCCCGTCGGCTGCCACCGAGTCCAGGCGCTGCCCTGCTCCCGCGGCCACACCATCAGCAGCGCCCCGGCCCCCGCCTTCGCGGCGGACCGGGCGAGTTCCCGCTCGGTGACGGAGAAGTCGAACCGTACGACGGCGAGCTTCCCGCGCGCGCGGCGGAAGTCGGGCGCCGACGCGACGCCCGCGTCCACGGCGGTCAGCTTCGTCCCGCGGTCCGGGAAGACGGGGGAGTCGGCACCGTAGTACGGGACGAACTCCCCGGAGCCGCCGGAGACCTCGCCCCGCAGCTGCGGGGCCACCAGCTGCCAGCGCGAGGAGAACTCGAAGGCGCCGTCGGTCACCTGGGAGGTCGGGGTGACGTAGAGACGCTCGACGTCGTCGAAGTACATGACTCCCTGGATCAGCCCGCGACCGTCGATCCGGCGGTACACGGTGGTGCTGAGGATGCCGTGCTGCTCGGCGGGACGCGGTGTGCGGATGTGCACCTCGGTGGCCTGGGCGGCGTTCAGCGTCACCGTCCGGTCCCCGGTTACCTTGACCTCGGGAGCGACGACGGTGCCCGCCTCGCCGCCGTGATCCGTCTCGTCCCGGAAGTTCGAACCGACGTAGTACGTGCCCTCCTCCACGAGCGCGACGTGGGCCTGCCGGTCCGCGTAGTCCACGAACCCGTCGGGGCCCCAGATCGTGGGCAGCGAGTCCGGATCCACCTTGCCGTCACGACCGCGGTACAGCACGGTCAGCCGGTGTAGCGGGGCGTGCACCGCGAGGGAGACGGTGGTGTGGGCGACCACGGCGCCGTCCGCGGACTTCGCGGTGAGGTATCCGTAGTAGGCGCCGCGGACCGCGTGCCGGGCGTCGGTGCTCAGCGGCACCTCGACCGTGGCCCCGGCCGCCAGGTGCACGGTGCCGGAGCCGAGACCGACGACCCCGTCCGGGAGCGCGCGCCCGGACTCGGTGGCCAGGCCGAGGGACAGGGACAGCGTGAGCGCACGGTCGCCGGAGTTGGTGTAGCGGACGGTGGCCGCCCGCTGCCGTCCGCCCGAGCCGTCGGTGCGCAGCGGGGCGAGGGCGAGGGAACCGCTGGCCGTGACGGGACCGAGGGCCGCGGCCACGTCGACGCGGCCGCCGCCCTGCTCGGTCGCCTGGGTGCCGGGCACGGTGTGCGCGGTGCTGATCAGCGCGTCCTTGAGCTGCCGGGCGTCCCAGTCCGGGTGCCGCTGGGCGAGGAGCGCGGCGGCACCGGCGACGTGCGGGGTGGCCATGGAGGTCCCCGACAGCGCGATGTAGTGGGCGTCGACCGGGTCGCCCAGGGTGGTGCCGGACGCCCGGGCCGCGACGATGCCGACCCCGGGGGCGGTCACGTCGGGTTTGACCGCGCCGTCACCCGGGCGCGGGCCGCGGCTGGAGAACGGGGCGAGCGAGTCGTCGCGGTCGACGGCACCCACGGTCAGCGCCGCGTCGGCCGCACCAGGCGAGCTGACACTGGAGGGACCCGTCTCCCCCTCGTTGCCGGCCGCGACGACGAAGAGGGCGCCGCCGGACGCGGTCAGGGAGTCGACCGCCTGGCTGATCGGGTCGGTGCCGTCGGACGGGGAGCCCGATCCCAGGCTCATGTTGACGACCCTGGCGTGCTCGCGCGTCGCCCATTCCATGCCGTCGATGACGGCCGACTCGGTCCCGTAGCCGTCGTCGCCCAGGACCTTGCCGATCAGGAGGTCGGCCCGGGGTGCCACGCCCCGGCGGGTCCCGCCCGACGCGGCGCCGCTGCCGCCGACGATCGAGGCGACGTGCGTACCGTGACCGAAGTGGTCGCCCGTGTTGGAGCTGTGGGAGAAGTCCTCGGCCTCCGCGATGCGACCGGCCAGATCGGGATGGTTCGCGTCGACACCCGTGTCGAGCACGGCCACCTTGACTCCCTGGCCCTCGTCACCCGCCTTCCAGGCGGTGGGGGCGTTGATCTGCGCGGTGCTGCGGTCCAGCACGGCCCGCATCCTGCCGTCGAGCGACACCCGGGGAGTCACCGCGGCCCGGGCGGCGCCCCCGCCGCCCGGGTTCAACGTCTTCCAGAAGGTCCCCAGCCGTCGAGCGTCGACCCGGACCGACCGTGCGTGGATGCTCGGCAGGTCCCGGGACGGACTTCCCGGCGCGTCCAGCGCGACGAGCCGGTCGGCGGTGGCCGCGGCGGCCCGTGCCGCCTCGGCGGTGACCCGGGCGCCCGCCCCGGACGGCTCCGCGGAGACGATCAGCGGAAGCGCGGAGGTGTGCGCCTCGTCGTAGCCCTGGGAGATCAGGCCGGTCACGTCGAACAGCCGGCGGTCCAGTGCGCCGGCGGACACCAGGGCCTCGGCGTCCCGCGGAAGCACGGTCAGCGACTTGTCGTCCTCTTCGAACGTCTCGAAGGGGATGCGCTCGCGGCCGGGCCCGGGCCGCACCGACGCGGTGCGGCGTCCGCCGGGCAGCGACGTCACGGTCACCTGGTCACCGGTGACCAGCCGTACGGTCGTGGAGCGGGCCCCCGGCACGGCCGCGGGAGGGGTGACGGCGCCGGTGCCCGCCGTCCGCGCCGCGGCGGTGGCCGGCACGACACCGGCCAGCAGGACCAGTCCTGTCGATATCGCCGCCGTGAGGCGGATCTTTGCCATCAGGGAAAACACCTTTCGAACAGCTGAAGATCACAACTGTCCGAAATCATTCGGTGAGAGGGCGCGGCCTGTCACCGGCATGAGCTGTCACAGCTGCGACATGTCCCAACGGCGACACGACGCCGACCACATGAGACCGCGCGGGCCATGGCACAGGCCGCCCACGGCGCGGTGTTGCCACCAGGCCGTGGCGGGCTCACCAGGGGAATCCTGCTCCGCCTTCCGGTGTCCGACATCTGTCGGCGGTGATCGTGATCTGTCGGCGGTATGTCGGAGGTATGTCGGCGGTATGTCGGTGGAGGCTGTGACCTTTGGCGGGTCGGTGCTCGTCCTGAGCACGCTGTCCCGAAGCGCAAGGAGCCTGTCATCGTGTCTTCCGCATCGAAGAGCCGACCGTGGGACGTCCACCGGCTGCCGTCTGCCGAGGGAAGGACCTTCCTGGTCACCGGGGGAAATGCCGGGATCGGCTACTTCACCGCGGAGCAGCTGGCCGCCACCGGCGCCGTCGTCGTACTCGGCAGCCGGGACCGCGCGAGGGCCGAAGCCGCCCAGGCATCGATCCGCTCGCGCGTCCCCGGAGCGCGTGTGCGGTACCTGCCACTGGACCTCGCCGACCTGTCGTCCTTGAAGACGGCCGTGGACAGGCTGGACCTCGATCGTCTCGACGCCGTGGTCCACAACGCGGGTATCGCGCTCGACGACCCGCCGCGGCGGGTGACCGGGGAGGGCCACGAGCTGATGTTCGCGACCAACCACCTCGGTCACTTCGCGCTGACCCGATGGCTGGCCCCCCTGTTGTCCGCGGCGCCGGCGGCCCGCGTCGTCACGGTGGGAAGCTTCGCGGCGCGGTCCGAGAGACTGGACCTCGGCGATCTCCAGTCGACGCGGGACTACCGGCCCAAGCGCACCTACGGCCGATCGAAGCTGGCGCAGATGTGCTTCGGCTTCGAACTCGATCGCCGGCTGCGTGCCGTCGGCAGCACGGTGCTCAGTGTGGTGGCCCATCCCGGCGGCGCACTGGACTCCCTCACCCCGTCCCGTCCTCCGATACGTGTGACGACCCCGGGCGAGCGGCTGCGCGCCTTGCCCTCCGCGGTCCTGGTGCAGGGCAAGGACGCCGGAGCATGGCCCGTCGTCCGTGCCGTCCTCGACCCGCAGGTGCGGGGAGGTCAGTTGTGGGGGCCGCGGGTCTTCGGACTGCGGGGCACACCGAGACGCGAGCCCGTCCCCTCCCACATGGCCGACCCGGCCGTCGCCGCCCGCCTGTGGGCCGCCAGCGCGGAACTGGTCGGTACGGATCCGCACCTCGGCTTCCGGTAGACGCGCAGCCACACCGGTGGCGCCCGGCTCGCGTGTCTGCTCTGGCGATGCCGAGGCGCGAGCCGGATGTGCTGAAGTTGGGCTGACCGCGGATGACGGGAACGTGCCACCGGCTCCGTCCCCGCGACATCAGCGGCCACCACCGGCCGTGCGAGCAAGACGGAGGAACCAGCATGGCGATTCAGCGGATGGACAACATCGGGATCGTCGTCGAGGACATGGACGCCGCCATCGCGTTCTTCGTGGAACTCGGGATGGAGCTGGAGGGCAGGGCCGAGATCGAGGGCCGCTTCGCCGACCAGTGCACCGGACTCGACGGCGTCCGCTGTGACATCGCGATGCTCCGGACCCCGGACGGTCACGGGCGGCTCGAGCTGGCGAAGTACCGCAGCCCCGCACCGATCACCGCCGGGCCGCGCAACCGGCCGCACAACATCCTGGGCACGCACCGCGTCATGTTCGCCGTCGACGACATCGAGGACACCGTTGCCCGCCTGCGACCTCACGGAGCCGAACTCGTGGGCGAGATCGCCCGGTTCGAGGACAGCTACCTGCTCTGCTACCTCCGCGGCCCGGAGGGCATCATCGTCGGACTGGCCGAGCGGCTGCGCTGAGCCAGAGGTACCGGACCCCGCGACCGCGTGAACCTCCGTACGGCAGGTGACGGGCCTGTCATACGACAAGGCCGCCCATCGTCAAACCCCTCGCGCCACCCACGGTGACACCCGCGATACTTTCCGCGCATGTATCGGCGGTGTGGCCGCTGGGCCGGGATGTCCCCGATGCCGCACCGAACGGTCCGGCACCGCCGGCCGCAAGCCCCGACAGCGTGATGACATCGTGGCGTGACGCGTGTGCCAGGTGCCGGCGATCCGACCTGCCCGCCGTGCCGCCCATGGCGCACGCAGGGCGGTGAGGCGCGGGTATGAGCAGGCCGTCCGGGTACCCGTCCCCACCAGCGCGTCAGCGACGCCGGGCGTCCGCCGACACCGCCCAGCCCATCCCCGGACCGCGCACGGCCGAGAGCGAGGGACCCTCATGCACAGCACCGCAGGGACGCGGCCCGGCGCCGCGGCAGCTCACGACTCGCTGCTGCGGGGCCGCGTCGCCGTCGTCACCGGAGCAGCCCGCGGCATCGGCGAAGCATTGGCCGGACGCCTGTCCGCCGTCGGCATGCACATCGCCCTGCTCGGACGCGAGGCGCAGACCCTGAGCGCCGCCGCAGCCTCGCTCGGCACCCCGAGCCTGTGCGTCGAGGCCGACGTCACCGACCAGGAAGCACTCGACGAGGCCGCGCGGCAGGTGGCGGACCGGCTCGGTATCGCGTCCGTGGTCGTCGCCAACGCGGGCGTCGCGGCCGGCGGTCCCTTCCGGCTGACCGACGCCGGCCTATGGCGTCGCGTCATCGACGTCAACCTGATCGGCTCAGCCAACACCGCCCGCGCCTTTCTGCCCCAACTCGCCCGCGCGCACGGCTACTTCCTCCAGATCGCCTCCACCGCGGCGTTCGGCTCGGCCCCCATGATGAGCGCCTACTGCGCTTCCAAGGCCGGCGCGGAGTCCTTCGCCCAGGCGCTGCGCGGCGAGGTCGAACCCGACGGGATCGCCGTCGGCATCGCTTACCTGCACTGGACCGGGACCGACATGCTCACCGGCATCGACGACCACCCGGTGCTGCACGCCCTGCGCGCCCACCAGCCCCGGTTCGCCCGCCGGATGCATACGCCCGGGCAGGTCGCCGACTGGCTCGCCGCCGGTGTCGAACACCGCGCCGCCCACATCTACGCACCGCCCTGGCTGCGGTGGTGCCAGCCGCTGCGGCCGATGTTCCCCGCGCTGGTCACCCGCGTCGCCCGCCGCGAGATGCGCCACACGCCCGCCGCCGATCTCGCGGCCGCCACGGGAGTCATGGGCGCGGGCGGGCAGGCCGACTGGGAGGCGTACACGTCCGCCGCGCGCGGCCGGCCCGCTCCGCCCCGGTAGCCCGGGACGCCCGAGGTTCCCGTACGCGGTATATGACCGATGCCCTCCCACCGCCAGGCCCGTCCGTGCGTCAGACAAGCACGTGCGCTCGATTCCGACACTCCTCGGAACCGACCGACCTGGCGGCACCCGACGATGTCCGGCTGATCGACGCCGACGTCACGGACTTCGCCGGGGCACCAGGTCAAAGTCCCGCATCGTCCAGCCATCTGGCCGACACGCTCACCGTCTGCCGGTGGCCTGCTGCCCCGGCCTCACGTCAGGTGCCGGGCGAAGAACCGGGCTCCGGCCTCGAGCTCGAACCGCGGGACGCCGGTGTGCCCGCCCAGATTGGCATGCAGCGTCTTCTCCTGGGAACCGAAGGCGTCGAACAGGTCCAGGGCCGCCTGCCGGTCGTTCCCCTCATCGTCCCACTGCAACAGGACCTGCAACGGAATGGTGACCCGGCGGGCTTCGTCGAACATGGCGGCGGGCACGAGACTCCCGGCGAAGAATCCGGCGGCCACGATGCGCGGCTCAACCACCGCCAGCCGTATACCGATGGAGATCACTCCGCCCTCGTACCCGACCGGACCGCCGATCTCGGGCAGTGACAGGAGGGCGTCCAGGGTGGCCCGCCATTCCGGAACCGCCTTCTCGACCAGCGGGAGGACAAGGGCGTCGACGATCTCGTCGCCGACCGGCTCCCCGGCCTCCATCGCGCCGCGAAGATCGGCGCGGGCCTGTTCGACAGCGGCCCAACGGGGCCGGTCACCGCTCCCGGGAAGCTCGATGGTGGCCGCGGCGAAGCCGTACTCCGCCGTGTAGTACCGGGCCCGCCCCGCCAGCCGGGAGTACATCTTGTGCAGTCCGAGGGGAGGGTGGCCCATCAGGATCAGCGGCGTCGGCGCCGGCGCGGACGCGGGAGTCCACAGGATGCCGGGAATCTCCCCGAGGGTGAATCCGCGCTCGAGGACACCGTCGTCGAGATGCCGCTCGGATGTGAAGTACATGGTCGTGCCTTTCGGAGTGCTCACGAACGGCGCTCCCGGACGACCTATCGCCCGACCGTGACCCCGGGGAGGAGCACCCATGTCGATACTGCGTTCACGGGTACCACCTCCTCGTTCTCCGGCACGGCCTCCGAAAAGGTAGCAGTGGTCGCGGTGGCCGGCCAAGCGGATTCGAGTCCGTCCGCCGAAGCGGGAGTTCCGGCGCGTGGAGGCCACTTGGACAGCGAAAACGCAACTTCGACATGGCCCGCCAAGGCAGCTACCTTCACCTCGTCTTCGGCGATCGCCCACGGTCGCACGGGAGTTCCTCAAGGCTGAGCCACCCGCGACGGGATGAGTCGATCACGCCCCAGGATTCCCGCCCCCGGGCGCAAGCCACCGAACCGGGTCCACACCAGGCACCCGCGACCAGGGAGAGATGCATGCCCCGTCTGGCGCTGTACACGTTCGGCGTACTGAAGTCACCTCTCGCCGATCCCACACCTCTCACGCGCGAGTTCTACGCCAGGGGTGAGTCCGTCTACCGGAAGATCAGTCAGCACCCCGGGTACGTCGCGCGTGCCGAAGCGGCGGACGGCGACCGGGGCGTGCTCTTCGAGGCGGACTGGGGCGTATGGGGAGAGTTCGCCGTACCGACCTGGTACGACAAGGGCCGTACGGTGGAAACCACCGCCCTGGCCGCGACCCTCTCACTCTGGACCGACCTGCGCCCCGCCTTCGACGCCGTCTACACCGGTCTGCACCGTGAGGCGCTGAACAGGCGTTACGACTGGTTCGAGAGGACGGAGCACCCGAATCACGTGATCTGGTGGGTCTCCGACGGCGTGATACCCACCTGGCAGGACGGCGTTTCCAGGCTGGAACACCTCCACCACCACGGCTCCGCGCCGCACGCCTTCACCTTCCACCACTCCTTCACCCCGGAGGGAACTCCGGCCAGGGTCAAAGACACCGAGCCGAAGAGCGACCAGGCTCGCTGACAGGGAAGCCCGGACGACCGGGTTCGCTACCGCGGACGATGAGCCGCCGCACCGCGAAGGCGCTCACGACCGATGCTTCACTCCACATCACGGGCCGGCCGCCGGAAGAAGCCGAAGAGGGTGCGGCCCTGTCCATACGAGGCCTACACGGCATCGCTTCCCCGCGTCCCGGGCGTCGGGCGTGTGCCTGCCGGTGCCGTTGTGCGCACGGTGCGGCCGGTGACGGCGAGTACGGCCGCGGCGGCCAAGCCGGACATGCCGGCGGCGGCGAGCTGGATCCGGTAGTCGAGGCCGGCCACCATTCCCGCGCCCAGGAGCAGGGCGAGTCCGGTGGGCGCGTAGATCAAGGTGTTGGCCGTCGCCGCGACCCGGCCGAGCAGTTCGGACGGGGTTTCCCTCTGTACGGCTGTCAGCGCCGCGATCAGCGGGCAGGGCAGGCCCACGCCGATCGCCACACTGCCGCCGAGCACCGCGGGCAGCCAAGGGGTCGCCCGCGCGAGCACGCCGGCCGCGAAGAGCGCCAGTCCGGCCGCCGCGAAGGTGCGTTCGGGCATGCGGCGCATCAACGCACCGGCCGCCAGTCCGCCGACGACCGAACCGAGTCCCTGGAGCGGGGTGAGGACTCCCGCGAAGGACGCGGACCGGTGAAGCCCGGTATCGAGCAGCGCGTACACGGCCGTGCTGTTCAGGCCGGACAGCACCATGGCCACCGCGCCGGCGGCGACCAGCGGGCGCAGTACCGGGTGCCGCCACAGGTGGCGGGCACCCTCCGCGGTCTCGGCGGTCCACGTCCTGCCGGAACGGGGAACGGGAGCCGGTTCGCGGACCCGGACGAGGCTGAAGGCGACTGCGGCCAGGACGAAGGTGACCGTGTCCAGCAACGCCACCGCAGGTCCGCCGCAGGCCGCGAACAGCCCCGCGCCGGCCAGCGGAGCGAGGAGCTTCATGCTCTCGATCGCGGTACGGACCAGGCCGTTGAAGTCGCCGCGCAGCTCGGCCGGCACAGCGGCGGCGACCAGCGCCGTCTCAGCCGCGTCCGTGAGCACCACGCCCACTCCGACCAGGGTGAGAGCGGCGAACAGCAGCCAGACGTCCTCGGCGGAGCGCAGGGCCAACGGCGCCGTCATCACCGCGGCCAGGACGAGATTGGTGGCCACCAGGAGCGGGCGGCGGCGCACCCGGTCCGCCAGCGTGCCGATCACGGGGCCCGCCATGGTCGGCATCCATACGCAGAATCCGATGAGCGCGGCGAGGCTGTCGGAGCCGGTGAGCGTCTTGACCCAGATCCCGGCAGCCAGTGCCAGGGCCGAGTCACCGAAGCCGGAGACGATCACTCCGCCGAGATACAGGCCGGCGTTGCGGTCCCGTAAGACCTTGCGCGTGTGTCCGCCCATGTCCCATCCCCCTCGTCACCCGATCGCATCCATCCGTGATCGCGCTCAACCTACCCCCAATCAATTGCTTGGGGGTAGTGGGTGTCACCGCCCCCCATGCGCTTTACTGGCTGGCGTGACTGATAGCGACCCCGTGCTGCGCGCGCTCGCCCACCCCGTGCGACTAAGGATGCTCAGCCTCCTCTGGCCGGGGCCGATGTCGGCCGCCGAGCTCGCCCGTGAGCTGGACATCTCGCATGCGCTGGCCAGCCAGCACCTGCGGCGCCTGGACGCGGTGGGCCTGGTCGAGCTGGCGGAGGAACGCATGCGCCGCGGCGGCCGTGAACGTCGTTACCGCGCCGTCCACGGCACACCCCTGTCCGACCAGCAGGACGGGACCCCGTTGCTGGCCGAGACCATGGCGCACACCCTTCGCGAACGTGCAGGCCGACGGCTGAACTCGAGCGAGGGCGTGACCGTCGACGCCGAACTGTGGGTTGATCCCGGAACCTGGCAGGACGTCCGGCGGCGTCTCGCCGAGCTGGCCGCTGAACTCCACGAGGCCGCACGGCCACCGCACACACCGGGCACCATGCCCCTGGGCGTCAGCGTGCTGGCGTTCCCCTTGCGGACAGAGCCGGGCACATAGTCACCGCGGTGGTTATGTGCCCGGCCCCTGCCACTCGCGTGGCGGCTCGTGGCGCTCTTCGACGGCGCGGGTCACCACCTCGACGTACCGTTCGAACCGACCCCGGTGCGCCGACTGTGCCCCGGACCCCGGACCAGACAACCGGGGGAGGGGGAGATGCCCGCCTACTGTCGCAGCACACCTCAACGGCACAGCCAAGACCGCCGAGGGCGAGGCACGTCCTTCATCGAGGCCGGGGCGGGGCCGGGCGGCGGTCGGTCAGCCGGGTGCCATCATCGTGAGGATCCCGGGTAAGGCGCTCGGTATGTGTTCGCGCGCCGATGCCGTCCCGCCCGGTAAGAGTCCGCAGCCGCCCGCGGGGAGGGTCCGTGGGTGAGACGCTGGCGCTGGCCTCCGCGCTCTGCTTCGGAGTGACCCACTTCGCGAACGGACTCGTCTCCCGCCGGATCGACGGCATCACCGTGGCCCTGTACGCACAGCTCGCCGGGACCGCGGTCGCGCTGGTGGCGGCCCTGTCGTCCGTCGGCGGCCCGGCGACGGCGGGTGACTACGGGTTCGGGGCGCTCTCGGGCGTCGGCACGGGCGTGGGGGTCGCCTTCCTCTACCGGGCGATGTCCCAGGGGCAGATGAGCGTCGTCGTCCCGGTGAGTGACGTGGGCGCCGTCGTTCTCCCCGTCCTGGCGGGGGTGGCCCTGCTGGGCGAACGGCCGTCCGCTGTCGCCTGGGTCGGCATCGCGGTGGCCGTGCCCGCGCTCTGGCTCGTCTCCCAGGCATCGGGATCCGGCCCCGGCGGGGCCCCGCCGGGGCCGGCGGGCGTGCCGGCCGCGCTGGCCGCGAGCGCCGGTTTCGGGGTGCAGTTCCTGGCGATGGCTCAGGTGGGCGCGGGCAGCGGCCTGGGGCCCGTGGTCATCAGCCGGGTCGCCTCCGTGCTGGTCATCGCCGCCGTACTCGTCCCCTACCGGGCCCCGGTGACGATGCCCGGCCGGCCGACGGCGGTGGCCGCCGCGGCCGGCGCGGTCGGCACGGTCGCGATCATCCTGTACCTGGCCGCCACCCGGCACCAGCTGATGGCCGTGGCCACCGTGCTGTCGGCGCTCTATCCGGCCATCCCGGTGCTGCTCGCACTGGTCTTCCTGCACGAGCGGCTGACGCGGTGGCAGGCCGCCGGACTGGTGTGCGCGGCCGCCGCCATCGCGCTCATCGCCCTGCGCTGAACACGCCGGTCGCACCGGTCACCTCAGGTGCCGGTGTACGTCATGACGTGCTTGCCGCGCGTGGAGTCCTCCAGCCCGTACGCCGACAGGTCCTTGCCGTACCCGACTCGTCGCAGCCGCCGTTGGGCATCTCGGCGGCCGTGGTCATGTGACAGTTGATCCGGACGACGCCGGCGCCGATGTGCCGGGCCACGGACACGACACGGCGATGGTCCCGCGTCCACACCGACGAGGCCAGCGGCACCCGCCTCACGCAGACGTCCGTGCGCGCCTCGCGGCCGGACGGAATGTCCCCACCGCCCTGCGCTGTCCCGGGCGACGTCGACGGCGACCTCCATCACGACGTCGGGACGCACCAGGTGCAGGCGGGACGGGACCGCGGAACCGGCTGCCCGCCCCGCCGCCCACCGGCATGGGGTGACCGCCGTACGCCGACACCACGAATGGATTGTCCTGTTTCCATCCACCCAAGGGTGGATTGCTCCGGGCGGATGGCAGGGTAGCCATCCGCTGGGACGCGACACGGGCACGGCGATGCACGGGCACCCGGACACGATCACGCGCGAGCATCCGGCACCCTCCCGTCGTGGCCCCGGTACCCCGCCGCCCGCCGAAGGAGGCCGCACTCGTGACCGAGCATCAGCCGGTGTACCAGCCGGCGTTCGTCCTCGATCCCACCGGCTCCGACCACCACGCCGAAGACCGGGCCCTGCGCTCCCGGGGCCCGGCCACCCGCGTGGACGTCCTCGGCGTGACCGCCTGGGCCGTCACCGATCCCACCCTCCTGAAACGCTTGCTGACCAGTCCGGACATCTCCAAGGACGCCGCCGCGCACTGGCCGGCCTTCGCCGAGACCGTCGCCACCTGGCCGCTCGCCCTCTGGGTGGCGGCCCGGACCATGTTCACGGCATACGGCCCCGACCACCGCAGGCTGCGCCGCATGGTCGCGCCCGCCTTCAGCGCCCGCCGCGTCGAGGCCATGCGCCCCACCGTCGAGGAGACGGTCGCATCGCTCCTCGACCGGCTCGACTCCCTGCCCCCCACCGCGCCTGTCGACCTGCGCGAACACCTCGCCCGCCCGCTCCCGGTCGCCGTGATCGGCGACCTCATGGGCGTACCCCACGACCAGCGCCAGGGCTTCCGCACGCTGATCGACGGCGTCTTCACCACCACCCTCACCACCGAGCAGACCGAGGCCAACACCGCCGCACTCTACGCGGCCCTCGACCGGCTCATCGCCACCAAGCGCCACACTCCCGGCGACGACATGACGAGCCTGCTCCTCACCGCCCGCGACGAGGAGGGCGACGGGGCCGCTCTGTCGGACACCGAACTACGCGACACCCTGCTGCTGATGATCAGCGCCGGCTACGAGACCACCGTCAACGTCATCGACCAGGCCGTCACCGCCCTGCTCACCGACCCCGCACACCTGGCCCACCTCCGGGCCGGCCGGGTGACCTGGACGGACGTCGTCGAGGAGACACTGCGGCACGAACCCGCCGCCAAACACCTCCCGCTGCGCTACGCCCTCACGGACATCCCGCTGCCCGACGGGCAGGTCATCGCCCGCGGCGAAGCCGTCCTGGCCTCCTACGGCGCCGCCAACCGGCACCCGGACTGGCACGGGCCGACCGCCGACGTCTTCGACCCGACCAGGGCCTCCAAGGACCACCTCGCCTTCGGTCACGGCGTCCACTTCTGCCTCGGCGCACCCCTCGCCCGCATGGAGGTCATCACCGCCCTGCGCCTGCTCTTCGACCGTTTCCCGCTCATCGAACTCGCGGTGCCGCCAGCGGACTTGCTGCCGTACCCCTCGCTGATCAGCAATGGCCACCAGACCCTCCCGGTACGCCTGCGGCCCGCGGCTCACTGACCGGCACCCGCGTGCGAGCCGGCGGAACGCCCGACCACCTGCCGGGCGGTCCTGCCCGGCAGGTGGTCGGGCGTTCTACAACGGCTCCCTACTGCCCGCGAGTTCGGCCAAGAACGGGTCGAGGCTGATGAACCAGGCAAAGGGGCTGTGGGCGTTGCGGAGCGCATCGATCACCAGTTGCTTGGCGCGAGGCGTCGAGACCCCGCGCCTCAAGGGTGTTGGGCGACTCGACTCCGTTCCGCAGCAGTCAGGCACCGCCATCGCCGGCCGGTACATGGTGTGACGCCTTCGATGCCCGGACGGACAAGCCCTTCGACAGGAGCGACGATTCCGGTATGAGGCAGGGCGAAAGCTTGTCTGGCACCGGCGGGGACTCCGGCGGGCGGACGGGTGAATCCGCGGCGAGAGCGGTCGGCCGGTACGGGCGTCTCCGCAGTACGGGACCCAGCGGGATGGCGGAGGGCGGTTCGGCGGGCTGCGGGGACACGGGCGTGCCGGAGCCGCTGGAGGCGGGCGCTGCGGGATTAAGGGCACCGGAGGGAGCGGTCGGGCGACCGGTCATCGGGCGTCCGTGCCGTCCGGGCTTGGCGTGTCGTCGTGGCTGGGACAGGGTGAGCTCGGCGGGCCCGGTGGCGGTGAGCCCAGCGCGCCGCCCGGTTCCGGAGGTCGAGTCGCTGGCGGAGCTGAACGAGCTGGTCGAGTAGTGGGACCGGCACGATGGGCGGCGTCGGATCGGGTCCAGGGCCCAAACGATCGACGAGTACTCCGAGGACGAGCGCCCGCGTCTGCTGCAGCTGCCGGAGGATCCGTTCGAGACGGGGCGGGTGTTCAATCCGCAGGTCGACCCCCTACGGCCATTTCGCAGTCCGTATTAACCGCTACTCGGTGCCGGTCTGCCTGATCGGCAAGCAGGTCCGGGTGCTGCTGCACGCCTCTCACCTGATGGTCTACGACAGGAACGTCGAGGTGGCCTGGCATGAGCGGCTGATCGCCAAAGCCAGCTGTCGGCTGGAGCTGGATCACTACCTGGAGGTCCTGATCCGCAAGCCGGGCGCCTTTCCCGGCGCGACTGCTCTCAACCAGGCCGGTTCCGCTGGGAAGTTCACCCCGGCCCACGACGCCTGGTGGGCCGCGGCGGTCCGGACCCACAGCCACACCGACGGCACCCGCCGCCGACCGGGCCGCGGACCTTGTGAGTCTGGGTCCCGGGTGGGAGGACTTGCTCCCTCTGACGTCTCGAAATTTCGGATGCTCTTCGTAAATCCAGGGTCGAAGTCGAGTGCCCGGAGCGGCGACCGGCTGTGTCCTTGCCGTCCGTGGAACCGGCGCCGTTCCGCTGCGGAGGGGTGCCTTTCCGCGCAGCCCTGCCAGGCTGTTTGGCCGTTTGGTCTACGGCGCCGTGCCGTCACCGGTGCGCCGATTGTTTCGAGACGATTGCCGAATTGTGTTGCGGGTATTGACGCCGTTCGCTGGTTCCCTATTATCCACCTTGCTCGATACTCCGACATGTGTTCGACATTCCGAACGGATCGGGGTTGCTCCGCTTACCAGCAGCGCACCTCCGGGCCGCCCGCCGTAGCGGCCGAGTCGTAAGGAGCACGCACCATGCAAATGTCATGGCTGCATCAAGCTTTTTGGGAGTGCAGGTCAGAGCCAGGCACCGTTCCGCGTCTGCACCCGGCCGTCCTGGTGCGGGGTGCCGCCGGGGAGCGGGACGGCAACCGGTTGACCGGGTACGGAAGCAAGGGCCTGGACGCTACGGACCGCGCCACCACGGCCGGTATCCGGTTGCCGACCTGGACCTGGACCTGGACCTGGACCTGGACCCGGACCAGGACCTGGGGCGGCGCTGCGCACCGGCAGTGGCCGGTGCGCTCCGACGGCGCGACGGGATGTGACGGGCTCCGGTACGGCCAACGGCGCGGCGGTGGAGATCCGGATGTGCAACGGCGGCGACCAGGGGAGGACCGTTCCGCCGGCATTCCCACGGCGGCGTACATCCGCAGTTGCGGGCGGGTCAGAACGGCGACAGCTCGTACACGCTGACGAACAGCGCCAGTGGGCGGGTTCCGGACGAGGCGGGCGGACAGACGGCGAACGGCACGTGGATGGAGACCTGCGATGCCAACAGTGGAGCGAACCAGCACCGGCGGGCCAACCGGAACGGCGACGGAACCTCCACCCTGGCCACCATCGCTTCCGGCCGAGCCCTGGAGGCTCCCGCAGGGCGGAGTGCCAACGGAGCCCTCGTTCAGATCCGGGACTCCGACGACGGCGCCAACCGGCACTGGAACGTCGCGTGATGCGATCGGCGCCGCGCGCTCCTGCCCACGGCTGGCTTCAGAGAACCGAAGGAGCGATCCTCGCCGGCTCCCCCTCCGACGCGACCGGCGACGCGGTGCGGGCCGACATCGTCGCGGCCGGCTGCCGCCGAGCTCGTCCTCACAGGCTCAGGGGGCGGCGCCCTCCCCGCCTGGCCGGGGGCCGCCGCCGCGAGCCCACCCACTGCCGTGCATGTGTTCTCCGGTACTCGACCCCAGGAGCGATGAACCATGTCCATGACCACCGAGAGGTCCGGGCGACCGCGAACGCCGTCCCCGCTGAGGCCACTGACGTCCTTGCGCAGGATCCTGGCGCTCACGTTCACGGTCGTCCTGCTCGCCGTGGCCGCCCCCCTCCTCGCCCTGGAGACGGCGCAGCCCGCGACCGCGCTGGGCAACGGGCTGGCGTTGACGCCGCAGATGGGTTTCAACGACTGGAACGCGTACGGATGCGACGTCTCCGAGTCGCTGATCAAGTCCACCGCCCAGGCCATGCACACCAACGGCATGCAGGCGGCGGGCTACTCGTACGTCAACATAGACGACTGCTGGATGACCCACAGCCGCGATTCCGGCGGCCGCCTGGTGCCGGACCCGGCCAAGTTCCCCGACGGCATCAAGGGCACCGCGGACTACGTGCACTCGCTCGGGCTCAAGCTGGGGATCTACGAGGACGCGGGCACCGCGACCTGTGCCGGGTACCCGGGCAGCCTGGGCCACGAGACCACGGACGCCCAGACGTTCGCCTCTTGGGGCGTGGACTACCTGAAGTACGACAACTGCAACAACACCGGGGCGCCCGCTCGTACCCGGTACACCGCGATGCGCGACGCCCTGGCGGCCACCGGCCGGCCCATCCTGTTCAGTCTGTGCAACTGGGGCCAGGAGAACGTGTGGACCTGGGGCGCGGGCGTGGGCAACAGCTGGCGCACCACCGGTGACATCAACGCGAGCTTCTCCAGCATGCTCTCCATCTTCCACAGCAACGTGGGGCTCGCCTCCTACGCCGGCCCTGGCCACTGGAACGACCCGGACATGCTGGAGGTCGGCAACGGTTCGCTGACGGCCACCGAGAGCCGGAGCGAGTTCAGTCTGTGGGCGGAGATGGCCGCGCCGCTGATCGCGGGCACCGACATCCCCTCGGCCAGCAGGGACACCCTGGCCACCCTGACCAACTCCCGCGTGATCGCGGTCGACCAGGACCCGCTGGGCAGGCAGGGCGTCATGGTCTTCTCCTCGGGCGGCCTGGACGTCCTGGCCAAGCCGCTGGCGAACGGGGACGTGTCGGTGGCGCTGTTCAACGAGACGGGCTCGACGGCGACCATCACCACCAGCGCGGCCGCGATCGGCAAGACCGGGGCGTCCTCCTACACCCTGACCGACCTGTGGTCGGGGGCGTCCTCGACGACCTCGGGGACGATCAGCGCCTCGGTGCCCGCGCACGGCACGGTGATGTACCGGGTCGCGGGCGGCACGAGCAGCGGCGGCGGCACCACTGTGACCGGTGAGCTGCACGGGCTGGGGTCGGGCAAGTGCCTGGATGTCCCGAACTCGACCACGACCGCCGGCACCCAGGTGGAGATCTGGAGCTGCAACGGCGGTGCCAACCAGATCTGGACGCGTTCCGCCTCCAACCAGCTCACCGTCTACTCGGGCAGCAGTCAGAGGTGTCTGGACGCCTACGACAACCAGACCACACCGGGGACAAAGGCGGAGATCTGGACCTGCAACGGCCAGACCAACCAGCAGTGGACGCTGAACGCCGACGGCACGATCACCGGCGTCCAGTCCGGCCTGTGTCTGGACGTCACCGGAGGGGCCGTCAGCGACGGAAGCCTCGTCCAGCTGTCGACTTGCAATGGCGGCAGCAGCCAGCGGTGGACGCTGGCATGAGTTCCCCCCGCACGCCTCGGCCGAGCCCCGTCCGATCTGCCTGCCGCGTGCCTGCCGGCCGCGCACAACCGGGGTGCCTCCGCACTGGCCACAGACAGCTACGGCACTGACATCAGACAGCTACGGCACTGGCCGCAGACAGCTACGGCGCCGCCGTGGGGCGGCACCGTCACAAAGGAGGTCTCATGACCGGATCAGCCGTCGACCGCTGGCCAAGGCGATGGAAAGCCACGCTCCTCGTCGCCCTGGCGATGGTCGTGGCCGCGTTCGGTACCACGGCGTTCGCCGCGTCCTCGCGGACCGGCACGGCCACCACCGCCCATTCGGCAGTCCACTCAGCGAAGGCCATCGCGGCCGACGCGTCGCTGCCGTGTGACCTCTACGCCGCGGGCGGTACGCCGTGCGTGACGGCGCACTCCACCACCAGGGCGCTCTTCGCGTCGTACAACGGGCCGCTGTACCAGATCCAGAGGTCCTCCGATCACAGCTACCGCGACATCCAAGTGATGAGCGCGGGCGGTTACGCCGACGCGGCGTCCCAGGTCTCCTTCTGCTCGGGCACGTCGTGCACGATCACGAAGATCTACGACCAGACCACCAAACACAACGACCTGCCGATCTCCTGGGGCGGCTACTGGAAGGGGCCCGGTCCCAACGGAGCCGACGTCGGGGCCGACGCCATGGCCCTGCCGGTGACCGCGGGTGGTCACCAGGTCTTCGGTGTCAAGGTCAAGCCCGGTGTCGGCTACCGGATCGACCACGCGAACGGCGTGGCCACCGGAGCCCAGCCCGAGGGCATCTACATGGTGACGTCGTCGGACTACACGAACCAGTGGTGCTGCTTCGACTACGGCAGCGGCGAGAACTCCCACACCGACACGGGCAACGCCACCATGAACGCCCTCTACTGGGGCAACGCCTGCTGGTTCGGCGGGTGCACCGGCAGCGGTCCATGGGTCGAGGCCGACCTGGAGAACGGGATGTACCACACCAACACCGGCTCCAACAAGGATCCCGACAACACCGGTGTGCACTACCCGTTCGTCAGCGCGTGGCTGAAGAACAACGGCACGAGCAATTTCACCCTCAAATACGGCAACGGCGCCGGCGGCGGCCTGACCACCACGTTCTCCGGCCCGCTGCCGAACGGCTACTCGCCGATGAAGCTCGACAGTTCGGTGCTGCTCGGCACCGGCGGAGACAACAGTGTCTCGGGCTCGGGCGAGTTCTTCGAGGGCGCGATGACGGCGGGCTACCCCTCCGACGCCACCGAGAACGCCGTGCAGGCCGCCATCACCGCGGCCGGTTACGGGTCGGGCGGCGGTACCAAGACGGGTGCGCTGCGCGCCGTGGGTGCGGGCAGGTGTCTGGAGGTGCCGGGTTCGTCCACGACGGCGGGTACGCAGACCCAGATCCGGGACTGCACCAGCGCGGCGAACCAGACCTGGTCCCAGACCAACGCCCGGGACCTCACCGTGTACTCCGGCAGCAGCCGCCTGTGCCTGGACGCCTCCGGTCAGGGCACCAGTCCCGGCACCAAGGTCATCACCTGGTCCTGCAACGGCCAGTCCAACCAGCAGTGGAACGTCAACGCGGACGGCACCGTCACCAGTGCCCAGTCGGGCCTGTGCCTGGACGTGACCGGCGCCGCCACCGCCAACGGCACCCCCGTCCAACTGTGGACCTGCAACGGCCAGTCCAACCAGAAATGGTCCCTGAGCTGACCCCTTGAAGGATCCGCAGCAGCCGGCCGGGGCGGCACGCGACCCCCGCCCCGGCGCGGTCACCGCACCGCCCACGCGCGGGACCCGTCCCGCCCCTCACACACGCCGCAGCGACGGACCGCACAGGAGGACCGGATGAGGACGAGTAGGAATCGGCACGCAGACCGTCGGCCGACGCGGGCGAGGGGACACACCTGCGCGACGCACGTCGGCCGGCGTGCGCGAGGGGGCACACCTGCGCGACGCACGTCGGGCCGGCGTGGGCGAGGGGGCACACCCACGCGATGCACGGCGACCGGGCGTGCCGCGTCACCCCGAACCCGGCCGGAGCGCTGATCAAGAGCGGGGGCGGCCCGCAGCCGGCCGGTAACGGACGACCGCACAGCCATCGGGCCCTGTGACCGGGCCCCCGCACGGGACACCTCCCACCTGTGAAAGGACTCCACCGTGTCAGCATTAAGCCGGTCGTTCCGGCGCCTGCGCGTCTTGACGGCCGTACTCGCGGGCCTGCTCCTGACCGCCGGCGGCATCGTCGCCACGACCGCCGCCCCGGCCCAGGCCGCCACCTCCATCACGATCAACGGCGCCTCCGGCGGCCGGACCTTCGACGGCGTCGGCGCCATCAGCGGCGGGGGCGGCAACAGCAGACTCCTGATCGACTACCCCGAGCCCCAGCGCGGACAGATCCTGGACTACCTGTTCAAGCCCGGCTACGGCGCCTCCGTGCAGATCCTCAAGACGGAGATCGGCGGGGACACCAACTCCACCTCAGGGTCCGAGCCGAGTCACCAGCACACCCGGTCCGACCTCAACTGCGACCGGGGCTACGAATGGTGGCTGATGGAACAGGCCAAGGCCCGCAACCCGGACATCAAACTGAACGGGCTCGCCTGGGGCGCACCCGGCTGGATCGGCGGCGGGAACTTCTGGTCCACCGATATGGTCGACTACCTGCTCTCGTGGCTGGGCTGCGCCAAGCAGCACGGGCTGAACATCGACTACCTCGGCGGGTGGAACGAGCGGGGCTACAACATCTCCTGGTACGAGCAACTGCGGAGCGCGCTCGACAGCAACGGCTACGGCAACGTCAAGATCGTCGCGGCCGACTCGGACTGGTCAGTGGCGAACGACATCAACTCCAACCCGGCGTTCGCCTCCGCGGTGAGCGTCATCGGCACGCACTACCCCTGCGGCTACCGGTCGTCCCAGTCCAACTGCTCGGTGCCGTCGGCCGCCACTTCATCCGGGAAGACGCTGTGGGCCAGCGAGAACGGCTCGGACGACTACAACGGGGGAGCGCAGGCCATGGCCCGCGGCATCAACCGCGGATACATCGACGGCCGGATGACCGCGTACCTCAACTGGCCGGTGGTCGCCTCGGTCACGCCCAACCTGCCGTACCCCACCATGGGGCTCGTCCTGGCCCCGCAGCCCTGGTCCGGCCACTACGCGATCGGCAAGAACGCCTGGGTGATGGCGCAGACCAGCCAGTTCACCGCCCCGGGCTGGCACTACCTCGACGCCTCCAGCGGCTACATCGGCGGCAACCGGAACAACGGCAGCTACGTCTCGCTGAAGTCCACCAACGGCTCCGACTACTCCACGGTCGTCGAGACGATGGACGCAGGAAGCGCCCAGACGCTGAACTTCAACGTCACCGGGGGACTGTCCACCAAGACCGTCCACGTCTGGTCGACCGACGTCACCTCCGGCAACCCGGCCGACTACTTCGCGCACACCGCGGACATCACCCCGTCCGGCAGCGGCTTCAGCCTCACCGTCCAGCCGGGCCGCGTGTACACCCTGACCACCACGACCGGCCAGAGCAAGGGCACCGCCACCGGTCCCGCCCAGGGCACGCTGAAGCTGCCCTACACCGACTCCTTCGACGGCTATGCCACCGGCACCGAGGCCAGGTACCTCATGGACTGGCAGGGCGCCTTCGAGGAGGTGGGCTGTGGCGGCGGCCGCAGTGGCAGGTGCGTGCGCCAGATGAGCCCGCAGAAGCCGATCACCTGGGACGCGCTGTCCGATCCGCACGCCCTGCTCGGTGACGTGAGCTGGAGCAATTACACCGTCTCGTCGGACGTGATGCTCGAACAGCCCGGATACGCGGAACTGATCGGCCGTGCGGGCGCACAGGACTACAGCAGTACCGGAGGACTGAACGCCTACCACCTGCGGGTGAGCGACACCGGAGCCTGGTCGGTCCTGAACTCGAACACCAACGGCAACATCACCACCCTGGCCCGTGGCACGACCACGGCCCTGGGCACCAACCGGTGGCACTCCCTGGCCCTCACCTTCTCCGGCACCGCCATCACCGCCGTCATCGACGGTGCCACGGTCGGTTCCGTGAACGACCGCACCTGGGCCGGCGGGCAGACCGGCTACGCGACCAGCCAGGGTGAGACGGCGCAGTTCGACAACCTGTCCATCACCCCCGGCAGCGGTGGGAACGACGGCGGCACGACAGGCGCGATCGTCGGAGCCGCGTCCGGCCGGTGCGTGGACGTGCCGAACCAGTCGCAGACGGCCGGCACCCAGGTGGAACTCTGGGACTGCAACGGAGGCACCAACCAGCAGTGGACGAACACCTCGGCCGGTGAGTTGCGGGTCTACGGAAGCGCCTGCCTGGACGCCGCGGGCCAGGGCACCAGCCCCGGAACCAAGGTGGACATCTGGGACTGCAACGGCGGCAGCAACCAGAAGTGGACGCTCCACGCCGACGGCACGATCACCGGCGACCAGTCCGGCCTGTGCCTGGACGCCACCGGCGGGGGAACGGCCAACGGCACCCTCCTCCAGCTGTGGACCTGCAACGGCAACAGAAACCAGCAGTGGACGCGCGACTGATCCGGTGACCGGCCGACGACCACCGGCTCCCGCACCACCCCAGTCGACCACCCCCGAGAGGCCTCCACATGTCTTCCTCCTCCCCACCGGTCAGCCGCCGTCGGCTGCTGGCGGCGGCCGGCGCGGCCACGGCCTTCGGCCTGCTGCGGTTCGCCCCCGAAGCTGCCGCGACCGACGGTCCCGGCAACTACACCGCGAGCTGGCCGTCCGTGGACCGGCACCCCCCGGCCCCGGCCTGGTTCCAGGACGCCAAGTTCGGCATCTACTACCACTGGGGCGTCTTCAGCGTCCCCGCGTTCGGCAACGAGTGGTACCCGCGCAACATGTACATCGGCGGCTCGAACGAGAACAGGCACCACATCGCCACCTACGGCGACCCCTCGGTATGGCCGTACCACAACTTCATCGACGGTGCCCGCGACAAGGCCGGCAACTACGTGCGGTTCGCCCCCGAACTGGTCTCCAAGGGAGGCGACTTCGACCCGGACGCCTGGGCCCGGCTGTTCAAGTCCGCGGGCGCCAGGTTCGCCGGCCCCGTCGCCGAACACCACGACGGCTTCTCCATGTGGAACAGCCGCGCCAACCCGTGGAACTCGATCCAGCACGGCCCACGACTCGACCTGGTGGGACTGCACGCGCAATCCATCCGCGGGCAGGGGCTGAAGTTCATGGCCTCGCTGCACCACGCCTACCACTTCAACGGCTACTACGACCACGTGCCGCCCCAGTCGGACGCGACGCTGCGCATGCTCTACGGCCAGCAGGGCTCGGCAGCGGAGAACAAACTCTGGTTCGACAAGCTGGTCGAGATCATCGACGGCTACCAGCCCGACCTGATCTGGCAGGACTTCGACCTGGGCCCGGTGCAGGAGTCCTACCGCCTCCAGTTCCTCGCGCACTACTACAACCAGGCCGTCTCCTGGAACAAGGACGTCGTCGCGACCTACAAGGACGGCCTCAACGACAAGGGCGAGGTCTACGACTTCGAACGCGGCGGCCCGGCCGGGCTGCTCACCCCCTACTGGCTGACCGACGACAGCATCTCCTCCTCCAGCTGGTGCTACACCACGGGCATCGGCTACTACTCGACGCGGGCCCTGCTCCACTCGCTGATCGACCGGGTCAGCAAGGGCGGGAACATGCTGCTGAACATCGCACCCACGGCCGCCGGTGTCATCCCCTCCGCACAGCAGTCCATCCTGCTCGGCATGGGCGACTGGCTCGGCCGCTTCGGGGAGGCGGTCTACTCCACCCGCTCCTGGACCAGCTACGGCGAGGGCCCCACCAGGATGGGCGGGGGCTCGTTCAGCGGACCGGTGGCCGGCACCGCCAAGGACGTCCGGTTCACCCGCAGCCAGGACGACAAGATCCTCTACGCCACCGCGCTGGGCTGGCAGGGCGGCACCATGACCATCACGACCCTGAACTCCAACCAGTTCAACCTCAGCACCCTGACGAGCGCCCAACTGCTGAACAACGCCGCCGGCAGTTACACCGACCTGCCGGCACCCGTCCAGGACGCATCCGGCCTGCACCTCACCATGCCCTCGGCCAACCCGCCGTTCAGCGCCCTGGCCTACACGGTCAAGCTCACCTTCTCCGGCCGGATCCCCCCACTGGGCGGACCGGGCGGCTCGACCACCTGGGTGAAGATCGCCAACGTGACCAGCGGGCTGGTGCTCGACAGCGGGGGCACCGTGGCCTCCGGCTCCAACCTCAAGCAGTGGAACTACGACGGAAGCGCCAACCTGCAGTGGCAGCTGATCGACCTCGGCAACGGCTACTACCGCATCATGAACCGAGCCAACGGCATGGCCACCGACAGTTGGGGCGACTCCGCCAACGGCGCTTCCGCCCGCCAGGCGGCGTGGAACGGCGGCGACAACCAGCAGTGGTCGCTCAACAGCCTCGGCGGCAACCGCTACCAGATCGTCAACCGCGGAACCGGCACCGCACTCGACGGCAGCGGCAGCACCACGGCCGGCTCCACCACGGTGATGTGGACGCCGAACTCCAGCACCAACAACGAATGGACCATCGCCGGCACCTGAAACGCCGGCCACCGACGTCCCCTGCCCCCCACCCATCGAAGAAGGAATGCATGAAACGCAAACCACTCTTCATGTCGATCGCGGCTGCGATACTCCTCGTCCTGTCGGCCGCGGGCACCTCGTTCGGCAGCGCCCGCGCAGCGACCGGGCCGGCCACCACCGGCACCGTCCGGGCGACCGCCGGCACCGTCCGGGCGACCGCCGGCACCGTCCGGGCGACCGCCGGCTGCGGCAAGGCCCCGACGCTGACGAGCGGCACCCACACCATCCAGAGCGGCGGCCAGACCCGCAGTTACATCCTGCGGGTCCCCGCCGGCTACGACAACAACCACCCCTACCGGCTGATCTTCGGATTCCACTGGCGGGGCGGCACGGCCAACGACGTGGACTCAGGCGGAACGGACGGGTACAACTGGTCCTATTACGGCCTGCGGCGCCTGGCCGACACGAACAACAGCACCATCTTCGTCGCCCCCCAGGGCAACGGCAACGGCTGGGCCAACCCCGGCGGCCAGGACGTGGCCTTCGTCGATGCCATGGTCAGCCAGATCGAAGCGGGCCTGTGCGTGGACACCGCGCAGTTGTACTCCGCCGGCTTCAGCTACGGCGGTGCGATGTCGTACGCCCTCGCCTGCTCCCGGGCCACGGTCTTCCGCGCCGTCGCGGTCTACTCCGGCGCGAACCTCAGCGGATGCGACGGCGGCACCCAGCCCATCGCCTACATGGGCCTGCACGGCATCAGGGACAACGTGCTGCCCATCGCGTCGGGACGGCAACTGCGCGACACCTTCGTCCGGAACAACGGCTGCACCCCGCAGAACCCGCCCGAGCCCGCCTACGGCAGCCTGACGCACATCATCACCGCCTACTCCGGCTGCCGGTCGGGATACCCCGTCGTCTGGGCAGCGTTCGACGGAGCGGGCCACGACCCCGGCCCCATCGACGGTTCCACCGGAGATGGCTGGCACACCTGGACATCGGCAGTGGTGTGGCAGTTCTTCACACAGTTCGACTCGAACCCGTCGCCGTCCGCGGGCAACCAGGAGATCGTCGGCCAGCAGTCAGGGCGCTGCCTCGACATCGACAACTCCGCCACGACCACCGGCACGCAGGCACAACTGTGGGACTGCAACGGCGGCTCCAACCAAAGGTGGACCTACACCTCCGGAAAGCAACTGGTCGTCTACGGCAACAAGTGCCTGGGTGCCGGCCAGGCAGCGGCCAACGGCACCCCGGCGGCGATCTGGGACTGCAACGGACAGACAGACCAGCAATGGAACATCAATTCCGACGGCACGATCACAGCGGTGCGCTCGGGGCTCTGCCTGGATGCCAACGGCCAGGGGACCGCCAACGGGACGAAGATCCAGCTGTGGAACTGCACGGGCGGTACGAACCAGCACTGGCGCTTGCAGAACTGACACACCGGGACCAGGCACGGCACCGCTCCAACCTGGCCCCGGGCCAGGCATCGCGACCTCACATCGTTTGGAGCCGGTTGCCCGCGGCTGATGCTGTTCGGCGCGGAAGTCGCCGGTGCGCAGCAATACGCCTGTGTACGTTGCCAAGAAGCGGCACGGCAGCGCACCAAAGAGACACCCCGCGCCGGCCGCGTCGTTGGCACCACCGGCGGGGCGGGCGGCTACGGGGCGGCCTCGACGGCCGGCACCGCGCCCGCCCATTCCATGCCCGGCGCGGCGAGGACGGCGCGCTGCTCCGCCTCGACTTGGTGTTCGGAAGCCACATTCCCAGCTTCACCGGCACCGGCTCCGCCTCGCCGTCGACCGTGATCTCCACGACGGCGCCGCACAAGACGGGACGCTTCCCCTCCTTCTCCACCGGCGGCCATGTGTGCCCGGCAGGAACTGGGCCGGGCGCAACGTGGTCAAGGCCCAGCATCGCGAGCGCCAGGCCAGGGCGCGAAGATGCGGGGGCGGGCTGCACTCACCCAGGCCGAGACGGATCTCGCTGCCGTCCGGCAGCGCGGTCGGCTGGTGCGGGGGGCGGGGCACGGAGCCCGACGTCGTACGCCATCGCGCCGAGGGCGAGGACTACGAGCGGCCACACGAGGGGGGAGGCTGCCGGGATGGTGCCGTGGACCAGGGCCGCGCCGAGACTGCCGGTGCCGAGTGTCGCGGTGCAGGCCGGCATGTTGGGTAGGGCGATCCGCAGCTCACTAATGTCCACTCGGTCATTAACGTCGGCATGGCACACGTATCTCCACGAGGCGACATGTCCGATATCAGGACGACACCATCTCCCGGCACCGGGCCGGGCGGCCCGGGACGGGGTTGAGGGCGCTCACCCGTCCGCTCACCATGCTCGTCTCGGCCTGCGGAGAGCGGCCGGTGATGCGCGCAGCGAATCTCTTCACCTTCCGGCGGCGGTGAGAGGCGCCGCTGGACCGGCGCGGTCAGGGCCCACGGGAAGCGTTCCGCGGCCGCCAGGACGTCCTCTCCGTCGAGTGCCGCGGCCGCCGGGGCCGGAGCCGGTGCCTGGTGAGGGGCGGGGGAGGCCGGCTGCTGAAGGTGGGCGAGCAGCAGGGCAGGAGAGGCGGCGCGCCCGCGCTGGACGGTGGCAGTGGTGTCGGCGGTGCGCAGCAAGGTGGCCGGTGACGTCGCGGGCCGCGACGGCCATCCGTCCGCGAAGCGCTGCTCGGACCCGTGCGGGGTGCTGTTTTCGGGGATCCGGGTGTGGGCGCCGGCCACCGCCCCGGGCCTCCAGCTTCGACATGATGTCGTCGGCCTGCTTGTCCGTGAG
>NZ_JOCB01000017.1 GCF_000718775.1 Streptomyces sp. NRRL S-31
GGGCCGCGGCCCGGCCGCCCGGCGGCGCCACCCGGTCCGGCTCGGGGTTGCGTGCCCCGGGCACCCGTGTGCCCCGCCCATGCGCGGCCCGGCCGGCCGCCGCGTCCCGCGGGTCGCTCATCTTCCACTCCCCTGAACGGTCGGCTCCGCGCGGCAGCGCTCGCGATGGATGTGTGGTTGCGCAATCTAACAAACGTACGTCCCGGCCAGCCCGGATCCCTAGGGAATTCACAGGTGGAACGGTTGAGTGCGGGGGGCGCGCCCGCCGGGGGCGGGGCCCGCCTGGGGCGGGGAACGGTGGGGCGGGGGGATGGTGGGGCGGCGCGGCGACGGCGGAAAGGCGGGACGGCTGCGCGGCAAGACGGCGGCGCTGCCGGGCGACCGCGGGACGGCGAGACGGCGGAACGGCGGCGTGGCGGCGCGGCGGGAGATCGAGGCCGCGGGACAGCGGCACGGCGGGACTGCGGCGCGGCAGGACAGCGGGACGGCACGGCGGAACGGCGCGGCGGAACGGCACGGCGGGACGGCGCGGCGGAACGGCACGGCGGGACGGCGCGGCGGGACGGCACGGCGGAACGGCGAGGCGACGGTGGTGTGTCTGCCCCGGGGCCTCTACGCGGCCCGGGCGAGCGCGTCCGCCGCCCGGGTTCGGCCGGTCAGCCGGGGGAAGGAGCGGGCGGCGATCAGGAAGCCGAGCGTCGTCAGGACGAAGGGCCAGGTGAAGGCGTGGCCGCCGGAGGGGGCGAGCAGATGGGCGACGGCGGGCGTCACGGCGGTCGCGGTCGCGGCGCCGAGCAGTGCGTACAGCAGGGTGGCCGGGGTCGCCGCCAGGAACACGCCGCACAGGGCGAGGGCGACGAGCACCGCGTTGCAGCCCAGGGTGCCGTCGGCGATCCGGTCCGCCGGCGCGCCGAGCGCCCAGGCGGTGAGGATGCCGGTGGCGCTGCCGGCGCAGGCGACCAGCGCGGCGACCCGGCTCGCCAGCAGCAGGCCCAGGAGCAGTAGCGCCCCCACGTACCACTCGTCCAGGAGGAAGACCTGGGAGACGTTGCGGAAGAACGCCCGCCCCACCTCGCCCGGGTCCGGCGCGGTCGGGCCGGACGTCGCGCGGGGCAGCGCGGCCGGGCCGCCGCCGTGCGGCCTGATCCGCCGGAAGGCGGGCGCGGCGACCGTGACCACACCGGCCAGCAGGCAGTACGGCAGGGTCAGCGGCGGCAGTCCCCACAGCCGCAGCAGCCGGACCACGGCGGCGGTGGCGATGGTGGCCACGACGCAGCCCACGGCGGCGAGCAGCGCCGTGGACACCCGGCCCGCGCCCAGGAAGACCGCGCAGCACAGGGCGAGGAGGCTGGAGTTGCAGCCCTCGAGGCCCTGCTCGACCCGGTCACGGGAGACGTGCAGCAGCCGTGCCGTGCCGGTGCCGAGGGCGGCGCCTCCCAGGGCGTAGCCGCCGTACCGCCAGTCGGCCGTGGCCAGGGCGAGGCAGAAGACGGCGCCCGTGCGCGCGTCCGCCAGGAACATCACCTGGGCCGGACCGCGCAGCAGCCGCCACCCGGAGCCCGCGTCCCGCACCCGACGCCCCCACCGCACACCGCACGGCCGCCGCACGTCCCGCCCCCTCACACCGCGCACCCCATCCCACGATCTTCCGTATTGCGGGATACACCTTCCGGCATACGATAAGGCTTGTCGACACCGCCCGCCAGGGGCATCAAGGAGCGGGTCGGCTCCGCGCGCGACGGTCACCCGGACCGGGACGCGGGCGTGACTCCCGGCGGGGCCGACAGCCCAGCCACTTGGCATGCACCGGACATAAAGAGGAGCGCGGCGAGGCACGACCGGCATCGTCGGCGCGATCCGGGGCAATCGCCCGGTGAGGAAAGCCCTGGGCGAGGATCGGCGAGCGTGGACGAGGAACGCGTGGCAGACACGGCGGAGACGAACGAAGAGGCGGGACCGGACCGGCTGTCGGTCACCCGGTCCACCGTGGACGGGGTCACCATCGTCACGGTGACCGGCGAGGTGGACCACCACACCTCCGGCGCCCTGCGGGACGCCCTCGTCCCCGCGGACCCCGCCGCCGGGGCGCGCACGGTCGCCGACCTGAGCGGGGTGCCGTTCATGGATTCCAGCGGCATCAACGCGCTGATCGCCGGACAGCAGGCGCACGAGCCGCCGGGCTGGCTGCGGCTGGCCGGCCTGCAAAGGCCCGTCCTGCGCACCCTGGAGATCGTCGGCCTCACCCCGATCATCCCCTGCTACCCCGGCGTGCCGGACGCCCTGGCGGACTGAGGGCGGCCCGTGCGGGCCGCCGCGCACGTCAGGACTGCGGGCGCCGCCCGTGGTTGGCCGCGTGCTTGCGGCGCGACTTCTTCTTCCGGCGTCGCTTCGAGGACATGGGCACCTCCCTCCGCCGGGCCGTCGCGGTCGGAGCGGAACCGGCTCCGAAGATCAGGACATAAGCACACTATCCCGGCGTGCCCCTTCCGGCACCCCCGAGCGCCCCACCGCACACCCCGCGCGCACCACGCAAGCAATTGATCCGCTCATGAGAGCAATTGATCCGCTTATGATGCGCAATGCCGGACTCTCCGCCCCGTCCGGCTGCCCGTCGGCCGCGAAGGAGCAGACCCCATGACCGGTGACCCGGAGCCGATCAGCACGCAGGCCCGTCGTGCGCTGGAACAGGAACTGGCCGACCTGCGGGACGAGCGCCGGCTGGTCGCCGGCACCCTCCACGACTCCGCCTCCGTCGGCGACCAGGCCGACCAGGCCGACGAGTTGCGGCGCGTCGACCAGCTGGCCCGCCTGGACCGCCGGATCGAGGACATCACCGAACGGCTGCGCCAGGCGGAGACGGCCGGTCCCGCCCCCACCGACGAGGTCGGCGTGGGCAGCACGGTCACCGTCCGGTTCCCCGACGGCACGGCGGAGACGCTCCAGATCGCGGAGGTGGCCGAGGCCCTGGACCAGACGCTGGTCACCGCCGACAGTCCCCTCGGCCGCGCGCTGCTCGGGCGCCGGCCCGGGGACACCGTCCACTACGACACCCCGGACGGACCGGCGACGGCGGTCCTGGTGTCGATCGGCGAGGCTCCGCCGGCGTGACCGGCCCCGGAACCGTCACTCCGCCGGCGCGCCGGAACCCTTGCCGCGGACCGAGCAGTGCAGCGAGTCGTCCCGCACGTCGGCGACGATGGTGTCGCCGGGCTCGGCGTCGCCGCTGAGCAGCAGGGTGGCGATGCGGTTGTCCAGCTCCGTCTGGATCGTGCGGCGCAGCGGACGCGCCCCGAACTCCGGCTGGTGGCCGTGGGCGATGAGCAGCTTCTTCGCGGCCTCGCTGACCTCCAGGTCCATGCCCTGGGCTCGCACCTTGCGCTTGCTCCGGTCCAGCAGGTGGTCGACGATCCGCGCCAGGTCGTCCTCGGTCAGGCCGTGGAAGATGATGATGTCGTCGATCCGGTTGAGGAACTCGGGCAGGAACCGGGTGCGCAGTTCGTCCATCAACTCGCCCCTGAGGTCGGACACATCGCCCCGGTGGTCCAGGATGCGGCGCGCGCCGATGTTGGAGGTCATGATGACGACGCAGTGCCGGAAGTCGACGGTGCGGCCCTGGGCGTCGGTCAGCCGTCCGTCGTCCAGGATCTGGAGCAGGGTGTTGAAGACGTCGGGGTGGGCCTTCTCCACCTCGTCGAAGAGCACCACGCTGTAGGGGCGGCGGCGGACCTTCTCGGTGAGCTGGCCCGCCTCCTCGTAGCCGACGTATCCGGGAGGCGCGCCGACCAGCCGGGCCACGGTGTGCTTCTCCTGGAACTCGCTCATGTCGAAGCGGATCATGCGGTCCTCGTCGCCGAACAGCAGGGCGGCGAGGGTCTTGGCGAGTTCGGTCTTGCCGACGCCGGTCGGCCCGAGGAAGAGGAAGGACCCGACGGGACGGTTCGGGTCGCCCATGCCGGCGCGGTTGCGGCGTACGGCCTGGGAGACGGCGGTGACCGCCTCGTCCTGGCCGACGATCCGCTCGTGCATCTCCTCCTCCAGCCGCAGCAGCTTCTCCTTCTCGCTGGCGGTGAGCTGGGAGACCGGGATGCCGGTGCGGCGGGAGACGACGTCGGCGATGTCGGCGGCCGTGACGGAGACGACGCCCTCGCGGCGCTCCTCGATGCCGGCCAGCTCGCCCTCCGCCTCGGCGATCTCCCGCTTCAGCTCCGAGGCCTTCTCGAAGTCCTCGGCGGACACCGCCTGTTCGAGTTCCCGCCGCAGCTTGGCGATACGGTCCTCCCGGTCGACGATCTCGGTGGACCGCCCGGCGCTGCGCAATCGCACCCGGGCACCGGCCTGGTCCATCACGTCGATCGCCTTGTCGGGCAGGAACCGGTCGCTGATGTACCGGTCGGACAGCTCGGCCGCGGCGACCAACGCGGCGTCGTCGAAGCGGACCTGGTGGTGTGCCTCGTAGGCGTCGCGCAGCCCCTCCAGGATCTGCACCGTCTCCTCGACGCTGGGCTCGGGGACGAGCACCGGCTGGAAGCGGCGCTCCAGGGCGGCGTCCTTCTCGATGTGCTTGCGGTACTCGTCGATGGTCGTGGCGCCCACGACGTGCAACTCCCCGCGCGCGAGGGCGGGTTTGAGCATGTTGCCCGCGTCCATGGAGCCCTCGCCGGTGGCTCCGGCGCCGACGACCGTGTGCAGTTCGTCGATGAAGAGGATGATGTCGCCGCCGGCCGCCTGGACGTCCTCGATGACCTTCTTCAGCCGCTCCTCGAACTGGCCCCGGTACTGGGCACCGGCCACCATGCCCGACAGGTCCAGCACGACGACCCGCTTGTCCTTCAGGGTGTCGGGGACCTCGCCCGCCACGATGCGCTGGGCGAGCCCTTCCACGATCGCGGTCTTGCCGACACCGGGTTCGCCGATCAGCACGGGGTTGTTCTTGGAGCGCCGCGAGAGGATCTCGACGGTCTGCTCGATCTCCCCGGCCCGCCCGACCACCGGGTCGAGCTTGCCGGCCCTGGCCTCCTCCGTCAGGTCGCGGCCGAACTCGTCGAGGGTGGTGGCCGGCGTCCTGCGCTCGGCGGGGGGCTGCTCGCCGCGCGCCGCCGCCTGTTCGGTGAGGCCGGTCAGGCGCTTGGTGTCCAGGCCCTCGGCGCGCAGCATCCGGGCGGCGCCCGTGTCGCTGTCCCCGATCAGGGCGCTGAGGATGTGCTCGGGACCGATGTAGGACACGCCGGCCGCCTGGGACCGGGCCAGGGCGGCGCCGAGCGTCCGCTTGGCCGCCGGGGTGAGGCCCGGTTGCGCGGAGGGCTCGCCGGACTCGCGGGGCAGCACCTTGGCCAGCTCGGCGGCGAGGGTCTCGGGGTCCACGCCGACCTGGGCGAGCAGCCGGCGCGACGGGTCGACCTGGGTGGCCGCCCAGAGCAGGTGCTCGGTGTCGAGGTCGGAGGTGCCGTCCTCGACGGCCCGCCGGGCGGCCAGGTTGAGCAGTTCCCGCGACGATTCGGTCAGCAGCCGCCCGATGGGGACGCGCTGCACCGCTGGGGGCGATGACGCCGGCGACATACCGAAGAATCGGTTCAGCAGTTCACTGAAAGGGTCCGACGAACCGAACGGTGCACCGAACGACATCGACATGACAGCTCCTGGCGCGCGTGGGGGCGGCGTTCCGCGGCGGGCGTCCGCGAGCGGCGTCCGTGCGGGGGTGTCCGCGTGGAGCACCCCGAGGGGGTCGCGGGCCGGCGGCACGAGGGGTGACAAGACAAAGGCCCGCGAAGGGTCCGTAATCACTGAACCCCGGGGCGGACGGTGCCGCAAGCGGAGGGGGACGGCGGGAGAGCGCCGAGGCCGGTCGGGGACGGCACGGGGAGGAAGCGGGTCCCGTCGTGCCGTACGGCTCGGGGTCGGCCGGCTCGGTGCGGCCGGTCACCCTGTCCCGCTCCTCGACAGGTTCGGTGCGGCCGGTCGCCCTGTCCCGCTCCTCGGCAGTTCCTCACGGGCCCTCGTGCCGGGTGGGTCCTCGCCTCTCGAGACGCGGCTCGGCTCGGCTGCTCGGCTCGGGGATGGCGGCCGAGCCACGCCGGGCGGAGACGTGGTCCGGCAGGGCCCGGGCGCGAAGACCGGTTCGGCCGCGACCGGGGCGCGGGGGGCAGAGCGCACGCGTTTCCGGGCAGCCCGGCGCGTGCACCCGGCCCGTCCGTGTGTCACGGACGGGCCGGGCGGGGGCCGGAAGGCGAGGTGAGAACCTGCGGGCCGCCGGTTCAGACGGGTGTGTGTCCCCGGAGGTACCGGCGCACGCTGCCCGGCAGGGACGCGTCGGCGGTCTCCGCGAGCGGGGCCCAGCGCAGCCGGTCCGGCGCGAAGCGCCCCCCGTCGGACGGCGACTCGCTCAGCAGCTGGCACACCACGGCCGTCTCCTCCGCGGCCGCCCGCGGTTCCAGCGGCTCGGTGCCGTCGACCAGGTAGCCGGTCAGCTCGTAGACGACGCGGGCCGCGGTGGCCTGCGGCGTCTCGGCCGGTTGCGGGGTGCCCGAGGGCAGCCCCCAGCCGTCCGCCTCCGGTACCAGCAGCAGCCGCCCGTCGTACACGACGACCGCCCGCACCACTCCCTCGGCCTGCTCCGATGTCATATGTCCCCCTCCCGGACACCTGTTCCTACCCAGCCTCGATCGGGTGATGCGCCGGGCCGCGCACGAAAGCGCCCTGGGGCACGGGGACCGCGGCGCGGGGTCGCCGGAGTTCAGCAGAGCACCGGCAGGTCGCCGGGCCGGACCCGCAGGGTGACGGGCAGGGTGGCCTCCACCTCGCCGTCGGCGCCGTACGGCACGGGCCGGTCGGCCTCTATGCGCAGTTCCCGGCCGCGCAGGACGCGCACCTCGGGGCGGTGGACGTGGGCGCCGGTGCTCAGCTCGTTCATCAGGGTGAAGAACAGCCGGCGCGGGGCGTCGCGGATCAGCACGACGTCGAGCAGTCCGTCGTCGACCCGCGCGCCGGGGGCGATGAGCCGGCCGGAGCCGTAGTAGGGGGAGTTGGCGGCGACGACCGTGTAGCCGCGGTGGACGTGTTCCGCGCCGTCGACGGTGACCCGGTAGCCGGCGGCCCGCCAGGTGGTGACGGCGCGCAGGCCGCCCGCGTAGTAGGAGGCGGCGCCGCGCAGCAACCGGGCGTTGTTGGCGTGCCGGTTGGCCTCGGCGTCGACGCCGGCGTACACGCTGCCCAGGACCACGGTGCGCGGGTGGACGGCCGACTCGACCTCGATGGTGTCCACGGGCCGGGGCTCGGCGCTCAGCAGGATGCCGGCCAGGGCCTCGGGGTCGGCGGGCAGGTCCAGCGCGCGGGCGAAGTCGTTGCCGCGGCCGGCCGGTACGAGCCCCAGGACGGTACCGGTGCCGCTGAGCGCGCCGCCGATGCCGCCGGCCATGCCGTCGCCGCCCACGGCCAGCACGATCCGGCCGCGTTCGCCGGCCGCTCGGGCGATGTCCCGGGCGTGGGCGAGGCTGTGGCTGTACTCGGTCTCCAGCCCGGCACCGGCCGCGCGGAGCAGACGGGCCAGGTGGAGCAGGGTCGCCGCCCCCGTGGAGCCGCCCGCTGTGGGGTTGACGACGGCGGTGAACTGGCGCATCGGGATGCCTCCGGGGCAGGCGTCGGATCGGGTGGGTCAGTCGGTGGGCAGCAGGACGCCCGGATTGAGCAGGCCGTCCGGGTCCAGGCGGCGCTTGACGGCGCGCAGGGCCGCGACGCCGAGCGGGCCGGCCTCGCGGACGTACCAGTCGCGGTGGTCGGTGCCGACCCCGTGGTGGTGGGAGATGGTGCCGCCGGCGGCCAGCACCGCCTCGTTGGCGGCGTGCTTGGCGGGCGTCCAGTGGGCCACCGGGTCCTCGCCCTGGGCGCTGACGACGGTGAAGTACAGGGAGGCGCCGTTCTCGTAGACGTGGGAGATGTGGCACATCACCAGCGGCGGGGTGCCGGCCCGGGTGAGGGTGTCGGTCAGGGCGGTGCGGACGGCCGTGTACAGGTCGGGGACGCGGGACCAGAAGGCGGCGGTCTCCAGCGTCTCGGCGAAGGCGCCGACGTCCAGCAGGGCGTCGCGCAGGTAGGGCGCGGAGTAGCGGCCGTGCGCCCAGCGTTCGCCGGGTTCGGTGCCGACCGGGGTGCCGCCGCACTCCGTCAGGACGGCCGCCGCCCGCTCGCGGCGGTACGCCGTGTCCTCGGCCGTCCCCTCGTACCCGGTGATCGCCTGGCAACCGGCGCCGCCCTGCGCGAGACCGGCGCCGATCGCGTCGGGCTGGGCGAGGCCGATGAGCGTCTCGGTCTCGTCGGACAGGCGCAGCACGGTCGGCCGGGGCCCGTCCTGGGCGAGCCGGCGCAGTGCTGCGGTGCCCTCCTCGAAGGAGCCGAACCGCCAGCCCTCGTAGACCCGGACCGCGGGCAGCGGGCGGACGCGCACGGTGACGGAGGTGATGACGCCGAAGGCGCCCTCGGAGCCGAGGACGAGCTGGCGCAGGTCGGGACCGGCGGCCGAGCGGGGGGCGCGGCCGGTCTCCAGAGTGCCCTCGGGGGTGGCGAGGGTGAGGCCGAGCACCATCTCGTCGAAGCGGCCGTATCCGGCGGACGCCTGTCCGCTGGAGCGGGCGGCGGCGAAGCCGCCGATGGTGGCCCATTCGAAGGACTGCGGGAAGTGGCCCAGGGTGAAGCCGTGTTCGGCGAGCAGGGCCTCGGCCTCGGGGGCGCGCAGGCCGGGTTGGAGGACGGCGGTGCGGGAGACGGGGTCCAGGTCGAGCAGGCCGTTCATGCGGCGCAGGTCGAGGGCGATGAACGCGCCGCGCCGCGGGGCGAGTCCGCCGACCACCGAGGTGCCGCCGCCGAAGGGGACGACGGCCAGGCCGTGCCCGGCGCAGGCGCGCAGTACGGCGAGGACCTCGTCGTGCGTGGCGGGCAGGACGACGGCCTGGGGTACGTCCGTGACGTCGCCGGCGCGGATGCGCAGCAGGTCGGGGGTGGACTTGCCGCGGGTGTGCCGGATCCGGCTCCCGGGGTCCGTGCGGACGTGCCGTTCGCCGCCGACGGCCTCGGCGAGCGCCGCCAGGGCGGCGGGTCCCGCGGTGGTGGCGGGGAGCCTGAGGTCGTCCGGGCCGAGCGCCGGGGTGGTGCGCGGCTTGACGCCGAGCAGGTCGCGCAGCAGGCCGGTCACCGTGCCGGGGAGCGGAGCCGCCTTGGCCGGGTCGCCCCAGCCGTTCCACAGCATGTCCATTGAACGGTCGTCCTCACAGGTCGGTACGGGTCGGTACGGGTCGGCGTGGGTCGGCGTGGGTCGGTGTGGTCGGCACGCGCGGCTCGGCTGCGGTCCCTCCGGGGCCGGACCACTTCCGTCCCGCCCTCGGGGCGTTACACTGTGACACATGACGCCTATTCGTCACAACGGTTCGGACAGTGATCCCGTGCTCGACGCGGCACGCGACTGTGTGCTGGCCGTCGGCGTACGCCGCACCACCCTCGCCGACGTGGCCCGTCGCGCCGGTGTCTCCCGGATGACGCTGTACCGGCGCTGGCCGGACCTGCGGACCCTGGTGGGCGACCTGATGACCCGGGAGTGGATCGGCGTGGCCACCCGGGCCATACCGGAGCCCGCGCCCGGCGTCGACACCCGCGCCCGGATCGTGGACGGGTTGGTCGCCGGGGTCGAGGCGTTCCGGGCACACCCCCTTTTCGGCAAGATCGTCGACGTCGATCCGGAACTGCTGCTGCCGTACGTGCTCGACCGGCGCGGCGCCAGCCAGGAGGCGCTGCTGGCGCTGCTGGGCGACGCGCTGCGCGAGGGCCACGCGGACGGCTCCGTCCGCCCCGGCCACACCGAACGGCAGGCCCGCGCCCTGCTGCTGACCGTGCAGTCCTTCACCCTGTCCCTGCGCACGATGACCGACGAGGACGATCCGGAACTGGACTCCGCCGCGTTCCTCGGTGAACTGCGCACCCTTCTGGAGAGGACCCTGACGCCATGAGCCACACCGAGGCCGCACCCGGCTCGTCCCTCGACGCACACCGGCGCGGCCGGGAACTGGCCGAGGCCACGGACGGCCGGGTGGCCGACCTCCTGGTCGTCGGGCTCGGCGCCACGGGGGCGGGAGCCGCGCTGGACGCGGCGGCCCGCGGACTGGACGTCGTCGCGGTGGACGCCCACGACCTGGCCTTCGGCACCTCCCGCTGGAGTTCGAAGCTGATCCACGGCGGGCTGCGCTACCTGGCCTCCGCGCAGTTCGACGTCGCCCACGAGAGCGCGGTCGAACGCGGGGTGCTGATGACCCGCACGGCCCCGCACCTGGTGGCCGCCCAGCCGTTCGTGCTGCCGCTGACCCCGCTGGTGTCCCGGGCGCAGGCCTCGCTGGCGTGGGCCGGGTTCCGGGCCGGGGACGTGCTGCGGCTGGCCGCCCGCACCCCGCGTCAGGTGCTGCCCGCGCCGCGGCGGCTGTCGGGGACGGAGGCCCGGCACCTGGCGCCCTCGGTCCGCCCGGCCGGGCTGCGCGGCGGGCTGCTGTCCTGGGACGGCAAGGTGACCGACGACGCCCGTCTGGTGACCGCCCTCGCCCGGACGGCCGCCGCGCACGGCGCCCGGGTGCTGACCCGGATGCGCGCGCTGGAGGTGACCGGCGCGGGCGCCCGCGTCCGGGACGAACTCACCGGCGCGGAAGGCGAGATCAGGGCGCGTGCCGTGATCAACGCCGCCGGGGTGTGGGCGGGCACCCTCGTCGACGGCATCCGCGTGCGCCCGTCCCGGGGCACCCACCTGGTGCTGCGCTCGGAGCGGCTCGGCGCCCTGCCGGCCGGTCTGCACGTCCCGATCCCCGGGGAGACCAACCGCTTCGTGCTGGTCCTGCCCCAGGGGGACGGCCGGGTCTACGTCGGTCTCACCGACGAGCCGGTCGACGGCGGCATCCCGGACGTGCCGGACGTCCCCGAGACGGACATCGGCTTCCTGCTCGACGTGCTCGGCTCGGTGCTGGACACCCCTGTAGCCCGGGACGAGGTCGTCGGCGCCTTCGCCGGGCTGCGTCCCCTGCTGGACACCTCCGGGCACGACGGCCGGGACGGCGGGCCGGCCCGCACCTCCGACATCTCCCGCCGGCACGCGGTGCTCACCTCGCCCGACGGTGTCACCACCGTGGTCGGCGGCAAGCTCACCACCTACCGGCGGATGGCGCAGGACGCCGTGGACGCCGCGGCCGGGGCGGGGGGGCTGCGCACCGGCCCCTCCCCCACCGCCGCGCTGCCGCTGGCCGGTGCCGCGGGCCCCGGCCGGCTGCAAGCGCTGCCCGTGCCCCGCCGTCTCGTCCGGCGCTACGGCAGCGAGGCCGTGGCCGTGCACGCCCTCGCCGCCGGGGATCCCGCCCTGGCCGAGCCCGTCCTGCCCGGCCACCCCGTCACCCGGGCCGAACTGCTCTGGGCGGTCCGGCACGAGGGCGCGCTGGACGAGTCGGACCTGCTGGACCGCCGCACCCGGATCGGCCTGGTCCCGCAGGACCGCGCCGCGGCGCTCCCCGTGGCCCGGGAGATGCTGGAGCGGGCGGCGGCCGTACGTCCCTGATCCGGGCCGCTCCGACACGGGCCGAGGCCACACCGGCCCCGCCGGCCCGCTCCCACACCCGCTCCCCGGGGACGGCCGAGGCCACACCAGCCCCGCCAGCCCGCTCCCCGGGGACGGCCGAGGCCACACCAGCCCCGCCGCCACCCCACTCCCGCACCCGCCCCGGAGTCGGGCGGGGCCGCCGCCCGCGGCGAGGGCGCACCGCCCCTCGCCCGGCGACCGGACGCGCGGCCCCGTCGGAGCAGGCGCCGGATGTCGCCTCAGAGCAGGCGCCGGATGTCGCCGCGGACGCGGTAGAAGCCGCCCGCCGAGGGGTGCAGGGCGTCCACGACGTACCGAGCGCCGGGCTCCCGTATCGCGCGCGGGAACTGGACGTTCCAGGAGGTGTCGTAGCCGTCCGAGACTACGTGCACCCGCAGCCGGCCGCTCTCCTGGACGCACTCGACCACCACCGCCCCGGCGGGCGCACGGTCGACCGTGGCCACCGCGGCGACGGCCGTGGCCGGGGCGTACGTGGGCAGCGCGGCGGCGAGCTTGACGTCCCGCACCGCCGGCACGGTGCCCTGCTGGGCCGCGGAGACGGCCGCCTCGCCGGCGTCGACGCACACCAGGGAACCGTCGGTGGTGACCAGGTACAACCGCTCGTCGCGGTACTGCATCGACAGCGCCGAGCCGCTGCCCGTGCCGAGCTTCCACAGCCGCCGCCCTTCGCGGTCGAAGCAGTAGACCGAGGAGGCCGCGTCCCCGGCGAAGACGAACCGGCCGCCGGGCGAGGTGGCGCACGAGTACACCGGGCCGTCGCAGGCGTACGTCACCTCGATGGCGCCGGTGTCCTTCGACAGCCGCTGGACCACGCGGTGCGCGGTGCCCGCGTACACCGCGTCCCGCTCCTGCCACCCGAAGAGCACCCCGCCCTTGGTGGGGGTGTGCCACAACTCGCCGCCGCCGTCCGGCGCGTAGGCGGTCACGCCCCGGAGGTGCCCGTGGTAGACGGCCCGGTCGTCGGCGCGGACCATCCAGGCGTGCTCGCCCTGGCTGCGGCGGGACCACTGGTGTTCGTCCTCGTGGTCGATGACGGTGAGCCTGCCCTGGCGGTCGGAGACGTCCAGGACGCCCTCGTGGATGTCCAGCCAGAAGATGTCGACGTCGGCGGCGATGTCGTAGGCGGCGAAGGGCAGTTTGGAGGAGAGGTCGTAGACCGTGCCGTTGTCGCAGCCGGCGTAGATCCAGAAGTCGTCGGCGACCAGGCACTTGACGCCGTCCGGCAGGCTGAAGCGGGCCAGGACGGCGCCCTCGTGGTCCAGGGTGTACACGTCACCGGCCTGGTTCCCGACCCAGCAGCGCTCGTCGTCGACATGGATGCCGAACGCGGCGGAGCCGGTGCGGAACCGCCACAGCACCGGTGCAACGGCACGGGCGGTGGACGGGGCCGAACTGACCTGACGGCGGGTCACCGCACGGGGCGCGCGCTGCCCCCGGATGGCCGGCGCGTAGCCCTTGCGGACCTTCTCGCCGACCTTCCTCTCGGCGGCGGCCCGCGCCTTGTCCTCGGTCGCGAACGTCGTCGTCTGCGTCTGCCCGGCGGCGCCGATCCTGCCGTACCGCACCGTCACCACTCGGCCGTCGACCGTGACCTCGTAGAACTTGTGGGCGCCGCCGCCCTCCTGCGACAGCTCCAGGTACGTCGTCGACACCGCGGACACCGTGGACATGGCAGACCCCTCCCCCAGACGGACCCGCGGCCGTTCCGGCGGGCCTCCGACTGCTGATCACCGTAGGGGCACCCACTGACAATCGACCGCGGGAGCGGAGGTTGGACGGTCAGCGGCGGGCGGACGGCCGTGGGCGGGCGGGCCGGGCCACCGCCGGTCCCCTCGTCCGCCGTCCGGCCGCAGGGCGTCCATCCCGCCAGGGAGTCGGCGCGGACAGCCGAGGGCCGGCACGGCCGGGGAGCCCTCGCCCCCGACGCCGGCCTCCGTGGGGGCCCAGGTGTCCGGCGCGATGCGGATGGCTTCCGCAGCCCCGGGAACAGGCCGGCCCCTGGCTCGGCCGCCTCCGGCAGTGCCCGCCACCGGTCGGCGCACGTCCGCGAGCAGCGGGCTCACCGCGTCCTGCCTGGAGCGGAAGTAGCGGTGGACGGTCCGCAGCGCGACGCCCGCGTGGCGGGCGATCTCCTCGGCGGTGGCCGGCGGGCGGCCCCTGGGCGGCGAGCCGGACAGCGGAGCCCAGGTCTCGGGGACGGGCCTAGAGGGACAGCTGGGGGTAGAGCCCTGTGAGGTCCCCGGAGAGGGCCGCCTTGACCCGCCGGCTGACGTCGTCCGCCAGCACCTCGTGGGCCCCGGACTCGACGCCGTCGAGCGCGAGCGCGGCGACGTCCCAGGGCGCGGACTTGGGCGCGTCCACGTCGGCGGCCATCTCGGTGTCGATGTAGCCGACGTGCAGGCCGGTCACCCCGATGCCCCGCGGGGCCAGCTCCAGGCGCAGGGAGTTCGTCTGGGACCACAGGGCCGCCTTGGTGGCGCTGTAGGAGCCGGCGACACCGAGCCAGGAGAGCACGGAGTGGACGTTGAGGAGGTGCCCGCCGCCGTTCGCCTCGACGATCGGCACGAAGGCCCGGGTGACCAGCAGCGGTCCGAAGAAGTTGGTCTCGAACTCGCGGCGTACGTCGTCGAGGGGGGCGTCCAGGAAGGAGTGCGCGCCGAGCGAGACGCCGGCGTTGTTGACCAGGACGGTGACGTCCCGCGCCCGTGCCGCCGCGGCCTGGACGGACCGGGGGTCGGTGACCTCCAGCGCGAGGGGTACGGCGTCGGGGTGCGTGACGGCTCGCGGGTCACGGGCCGTCGCGTACACCTTGGCGGCGCCCCGGGCGTACAGCTCCTCCACCAGCGCCCCGCCCAGCCCGCGGCTGCCGCCGGTGACCAGTGCCACCGAGTTCTTGATCGACGTCATGTCCGCCTCCAGAGGAGAAACCGATCGGTTTACCATCACCGTAGACCGATCGGTTTCCCCGCGGCAAGCGCATGGCGTCCGGACTTTGGCAGGGGCTCGGGGAACGCGGCCACAGGTCCGGCGGGAGCGGGCCGCACCGGCGCCGGGACGCCGCTCGCCACCCGCCGCTCGCCATCCGCCGCTCGCCCGGACGGAGCGGGGCGTCCGGCCGGGGCGTCCGGCCGGCGTCCGACGGAACGGGGAACGGCCCGAGCGCATGGATTGCCGTTCCCCGCCCCGGCCGGTCGGCACGCCGCCGCTCGTGCGGCCGGGGCGGCGTGCCGGTCCATGGGGACGACCGGCGCGCGTACCGCACCACCGGTCCGGTTCCGACCCTCCGGCACCGGCCGGGCGGGGGCCAGCCGGGAGGAGCCGGCCGGGTGAGCCGTACGACGGCCCGCGCCCGCCTCGTCACCGGCCCGGCGCCGCCGGGACCACCGGGGCAGCCGGGACCACCTGGACCACTTGGACCACCGGGGCAGCCGAGGCAGCACGCCGAGCAACGGGGCCCCACCGGCACCCCGCGCTCACCGGCTCCCCCGTGCGCACGGCGGGCTCGGCCCGGTTCCCCGCCCCTCGCCCCGCCCCGGCCGCCCGCCTGCGGGAACTCGTGGCACGATGCGAGAAGTTGATGTGCGAAGCTGTGCCCGGTCGGTGCGGATCGAGGTCGTGCCGGCCGTGGAGAGGAGCTCAGCGTGACAGAGGCCGGCTTCGAGGCCGTGAACATCGACACCAGCAGACCGCACCCCGCCCGCATCTACGACTACCTCCTGGGCGGCAAGGACAACTACGAGGTGGACCAGGAGGCGGGCGACCGGCTCGCCGCCGCGGCGCCCGAGGCGCGGATCGGCGTGCGGGCCAACCGCGCGTTCCTCCAGCGCGCCGTCCGGTACGTCGTGGGCAGCGGGGTCCGGCAGATCCTGGACATCGGCACCGGTCTGCCCACGTCGCCGAACGTGCACGAGGTCGCGCAGCAGGTGGCGCCCGACGTCCGCGTGGCCTACGTCGACAACGACCCGATCGTCGCCGCGCATGGCAACGCCCTGCTCAGCCGGTCCGGTACGACCCGCATCGTCCTCGGCGACCTGCGCGATCCGCGGACCGTCCTGGACCACCCCGACGTCCGGCAGCTCATCGACTTCGAGCAGCCGGTCGCCCTGCTCCTCGTCGCCATCCTGCACTTCCTCTCCGAGGCGGACCGGCCCGCCGAGATCGTCGCCGCCCTGCGCGACGCGCTGCCCGCCGGCAGCTTCCTGGTGCTCTCGCACGCCACGGGCGACTTCGCCGACCGCTCGGACGCCCAGGCCGTCTACACCAACGCGACCGCGTCCCTGAACCTGCGCACCCGCGCCCAGGTGGAGCGGTTCTTCGACGGTTTCGAGCTGGTCGAACCGGGCCTGGCGCAGGTGCCCTTCTGGCGCCCGGACACCCCGCCGCCGCCCCGGTCCGACGAGATCGGCTTCTACGGCGGCGTGGCCCGCAGGACGCCCTGACCGGCCGGCCCACCGTACCGTCCCCGCGGTGCGGCGGGCCTCCCGCGTCCGCCCCCGTCCGCCCCGTCCGCCCTCGTACCGGTGGCCCGCTTCCACAGCGGCCTCCGCACCAGGCTCCCGCCTTGCTGCCGCCTGGCTTCCGCCGGCCCCCGCCGCGCTCCCACCGGATGCCCCTCGGTTCAAGGGGCGGGACGGCGGGACACACCGTCGTCCGGGATGCCGGAGCGCCCCGGCGACGGCGGCCGGCATGGTGGGGTCGCCGTCCGGGTGCGACGCTGGGAGGGAGAGGTGTCCGACGAGGGGACCCAGGAGGGCCGATGGGGCGTGACGTCCCGGCGCTCGTCTTCACCCGCGAGGACCGCCGCCGGTACCGGATCAAGATGCAGGAGTGCCTGGACGCGCTCGCGCAGATGCTGCGCGAGGCGCACTTCGAGTCGGAGCGGCCGCAGGTCGGCCTGGAGATCGAACTCAACCTGGTGGACGACGACGCCGAGCCGGCCATGCGCAACAGCGACGTGCTGGAGGCGATCTCCGACCCCGCCTGGTCCACCGAGCTGGGCCGGTTCAACCTGGAGATCAACGTCCCGCCCCGGCGGCTGATCGCGGGCGGTCCGGACGCCTGGGAGTCGGAGATCCGCGACGCGCTGAACCACGCCGAACAGCGGGCCGGGTCGGTCGGCACCCGGCTGATCATGATCGGGATCCTGCCGACGCTGCGGCAGGAGGACATCGGCGAGGACACGCTGTCGGAGAACCCCCGCTACCGGCTGCTCAACGACCAGGTCTTCGCCGCGCGCGGCGAGGACCTGCGCATCGAGATCGACGGCACCGACCGGCTGCGGACCTACGCGGACACGATCACCCCGGAGGCCGCGTGCACCAGCACGCAGTTCCATCTCCAGGTGTCGCCGGAGGAGTTCGCCGGCTACTGGAACGCGGCGCAGGCGATCGCCGGCGTCCAGGTCGCGCTCGCCGCCAACTCGCCCTTCCTGTTCGGCAAGGAGCTGTGGCACGAGACGCGCATCCCGCTGTTCGAGCAGGCCACCGACACCCGCCCGGAGGAGATCAAGGTGCAGGGGGTACGACCCCGCGTATGGTTCGGCGAACGGTGGATCACCAGCGTCTTCGATCTGTTCGAGGAGAACGTGCGCTACTTCCCCGCGCTCCTCCCGCTGTGCGACGAACAGGACCCGGCCGAGACGCTGGACCGCGGCGACGTCCCCGAACTGTCCGAACTCACCCTGCACAACGGCACGATCTACCGCTGGAACCGGCCGGTCTACGCCATCGCCCACGACCGGCCGCACATCAGGGTGGAGAACCGGGTGCTGCCCGCCGGCCCGACCGTCGCCGACACCCTCGCCAACGGCGCCTTCTACTACGGGCTCACCCGGGCCCTGGTGGAGGAGGACCGGCCGGTGTGGTCGCGGATGTCCTTCTCCGCCGCCCGGGACAATCTGCACGCCGCCGCCCGGCACGGCATCGACGCGCTGGTGTACTGGCCCGGGATGGGCGAGGTGCCGGTGCCCGAGCTGGTGCTGCGGCGGCTGCTGCCGCTGGCGCACCGGGGGCTGGAGCGCTCGGGCATGGACGCGGCATGGCGCGAGCCGCTGCTCGGCGTGATCGAGCAGCGCTGTGTGACGGCGCGCAACGGAGCGGTGTGGCAGAAGGAGATGTTCCGGCATCTGGCCGCCACCACGCACGCCGGGCGGCACGAGGCGCTGCGTCGGATGACCCAGGTGTACATCGACTACATGCACCTGAACGCCCCGGTGCACACCTGGCCGGTCGACTGAGTCGGCGCCGGCGGCGTGCGCGCCGCGTCCGCCCGGGCCACCGGGCGCGTCAGGGGGGGGTGTGCGGGACGGTCCGCGTCAGGCAGGTGTGGAGACGTTCCTCGTCAGGCGGATGGGCGGGACGGCCACGTCAGCGGATGCGCGGGACGGCCGCGTCAGGCGGACGTGCGGGACGGCCGTTCCAGGGAGGCCCCGGGGCAGGACGGCGCGTCCGGCAGGTGGACCTTCGCCCACTCCGCCAGTTCGCGCAGGGCGGGCTCCAGGGCCGCTCCGGCGTCGGTCAGCCGGTAGGACACGCGCAGCGGGGGGCCCTCGTCGACCTCGCGCAGGACGAGGCCGGCCGCGCCGAGTTCGGCGAGCCGGTCGGACAGCATGCGTTCACTGATGCCGGGGACGGCCCGCCGCAGATCGGCGAAGTACGCGGGCTGTTCCACCAGGACGGCCACGATCGGACCGCTCCACCGCTTGCCGAGCAGCTGGAAGACGCGGGTGATGCCAACGTCCACCCGCTTGCAGGCCGCGCTGTCGTGGTTGTCGTCCATGGCCCCAGGGTACTACTCCGCCGTAGGGTGGTGAAAAAAAGTAAGCTCGTATGCTAAAAATAGTCCAGTACGAAACATCAGCCCGAGCCGCGGCGCGGGCCGTCCCTCACCTTTTTCCGGAGTCATCCATGGCCACCCTGCTGCACATCGACTCGTCCCTGTTCCCGACCGAGGCGTCGTCCTCCCGCACCGTGACGGCGGCCTTCGCCAAGCACTGGCAGGAGGAGCACCCGGAGGGCACGGTCGTCTACCGCGACCTGGCGGCGCAGCCCGTCCCGCACATCACCGCCGACGCGCACCTCGCCGGCTTCGCCGACCCGGCCTCCCACACGCCGGAGCAGGCCGCCGCCTTCGCCGGGCGCCTGAAGCTGATCGAGGAGCTGGAGCAGGCCGACGCGGTGCTGATCGGCGCCCCGATGTACAACTACACGATCCCGTCGACCCTCAAGGCGTGGCTGGACAACGTGATCCTGTTCGGCCGCACCGCGGGCGAGAACCCCTCCGCCAAGGGCACCCCGGTCACCGTCGTCGCCAGCCGGGGCGGCTCCTACGCGCCGGGCACCCCGCGCGAGGGTTTCGAGTACGTGCAGAACTACCTCGAGGCCGCCCTCGGCAGCGGCCTCGGCCTGGACGTGGAGTTCATCGTCCCGGAGCTGACCATGGCGTCGCAGAACCCGGCGATGGCCGAGCTGGTCCCGCTGTACGAGGCCTCCCGTGACCGCGCCCTGGAGGACGCCGCCGTCAAGGCCCGCGAGCTCGCCAAGCGTCTCGCGGCCTGAGCACCACGCGGACCCGCACGGCACACCCCGGCGCCGAGCCCGCACGGCGGGCGCCGGTGCCGAGCCCGCACCGCGGACCCCGGACCACCCGCAGGGTGGTCCGGGGTCACGCGCGTTCCCGGGATGCCGTGCGGGCCCGCGCGTCTCCGGGGCATCGCGGGCCGTGCTCAGGCCAGGACCAGCACCAGGGGTACGCCCCCGCACGGCACCAGGCGCAGCCCGTCGTGGGCGCCGGGCCGCGCGTCGGCGAGGAGCGCGCCGAAGTCCGGGCCCCGGGTGAGGGAGCCGGCCGGCTGGGCGGGGTCGGCGGAGGCGGCCACCCGGCCGCGGGCGTTGACCAGCCGGGCCGGGCGGGACAGCCCGCACAGCAGCGGCAGGACCGCCGCCTCGAAGTGCCGCAGATACACATCGGCCGCCGCCACTCCGGCGAACCGCCCCTGGAACAGCACCGGTTCGGACAGCGTGAGGCTGTACTCGGCGGAGCAGAGGTAGTCCACGTACGGTCCGGCCACGGCCCGACGCCCGGTGTCGCGGGGCAGCGTGAACCAGTCCCAGTGGGTGTAGTCGGAGTAGGCCGACCGCTCGGGGTCGAGGTCGGCCAGGAGCGGACGCACGGCGCCGTCGGCACCCGACTGCCACCACTCCAGCCAGCCCGGCACATCGGCCAGCAGCCCCGGCGCCACGACGAAGCCGACGCCGGAGACGAGTTCCCCGCGGTCCAGCCGCAGGTGCAGTCCGGGGCGCAGCGCGGCGAGGTCGCGGCTGGCGGGCCGACGCCCCTCGGCGGCCACCCGGCGCAGCAGGGCCGCGGTGTCGGCGCGGGTGGCGGCGACCGCCTCGAAGACGGCCTCCAGCGCGCCGCCGACCTGAGCGGCGACCCGGGTCTCCGGCTCCGTGGCGACGGTGGCGCGTCCGGGGCTGACGCCCATGGTGTCCTCCAGCGGACGGGAACCGGACGCGGTGCGGTCAGAGGGTGAGGCGCAGGGCGGCGAGCCGCGCCACGGACTCCCTGACGCACCGCTCGGCCAGGGGACCGGCCGTTTCGTCGGCCCCATCCTGCACCGCGGCGATGACACGGCGGTGACGGTCCGCAACTTCTTCACGATATGCGTCCTCGGCCAGGACGAGGCAGACCAGGGCGCCCACCTCGCTCTGGAGGGCGACCTGTTCCCGGGTGAGCCGGGCGGACTGGGCGGCGGCGGCGAGTTCGACGTGGAAGCGGCCGTACAGCCGGCCGCGCGCCGCCGCGTCGTCGGCGCGCTCCAGCTCCCGCGCCGTGCGGAGCAGCGGCTGGAGGTCCTCGGGTCCGGTGCGCCGGGCGGCGAGCCTGGCGGCGGCACCGGACAGGGCGGCCCAGTGGTCGCCGAGGTCGCGCAGTTCCTCGGGGCTCCAGCCGCGCAGCCGGGCCCGGAGCCGGTCGTCGGCCGGGACCTCGGGCAGGGAGACGAAGCTGCCGCCGCCACGACCCCGGCGGGTGGTGACCAGCCCCTGCTGCCGCAGCGCCATGAGCGCCTCGCGCAGGGTGACCGTGGAGACACCGAGCCGTGCGGCGAGGTCGCTCTCGCCGGGGAGCTGCTCGCCGTCGGCGAGGAGGCCCAGCTCGATGGCGTCGCCTATGCGGCGGACGACCGCGTCCACGCGGGCCCGACTGTCCAGCGGGCTGAAGACGGCCCTGCGGGCGCCTGTGCCGGTCTCGTGCTGCCTCACGGCCACCACCTCGTGCGTTGACTCAAGCTTTACCCTAAGGGGCTCTTGAGCTGTGACCTATGAGTTCATAGGTTTGCGGTCAACGTTCAGCGCGCCAGAAAGGTTCCCCCATGGAGGGAAGTGCGATCCGGCTGGAGGGCCTGCGGAAGTCGTTCGGCGGGACCGCGGCCGTGGCCGGTGTCGATCTGGACGTCCGGGACGGCGAGTTCTTCTCGATACTCGGCCCGTCCGGCTCCGGCAAGACGACGGTGCTGCGGCTGGTCGCCGGGTTCGAGACCCCCGACCAGGGCCGGATCGAGCTGGCGGGGCAGGAGGTCACCGGCCTCGCCCCGTTCGAACGGGACGTGCACACCGTCTTCCAGGACTACGCCCTCTTCCCGCACATGACGGTCGAGCAGAACGTCGCGTACGGACTGCGGGTCCGCCGGGTGCCGAAGGCCGAACGGCTGGTCCGCGCCCGCGAGGCGCTCGCCGGGGTCCGTCTCGAAGGCTACGGCCCGCGGCGGCCCGCGCAGTTGTCCGGCGGGCAGCGCCAGCGCGTCGCGCTCGCCCGGGCCCTCGTCGGCCGCCCCCGCGTCCTGCTGCTGGACGAGCCGCTCGGCGCGCTCGACCTGAAGCTGCGCGAGCGGATGCAGGTCGAACTCAAGGCGCTCCAGCGGGAAGTGGGCATCACCTTCGTCCTCGTCACCCACGACCAGGAGGAGGCCCTGACGATGAGCGACCGGATCGCCGTCTTCGACCGGGGCCGCGTCGCCCAGGTCGGCACCCCGGCGGAGATCTACGAACGCCCGGCGACACCGTTCGTCGCCTCCTTCGTCGGCACCTCGAACCTCCTGGAGGGGGACGCGGCCCGGCGGATCACCGGAGCACCGGGCACGTACAACATCCGCCCGGAGAAGATCCGCGTCCTGAAGGAGTCCGCCGAGGCCGACGTACCGGAGCACGCCACCGCCACCGGCACCGTCGCGGAGGTCGTCTACCTCGGCGACGCCACCCGCTTCCTGGTCGACCTGGACGGCGGCGGCCGGCTCACCGCGCTCCAGCAGAACCTGGAGACCTCCTCGGCGGACGTGGCCGCCTACCGCGGCAGCCGGGTCCGCCTCCGGTGGCACCGCCGGCACGCCGTCCCGCTCCCCTCCTGACACCCGGCACCGTCCCCCCTGCCTGGCTCCCCTGACTCCCCCTGACTCCCTTGGAGAACGCCGTGCGTCACACCCGTACCCCGCGCACCGCGGCCATGTGCGCCGCCGCGCTGCTGCTCGCCTCCGCCTGCGATTCCGCGGGCTCCGGCGGCTCACCGGCCACCGGGCTCAACCCGCCCGACCTCAAGGCGCCGACGAAGCTCGGCAGGACGGAGGGCCGGGTCAACCTCATCGCCTGGGCCGGCTACGTCGAGGACGGCTCCGACGACCCCGGCGCGGACTGGGTCAGCGGCTTCGAGAAGCGGACGGGGTGCCAGGTCCGCTCCAAGGTCGCCGCCAGCTCGGACGAGATGGTCAAACTGATGAAGACCGGCGAGTACGACGCCGTGTCCGCCTCCGGCGACGCCTCCCTGCGTCTGATCGCCTCCGGTGACGCGGCCCCCGTCAACACCGCCCTCGTCCCCCACTACAAGGAGGTCTTCAGCGGGCTGAAGAACGGCGCCTGGAACTCCGTCGAGGGCCGGATGTACGGCATCCCGCACGGCCGGGGCGCCAACCTGCTGATGTACGACACCGCGAAGGTCTCGCCCGCGCCCACCTCCTGGTCCGCCGTCTTCAACGACGCCGACCGGTACAAAGGGCACGTCACCGCCTACGACTCGCCGATCTACATCGCCGACGCGGCCCTGTACCTGAAGGCCGCCCGGCCCGAGCTGGGGATCAAGGACCCGTACGCGCTGGACCAGCGGCAGTTCGATGCCGCCGTGGCGCTGCTGAAGAAGCAGAACGCGGACGTCGGCGAGTACTGGAGCGACTACCTGAAGGAGGTCTCCGCCTTCAAGAGCGGTGACTCGGTGATCGGTACGACCTGGCAGGTGATCGCCGGCCTCGCCGCCTCCGAGGGCGCGAAGGTCAAGACCCTGGTGCCGAAGGAGGGTTCGACCGGCTGGTCCGACACCTGGATGGTCTCCAGCAAGGCCGCGCACCCCAACTGCGCCTACAAATGGCTGGACTGGATCGTCTCCCCCGAGGTCAACGCCCAGGTCGCCGAGTACTTCGGGGAGGCCCCGGCCAACTCCCGGGCGTGCGCCCACACTCGTGACAAGAACTTCTGCACGGTCTACCACGCCGCCGACGAGAACTACTGGAAGAGGATCGCCTTCTGGAACACGCCCATCGAGCAGTGCCTCGACGGCCGCCGGGACGTGAAGTGCGTGCCGTACGCCCGGTGGGTGCGGGCCTGGACCGAGATCAAGGGCTGAGCCGTGCCGACCGCCCTGCCCTCCGGCGCCCGCCGGGGAACCGTCCGGCGGCTCGCCGCGGCCCTGCACCGCAGGCCCCGGCTGCGCCTGGCCCTCCTGCTCACCGCGCCGCTGCTCTGGCTCGCCGTGCTCTACCTCGGCTCGCTGGCGGTCCTGTTCCTCGCCGCCTTCTGGACGACGGACACCTTCACCTCCCAGGTGGTGAAGGTGTGGTCGACGGACAACTTCCACCAGCTGTTCACCACACCGGTCTACCGCCAGGTCATCCTGCGCAGTGTCGGCGTGGCCCTCGCGGTGACCGCGCTGTGCGCGCTGATCGCCTTCCCGGTCGCCTTCTACACCGCCCGGGTGGCCCGGCCGCGCCTGCGTCCGCTGCTCGTGGTGGCCATCCTCACCCCGCTGTGGGCGAGTTACCTGGTCAAGGTGTACGCCTGGCGGCTGATCCTGTCCGAGGGCGGACTCGCCGACTGGATGCTCGCGCCGTTCGGGCTGAGCGGCCCCGGCTACGGGCTGCCCGCCACGGTCCTCACCCTGACCTACCTCTGGCTGCCGTACATGATCCTGCCGGTCCACACCGCCCTCGAACGGCTCCCGGCCCACCTGCTCGACGCGTCCGCCGACCTCGGGGCCCGCGCGGGCCGCACCTTCCGCTCCGTCGTGCTGCCCCTGGTGCTGCCGTCGGTCGCCGCCGGTTCCGTCTTCACCTTCTCGCTCAGCCTCGGCGACTACATCACGGTGCAGATCGTCGGCGGCAAGACACAGCTCGTCGGCAACCTCGTGTACTCCAACATCGAACTCGACCTGCCCATGGCCGCCGCGCTCGCCACCGCGCCCGTGGCCGTGATCGTCCTGTACCTGCTGGCGATCCGCCGCACCGGCGCCCTCGACAGCCTGTAGGAAGGAGCGCCATGCATCTTGGCCGCACCGCGCGCATCGCCCTGCGGATCGGCGCCGGGCTCGGTTTCGCGGTGATCTACGCCCCGCTGCTGCTGGTCCTCGTCAACTCCCTCAACCCGGACCGCAGCGCGAGCTGGCCGCCGCCGGGACTGACCACCCGCTGGTGGTCGGTGGCGGCGCACAACCCCGGTGCCCGCGAGGCGCTGTGGGTCTCGGTGAAGGCGGGGCTCGGGGCCACCGCCATCGCACTGGTGCTCGGCACGCTCATCGCGTTCGCCGTGGCCCGGCACCGCTTCTACGGGCGGGACACGGTCTCCTTCGTCGTGGTGCTGCCGATCGCGCTGCCCGGCATCGTGACGGGCATCGCCCTCAACTCGGCCTTCGGCACGGTGCTGGAGCCGCTCGGGGTGGGCCTCGGCCTGTTCACCGTGATCGTCGGGCACGCCACGTTCTGCGTCGTGGTGGTCTTCAACAACGTGGTGGCCCGGCTGCGCCGTACGGCCGGCTCCTACGAGGAGGCGGCGCTCGACCTCGGCGCGACCACCTTCCGCGCCTTCGCGGACGTCACCTTCCCGCTGGTCCGCTCGGCGCTGCTGGCGGGCGGTCTGCTCGCCTTCGCCCTGTCCTTCGACGAGGTCGTGGTGACCACGTTCACCGCGGGACCCGGCGTCGTCACCCTGCCCCTCTGGATCTTCGACAACATGACCCGGCCCCGGCAGGCACCGGTGGTGAACGTCGTGGCCGCGGTCCTCGTGCTGCTGTCGGTGGTGCCGATCTACGTCGCCCAGCGGCTGTCCGCGGACACGGCGACGTCGAGCCGGGTGTGAGCCGGCCGGTCGCCGGTACCCGCGCCCGGGGCCGCCGGAGCGGGCGCCCACGACGCGTCGGCCGGGGACGGCCCGGACACCGCCCGGCGGAAAGGGGACAGGCATGACGACAGGGGACACGACAGCCCCGGCGCGGACCCTGAGCGCCGCCTACGGGGCGGCCTCGGCTGCCGTAGCGGGCCTCGGCGACGAGGAGTCGTGGCGGCCGACCGGCTGCACCGGCTGGGCGGTCCGCGACCTCGTCTTCCACTGCCTCGGGGACGCCCAGCGCGCCCTGGTGGCCCTGCACACCCCCACGGACGAGCCCGTCGACCGGGACGCCGTGACGTACTGGCGGGACTGGCGGCCGGACACCGCCGGGGCGGCGAACGGCCGGCGCTGGGCCCGGGTGAACGGCAGCATGTTCCTCGACTTCGGCCAGCTGAAGGAGCTGTACCTGGAGACGCTGGCGGCGACCGTGCGGGCGGCGCGGGAGGCCCGCCCCGAGCGCCGGGTGGCCACGCAGGGGCACGTGCTGACGGCCGGCGACCTGATCACCACGCTCGCGGTGGAGGCGACCGTCCACCACCTCGACCTGACCGTGGGGCTCCCGCACGCCCCGGACCCCTCGCCCGAGGGGCTGGCCGCCGTGCGCGCCACCCTGGACGGGCTGCTCGGCGGGTCGGCCCCGCCGGAGTGGAGCGACGCGCACTACGCGCGCGTGGGCACCGGCCGGGCCGCGCTCACCGGCGCCGAGCGTGCCGCCCTCGGCCCGTCGGCCGACCGGTTCCCGCTGTTCGGGTGAGCCCCCCGCCCGTCCCGCGGCCGGCACGCCCGACCCGGGGACACGCGCGCCCGGCGCCCGCGCGGTGCGGGGCGCACCGGCCGGAGGGATGGAAACCTGCGCCTCATGAACAACCCTCCCAGTGTCAACAGCTACGTCGACCGGGTCACGGCGGGTCCCGGCGGGGCGATGACCGACGAAGTCGGCGTCATCACCGGCGACCTCACCGTCGCGACCATCCTCCAGCCCGACGGCCACAGTGTGCGCGTCACCGTCCGGCACTCCGGCGGCGACACCTGGTACACCCTCTCCGGCAGCCCCGCCACGGTGCCGGCCGGCCGGCTCGCGGCGTACCACCGGGACCTGCTGGGCCGTATCCGGCGGGGTGGTGGGACCCGTGCCGGCTGAGCCGGCCGCACGGCACCACGGCGCCGCCTTCCGTAGGCTGAGGAGGTCCGTCCCTCCCCCGGGGAGGTCTGCCGCAGGCAGGAGACCGTCGTGATCGAACTGGCCGCGGTGTTCGCCGTCGCGGGCGCGGCGAGCAACGCCGTGGGCACCGCGTTCCAGCGCAAGGCGGCCTCGGCCAGCAGCCGCGGCGGGATCAGGCTGCTCGCGGAGCTGGTGCACCGCCCGTTCTGGGTGATCGGCATGGCCGGTGTCATCTGCGCCGCGCTGTTCCAGAGCCTGGCCCTGGTCAACGGTCCGCTCGCGCTGGTGCAGCCGCTGTTCATCCTGGAGCTGCCGTTCGCGCTGCTGGTCGCCGCCCCGCTGATGCACCGGCGGCTGCCGCACTGGGGCTGGTGGGGCGTCGGCGGCTGCGTGGCGGGCCTCGCCCTGCTGCTGGTCGCCGCCGCCCCGCACGGCGCGACCGACCAGGCGCCCCTCGCCCGGTGGATCTGGGCCCTGTGCCTGTGCGTGGGCGCGATGGCCGTAGCGGTGGCGCTGGCCGGGCGGGGACGCCCGCCGGCCCGGCGGGCCGCACTGCTGGCCGCCGCCTCCGCGATCGGCAACGCCCTCACCGCCGCCCTGCTGAAGTCGGCCAGCGGCACCTTCGCCGACCAGGGCTTCACGGCGTTCCTGCGGTCGTGGCAGACGTACGGCTTCGCGCTCGCCGGCGTCGCCGCCGTGCTGCTGCTGGAGAACGCCCTCCAGGCCGGCCCGCTGGCCGCCGCGCAGCCCGCGCTGACCATCGGCGACGCGGTGGTGAGCCTGACCCTCGGCATCACGCTCTTCGACGAACGGATCCGCACCGGCTGGTGGCTGGTGCCCGAGGCGCTCGGCGCCCTGCTGATCGTCGGGGGCGTGGCGGTCCTCAGCCGGGCCGTCGGGCGGATCATCGTGCTGCCGGTCCCGGCCGAGGAGGAGAACGTGGCCTCGTGAGGCCGCTCGGGGGCGGTGACCGGTGGCGGCCCATCCGACTCCGGGATCAGCGCGGGGCACCGGCCGGATCCGGCCCGGGGCGCCGCGCCGGAGCTGACTCGATCACCCGGATCACCGCCCCGCGGGCGCTCGCGCGGGGCCGCTCACTGCTCGGCGCGCACCGGGTGCCTGCTCATGATGGAGACGCGGTTGAACGCGTTGATGGTGACGGCCACCCAGACCACCGCGGCGATCTGGTCCTCGGTGAGGACGTCCCGCGCCGCCGCGTAGGCGGCGTCCTGGGCGGCGCCGTCGGCCGCCGTGGTGGTCGCCTCGGCCAGGGCCAGGGCGGCCCGCTCGGCGGGGGTGAACAGGTCGGCGTCGCGCCAGGCGGCCAGCACGCCGAGGCGCTGCGGGGTGTCGCCCGCCCGCAGCGCGGCGCGGGTGTGCACGTGCAGGCAGTAGGCGCAGCCGTTCAGCTGGGAGACACGGAGGTTGACCAGTTCCACCAGCACGCGGTCCAGGCCGGCCTCGGCGGCGGTCGCGCGGACCGCCTCGGACGTCTGCACCAGCGCGTGGTACGCCTTGGGGCTCTGCTTGTCGATGTAGATCCGCCGGGTGGCGCCGGCCGGAACGGGACTGGTCAACCTGGGCTCCTCCGCACTCCATTTTTGTTGAAAATGAAACTATCACGAGGTGCGAGGGAACCATGCCGAAGGGGCGCGCTCCAGCCGCTCAATCGGCGACCGTCTCGTGCGCCCCGGCGACGACGAGGTCGAGCAGACCCGGGAAGCGGGCGTCGAGGTCGGCACGGCGCAGCCGGTTCAACCGCCGGGCCCCCTCGTCGCGCTGACGGATGACCCCGGCCTCGCGCAGCACCTTGAAGTGGCCGCTCCGGGTGGACTTGCCGACCGGCAGCGCGAACGTCGCGCAGGCCAGCTCCCCCTCCGGTCCGGCGGCGGCGAGCCGGGCGACGACGGCCAGCCGGACCGGGCCGCCGAGGGCGGCGAGCACGGCGTCGATCCGCAGCTGGTCGCGGTCCGGGTGGACGAGCGGGGTGGCGGTACGGCTGGCCATGCCCCCAGGATACCCAAGCATGTTCGGGCCTCGCGAACATACGTTCGTCAACTCCGAACATGGTGCCCGGGAGGCACCCAGGGCCCCCTCGCGGACGCGGTCGGTCACCGGCGGGTGCCGCACGCCGGGCGCCGGGCGAGGTGGCCCCCGCCCGGCCGGGTCCGCCTCCGGCTCAGGCGGCGGGCCGGGCACAGGTGACGTCCCCGGCCGGCAGGCGGCCGGTGGCGAGGTAGGCGTTGACCGTGCCGTCCACGCACGGGCTGCCGAAGACGCCGTAGAGCGCGTGCTGGTCGGCGTCGCGCTGGGTCACCAGCCGGGAGCCGGGCCAGCCGCGGTGCACCTCGCGGGCGCCCCGGTAGGTGGTGCGCGGGTCGCCGGTGGCGTTGACGAGCAGGGCCGGCCGGCCGGCGCGGACCGCCGTCGGGGGTTCGCGCGGCGGGTCCCAGAACGCGCACGGGTTGATGTCGTGGGTGACGGGAGCGAACAGCCGGTCCCCCGTCCCGGCGCGGCGCAGGTCACGCCAGTACGTCTCCGGATCGCGGGGCGCGGCCACGTCCGCGCACAGGATGGCCGTCTGCACACTGCCGTAGGCGGAATCGTGCCCGGTCAGCAGGAACCCCAGGACCCCGGCGAGTGCCGGGGACGGGGTGGTCTCCCGGCCGCCGACGGCACGGCGCAGGTCCCGTACGCCCTCGGCGAGTTCGCCGTAGGCCGTGGGGTTGTCCTGCGAGAGGCCGTTGAAGACGATGACGGGCAGTACGTGTTCGTCCACCCGGTACGCGCCCAGCCGCAGCGGGGTGCGGGCGGCGGCCGACCGGACCTCCCGGACGGCGGCCAGCACGGCGCCGCGGGTGCGGCCGAGCCCGTAGGCCGCGTCGTGCGCGGCGGCCCAGTCCGCCCAGTCGGCCAGGGCGTGCCGGTTGGCCCGCTCCGTGCCCCGCAGCAGCCGCGGACTGTAGTCGGCGGGGTTGATCACGCCGTCCAGGACGACCCGGTCGGTCCGGCCGGGGAACATCGTCGCGTACACCTGGCCGAGGTAGGTGCCGTAGGAGTAGCCCAGGTAGGAGATCCTCCGCTCGCCCAGCGCCGCGCGGATCACGTCCATGTCGCGTGCGGTGTTCCGGGTGCCGGCGTACGGCAGCAGGTCACCGGCGTGGGCGCGGCAGCGGCGGGCGAGGTCGGCGGCGAAGGCGGTCATCCGGTCGAAGCCGGCGCGGCCGGTGCCGGCGCCGCGGACCATGCTGCCGGTGGGCCACCGGCAGTCGAGCGGGGTGCTGCGGCCGACGAAGCGGGGATCGACGCCCACCACGTCGTAGCGCGCGGCCACCTCCTTCATGGCGGCGCGCACGAAGGGCGGGTCGCCGACCGTCTGTCCGCCGGGACCGCCGCTGTTGAGCAGCAGCGCGCCGACGCGGTGCGCGGTGTCGGTGCCCTTGATCCGGGAGATGGCGACGGTGATCGTACGGCCGTCCGGGCGGGAGTAGTCCAGCGGGACCGAGATGTCGGCGCAGCGGGCGCCGGCCCGGTCGAGTTCCCTGCCGGTGGCGTCGTCGGGGCCGAGCACACAGCTCTTCCAGTGCGGTCGCTGGTGGTGGAAGCGGGCGAGGGGGTCGGCCGCCGGACGGGCCACGGCAGGCGCGGGGGCGGCTTCGGGCGCGGGGGCGGCGCCCAGGGACAGCGCGCCCGCCAGACCCAGGGCGACGGCCGCCGCGGCCCGTGCGGCGGGGCGGCGCGGACGGCCGGGGCCGCCACGGGAGGTGGAGCCGGTCATCATGCGGAGGTCCTTTCGGCAGGGGCGCCCTCGCAGAGGGCCTTGTCGACGACGTCGAGGAAGTCCAGTTCGGCCGGGAGCGTGGCGGGCACCTCGGTCAGGGCCACGGCGACGCCCCGGCCGCCGGGTCCGACGGCGACCAGCGCGCGGTGTCCGCCGGGCACGGTCCCGGCGTGGCCGAACCACCGGCCGCCGCACGACAGCGGTGAGGAGATCAGGCCGAGCCCGTAGCGGGCGCCGGGCCACAGCCGGTCGGGGTCGGCGGCCACCGTCCGCCGCATCTCGGCCAGTTGCGGCGCGGGCAGCAGCCGGCCGCCGAACAGCGCGGCGGCGAACCGGGTCAGGTCGGCCGGGGTGGAGACCAGGGCGCCGCCGACCCCGCCGAAGCTCGTGTTCCAGGCGGTGCCGTCGACGCGGCGGCCGTCGGCCGCGGTGAAGTAGCTGTGCGAGTGCGGCCCGCGGACGCGGGGGTCGTCGCCCGGCCAGTAGGTGTCGCGCAGGCCCAGCGGCTCGATGATCCGGCGGGTGATCTCCGTCTCCGGGCCGTGCCCGGTGACCCGGCGGACGATCAGCCCGGCGACGAGGTAGTTCGTGGTCGCGTAGTGCCAGGCCCGCCGCGGGCGCGGCAGCCGCAGGGCGCGGGCGATGAGCCGGCGCGGCTCGAAGTGGCGGTAGCGGACCCGCTCGGGGTGCTCCCACTCGGGTGCCTCAAGGTAGTCGGGCAGCCCGCTGGTGTGCCGAAGGAGCTGTCGTACGGTGATCCGCCGGCCGTCGTACCCACCCGCGCGGATCAGGCCCGGCAGGTAGCGCTCGACGGGGGCGTCCAGGGACAGCCGCCGTTCGGCGGCGAGTCGCAGCACGACGGTCGCGGTGAAGGTCTTGGTGACGCTGCCGACGCGCAGCCGGTCGGTGGCGTTCATGGGGCGTCCGCTGCGCAGCTCGGCCACGCCGTCGGTCACCGTCCAGCGGGCGCAGGCGGCGCCCGGGGCGGGCCCGGTGCCCAGGACGGCGGCGCCGGCGATCCGGTCGTGTGCCACCAACCGGTGCACGGACCGGCTCACCGCCGGGTGCGGGCCGCACCCGCGCGGCGCCTTCGGGGAGGGGTGCGCGACGGCGGCCGGGGTGGCGGCGGTCAGCAGGCAGACCGCGGTCACGACGGCGAGACCGGTACGGCGAAGTACGGGAATCGGTAAGGAGATCGCCATGTGACCTCACGCTAGGCACCGCGCGGGGCGCGCTCATTCCGGCAGGCAGGCGATTCGGTACGGGGGCCGGCCCCAGGCGGCCACGGGGGCCAGCCCCCGGGCCGTCGGCGGTTTGAACGGCGCGCGGGCGGGTGAGCGGGCGCTCGCACAGCAGTGCCAAGGGTGAACCGCGGGCGTTGCCCCGTCCGCGGAACCGGGGACTGACACCCTGCTGGAGGACCCGGCCCGGCACCGACACGGCCGGGGGTGACGGAGGGTCCGCTCGGTGCCGCTGGGGAGCAGGCATGACGGTTGAGGAAGTCGGGGACGGATCCGCCGCGCCCTCCGGGCCGCCGCCGGGCCGCCCGAGGGACGGGGAGCGACGACGGGCGCCGCGCCACGTGGCCTGTGTGATGGACGGCAACGGCCGCTGGGCGGCCCGGCGTTCGTTGCCCCGTACGTCGGGGCACCGGGCGGCGGAGACGACGGTGATCGACGTCATCGAGGCGGCGCGGACGGCCGGCGTGGAGTGGCTGAGTCTGTACGCGTTCTCCACCGAGAACTGGCGACGGCCCGGCACCGAGGTCGACTTCCTGATGCGGCTGGTCCGCCGCGTGGTGCGCAAGCACGCCCCGCTGCTGCACGCGCGCGGCATCCGCTGCCGGTTCCTCGGTGTGGCCGATCCGCGCATCCCGCCGCCGCTGGCCCGGGACTTCGCCGACCTGATGACGCTGACCGGCCGGAACCGGGGCATGACGCTGACCGTGGCGTTCGACCACGGCGGGCGGGGGGACATCGTGGCGGCGGCCCGGTCGCTGATCCGCGCCGGGGTGCCGGCCGAGGCCGTGGACGAGCGGTGCTTCGCCGACCATCTGCCCTTCCCGGACACGCCCGACGTGGACCTCGTCATCCGGACCTCCGGGGAGCAGCGCATCTCCAACTTCATGCTCTGGCAGGTGGCCTACGCGGAGTGGATCTTCCCACCGGTCCTCTGGCCCGACTTCCGCGCACCGCACTTCCTGGAGTGCCTGCACACCTATCAGCAGCGTCAGCGCCGCTTCGGCGGCCTGGCGCCCGACGCGAACGGAGAACCACGTACGTGACCGACACAGGCGGCAAGGAGCCCGGGGACGCCGGCGGCGGTCCGGGGGCCGATCGGCTCTTCGGCCCGGACAGCCAGTTCAACGCCTTCTTCGACGACCCGCGCTGGGCACCCGCCATCGTCCGGGCGACGGTGCTGGAGGCCGCGCACCCGCAGATCGGCGCGGCCCTGATCGACAACTCCACGTTCGTGGCCCACCCGTGGCGGCGGCTGCGCAACACGGTCGTCAGCCTCCAGCGCATGTTCGGGCCCGACGACCAGGTCAGGCACAGGGAGGCGGCACGGCTGAACCGGCTGCACGCGCGGCTGAACGGCACCGACGCGCACGACCGGCCCTACGACGCGATGGACCCCGTGGTCCGTGCCTGGGTGGTGGCGACCCTCTTCGAGAGCGGTGTCACGATGTGCCGGCTCAGCGGGCAGCCCCTGGAACCGGCCGCCGTCGAGCGGCTGTACGCCGAGTTCCAGGCCTATCTCACCGCCCTGGACGGCGATGCCCGCCATCTGCCGCCCACGGTACGGGAGTTCTGGCCCTACTTCGACCGGGTGGTGGCGGAGGAACTGGAGAACACGGAGGCGATGCGGGTCATCCTCTACCGGCTCTTCGACCATCTGCCCGCGCCACCGCTGCTGCACGGGGTGCCCACCCTGTGGGCGGCCGGCCGCGCGCTCGCCGGACCGCTCCTCGGCGCGATCACCGTGGCCTCCCTTCCGGAGCCCTTCCGCAGGCGGGCGGGACTGCCCGAGCTGCCCGGCGCCCAGACCCTGATGCAGGGCGCCTACCTGGGCGCCGGCCTGGCACGCTTCCTCCCCGCGGGCTGGATCCGCACCGATGCCATCGCCGCCCTGCTCACCCTCTCCCCCGACGGCGACGACCCCCGGAGCCGCTCGATGGGCGCGCTGGTGGACCGGATGAAGCGCGCCGGTGCCCTGGTCCGGCTGATCACCCCCCTGCCGCCGGAGCCGGGTCCCGGCCGGGCGGCGGACGCCCGGCGCAGCGCGGAGGAGTTCTTCGCCGAGGTGCTGGACCAGACCGGGGACGGCTTCGTGGACTGGCCCGACCTCGCCGCCATGGCCCGGGAGCTCGCCGGCCGTCTCGACCTGGACGAACCGGCGGAGACCCGGCTCTACGACGCCTTCGCCGGCTGGTGGCGGGAGCTCCAGGCGGCGCTGGACACCGACGGCGACGGCCGCGTCAGCTGCCGGGAGTACGCCGAGGCCGTGCCGTCGCTCGCCGGGCCCGCGCTGATCAGGGTGGCCGAGGTGCTCTTCGACGTCACCGACGCCGACGGCGACGAACGTGTCGACGCGCACGAGTACCGGGCGCTGTTCCGCCGGGCCTTCCGACGGGACCCGGGCGGCACGGGCGGCACCGACGGCACGTACACGCGCACGGCGTTCGTGCGGGACTTCCTGGCCTTCATGGCGGGCCGGGCGCGCGCGACGCCCTATGACCCGCTGTTCGCCGACGCGTGACCGCGGGCCGGGCGGGGCCGCGGCCGGTCAGCCGAGGCCGAGGGCGCCGAGGGCGTGTTCGGCCATGCGCCGCTCGCCGAGGGCGTTGGGGTGGACCGGGACGACGTTCTGCCCGAACAGCAACGGCTCGATCCACCGGGTGCCGGCCGCCTGGCACGCGTCGTGTCCGGTGGAGGCCGCGGCGAGGTCGACGTAGGAGGCCCCGGTCTCCTCGGCGGCACGCCGGACCACGGCGTTGAGGTGGGCCTGCAAGGAGTGCAGGTAGGGCACGTCGCCCGAGGCGATGGGCAGACGGGCGAAGCAGGACGGGTCGGCCGTCGCGGGCGTGATCCACGGGTAGCCCAGCACGGCCACCCGGGCCCGGGGCGCCTTGGCGCGGACGCCGCTGAGCGCGGTCTTCAGCGCGGGGTAGGTGGAGGCGTCGATCTGGTCGTCGAAGGACGTGCCGTACTTGTCCGCGCACGGGCTGCCCTTGCCGCCGCTGAGCACGCCCGCGGTGCCGCAGGCGAGCACGGCGTTGATGAAGGTGCCGTTGTCGTTGCCGCCGATCGTCAGGGTCACCAGGTCGGTGTCCGCGGTGACCGCGTCGGCCTGCGGGGCGACGCCGGGGTACTGCGACTCGGTGAAGTCCTTGGTCTGGGCGGCGCCGCAGGTCACGTCCGTCAGCCGCGCGCCGGTCCGGGCGGCGATGACGTGGGGGTAGTTCGCGGTGGAGCGCAGACAGAGCGGACTGCCGAGGTCGACGGGGAGGATACCGGAGGCGGCGCTGTAACTGTCGCCCAGGGCGGCGTAGTTCAGCGGTTCGGTGGCCTGGGCGGGGCCGGCGGTCAGACCGAGGGCCAGCGCGCCGACGGCCGCGGCGGTCGCGGCGAGGGCCCGGCGCAGGGCGGGCATGGGCATGACTCTCCCCTCTCGGGAGCACGGGACGGGACACGGGGACGTGCGGGCATGGCGGTGCCGCGGAAGTGCCGGAGCGGGGTGACGCGGCGGCTCGGACGAGCGGAGAACGTACGACGGATGAGCGAAGAGCGTGCGGAAGACGTACCACGGACGTGCGGCGGACCTGCGGAAGACCTGGCCGGCCACAGGATTACCGCGGGGTTCTACCGATAGGTAATGTGCGGCTGCCGATACGGCGAGTCAACATCGCGGACCGGACTCCGGGAAAATTCTTGCCTCCCGGCTGCGATTTCCGGCGCATCGGGGGAACCCGGAGGACAGGAGCACCACTACCGGCTGGAGGCACGTCATGATCGCCCTCGGCGTCATCCTGCTCATCATCGGCTTTCTCACGGGCATCTCGATCCTGTGGACCATCGGCGTGATCCTGCTGGTGGTGGGAGCCATCCTGTGGATCATGGGGTCCATGGGCCACGCGGTCGCCGGCCGTCGCCATTATTGGTAGCTCTGCCGGGACCTGAACCACGACAAGTGCCCCTCCCGTACCGCCCGTCCGGGCGGTACGGGAGGGGCCGGTGCGCGCGGGCCCGGCGCCCGCTTCGGCAGGGCCGCGGGCGCGGTCAGGCGCAGGCGCCACCGGGCCGGGCCCGGGTCACGTCGGAGACGCCGAGCGCGTCGGGACCGGTCTCCGGGCCTGAGGCCGGTGGCCCCCGAACCGTCGGGACCGGCCCGCCGCAGCATGGTGGTGCCGTTCCGGCCGACGGCGTCGAGCAGCCAGGTGTCCTGCGGACTGGGTGCGGGCTGAGCAGGTATTGACCCGGTATCGGCATATCGCTGCACGGTTGACGACGCACCGCTACGGTGAGCCGTGCGGCCACCGATAGGACGACGCCACCGAGGAATACATGAACGAGTCCGTTGCCCCGGATGCTGCTGTTCGGTCCGAGGGCGAGACGGCGTCTGGACCCGTTGCCGCTCCCCAGGATGCGACCGACGGAGGCGCCACCGCAGCAGCCGGTGAAAATGGGCGGGGGTCCAGCACCTACGCGACGGGCGGCGGCGGCGTCTCGTTCGCGCATCGCGTCGCGGCTGTCTATCTCGCCGGCATGCTGACCGGCGCACGACGGGCGGAGGCATCTGAGCTGCCGGTCCGGACGGTGTCGTTCCAAACCGGCCCGGCGCATCCGGTGGATGACCTTCTCGTCGAGTGTGGCGACGAGTCAGGCGAGGTCAGCCTTGCCGTGGCATGCCGCGCAACGCCGGACTTCGTCCCGAGCCATGACGAGACGGTGAAGCTCGTCGGGTCGTTGCTCTCCGAAGTCGAGAAGTTCGACACGGACACGCACCAGGTCGCCGTCGCGACCGCCGGCCGGGCCAATCAGTGGGACAACCTCGCAAAGCTCTGCGACATCGCGCGGGCCCATGCCGACCCGGAGTCGTTCCAAGCGTCCATGGACGTCGATCGCCGATGGTCGAAGCCGGTGCGTGAGCGGCAGAAGCATTTCCTGAAGGTGGTCGAGAAGGCCGTCGAAGACGGCACATCACCGAAAGAGGTCCTACGGCTGGCGTGGCGGCTGCTTGGCCGTCTGCACATCCTCGGTTTCGCGGTACAGAGCCCGGACGAAGGTGACCGCGCGGCGGTCGCAGCGTCGTTGGGCAGCGTGGCCTCAGCTGTCACCGACGGAGTGGCGGTCCGCAACCTGCTCGAGGTCGAGGCGACCCGCTATGACGCGACGGGCGCCGTGGTGGACCTCAAGGTGCTGCGCCGTGACATTCACATGGTCTTGGACTCGGCCGCGACTCGAAGCCGGCAGGCGTGGTCGGTGCTCGCCGAACAACGCAAGCTGGCTGTTGCCCGTGTGCGGACCACCATCGGTGATGAGTCGTCCGGCGGGCCGGTCGAGATCTCGTTCACCGACCGCCGCGAGCAACTCGCCGGGGTCCTGAGCGAGGCAGGCACTCGTGTCTCGGCTCTGCTGGTATCCGGTGAGTCGGGCATCGGCAAGAGCGCGCTGACGCTGTCGGCTGTCGCGGAGTTGGAAGCCACGGACCCCACCGGGTTCCAGGGCGTGGTGGTGAACTTCCGCGGCCTGCCGCAGTCGAGCTTGGAACTGCGGACTGCGCTCGGGATGTCACTGGAGGATGTACTCGCGGAGATGTCGGCACCGTCTCGAGTCCTGGTCATCGACGCGGCCGACGCTGCTCTGGAGCGGTCTGCCGGCCTGTTGACCGACCTGGTGCTGGCAGCGGCCGCGGCGGGTGTCGGACTCGTTGTGGTGACCTCTGACGTGGCACGGGCTTTCGTTCGGGAACAGGTGGAGCTGGGGTTCGCGAAGTACATTTCGTCCTTCGAGATGCGGCCCTTGGGCGATGAGGACATCTCCGTCGTCTCGGACCGCTTTCCGCTTCTGCGCACGGTCCTGCGAGATCTGCCCGCGAACTCGCTGCTGAGAAGGCCCGTCGTACTGGACCTTTTGGCTCGGACCGGGGCAGAGCCGGAAAGCTCACTGGGTGAGTGGGAATGCCTTGATCTGGTGTGGAGCCGGATTGTTCGCGGTGACGGGCGGCCCGGTGTCGGATCGGCGGAGGCACGCGAACAGACATTGCTCGCAGTAGCCGCAGAGACCATGAAGCTGCCGGAGGGCCGTCGACCCGGCGCGGGCGTCGATGCCGCGGCGGTCGACGCGCTGCGTCGGGACCATCTGCTCGCACCACCGAGCCGGTATCGGCGTCATCCGGAATTCGCACATGACGAAGTCCGGCGGTACGCAACCGCCATCCTTCTCATCCGCGGTCAGAGCCCCACCGAGTTGCTGCGGTCAGCGGGAGCGCCTCGGTGGGCGCTGTCGGCCGCCATTCTCGCGTGCGAGGGACTGCTGAAGGCACCGGACGCTCGGCCCGTCCGGAGGTTCATCGAGCTGACCTCGCAGTTCGAGGTGTTCGCGGCAGCACGCGGACCCCGCTGGGCTGATGTTCCGGTGGAGGCGGTACTGGAGACACCGTTCGGGTACAAGTGCCTGAAGTCAGCGTGTACGGACCAGTCGGTCGGCCTGGTGCTCGGCGACGTAGTTCGAGTTGTTCGGCAGCGGCACAAGGTCAACGGGTTGGTCGACCATCTGGTCACGAGCCCCGTTGTGCAGCTCCTCCTCGATGACAAAGAGCCGTGGGGCGTGTCGAAGGAGTCGTTCGGACTGCTCGCGGACTGGCTGCAAGCACTGTCCCTGGCGGACGTTCCGGCCGGCAACGAACTACGCATCAGGCTCCGGGACCGTCTCCTTTCCTACTGGAACTCATACCCGCGACGCGGATCCGGCGGGGAGACACCGCCTGTGTGGATGCCGCAGCGTCGGCGACGCCGACGCGAGCTGGATCACCACCTGACGAAGGAAGAGTTCGTCGAAACGTTGGCCCTGCTCGGTCCGGACATCGATGATGCCGTCGAAGCGTGCCTTCGGGCTGTCGCGGACGACGCGCCGGCATATTTGGCTCCGGCCGCGGACTCGCCACTGAGCGCCCGAGCCCTGGCCCAGAAGAACCCGGAACTACTGGCGACGTTGATGACGGCCTACTACGTCGACGACGAGCCGAGCCGGTACCGAGCCGAAGGTGTCCGGGGACATCAGGGCCGGTGGACAGGTTTCGGACCACCGTTCTTCCAGTACTATTTCGGTGGATTCTGGCAGCTGTTCCGGACAGCGCCGTTGCCGACATCGGTGCGGGTGCTGAACGACATCCTGAACAGCGGTGCGCGGGCGCGCGTAGCGACACTGTCGCGGCTTGGTTCGCCTGACGCGTTCGCCGGGACCGTCCACGCCCGGAACGAGAGCGTCGATGGCGCTCCACAGAGCGAAGAAGGTGAAGACCGCGGCGCGGTCCTGAACCTTGACGGCACCCCCCGCCTGTACGTCGGCGACAGTCATGTGTGGAGCTGGTACCGGGGCACGTCAGTCGGCCCGTACTCGGCCATGAGCGCACTCCAGGCGATGGAGCGCCTTGCCGACGCGTGGTTGAGCCACGGTGTGCCACCGAGGGTGCTCGTCGAGGCTCTCTTGAACGGCTGCGAGAACCTGGCGATGCCGGGAATGCTGTTCGGCCTGCTGGTGCGCCACATTGAGGAAGTCGGCAACGAGCTCGACCCCTTCCTCGCCGAACCTGTCGTATGGGAGTTGGAGTTCCGACGCAGGACGGGCGAGTACGTAGGGCTGCGCGCAGCGACCGAAGGGCTCACACACCTGGAGCGTCGCCAGTGGACGCCGCGCGAGGTGGCCATGTGGCTGATGATGCACGGAGGGAAGGAGCGTGCCCAGGCGCTGAAGAAGGTCGCCGACAAGCTTGTCGAGAACGGCGAACGGCTGAGCGTCAGCCACGAGAGTACGAGGAACTGGGCCGCCAGCCTTGACCCGGAGCAATATCGAGTCAGGCGGCTTGGGGACGAGGTTTACATCGAGGTCGAACCACCGTTTGAGTTGCAAGCCGCGCAAGAAGCGCGTGCGGCTCACCAGGAGGTCGTGCAGACCAGCCTGCGCCTCCAGAATCGGTACTGGGCGTCGGCCAAGCATGACACCGAGTACAGGCCACCCTCGTCGGAGGAGATCGCTGCCGACCTGGCGGCAGGACGTGCCCTGGTCGAAGCCGATGAGGACCTGATGCCGAACCGGCCTGTAGACGTTGTTGCCCACGTCGTCCGAGCGGCCGTCGAACGAGCCTGCGCCGGTGATGTGGAGGCCCTGGGCTGCGAAGCGCGGTTCGCGACTGAGCTCGTCCTCGGCATCGCATCGTCGTTCCAGGACGCCGAGGATCGCAGTCACGAGGACCAGTACTTCGACCTCGGTGCCGATCGAGCCGTGGCTCAAGCCCTCCCAGCGTTCCTCACACCCGCACTGGCCGCACCGCTGGAGGGGGCCGGTGGCTCGACCGACGATGTCGCGCAGGCTGGTCTTTCGATGGCGGCCAAGGCGTCCTGGGAGACTCGGCTGTACCTGGCGCGTGGAAGCGATGTCGTCTGGAGGTCTCCATGCCGCTTCGATCCTTGCATCCACCTGACCGCGTTGAACTGGTTGCTTGAGACCGCCCGTGGCGCAGAGATCGGTCCGTGGGATCGGGCAGGACAGCGACGGCTGCGTGTCCGGATTGGCGGCGACGTCACCGAACGGCTTCAGGAACTGCCTGGTGACTCCGTTGACATCGCGGTTCTGGACGCGGCCATTCGCGGACTCGGGGTGGCGGCCTCGACGGACCACTGTCGCACTGACGACGCAGCCGCGCTCCTCGCCGCGTTTCTCGACGTCGAGCGACGCGCCATGGTTGCCCAGCAGAAGGCGGGTTGGACCGCGGACGACCGAGGGATGCACACCCTCGTTGCCGCACGGGCGCTGCTCGAAGGCTTCGCGAAGAACGGTGACGCCGGACCAGTGCTCGAGCACCTCGACGTCTTGCGCGTGGAAGCAGGACTGATGGCGAATTTCCTCCACGGCCTTGCCGCAGTAGGCGCAGAGAACGAACGCCTGGCTGAAGCTGCCCGAGGTGTCTGGCCGTTGTTGCTGCGCCATGCCATTGGCTACCTGAGTGACGGCTCGTCGAGCCCCTACCGTGACCGTCATTGGGGCGACTGGGCTGCCGCTTCCTTGCTGCCGGACCCTCTTCCATGGACGCAGGACCTGTACAACGAGATCGTCGGTGTACCCGTCGACTGGGTCCGCGCCGAGGACCTCGTCGAGTTGATCGACGACTGGCTGCCGACCGCTCGTGGGACGGCCAAGTCGGTCGACGCGCTCATCGGGATCCTGCGGAAGCTCCCGGAGGAACTCCAGGCTACCCGTGGCGTGTACTGGGTTTCCGACCTCTGCGTTCAAGACGGACGTGTCACGGTCAAGCAGTCGTGGCTCTCGGACAGCTGGCTCAAGGAGATTCGCGGGACGGCCGAGGAAATCGGTGAATTGGACGAGTGGCAGATGCTTGTCGACTCCCTGGTCGTCGCCGGGAATGAGGGGCTGGCGCCGCACAGCAGGTGATTCCCCAGGGACCGGTCAGACCTCTCGTGAGACGCGATGTGGGCGGCCTTGGGAGACTCGGGCTTCACGGTGAGGCCCGTCTCCTCGTAGAGCTCGCGGACTGCGGTTTCCGTTGTGCCGGGGTCTCGGTGCCGCCGGGTGCCCGGCGCGTGTTCCGGCCCGGCGGCGGGTCAACTGTCCCGGTAGGGACTCGGAATTGTCCGTGATCCGTAACAGGCGGATCCCGCGCGTGCCCGCCGCCGTCCTGCCAGGTGCAACGGAGTACACCGACACACCAGGGGCGGGACGGACATGGCGCGGCATGGCGGGCGAGGATGGTACGGCCGGATGGTCGCGGCGGCGGTGGGGGTCACCGCGGTGGCGGCGGCCACCTCGGTGTGGACCGCGCAGGCCGGCCAGAGCGGCGGCGGACCGGCCGCGCCGGGCGGCTCCGCCCGGCCCGGCGCGTCACAGGCGGCGCCCGTGTCCGAGACCATCGTGCACGCCTCCGACCGGGGCGCGCACGCGGTCAACATCACCATCGACGACGGCCCGGACCCGGTGTGGACGCCGCAGGTGCTCCGACTCCTGCGGGACAACGGCGTGAAGGCGACGTTCTGCATGGTCGGCCCGCAGGCGCAGGCGCACCCGGATCTGGTCAGGCAGGTGGTGGCCGCCGGGCACCGGCTGTGCGACCACACGGTGACGCACGACACCACCATGGACAAGAAGTCCGAGGCCTACCAGTCGCAGCAGATCCTCGACGCGGAACGGCAGATCACCAAGGCGTCCGGGGGCGTGCGGCCGCTGTACTACCGGGCACCGGGCGGTGCGTTCACGCCGTACAGCCGGAAGCTGGCGGCCTCGCACGGGATGCGGCCGCTGGGCTGGAACGTCGATTCGAAAGACTTCGAGCGGCCGGGCAGCGACGCCATCATCGCCACCGTGAAGAGCCAGTTGGCCAACGGTCCCACCCTCCTCTTCCACGACGCGGGCGGCGACCGCTCCCAGACGGTGGAAGCGCTGCGCACCCTGCTGCCCTGGCTGAAGCAGCAGGGGTACTCCTTCGGCTTCCCGGTACGCTGAGGGGTCAGGCGGTTCGCGGTGCCGCGTGCCCGAGGTCGTACGCGGTGAACTCGGTGACCGGGAGGAACCCGATGCGCCGGTAGAGGGCGTTACTGGTGGGGTTGGTGACGTCCGCGAACAGCACGACGTCCATGGCGCCCGCGGCCAGCGCGGCCCGGCACACCTCGACGGTCACGGCGCCCGCGTAGCCGCGTCCGCGCAGGTGGGGCGGGGTGTAGACGGGGGCCACCCGAACCTGTCCGGCGACCATCGGGGTGACGCCCGCCATGGCGGCCGGGGTGCCGTCCGGGGTTTCCCAGAAGGTGAAGTCCCGCGTGGCGAACGGGGTTTCGGGCCATGAGCGGGCGTCAGCGGGGAAGGTCTCCCCGACGGCCGCGGCGAACTCCCTGCACCAGAGCATCAGTTGCCCGTGGTCCCGCGCGTCCGCCGTACGGCCCCGGCCCGCCGGCGGCGGGTCCGGCGGGACGGGCGTGCCGAGGCGGTACAGGCGCGTCCGCTCCCCGCGGGGCGACGGCGTCGCGCCCGTGTGCCGCCGCCAGGCGTCCGCGAACGCCGTGGCGGTGCCGTGCTCGGCCCGGACGCCGGGGACGGTGTGCCCGAGGGCGGCGAGACGGGCGGCGAGGGCGTCCGCCTCCTCGGGGGTGAGGGGCGTGAGGTTCAGCGGGCCGGGCGGTCTGCGGCACAGGACGGCACGGACCTCGCCCGACCGCTCCAGATGACCGAGGAGGGGAGCCCCGGCGCCGTGCGCGCCGGGGCCGCGGGTGCGCAGTGCCTCGGTCGCCGTCAGCACCGTGGTGTGCGGGACCGGGCGCGAGCGCAGGAAGTCCCCGGCACGGGCGAGGAATCGGTCGAGGTCTTCGGTGAGATGCCAGCCGTCCGAGCGCATACCGCATCCTCTCCCGCCCGGCCCGGGCACGGCATCCGCTTTTGATCACCCCTTTGTACCGCTCCCGCGTTGCACCGCGTGCGTCCGCCGGTCACAGAGTGGTTGAGACCTCTTGTGGGCGTGTTCACACAGCCTCTAGCCTCCGAGGCGTTGTGCACAGCGAAACCATCATTGCGCACCTTGCAACGCCTCGTCGGAGGAGCACTGCATGAAGCTGTCCGTCCGTTTTGTTGGGTTCACCGCGCTCGCCGTCGCCCTGGCCGGCGCCTGCGCGCCCCAGACCTCCGGCACGTCCTCCTCCGGCAAGGACGACAAGACCGGCACCCTGCGGGTCTGGCTCTTCCAGGAGGTGGACAACCAGCCCAAGCAGCGGGTCGTCGACACGGTCGTCAGCGCCTTCGAGAAGGCGCACCAGGGCACCGACGTCAGCGTCGAGTACATCCCGGTGGAGACCCGCGCCCAGCGCATCAAGGCCGCCTTCAACGACCCGAAGTCCGCGCCCGACGTCATCGAGTACGGCAACACGGACACCGCCGGCTACGTGAAGGACGGCGGACTCGCCGACGTCACCCGGGACTTCGCCACCTGGAGCGAGGCGAAGGACACCGACCCGACCGCCCGGCAGTCGGTCACCGTGGACGGCAAGGTCTACGGTGCGCCGTACTTCGTCGGCATCCGCGCGCTGTACTACCGCACCGACGTCTTCCGTGAACTCGGCCTCGCCGTACCGAAGTCGCAGGCCGAGCTGGTCTCCACCGCCAAGCGCGTCCACGCGGCCAGGCCCGACCTGTACGGCCTCGCCGTCGGGGGCGCCTACACCTACGGGGCGATGCCCTTCCTGTGGGCCAACGGCGGCGACCTGGCCACCGGCAAGGGCGGTTCGTACGCCTCCGCCGTCGACGGCCCCGCCGCCCGCAAGGGCATCAGCGCGTACACCTCCCTCTTCGGCGACGACAACTGTCCGGCCGCCAAGTGCGCGGGCATGAACGGCAACGACACGGTGACCGCCTTCGCGGCCGGCAAGGCGGCCATGGCCATCGGCGGCAACTTCAGCCGCGCCGCGGTGGACACGGGGAAGGCCAAGGGCAAGTACGCGGTGGTCCCGCTGCCGGGGGTCGAGGCCGGATCGATCGCGCCGGCCTTCGCGGGCGGCAACAACATCGGCGTCCTGAAGAGCACCTCGCACCGCACGCTCGCCGTCGACCTGATGAAGCGGCTCGCCTCCAAGGAGACGCAGGGACGGCTCTTCGAGGCCATGGGCTTCCTGCCGACCTTCACGGACGTACGGGACCGGGCCGCCGCCGAGGAGCCGTTCGCGAAGCCGTTCGTCGACACGCTCGCCGCCGGAACGAGGTTCGTACCGGTCTCGCCCGCCTGGTCCCAGATCGACTCCTCGCTGGTGCTGCCGACCATGTTCCAGCAGATCGCCAGCGGCAAGAAGGACGTGGCGGGCGCCTCCGCGGAAGCGGCAAAGAAGATGAACGACGCGTTCGGGTCCGCGGGGTGACCCGGATGTCGGACGCGGCGCCCGCCCCCCGGGCGGACGGACCGGTGGCCGTCGCCGGGCACCCCGGGGCGGGACCGGCCGGAGCCGACCCGCGGAAGACGGCCCGGCGCACCGCACCCCCGCCCGGGGCACCCCGCAGGGGACCTGGCCGGCACGGCGGCTGGACCCCCTGGCTCTACCTCGCTCCCGCACTGGTCGTCCTCGGCGGACTGCTGGTCTACCCCGTCTACCAGCTGGGTCTGATCTCGTTCCTCCAGTACACGCAGGCCCAGGTGAGCGGCGGGGAACCGACCGGCTTCCGGGGCCTGGACAACTACCGTGAGCTGTTCGCCGACGACCAGTTCTGGCAGGTGCTGCTGGCGACGGTCGGCTTCGCGGCGGCCTGTGTGGCCGCCACGCTGGCGGTGGGCTGCGCGCTCGCCGTCCTGCTCACCCGGGTGCGCGCCCTGCCGCGGCTCGCCCTCATGCTGGCCGCGCTGGGCGCGTGGGCGACACCGACGATCACCGGCTCGACGGTCTGGCTGTTCCTCTTCGACCCCGACTTCGGCCCGGTCGACCGGCTGCTGGGGCTCGGCGACTTCTCCTGGACGTACGGCCGGTACAGCGGGTTCCTGCTGGTCCTGCTCGAAGTGGTGTGGTGCTCCTTCCCGTTCGTGATGGTCACCGTCTACGCCGGTATCCGCGCCGTGCCGAGCGAGGTGCTGGAGGCCGCCGCGCTGGACGGCGCCTCCCAGTGGCGGATCTGGCGCTCGGTGCTGACGCCGATGCTGCGCCCGATCCTGGTCATCGTCACCGTCCAGTCGGTGATCTGGGACTTCAAGGTCTTCACCCAGATCTACGTGATGACGGGCGGGGGCGGCATCGCCGGCCAGAACCTGGTCCTGAACGTCTACGCCTACCAGAAGGCGTTCGCGTCCTCGCAGTACAGCCTCGGCTCGGCGATCGGCGTCGTGATGCTGCTGATGCTGCTGGCCGTCACGCTCGGCTACCTGCGGCTGCTGCGACGCCAGGGGGAGGAACTGTGACTTCCGTACGTGCTCTGCTACGGCGCCCCTGGCGGCTGGCCGCCGAGGTGACCGCGCTGCTGGTCGCCGCCGTCGTCGCCTTCCCCCTCTACTGGATGCTGCTCAGCGCCGTCAGACCGGCCGGGGAGATCGAGTCCACCGAGCCACGGCCCTGGACGTCGTCCCCCTCGCTGGACTCCTTCCGGCGCGTACTCCAACAGCACGAGTTCGGACGGTACTTCGTCAACAGCCTGGTCGTGGCGGTGAGCGTGGTGATCGTCTCCGGGCTGATCGCCTTCCTCGCCGCGACGGCGGTGACCCGCTTCCGGTTCCGCTTCCGGACCACCCTGCTGATCATGTTCCTGGTGGCCCAGATGGTGCCGGTGGAGGCGCTCACCATCCCCCTGTTCTTCCAGATGCGGGACCTGGGGCTGCTGAACACGCTGGGCTCGCTGGTCCTGCCGCACATCGCCTTCTCGCTGCCGTTCGCGGTCTGGATGCTGCGGGGGTTCGTCAAGGCCGTGCCGGAGTCTTTGGAGGAGGCCGCGTACCTCGACGGGGCGAGCCGCGCGCGGTTCCTGTGGCGGATCCTGCTCCCGCTCGTCCTGCCGGGCCTGGTGGCCACGAGCGTGTTCTCCTTCATCTCCGCCTGGAACGACTTCCTGTTCGCCAAGTCGTTCATCATCAGCGACACCTCGCAGTCGACCCTGCCGATGGCCCTGCTGGTGTTCTACAAGCCCGACGAGCCCGACTGGGGCGGGGTCATGGCGGCGTCCACCGCGATGACGATCCCGGTCCTGGTGTTCTTCGTGCTGGTCCAGCGGCGGCTGGTCTCCGGACTGGGCGGAGCGGTGAAGGACTGACCTCCGGCCCCGGTCACCGAGGCGGGCGGTGCCGTGGGCGCGCGTGGGAAAATCGCTGGCCGGTCCGCCGGCCGCGCTGCTGGGATGGGGGGATGCGAGACGACGGCGCGGCGGTCGTGGACCGGGGGCGGTATCCGGACGCGGTGACCCCGTGGGAGCGGGAGTCATGGCGGGCCGCGGCCCTGGACTGGGTCGGCGGCCTGCTCGCCGCGCGCGGCCTCGTCGTGGACGGCGCCCCGTGGGTGCGGCTGCGTCCGTGGTCGGTGCTGATGCGGGTGCCCCTCGCGGGGCGGGCGCCCGTCTGGTTCAAGGCGAGTCCGCCGTCCGGCGCGTTCGAGGGTCCGCTGACCGCCGCCCTGGCCCGCTGGGTGCCGGGGCAGGTGCTGTGTCCGCTGGCCGTCGACGCCGGACGCGGCTGGATGCTGCTGCCCGACGGGGGCGAGTCGTTCCGGACCGTGCTCGACCGGGAGCCGGTCGGGCCGCGCGAGTGGGAGGCGCTGCTGCGCCAGTACGCGGGCCTGCAGTACGACCTGGTCCCGCACGCGGACGAGATCGAGCGCCTCGGGGTGCCGGCCGCCCGGACCGCCGATCTGCCCGAGGTGTTCGAGGGGCTGGTCGCCGTCAACCGCGCGCTCGGCCCGGACGAGCGCGCCCGGCTGGAGGGCCTGCGGCCCCGGCTCGCGGACTGGTGTGCCGAACTCGCCGCCGTCGGCGTCCCGGACACGCTCGACCACGCCGATCTGCACGACGGCCAGCTGTTCCGGCCGGCGCCGGGCCGGTTCACCTTCTTCGACTGGGGCGACGCCGCCGTCTCCCATCCGTTCGCCGGTCTGCGGGTCACCGCCGAGCGGGCCCGCGACCGCTACGGCCCGCGGGTGCTGCCCCGGCTGCTCGACGCGTATCTGGAGCCCTGGACGGGGACCGGCCGCACGTCGGCGGAGCTGCGGCGCGCGGCGGACCTCGCCTGGCGGCTGAGTTCGCTCGGGCGGGCCGCCGCCTGGGGCCGGATGTTCCCCGACGCGTCCGGCGCCCGGCCGGGCGCCGTGGAGGGCGCCCGGTCGCTGCTGGAACTGCTGGCCGAGCCGCCGCGCGCGGCCGGCTGAACGGCCGACGGTCAGGGCAGGGGGGTGCCGCCGGTCACGTTGAGGATCTCGGCGGTGACGAAACTCGCCTCGGGCGAGGCCAGGTAGACGTAGGCGGGGGCCAGCTCGGCGGGCTGGGCCGGACGGCCGAGCGGGCTCTGCTTGCCGAACTCCGCCGTGTCGGGGAGGGTCGAGGGGATGAGCGGGGTCCACACCGGCCCCGGCGCCACCGCGTTGACCCGGACACCGCGCTCGGCGAGCATCTGGGCCAGGCCCTGGGTGAAGGTGACGATCGCGCCCTTGGTCATGGCGTAGTCCAGCAGGTGCGGGCTGGGCTGGTACGCCTGCACCGACGTGGTGTTGATGACGCAGCCGCCGGCCGGGATGTGCGGCAGCGCGTTCTTGGTCAGCCAGAACATGCCGTACAGGTTCGTCCGCATCACCCGGTCGAACTGCTCGGTGCTGATCGCCTCGATGCCGTCCGGCTGGGACATCTGGTAGGCGGCGTTGTTGACGAGGACGTCGATGCGGCCGAACTCGTCGACCGCGCGCTCGATCAGCGCGCGGCACTCGCCCTCCTCCCTGATGTCGCAGGAGACGGCGACCGCCTTTCGGCCCGCTTCCTCGACCAGGCGGGAGGTCTCGCGGGCCTCGTCCTCCTCCTCGGCGAGGTGGGTGAAGAGCACGTCGGCGCCCTCGCGGGCGAAGGCGAGCGCCACCGCCCGTCCGATGCCGGAGTCCCCTCCCGTGATCACGGTCTTGCGGCCGTCGAGCCGGCCGGTGCCGCGGTAGGACTCCTCGCCGTGGTCGGGCGGCGGGTCCATCGGGCCGGTCCAGCCCGGATGCGGCTGGTCCTGGGAGGGGAAGTCGGGGCGGGGGTGCTGGGTGACCGGGTTGGGCCGGTCTCCTTGCCGGTCCGTCACGGTGGCCTCCTGCGTCTGGAAGGGAAGCGGACAGCCGACCGGGTTCCCGCCGAGCGCCGGGCGAAAAGCGTCCGCGCCGGTCAGACCGTGGACGCGTCCCGACCGGTGGCGCGCAGCCGGTCCCTGCGGGCGAGGTTGTAGAGCCGCAGCAGGTGCTTGGCCACGGCGCAGGGCGCGGCGTCGGCGTGGCACTGGCGGCACGTCCGCAGGTGCTGCTCGTGGGTGAGGCGCGCGTCTTCCAACGCGTCGTTGACAGAAGACATGGACATCTCCGGGCCGGGCGCGGTCGGGAACGGCGCCGAGTCGACTGACTGGTACAACCGGAGCAAGGTGATCATGTTACTGGCGGTACTGGGAAACTCGTACTGCCGACGCCTCCGTGGCCGCGCCCCGGCGCCCGGCGTCCGCCCCCCGCGCACCCCGCCACCGGCCTGTCCCCGCCCGGCGGCCCGGCCGTGCCGGCCGTCGGCCCCGCACCCGCGCGGGGCGGCCAACTCGTCTGTGTACCCGAGGGTTTGACGGTGACGGGCGGACGCGTGCCCACCGGCAGCCGTCGGCGCCGAGCGGTTAGGATCGGTGTACGGCATCGCGTGCCGGTCACCGGCCGGGTGAGGCATGGAGGTGCCCGTGAGATTGCCCTCGGAGGCATTCCACCCATGTCAGTCGAGTTGAACCACACCATCGTGCACGCCCGGGACAACCGGGAGTCCGCCGAGTTCCTGGCCCGTGTCCTGGGCCTGGCGGCCGGCCCCGAGTGGGGGCCGTTCGTCCCCCTCGCCACGGCCAACGGCGTCACCCTGGACTTCGCCACGATCCCGGCGGAGTCGATCGTCGCGCAGCACTACGCCTTCCTCGTCTCCGACGAGGAGTTCGACGCGGCCTTCGCCCGCATCCGGCAGGCCGGGATCACCTACTGGGCCGACCCGCACGGCGAGCAGCCGGGCGAGATCAACCACCACCACGGCGGCCGGGGCCTGTACTTCAAGGACCCGGCCGGACACGGCATGGAGATCATCACCCGCCCGTACGGCAGCCACCCGGGGCCGGCCGGGTCCTGACGGAGGGGCGGGCCGGGCCACCGGCCCCGGCCCGCCCCGGACGGCCGTCCCCGGCGGGCACCCGGCACACTGTGGGGGTGAACGACTTCCCCCTCGTCGACCGGGCGCCCGCTCCGCGGTGGTACGGGCGCCTGCGGGTGCGGACCGACGACCTCTCCCCCGCCGACTGGCTGGTCCCGCGCGGGTCGCACACGGCCGCCCTCGGCTCGGTGGCGGGCGTCGCGGCACCGGGCTTCGCCGCCTACGCACGGATCCTGCACCCGGCCCGGCTCGACGAGCGGCCGGTGCGCTGGTCCACGGTGGCCACCGCCCTGGGCACCCGGGTGACACCGGTCACCCGCTGGCACGAGGTCGTCGGGACGGACCGGGACGGCGCCCACCGCACCGGCCTCGAACTGCCCGGCGTGTGGGACGAGTCCCCCGACGAGGGTCCGACCCCGCCGGACGTCGCCCGGGCGCTGCTGCCCGTGCTGTCCCGGCACACCGCGACCCCGCGGGAGTGCTGGTTCGGGCTGTGGAGCGGGTACGGGCGCTGGGACTGGGAGCGGTGCCCGACGTTCCTGACGCCGGGTCGCGACGAGATCCTGCTGGCCGGCCGGCTGGCCGACGCCGTCTCCCCGGTGACCCTGGACGAGTTCACCGAGCTGCCCGACCTGTGGTGGCCCGCGGACCGCGCCTGGTGCCTGGGCGGGGACGTGGACCTGGCCAGCACCTATGTGGGCGGCTCCCCCGAACTGATCGCCGATCTGCTGGCCGCAGCGGACCTGGAGGCGCACCCGGTGGCCCAGGGCGACCCCGTCGGCTGACCGTCCCGGGCGACGGACGGACGGGTGTCACTCGCCGGGGGCGAGGGTGCGGGCCACGATCGACGCCGCGTCCGCGATCAGCGCCTCGTCCACCGGGGCGTCCGGCATGGTCTTGCTCGACAGGACGGCCAGCACGACGGGCGTCTGCCGGGTCGTCCAGGCCACACCGACGTCGTTGGCGGTCGCATAGGAGCCGGTGCCGGTCTTGTCCGCCACGACCCACTCCCGCGGCAGCCCCGCACGGAACCGGCGCCCGCTGGTGGTGTTGCCCTTCAGCCAGCCGACGAACCGCTCGCGGTCGGCGCCGGCCAGCGCGCCGCCCAGGGCCAGCCGCTCCAGGACCGAGGCGATCGCCTGCGGGGTCGTGGTGTCGAGCAGTTCCCCGGGAACCGCCGCGTTCAGCTCCGGCTCCCACCGGTCGAGCCGGCTCACCTCGTCGCCGAGCGACCGGAAGAACCGCGTGAGACCGGCCGGACCGTCGATCTCGCGCAGCAGCAGGTTGCCGGCCGCGTTGTCGCTGTACTGGATCGCCGCCGCGCACACGTCGGCGACGGTCATACCGGTCGCCTGGTGCTTGTCGGTCTCCGGTGAGTTGGCCATGCTGTCGTGCGGCGGGTAGTGCAGCACCCGGTCCATGGGCGCGCGGCCGCCCTGGTCGCGGAGGACCGCCGCGGCGGCGAACGCCTTGAACGTGGAGCACATGGCGAACCGCTCCCCCGCCCGGTGGGCCACCGTCCGTCCGGTGCGCGCGTTGAGCGCGTACACACCGAGGCGGGCGCCGTAGCGCCGTTCCAGTTCGGCCAGTTCGGCCTGTCCGGCGCGTGCCCGGGCGTCCGGGGCGGCGGTGGCGGCCGGTGCGGTGAGCGCCGTGGCGGCCACCGCGGCGCCGGTGACCGCGAGACCGGCCTTGATCAGGCCGCGGCGCGGCAGCGGGGCGGGGCGGTCGGCGCCGGGCATGGGCATGGGCATGGGCATGGGCATGGGCAGGATCCTCCGAGTCGTACGGGAGCGGCGTCGGGCTTCGACGAGGACAGCGAAACAGCCCGGTCCCACCCATGTCCAAGAGGGAACTTTCACCTGTCCATGCCTTATTGATATGACTGCCGGGTGGATCTCCTGGCACACCTCGAAGCGTTCGTGGCGACGGCCGACGAGGCGGGCTTCTCCCGGGCGGCCGACCGGCTCGGGATCGCCCAGCCGCTGCTCAGCCGCCGGATCAAGACGCTGGAGGAGCACTTCGGCGGCTCGCTGTTCGACCGTTCCCGGCGGCAGATCGCCACCACCGAGCTGGGCGTGCTGCTGCTGCCCCACGCCCGGGACGTGCTCGACCGGGCCCAGCGGCTGCGGCAGGCCGCCCACTCGGCCCGGCGGTCGCGGGTGCGTGCCGTCGGCGTGCCCGCGGACTGCGCCCCGGCCGCGCTGGCCCGCGCCATCCGCGCCGGCACCGAGCGCGGCATCACCCTCGGCATGCGCGAACTGCCGCCTCCGGCACGGGCGTTGGGACTGACGGACGGTTCACTCGCGTACGCGCTGGTGCGGGCCGCTCCGGAACGGGCCGCGCTGCGGGTGCCGTTGGGCCTCGCGTCCGCCCCGTCGGCGGACGACGGCGGGGCCGCACGGCGTACGGTCCACCTCGACGATCTGCGGCCGCGCCGGAGCCGTGGCGCCGCGCCTCCCGCCCCGCCGCCCCTGCTGCTCCTGGCCGAGGAGCGGGTGCCCGAGTTCGAGGACCGGCTGACGCGGGCCGCCGCCCGCGCCGGGCTGCCCGCGGGACGCGTCCGGCCGGCCGGGCCGGCGGCGACCGCGCTCGCGGAAACACTGGCCGGGCACGCGCTGCTGCTGTGCGCCGAGCCGTACGCCCGGCAGCACGGTGCCCACTGGACACCGCTGACCGACCGCGCGCTGCACCGGGGGTACGACGTCGGCGCCGCCCCGGGCCCGCACGGCGCGGCGGACGTGCCGGACTGGCTGGCCGCGCTGCTCGCGGCGGCGGTGGGCGCCGTACCGCGAAGGCGCGGCGGCCCGGGGCCCGGGGCCGCGAGCGAGGACGTCACCGCGCGGCTGGCGGCACACGGATGAGCGCGGCACCGGCGCACCACCCGGTGTACACCGGCGGCCACGGCGCCCTCCTCGGCGTCGCCGAGTCCATCGCCGCCGACTGGGCGGCGCTCGGCGTCCGCGGCTCCTTCCTCGCCCGCAACCTCGACACGGGTGAGCAGCTCGGCTTCGACGCCGACGAGCCGGCGCCGCTGGCCTCGGTGGCGAAGGTCCCGTTCGCGCTGGTGGTGCTGGACCGGATCGCGTCCGGGGAACTCGACCCGGCACACCCCGTCACCGTGCACCCGGGGACGAGCAGCGTCGGCCCCACCGGGCTGGCCGCCTTCCGGCACCCGGCCACCGTGGCCGTCGGCGACCTGCTCCTGCTGATGCTGTCGGTGAGCGACAACGCCGCCGCGGACGCCCTGTTCGGCCTGGTGCCGGCGGCGGAGGCCGATGCCCGGCTGCGCGCCTGGGGCTGTGCCGGAATCCGGATACGGCACCGGATGAACCACCTCTACGAGTGCGCGGCCGGCGCCGCCGGCAACGACTTCTCGCTCGCGCTGGAGCTGGCCGTCCGTGACGAGCGGACGGGCCGGCACACCATCGAGACGCTGGACCCGGCCCACGCCAACGCCGGCTCGGCCGCGGCGCTCGTCGCTCTGCTGGAGCGCGTGTGGCGGGACGGGATCGCCACTCCTGCGGCGACGGCGGAGCTGCGCCGGCTGATGGGGCTCCAGGTCTTCACACACCGGCTGGCGAGCGAGCTGCGCGCGGACACGCTGCGGTGGAGCGGGAAGACCGGGACGTTCCTGCACCTGCGGCACGAGATCGGGGTGGTCGAGGCGGAGTCCGGGGACCGGGTGGCGATGGCGGCGCTGACCCGTGCGGACCGCCGCGCCGCGCTCGCCGCCGACATCGACCTGGCGATCGGGGCCGCGGGGCGGGGGGCGTTCGAGGCGCTGCGGGGGTGAGGGGCCGTCGCCGCCCGGGCGGGCGCCGGTCCGTCGTGGCCGCCCGGGCCGCCGGGGCGCCCGCGCGTCCCTTCAGGGCAGCAGGCGTTGTTCCTTCGCCACCGCCACGGCGCCGGCCCGGGTGTCGACGCCCAGCTTGTCGTAGATCCGGCGGAGATGCGTCTTGACGGTGGCCTCGCTGATGTAGAGGGCGCGGGCGATGGCGTGGTTGGGCAGGCCGCGCGAGAGGTGGGCGAGGATGTCCCGTTCCCGGGGGGTGAGGGTGGGACGGGGGTCGCGCAGCCGGGACATGACCCGGTCGGCGACCGGGGGCGAGAGCGCCGGGCGGCCCTGGGCGGCGGCGTGGATCGCCGTGAAGAGGTCCTCGGCGCGCTCGGCCTTCAGCAGGTAGCCGGTGGCGCCCGCCTCGACGGCGCGGGTGACGTCGGCGTCGGTGTCGTACGTGGTGAGGACCAGGACGTGCGGGGCGGGCCGCTCGGCGCGCAGCCGGCGGGTGGTCTCGACGCCGTCGATGCCGTCGCCGAGTTGCAGGTCCATCAGGACGACGTCCGGGGCGGTCCGGCGGGCGAGGGCGAGTGCCTCCTCGCCGCTGCCCGCCTCGCCGACGACCTCGATGTCCGGCGCGCTGTGCAGCAGCGCCAGCAGCCCGGCGCGTACGACCGCGTGGTCGTCGCAGACGAGGATGCGCACCGGTGTCCGCGCGGCCGTCCCGGGCGGGTGGGTCATCTCGGCTCCAAGGGGATCGCCGCCGACAGGGCGGTGCCCTCGCCCGGTGCCGACTCGATGGTGAGGGTGCCGCCCAGCTGGCGCAGGCGGGCGCGGATGGCGGGCAGGCCATGGCCGCGCGACTCCGTCGCGGCGGTCGCCGGCGCGGGGGCCGTGCGCGGGTCGAAGCCGCGGCCGTCGTCCGTGACGTCCAGGACGAGTCGGTCGTCCAGGCAGGTCAGGGTGAGGGTGGCGGTGGTGGCCGCCGCGTGTTCGCGGACGTTGGCGAGGGCGCCCTGGGCGATGCGCAGCAGGGCGGACTCCACGGGGCCGGGCAGCGGCTCGGGCGGGCTGCCCTCGGTGTGCACCCGGACGGTGAGCGCCGTTGTCGTCTCGCGTTCGGCGACGGCGCCCAGGGCCTGGAGCAGCCCCCCGCCCTCCGCCAGATCGGCCGGGGTCAGATCGTGGACGAAGCGGCGGGCCTCGGCGAGGCTGCGCTCGGCGATCGCCGCCGCCGTGCGGACGTGGTCCCGGGCCGTGCCGGGCTCGGTGTCCCACAGGCGGTCGGCCGCCTGGAGCAGCATCCGCTGGCTGGACAGGCCCTGGGCGAGGGTGTCGTGGATCTCCCGGGCGAGCCGTTCGCGCTCGGCGAGGGTGCCCTCGCGGCGCTCGGTGGCGGCGAGGTCGCGGCGGGTGCGGACCAGGTCGTCGATGAGGGCGTCCCGGCGGGCCGCCTGGCGCTGCATGACGACGAACACGGTGGTGGCGACGGCGGCCACGGCGGGCGGGGCCAGCAGCACGTTCGGGTCCGCCCAGCCGGCCAGGCTGAGCTGGGTGGCGACCGCGAGCGCGGTCAGCAGCGCCACCAGCCAGATCGCGGCGCGCGACGGGAGGGTGCGCAGGCCGGTGTAGAAGAGCGGGACCGCGCACCAGGCGAAGCTCGGCGCCAGGACGACCAGCAGCGCCCAGGCCGCCACGACCAGGCCGAGCCAGGTGAGCCGGCGCGGGGTGGGGCGGGTGCCGAGGGCGGGGCCGAGGACGTAGAGCGCGGCCAGCAGCGCGGACAGGGCGATCACCCAGGGGGTGTGCGGTCCGTCGGCGTGCCGGGCCAGGTAGCGGGCGACGGACGCGGACAGCAGCACGAAGAACGCCGTGTGCATGACGACGGTGAGGGCGCGGGTGTCGTCGCGTTCGGGCACGGCCACCGCCGGCACCTCCCTCGACTCCGCGCTGAACTGGGCAAACACCCTCCATTGTGCCCGTGCGCGGTGGAGGCGGGGTCATCCGATCGGATGACCCCGGGCCTCCGGTGCGCGTGTCACCCGCAGGCCGGGTCCGCACGGGACGCGTGCCGCTGACGCGGGGGGGCCGTACGCCCCCGGCCGCCGGCGCGGACGGGGACGGCCGGTTGCCGGGAGAACGGAAACGTCCGGGCCCGCCCTCGGGGGGCGGACCCGGACGTGCCGGTCAGCGGGTCGAACCGGTCACCGACCGACGGTCACCGGGTCAGACGAGGTCGAACCGGTCCGCGTCCATGACCTTGTGCCACGCGGCGACGAAGTCCCGCACGAACTTCTCCTTCGCGTCGTCGCTGGCGTAGACCTCGGCGAGGGCGCGCAGCTCGGAGTTGGAGCCGAAGACGAGGTCGGCCCGGCTGCCGGCCCACTTCACCTCGCCGGTGCTCGCGTCCCGGCCCTCGAAGGTGGTCTGGTCCTCGGAGGTCGCCTTCCACGCCGTGCCCATGTCGAGCAGGTTGACGAAGAAGTCGTTGGTGAGGACGCCGGGCGTCTTGGTGAGGACGCCGAGCTGCGACTGCTGGTAGGTGGCGCCGAGGACGCGCAGACCGCCGACGAGCGCGGTCATCTCCGGGGCGCTGAGGTTCAGCAGGTTCGCCTTGTCCAGCAGCAGGTATTCGGCCGGCAGGCGGTTGCCCTTGCCGAGGTAGTTGCGGAAGCCGTCCGCGGTCGGCTCCAGCGCCTCGAAGGACTCGGCGTCGGTGTGCTCCTCGGTCGCGTCCACGCGGCCCGGGGTGAAGGGCACCCGGATCTCGAAGCCGCCCTCCTTGGCGGCCTTCTCCACTGCGGCGGCACCGCCGAGGACGATGAGGTCGGCCAGGGAGACCTTCTTCGCCCCCGAGGAGGCGTTGAAGTCCTGCTGGACGCCCTCGAGGACGCGCAGCACCTGGGCCAGCTCGTCGGGCTCGTTGACCTCCCAGCCGCGCTGCGGGGCCAGGCGGATGCGGGCGCCGTTGGCGCCGCCGCGCTTGTCGCTGCCGCGGAAGGTGGAGGCCGAGGCCCAGGCGGTGGTGACCAGCTGGGCGACGGACAGACCCGACTCGAGCAGCTTGGTCTTGAGGGTGGCGACGTCGCCGTCGTCGATCAGCTCGCCCTCGCGCTCCGGCAGCGGGTCCTGCCACAGCAGGGTCTCCTGCGGGACCTCCGGGCCGAGGTAGAGCGACTTCGGGCCCATGTCACGGTGGGTGAGCTTGTACCAGGCGCGGGCGAAGGCGTCCTTGAACTCGTCCGGGTTCTCGTAGAACCGGCGGGCGATCGGCTCGTAGATCGGGTCGAAGCGCAGCGCCAGGTCGGTGGTGAGCATCCGCGGGCGGTGCTTCTTCGTCGAGTCGTGGGCGTCGGGGATGATCTCCGGCGCGTCCTTCGCCACCCACTGGTTGGCGCCGGCCGGGCTCTGCTCCAGCTCGTACTCGAACTCGAAGAGGTTCTTGAAGAACCCGTTGCTCCACTGGGTCGGCGTGGCGGTCCAGGTGACCTCCAGGCCGGACGTGATGGCGTCGCCGCCCTTGCCGGTGCCGTAGGTGCTCTTCCAGCCGAGGCCCTGGCCCTCCAGCCCGGCGGCCTCGGGGTCGGCGCCGACGTTGTCGGCGGGGCCGGCGCCGTGGGTCTTGCCGAAGGTGTGGCCGCCGGCGATCAGGGCGACGGTCTCCTCGTCGTTCATCGCCATGCGGCGGAACGTCTCACGGATGTCGCGGGCCGCGGCGATCGGGTCCGGGTTGCCGTTCGGGCCCTCCGGGTTGACGTAGATCAGACCCATCTGGACGGCGGCGAGCGGGTTCTCCAGCTCGCGGTCGCCGGTGTAGCGCTTGTCGTCCAGCCAGATCTTCTCGGGACCCCAGTAGACGTCCTCCTCGGCCTCCCAGACGTCCTCGCGGCCGCCGGCGAAGCCGAAGGTCTCGAAGCCCATCGTCTCCAGGGCCACGTTGCCGGTGAGGATCAGCAGGTCGGCCCAGGAGATCGACTGGCCGTACTTCTTCTTGACCGGCCACAGCAGACGGCGCGCCTTGTCCAGGTTGCCGTTGTCCGGCCAGCTGTTGAGCGGGGCGAAGCGCTGCTGGCCGGCGTGGGCGCCACCGCGGCCGTCGCTGATGCGGTAGGTGCCCGCGCTGTGCCAGGCCATGCGGATCATCAGGGGGCCGTAGTTGCCGAAGTCGGCGGGCCACCAGTCCTGCGAGGTGGTCAGCACCTCGGCGATGTCCCGCTTCACGGCGGCGAGGTCGAGGGCCTGGAAGGCCGCGGCGTAGTCGAAGTCCTCACCCAACGGGTTGGCCACGGCCGGGTTCTTGGCGAGGATCTTGAGGTTGAGGCGCTCCGGCCACCACTGGCGGTTGCCACCGCCCTGGGCCGGGTACAGGGCCCGGTCGTGGGCGACGGGGCAACCGCCGCTTCCCTCCTCCGACTTCGCGTCTGTGACGATCGCGTCGTGGTTCTCAGTCATGACTATCCTTCCGAACTGTGCGGAGCGCGGTGCTCAGGAACTGCGGCCGTTGGAACAGCCGGGGCAGGTGCCCCAGTAGACGACCTCGGCCTCGTCGATGACGAAGCCCCGGTCGTCGGAGGCGGTCAGGCAGGGCGCGTCGCCGACCGCACAGTCGACGTCGGCGACGGCACCGCAGGACCGGCAGACGATGTGATGGTGGTTGTCGCCCACACGCCCCTCGAACCGGGCCGGGTGCCCGGCCGGCTCGATGCGGCGCACGAGGCCCGCCGCGGTCATCGCGTGCAGGGCTTCGTAGACGGCTTGCAGTGAGATGTGGCCTACGCGATCGCGGACTCCGGAGGCGATCGCCTCGACACCGAGGTGGTCGCCGTCCCGGACGGTCTCCAGCAGCGCGACGCGGGCTGCCGTCACGCGCAGGCCGGCACCGCGGAGCTCCTCGGCGGTGTTCGGTGTCGGGGAGGCGGTCATGGGCTGAACCTACCCTCATAAACACGAACGGTTCAATAAAACGAAGGGTGCAATTCCGGCCGTGTGCCGTCGTCGGCCGTTCACCCACACGCCCCCTCCCGGACCCGCCCGGACCTGCGCTTACTCTTCCGCCATCACTCTGGCACAGATCCGGGCGGGGCGGTGTACGTAGCGAGCCGGGCGTCCCCGCGAACGGCTGGGCCCGCACGCGGGCACACGCCGGCCCGGTCTCCGTCCCCGTCTCCGCGCACCGGGCGCGCGGGCGTGCCGCCGACGGCCGGGCAGGGACTTCGGGGCCTCGGCGGGGGTCGACGGCGCGGACGTACGGCACGCCCCCCGAGGCGGGGCAGGGGGATCGGCGGGCGACCGCCTTCCTGGTCCGCCGGCCAGGAGATCCGGCCGCTGCTCGATCCCCGCGCGGACGGCCGTCGGCAGGGGCGTGAGCGAGCGCACCGTGGGGCCGCGGGCGCGGCGTGCCGCTCGGCGGTGGATGTCCGGGGCGCGGCGTGCCGCCCGGCGGTGGGTGTCCGGGGCGCGGCGGCGTGCGCCACCGCGCCGGGGCGTCACTCGTGCGGGCCCACGGGTCCCGCCGTCCGTGGCACCCGCGGCGGTCCGCCGTCCGGCAGCCGTGTGATGTTCGCACCCCGGCGTGATGGACCGGGGGCAACCGGGCAACGTACCCCTTCATGCCCCACGCGTACCTCCTGCGGCAGGTGATCCGATGACCACGGCGACGAGCCCCACGCTCCGGACGCCGCCCGCCCGGACCGGTGCGGCGGCCGACGCCGCCCCCGCACCGGCCGTCCCGTCCGCCCTGCCGTCCCTCACCGGTCTGCGCTGGATGGCGGCGCTGCTGGTGTTCGGACTGCACGTGCACAACTTCGGCTGGTTCGGCGGCACGGGTGGCCGCCTCGTGGCCTGGGGCTTCGGCGCCGGTGCCACCGGGGTGTCGTTCTTCTTCGTCCTGTCGGGGTTCGTGCTGACCTGGTCGGCGCGGCCCCGCGACCGCGCGCTCGCGTTCTGGTGGCGGCGCGTCGCGCGGATCTACCCGGTGCACCTGGTCACCCTCGCCGTCGCCTTCGTCCTGGCGTGGGCGGTGACCCACCAGGCGCTGCCGACGCCGAAGCAGGCGCTGGCGAACGCGCTGCTGCTGCACGCGTGGTGGCGCCCGTGGTGGCAGACGCTGAACCCGGTGAGCTGGTCCCTGGTCTGCGAGGCGTTCTTCTACGCCGTCTTCCCGGCGCTGATCCTGCTGCTGCGCCGGCTCGGGGCGCGCGGGGCCGCCGCGCTGGGCGGGCTGTCGACGGCGGCGGTGCCGGTACTGGCCTGGGCGGAGGCCCACCACTGGTGGAGCCAGTCGGTCTACTCGTTGCCCGTCGCGCGGCTGCCCGAGTTCGTGCTCGGCGCGGTCACCGCACGGCTGGTGCTGCTCGGCCGCTGGCGCGGGCCGGGGCTGGAGGCGTCGCTCGCCCTGGCCGTCGTCGGCTACTTCCTGGTCCCGCAGGTCACGCCCGGCTACTCCGCCACCGTGTGCACCATCGCCGGGTTCGCCCTGCTGATCCCGGCCGCGGCGGTCGCGGACGTGCGCGGGCTGCCGTCCCTGTGGCGGCGCCGGCGGATGGTGCGGCTCGGGGAGCTGTCGTTCGCCTTCTACATGATCCATCTGCTGGTGCTGCGCGCCGCGACGCCCCTGCTGGGCAGGAAGCCGCACTTCGGCGTGGTGCCGGGGCTGGCCGTCACCACCGCCGCGTTCGCCGTGTCGCTGGCCCTGTCCTGGGTGCTCTACGAGGGGGTGGAGCGCCCGGCCCGCCGGCTGCTGCTGCGCCACCGCCGGCCGGCCCCGCGCCCCGACCCGCGCCCGGCCCGCCGGGGGACCGGGACCGCTGCTCGGGACTGACGGCGGCGCAGCCGCCCGCCTGACGCGAGGGGAATCCGGCCGGGCCACCCGCTGGTCACCGGGCCGCAGGACCCTCCTCCCGGGGCCGGCGTCGCACGCGCGGGTGACGTCCGCAACAGCGAGGAGAGTCCTGAGGGTTTCGGGGTAGGCGCCTGTGCGACACCGGCCCGCGGCGCACCCTCGCGGGCCGGCCGCACTCGAACGCACCGAAGGAGCCGAGTCGTGCGCGGGAAGCACACCCGGGGGAACCGGCGGCCGGCCGGTCCGTCCCCCGCCCCTGCCCGCCGGCGCCCGTCCGCGCGGGACGCCTCGGCCGGCCGTACCCGCGCACGGGTGCGGGCGGGGGCGCGGTCACGGGTGCGCGACCCCCGCCGGGCCGGGGAGCCGCGGCACGGCGGCCGGGAGGCGCCCTGCGGCACCGCCCGCCGCCCCGGCCCCTCGCCGGTCCGGCCACCCGCCCGACCACCGGCCCAACCACCCTTGACGCGCACCGGAGTTGCCCCGGTCACGGGGGGCGGGGGCGGGTTTGGGCCGCCCGCGCGGCGGGAGCTACGGTGTCCGGTCGGCGATGATCGGCTTCGGGGAACCGGCCGGTCGGCCCACCCGGCCGCGCGAGAGGAGAGGATGACAGTGCCCGAGCAGGACACGGCCGCATCGGCCCCGCAGGTGGTGAGCGCCTTCCTGGAGCAGCGCAAGGAGCAGATCGCCCAGCGCTGGGCCGACGCCCCCCTGTTCCGTTCGGTCTTCACCGTCTCACGGGACGAGGCGGTCGAGGCGTGCAAGGCCGTGGTGGAAGCGCTCTCCGAGGTGGCCGTCAGCGGACGGCTGGAGGACATCGGGGCGCCCGGCTTCGGCACCGTGCGCGACCAGCTGGGGCGCATGTCCGGTGCCCGGGCCCGCGCCGGATCCACCCCGTCCCGGATCGCCGCCGAGGTGGCGGGGCTGCGCGGCCCGGCGGTCGACCTGCTGCGCCGGGAGTTCGCCGACCCCGCGGCCCCGCGGGCCCAGGAGAGCGTGCTGGCGCTGACCCTGCTGCTGGGCACGCTGCGCCTGGTCGTGATGGAGACGGCGCTGGACGCGAACGCGGAGCTGATCGAGCGGCAGCGCCAGCAGCTGCTCGAAGTGGCCACCCCGGTCATCAAGTTGTGGGAGGGCACGGTCGCCGTCCCGCTGATCGGGACGCTGGACAGCGCGCGCAGCCAGGTGGTGATGGAGTCGCTGCTGGAGGCGATCGTCGACCAGCGGGCGCGGTACGCCATCCTGGACATCACCGGGGTGTCGACGGTCGACTCGCTGGTGGCGCAGCACCTGATGAAGACGGTGGCGGCGGCACGCCTGATGGGCGCCGAGTGCATCGTCTCCGGGATCCGCCCGGCCATCGCGCAGACCATCGTGCAGCTCGGCATCGATCTGGGCTCGGTGCTCACCCGGGCCTCGCTGGCCGACGCGCTGGCCTACGCGCTGGGCCGGCAGGGCATCGAGGTGTCCCGTGCGGACACGGCGGCGGACGCCCGGTGAACCAGCCCGTCCCCGCACCGCCGGCCCAGGTCCCGGTACTCGCCCTGGGCGACGTCCTGCTGGTCTCCCTCCAGGGCGAACTCCACGACGGGATGGCCGAGCAGCTCCAGCACGACATCACCGGCCGCATCGCGACCAGCCGGGTGACCGGGGTGGTGCTCGACATCTCCGGGGTGGACATCGTCGACTCCTTCCTCGGCCGGGTGCTCGCGGAGATCGCCTCCACGGCCCGGCTGCTGGCGGCCCGCACGGTGCTGGCCGGGATGCGCCCCGCCGTGGCGATCACCCTGGTCGAGCTGGGGCTGACGCTGCCCGGTCTGGTCACCGCCCTGGACGTGGACCGCGCCATGGAACTGCTCTCGCAGAGGGGGAGCTGATGCAGCGGTCCGGCCAGGCGTCCGCGACGAGCCTGCCCATCGGCTCGGACGCGGATCTGGCCTGGGTGCGGCAGGAGGTCAGGCAGTGCGCCGCGGGGCTCGGCTTCGGTCTGGTGCAGCAGACGAAGCTGGTCACGGCGGCGAGCGAGCTGGCCCGCAACACCCTGGTGCACGGCGGCGGCGGACGGGTGGAGATAACACCGGTGGACAACGGCCGCAGCAAGGGGCTGCGGATGTCCTTCATCGACAGCGGTCCCGGCATCCGCGACCTGGAGCTGGCCATGACCGACGGGTACACCACCGGCGGCGGACTCGGGCTCGGGCTGTCCGGTTCCCGGCGGCTGGTGCAGGAGTTCCATGTCGACACCGAGCCCGGCCGGGGCACGACCGTCACGGCCGTCGCCTGGGTGGCCCAGGTGCCCGCGTCCCGGCCGGGGGTGCGATGAGCCGGGTGTGGGAGGTTCCGGTGCACGATTCCACCCGGGTCCGGGACGCGCGGATCGCGGCGCGCGAGGCGTGTGCGGCGGCCGGGTTCGCCCCCGCCCGCACGGCGGCGGGGGAGCTGGTCGCGACCGAGCTGGCGACCAACCTGCTCAAGCACGCCGGCGGGGGCCTGATGGTGGTGAACCTGGTGCGGCCGCCGGACGGCGCGGGCACGGCGGTCCAGCTGTTCTCGCTCGACCACGGCCCCGGCATCGCCGACGTGGACGCCGCGCTGGGCGACGGCTACTCCACCGCCGCCGCCGGCTCGCTCGGCGCGGGGCTGGGCAGCTGTCTGCGCCGTGCCGACGCCTTCCGTCTGTACAGCCGGCCGGGCCGCGGGACCGTGACGGCGGCCCGGATCGACCCGGAGCCCGGCGGGCGCGGCGCGGCGACGGCCGAGCCGCCGGCGGGCGGGATCACGGTGGCCCTCGGACAGGCCGGGCAGTGTGGCGACGCCTGGGCCTGGGCGCGCTCCGGGAGGTTGCTGACGCTGCTCCTCGCGGACGGTCTGGGGCACGGTCCGAAGGCGGCGCACGCCTCCGCCGCGGCGGTGGCGGAGCTGGACCGCGCCGCGGGCCTGCCGCCCGCGGAGCTGCTGCGCCGGCTGCACACCGCGCTGCGGCCCACCCGTGGGGCGGCGGTCGTGGTGGCCCAGGTGGACCCGGACCGGGCGGAGATCGCCCTGGCCGGGGTCGGCAACGCCGGCGCCCGGGTGCGCACCGGGGACTCCTGGACGTCCTGCCTCTCCCATCCGGGGATCGTCGGGGCGTACTTCCCGGCGCACGTCCCCGTCCACCGGCTGCCATGGCGGCGGGACAGTCTGCTCGTCGCGCACAGCGACGGACTGCCCAGCCGGTGGACGCCACCGGAGGACCCCTCGCTGCTCGCCCACGATCCGTCGGTGGTGGCCGCGGCGATCCTGCGTGACGCAGGCAGCCCCGCCCGCCCCGTACGCGACGACACCAGTGTGGCCGTACTGGCCCCCGACCGCCGGACCAGCCCCTATGACAGCCGCCTCTGACACCTGGACCATCGCCCGCGCCGCCGACGGGGCCCGCGCCCGTGCCCTGCTGGCGCGGCTCGCCGCGGACGCCGGTGTGCCCGTGCCCGACCGCGCCCGCTTCCTGTCCGCGCTCGGCACCCGGCTGCGCCGCGCCCTGGCCTCGGGCGGCGCGGAGCTGGCCGTGACCGCCGGTGCCGACGGCCGGCTGCGGGTCGCCCTGGGCGGCCCGGAGCCCTGGCAGTACACGCTCGTCTGCCCCTCCCCCGTGCCCGGCCCGCTGCCCCGCCCCGACGACACCCCGCTCGCCGAGGCGCTGCTGGACGCCGACGAGGACGCCGCGGCCCTGCTGACGGAACTGGCGGAGACGGAGGAGCTGGTCCGGCTGCACCGGGAGGAGCTGCACCAGACCAACCAGGGCGTGCTGGCGCTGCACGCCGAGCTGGAGGCGGCGGCGCGGGCGCAGCGCGCCCTCCTGGACGCCGAGCGGGCGGCCCGCGCGGAGGCGGAGAAGGCCCGCCGGCTGCTGACCTTCCTGGCCGACGCGAGCGCCGCCCTGAACGCCTCCCTGGACCACGAGGACATCGTGCGCCGGCTGCCCGAGCTGCTGGTCCCGGGGTACGCCCGGCACGTCGACGTCTGGCTGATGGACGACGAGCGGATGCCGACGGAGGAGCCGGCGGCGGCCACGATGCCGGCGCTGCGCACCGGCCGCCCGCAGCACGCGGGCTCCCGGCCCGGCGGACTCCCGGGCGTGGACGACCTGCCGGCGTCGGCGCTCTGCCCGGACCGGCCGCTGCTGTGCCTGCCACTGGGCGCGCGCACGGTGCAGGGGGTGCTGACGCTGGTCGCGCCCGGCGAGCGCTTCGACCCGGACACCACCGTGATGCTGCTGGAGCTGGCCCGGCGGGCGGGCACCGCCCTGGACAACGCGCGCCGGTACGAACAGCACCGGGACGTCGCCGAGGCCCTCCAGCGGGCCCAGCTGACCGACCTGCCCGACACGCCGGGCCTGGCGCTGGCGGCGCGCTACCTGCCGGCGACGCGCGGGCTGAACATCGGCGGTGACTGGTACGACGCGTTCTCCCAGCCGGACGGCAGTGTGCTGGCGGTGATAGGGGACGTCACGGGGCACGGGCTGCGCGCGGCGGTCATCATGGGCCAGTTGCGCACCGCGCTGCGTGCCTACGCCGTCGAGGGCAACGGTCCGGCGCGGATTCTGACCCTGCTGCACCGGATGCTCCGCCACCAGCAGCCGGAGCTCTACGCGACCTGCGCGATCGCCCGGTTCACGCCCGGGGAGCCGGACATGGTGTGGGCCGCCGCCGGGCATCCGCCCGCGGTGGCCCGCGGTCCCGAGGGCGAGGTGCGGGTGCTGGAGGCGAAGCCGGGGATCATGCTGGGCGTCCCGCTGCCGTACGAGTACGAGGAGCACACCGTCGAGTTGCCGACGGGTTCCACCGTCGCGCTGTACACGGACGGGCTGGTGGAGCGGCGGTCCGCGGGGATCGACGCGGGCATCGACCGGCTCGCCCGGGCGATGGGGACGCTCGGCCCGGTGGACCTGGACGGGGCGGCCGACGCGCTGCTCAAGCCGATGCTGCACGACTCCGAACACGACGACGACATCTGTCTGTTGCTGTGCCGCACCCTGCCGGGGTGAACGGCCGTGCGCCGGCCCCCGGTCGCGGGGACCGGCGCCCGGGCGGATGTTGGCGTCGGGTACGGCTCCATCACACCCGGCGTCCGCGTCCCTCGCCTCCCCGGATACGCCGGCCGGGGGAGCGCTCTGCCCGGGCGCTCCCCCGGCCGGTCGTCAGGCCGCGGACGGGAACCGTTCCCAGACGCGGTGCGCGCCGAGCAGTTGGGTGAGCTGCTGGAGCACGGCGGTGGCGGTGTCGCCGGCGATCACCCCGGGCGCCTCGAGCGGGATGCCGGCCGCCTCCAGGGCGACTTCGCCGCCCTTGGCGGCGCCGATGGCCTTGCCGTGCCGGAACGCCTCCGCCAGCAGCAGCCCCACCCGCGGGTCGGCGGTGCCCGGCTGGACGCCGGGCTGGCCGGCCTTGGCGTCGCGGGCGCCGAAGGCGTCGACGCCCACACCGGGCGTGCCGGCCACCAGCAGCGCGTCGAACTCCACGGAGCGCGCGGTGGTGTAGGTCCGCTGGACGGTCAGGGCGTCCGCGCCGTCGCCGAGGGTGCCGCCGGCCGGTGCGACGACCAGCGGGACCATGCCGGCGTCGAGCACCTCCTGGCGTACCGCCCGTACGCCGTCGAGGTCGCCGTCGGGGCCGGTGAGGATGCCGATGACGCGGCCGTCGGTGGGCCAGGTGTGCCCGACCTGGGAGAGGGCGGGGCTCGGTTCGACGTCGGCCAGGGGCACGGTGGGTTCGGGCGCGGGCAGGCCGAGGCCGGCGGCGACACCGGCGCACAGTTCGGGGTCGACGTTGGCCAGGACGCGCAACGCCCGTTCGCGGATGGCCTGCTCGTAGCACTTGCCGAGTTCGAAGGTGTACGCGTGGATGATGTGCTCGCGCTCCACCGGGCTCATGCTGAGCCAGAACCGGCGCGGCTGGCTGAAGTGGTCGTTGAAGGACTCGGGCGCCTCGCGGACCTTGGTCGCCTCGGGGACGCGTACCGGCGTCTCGACGTAGGCGCCCATGTCCGCGCCGGCGGTGAACGGGCATCCGCCGTCGAGGGAGTTGGGCCGGTAGGGGGCCACGCCACGGTGTACGGCCGTCTGGTGGAAGCCGTCGCGGAGCATGTCGTTGACCGGGGCGTGCGGCCGGTTGATGGGGATCTGCGGGAAGTTGGGACCGGCCAGCCGGGTGATCTGGGTGTCCAGGTAGGAGAAGAGCCGGCCGGCGAGCAGCGGGTCGTCGGTGATGTCGATGCCGGGGACGAGGTGGCCGACGTGGAAGGCGACCTGCTCGGTCTCGGCGAAGAAGTTGGTGGGGTTGCGGTCGAGGGTGAGCAGCCCGATCGGCTGCACGGGGGCGAGTTCCTCGGGGACGATGTTGGTCGGGTCCAGCAGGTCGATGCCCTCGAAGGTCTGGTCGGGGGTGTCGGGGAAGGTCTGGATGCCGAACTCCCACTGCGGGTAGGCGCCCGCCTCGATGGCGTCGGCGAGGTCCCGGCGGTGGAAGTCGGGGTCGACGCCGCCGATGATCTGCGCCTCCTCCCAGACCAGGGAGTGCACGCCCAGCTTCGGCTTCCAGTGGAACTTCACCAGCGTCGTCCCGCCGTCGGCGTCGACCAGGCGGAAGGTGTGGACGCCGAACCCCTCCATGGTGCGGAACGAGCGCGGGATGCCCCGGTCGGACATGTTCCACAGCGTGTGGTGGGTGGCCTCGGTGTGCAGGGTGACGAAGTCCCAGAAGGTGTCGTGGGCGCTCTGTGCCTGCGGGATCTCCCGGTCCGGGTGCGGCTTGCCGGCGTGGATGACGTCCGGGAACTTGATCGCGTCCTGGATGAAGAACACCGGGATGTTGTTGCCGACGAGGTCGAAGACGCCCTCGCTGGTGTAGAACTTGGTCGCGAAGCCCCGGGTGTCGCGGACCGTGTCGGCCGAGCCCCTGGAGCCCAGCACGGTGGAGAAGCGGACGAACACCGGTGTCTCGACGTCCTCGGCGAGGAACGCCGCCTTCGTCACGTTCGCGGCGGTGCCGTAGCTGCGGAACACGCCGTGCGCGCCGGCGCCGCGGGCGTGCACCACGCGCTCGGGGATGCGCTCGTGGTCGAAGTGCATGACCTTCTCCCGCAGGTGGTGGTCCTGGAGGAGCACCGGTCCGCGGGGGCCCGCCTTGAGGGAGTGGTCGGTGTCGTACAGCCGGGCGCCCTGGGCGGTGGTCAGGTAGCTGCCGCTCTGCGCCATCCGGGCCTGGTCGGCACCGGTCGGCTGACCGGTCGGCGAGACGGTGTCCGGACCGGTCTGGTCGGGCTTGGGCGGCAGCGGCTCGTGCGGGTCGACCGGCTCGGCCACCGACGGTGACTTCGACCCGGGCTTGCCGGGGATGCCGTCCTCCGGACCCGAGGGTCCGCCCTGGAGGGCGTCCGTCACCTTGTCCGCCGCTCGCTTGAGGGGGTTGGTCTCGCTCATCGGTTGCAAATCCTTCGCTGGTCACGGGTGGGCGGGTCCGGCACGTACGAGCTGGTGCCCGGTGCGCGGTGGCCACGCCGGGGACGTGCGGCCGACACCATGGCCGGTCCTGGCGGAACCAGGTGGAGAGGGGCGGTGCGGGCGGCCTCGTACCGAGGTCCCCGGGGCGGGGCGTCCGAAACCGGGAACATCACGAGGAGTCACCGGTCGGGGTGAAGTCGGGCCGTCTCCCATCGATTTACCGGGGCGGCGGGCCCGCCGGACACGCCGGCCCGGAGACCGCCGGCAGGGCCAAGGGCCCCCTGCCGTGCAGGTCTTCCATCAGCAGGGCCGGCTTCTTGACCCGGGGGCAGACCGGCGCCCGGCCGCCCGCATCGCCACCCTAGGCGCTGCGGGCGGGGGGCGCAGTTCGGGAGGGGCCGGGCGCGGACGGCCGTCCGGCCGGTCAGGGGCGGGTCAGCACGCGCAGGGTCTCGAGGGAGGAGTCCGCCGAGTCCGAGACGAGGAAGCCGTGGGCGATGCCGCTGCGCAGGTAGTCGACGACCTCGGCGGTGATCACCTCGCCCGGCGCCACGACCGGTACGCCCGGCGGGTAGGGGCTGATCGTCTCGGCGGCGACCCGGCCCACGGCCCGCTCGGCGGGCACCTGTTCGGCGGGCCCGAAGAACGCGTCGCGGGGCAGGACGGCCTGCTCCAGTTCCAGGGCGCCGGGCGGGGGCAGGTGCACGGCGGGCCGCCGCTCGATGGTGTCCGCCCGCTCCACCAGCGTGCGCACGGACTCCACCAGGAGCTTCTCGGTCTCGTCGTCGTCGGAATGGGTGATGGAGGCGGTGATCCGGCAGGTGTCCGAGCCGCCCATGTCGATGTGGCAGTGGGTGCGCAGCCACTCCGTCGCCTGCATGCCGCTGATGCCGAGGTCCCGTACGTCGACGACGATCTTCAGCGGGTCGAACTCGGCGGCCAGGCCCTCCTCGATGACCTCCCCGCCCATCACCCGCAGTCCCGGCAGCTCCCGCAGCCGGGCCCGGACGCGTTCGGCGCGGTGCAGGGCGGCGTCCAGGAGCCCATGGCCCTGCTCGACCATCTGCCGCCGCCAGCCGTCGAGGGTCGCGTAGACCAGGCTGGACGCGCTGGTGGTGCCGAGCAGGTCCTCGCGCTGCTTGAGCACGACGGGTGGGATCCGGTCGTGCTGGAGGTGGAACACCGAGCTCTGCTCGATCGCGCCGCCCATCTTGTGCACGCTGGTGAGGACCAGGTCGGCGTCGGCGTCCATGCCCCAGGTGGGCAGACCGGGGTGGAACGGCAGGTGGGCGCCCCACGCCTCGTCCACGATGAGCGGTACGTCCCGGGCGTGGCAGACGTCGGCCACGCCCCGGATGTCGGCGCAGGTGCCCCAGTCGGTGGGCGTGATCAGCAGCATGCCCTTGGCGTCCGGGTGCTCGCGCAGCCGGTCGCGTACGTCGCCGGGCTCGGGCGGGTGCGCCATGTGCCGCTCGTCGTCGAACTTCGGGTGGACCCAGACCGGCTGCACACCGTTGATGATCACCGCGGCGATGACCGACTTGTGGGCGTTGCGGGACAGCAGCAGCTTCTCCCCCGGTCCGGCGACCGCGAGCATCGCCGTCTTCACGGACAGGGAGCTGCCGCAGGTGGAGAAGAACGCCTTCTCCGCGCCGACCGCGTCCGCCATCAGTTCCTGTGCCTGTTCCAGCACGCCCTGGGACTGGCGGCGGTCGTCCAGCCCGTTGAGGCTGAGGACGTCCGAACGGAAGACGTCCAGCCCGAGGATCTCGGCCACCCTCGGATCGGCGCCCCGGCCCTGTTTGTGCCCGGGAGGCCCGTACACCACGTCCCCTCGTCGCCGGAACTCCTGAAGAGCCTCCAGGACGGGTGCGCGGGAGTGATCCATGGCTGCCTCCTGAGCTGTTCGGTTCCGCACGCACCGTGTTGCACCGCAGGGGCGCGTCAAACACCGCGGGACCGGTGTCGGCGGCCGCTCGGGTGGAACCCGGGCCGGGGAGCACGCCCCGCCGGACCACGGGAGGTCTCGTGTCGCTGTACCGCCGGATCAAGGAGGAGGTCGCGCGGCGCGCCGACGCGCTGTGGGCCGTGGCGTCACAGCTGCACGCGGACCCGGAGACCGCGTTCGCCGAGCACCGGGCGGCGGCGCTGCTCACGGGCGAGCTGGAGGGCGCCGGCTTCGCGGTGCGGCGCGAGGTGGCGGGACTGCCGACCGCGTTCACCGCGCGCTCGGGCGAGGGCCGGCCGGTGGTGGCGTTCCCGCTGGAGTACGACGCCCTGCCGGGGCTGGGCCATGCCTGCGGGCACAATCTGATCGCGGCGGCCGGGCTGGGGGCGGCCCTGGTCGTGGACGCCGTGCGGGACGGCGTGCCGGGCACGGTCCTCGCGGTGGGCACGCCGGCCGAGGAAGGCGGGGGCGGCAAGGCCCTGGAGGCGGATGCCGGGCTCTTCGACGGGGTGGACGCCGCGCTGATGTTCCACCCGGGGGTGTACGACTGGGCGCGGGCGCCGCTGACCGCGCAGGAGCAGTACCAGGTCGCCTTCCACGGGCGGGCCGCGCATCCGACGGGCGACCCGACGGAGGGCATCGACGCGCTCGCCGCGCTGATCGAGCTGTTCAACGTGGTGTCGGCGCTCGGCCGGCGGCTGCCGGAGGGCTCCCACGTCCAGGGCATCGTCACCCGTGGCGGCACGGCCACGAACATCGTCCCGGAGTACGCCGAGGGCCGGTTCGGGCTGCGTGCGCTCACCACCGCCGCGCTGGACGAGCTGGCGGCACAACTGCGCACGGCCGCCGAGGGCGTGGCGCTGGCGACCGGTACGACCGTGACGCTGGACCGGGCGAGCGTGCGGTACGAGCACTTCCGGGACAGCGCGGTGCTGTCCGAACGGTTCGCCGGGCACCTGGACCGTGCCGGGATCTCCCTGACCCCGCCCGCTCCCGGCGTCTACCTGGGCTCCTCCGACATCGGCAACGTCAGCGGCCGGGTGCCCGCCATCCACCCCTTCGTCGCGATCATGGGCGCCGAGGGCTCCGACCATACCCCGGAGTTCGCCCGCGCCGCGGCGTCGGACCGAGCCCGGGACGTCCTCCTGGCCGTGGTGGAGGCGCTGGCCTGCACGGCGGCCGACGTCCTGCGGGACCCGCCCCTGCGCGACCGGGCCTGGGACGACCTGCGCCGGGCCGGGTCGTGACGGCGGATCGCGGACCGGGACCGGGCGGCCGGCCGACCGGGGCGGGGGCGGTGTTCAGGCCGGGTGGTCGCAGTGCGGCTCGCGGCCGTTGCGCGGGGCGTCCGCGGTGGCGCGCGCGTGGTCCACGGCGGCGGGCAGCGACCGGCGGATCACCTCGGGCAGCCGGCCGCGGGCCGGCCACTCCACCAGGCACCGCGCCACCTCGCGGAGCTTGATGTTCGTGTGCTGCGACATGTGTCTCAGGGCGTCCCAGCCCTGCTCCGGGCGCAGCCCGGACACGGTCATCACGACACCGATCGCCTGGTCGATCAGGGCGTGCGAGACGAGGGCCTGACGCAGCTGCCCGACTTCCTCCTGTAGCGCTCTCAGCTGGTCCGTCTGCTCGTCACGTCCGATCATGCGCTCACCTTGCGCGGCTGGTGCCCCCGGCGAAAGCCGCGCGGCGAAGAGCTTGCCGCCACACTGTCCGGAAAACGAAACACCGCTGGTCACGCCGGACATGAAGGAGTTCACACGGGGCAGGAGGGACCTCATGGAATCGCTCACCTTCGACAGCGACGACCTGGACGTCACGGAGGACTTCCTCAGCCGGGCCTACGCCAGGATGCGTATCGCCAGCGGTACACCCGGCGGTTCGAACCGGGCCCGGGTGCACCGCGCCGCGATCCCCTCGGTGAGCGTCGACGAACTCGCGCTGGACTTCGAGATGGACTACTCGGTGACGCCGCTGGGCCGGTTCTGTCTGTGCGTCGTGCACGAGGGCACCGTGCGGGACCACGCCTTCCAGGGCGTCGAGGACTCCTTCGGCCCCGGTGACGTGGTGCTGTTCGCCCCGCCGGACCTGCCGTACTCGGGGCGGATCCGCAACGCCCGGTACAACATCACCATGCTGGATCCGGCGCTGCTCGCCCAGGTGGCGACGGGCCCGGACGGCTCGCGGCCGGTGCGGCTGACCGGGCACCGGCCGCGTTCCGCGGCGGCGGCGCGCCAGCTGATCCGCACGATCGGCCACCTGCGCGACACGGTGCTCGTCGATCCCGCGGTCGCCGACCAGCCGCTGGTCGCGGCCACCGCCGCCCAGCACCTGGCGGCGAGCGTCCTGGCCGCGTTCCCGAACACGGCCCTGGACGAGCCCGCCGGGGCGGACCGGGACACCGTCCACCCGGCGGTGCTGCGCCGTGCTCTCGCCTACATAGACGACCACGCGGACCAGCCCGTCACGGTCGGCGACATCGCCGGTGCCGCCCATGTGACGGTGCGCGCGCTCCAGTACGCCTTCCGGCGCCACCTGGACACCACTCCCCTGGGCCAGCTGCGCCGGGTGCGGCTCGCGCACGCCCACCAGGAGCTGGTGGCCGCCGACCCGGACGGCGGGAGCACGGTCACGGAGATCGCGGCCCGCTGGGGTTTCCACCATCCGGGCCGCTTCGCCTCCCTGTACCGCGACACCTACCGCCGGGCCCCGCACGAGACGCTGTCCGGCGGCTGACCGGTCACGGGAAGGTCGTCACCTTCGACGGGACCGTGCCGGTGCCCGAGGTGGGCGCGCCGGTGCTGTTGACGACGTGCGCGTACTGGCCCTTGCCGCCGAGCGAGATCACTTGCAGGTCGTGCAGCTTGATTCCCGGGCCCACCGGCACCTGGAAGCCGTGCGCCTGGACGATGGAGGGGTCGGCCGTGTAGTTGCAGTAGCTGCCGAGGCCCCACGCCTCGTGGGTGGTCACGGAGTCGGCGACCTTGTAGGCCGCGTAGCCGGTGATGCCGTCGTGGGTGATGGCGGCGGCGTTCGGGGCGTCGTAGGCCTTCTCGTTCTGGAAGAAGATCGTCCGGCCGCGCTCTCCGCTCCAGTACACGTCGTACTTGTTGAAGTGTTCGACGAACAGGCCCGTGGCGAGCACGTCGTCGCCGTTGACCCGGAGACCGTAGTCGGCGCGGTTGGTGTCCCAGCCGACGCCGCTGCCGTGGTCGGCACGCCAGATCCAGGTGTGGTCGATGACGACGTCGTCGCTGTCGACCACCACGGAGTCGGTGGCGAGGCCGGGACCGGCGCCGCCGATGCGGATGAACACGTCCTGCATCGTGGTCGGGTTGGCGGAGTGGTCGATGTGGGCGCCGGGCGTGCCGATCCGCAGCAGTGTGTCGGAGTTGACGGGGCCGGCGTCGATGAGGAAGCCGGCGAGCCTGACTCCGTCGACATCGGCGACGTGCATCGCGTCGACGCCGTTGTCCGGGACCAGGGTGGCGAGGCCGAGGCCGAGGACGACGGTGTTCGCGCGGGTGACGTCGATGGTCCGGTCGAGGTGGTAGACGCCGGGCGTGAACAGGAGGTTGAGGCCCTGGGCGAGGGCCGCGTTGATGGTGGCGGCCGTGGCGCCGGGCTTGACGACGTAGAACTGGTCCAGCGGGATGGAGGTGCCCGCGTTGGCCGGCCAGCTCACGCCCCGGGCGTTGGTGCGCTTGGCCGGCACGAACACCTTGTAGGCCGAGCCGTCCAGGTAGAGGAACGGCTTCTCACGGGAGACGGGGGTGGTGTCCAGGGTGGTGTACGGGCCGCTGTCGAAGTTGGTCGCGGGGGCGCCCTGGACGCCGGAGAACGTCATGTTCCAGACCCCGTTGGTCCAGCCTCCGACCGAGCTGTCCCGGGTGTACCACTGCTGCTGGGAGTACGGGCCGACCGTACCGTCGATCTTCGAGTCGGCGATGTAGCCGCCGGAGGCCCAGCCGTAGCCGTTCGGGGCGAGGTTGAGGCCGCCCTGGACGTGGATGCGGCGGAACGGCGCTGCCTGGGCGACGGCCCAGCGGTCGGTGCCGTTGGACGGATTGATGGCGAGGTTCTCCGCCGAACGCCAGAAGTTCTGGGTGGCGTTGCCGTTGAACCAGCCCGCGTCCACGGTGACGTCACCGTTGATCCGGGTGTCGTCGGGGTTGAGACCGAGGCCGGAGATCGAGGTGTAGAAGCCGAGTTGGGCGTTGATGCCGTTGTAGGTGCCGGGCTTGAGCAGGAACTGGTGGCGGCCGGTGCCGAACTGGGCGGATTCCTGCTGCTTGAAGACGTCGTCGAACTTCTGCTGGAGGTTGGGGGTGGAGGGGTCGACGACGATGACGTCGGGCCCCAGGTCGCCGCCGCCCTGGACCGGCGGGACGCCGGTGCCGCCGGTGTGCACGGCGACCTCCCACAGGGAGTAGCCGTAGCCGGTGCCGCGGGCGGTGCCGTGGATCCGGACGTACCGGCCAAAGCCGCTGACGTCGTACGACGCGGTGCCGCCTGTCGCCCCGGTGACGCTCTTCAGGGTGCTCCAGCTCTGGCCGTCCGAGGAGGCCCGGATCTGGAAGTCCTTGCCGTAGGCGGCCTCCCAGCTCAGGTCGACCTTGCACAGGTCCTGCACCGAGCCGAGGTCCACCTGGAGCCACTGCGGGTCGGCGGCCTGGCTCGACCAGCGGGTCGCGGTGTTGCCGTCGAAGGCGGCGGAGGCGGGCGTGCCGGCGTTCTCGGTGGAGGAGGCGGTGGCGGGCCGGCCCTGGGCGGCGTTGGCGGTGCCGCAGCCGGCCTGGGTGCCGCCGGCGGCCTGGTCGGCGGTGGCCTTGGCGGCGGTGGCGCCGGCGTTCTCCTCGGACGACGCGGTGGCCGTCCTCCCCTGGGACAACGGGGTCTCGGCGGCGTTGGCCGAGGGGTGGGTGGCGGGCAGGGCGATCAGCGCGGCCGTCGCGGCCAGCGCGACACCCAGCGGTCTCAGTCTCATTCGGCGGCTCCGGAGGAAGGGGCGGGGACGCGGGACGCGACCCCACGACTTAGTTCATGTTTTGATTTAAGTGATGAATCAAGCCGACGACAAGACGTCGGACACCATGTCCTTCCATCGGGTCCGCACGAGCGCGGGACGGCGGGGCGGACCGGGCCCGCACCGGAGGGGGTGCGGGCCCGGTGCGCGGACTAGGGCCGGGTCGGAGTGAAGGACAGGGTCTGTTCGGCCGGGGCGCGTCCGCCGCCCACGCCGCCGCCGGTGGCCGTCCAGGTGCGCGGCGCGGTGGTCTCGGCCGGCCGCCCGGCGGCGGCGGAGAGCCCGAGCGCGAGGCCGCTGTAGCGGTTGACCAGGCGGTAGGTGCCCGCGGCCGGGGTGGCGGGGAGCACGAACCACTGCTGTCCGACGGCCCCTTGGCCGGTCCGGGCCGCGGTGGCCGTGGGCCGGGCGCCCCAGGCGCGGCCGGCCTTGCCCGTGGAGTCCACGCCCAGCAGACGGCCGGTGGCCGCGTTGGTGAGGGTGAAGGCGCCGTCGCCGGTCGGGGTGAAGGACCACTGCGCGCGGGCGGAGCCGGCGGGCTCCGGGACCGAGGTGACGGCGGAGCCGCCGGACACCTGGGCGAGCGCCCGGCCGGTGCCGCCGGTGATGCGGTACCCGCGGCCGGTGTCCACGGGCGGGGCGGCCGGCGCCGAGGAGGCGACGGTGAGGTCGGCGTACTCCCCGGAGGAGCCGCGCGAGCAGCCGAAGGAGCAGTAGGCGCGGAACGTCTTCCCGACGACGGCGGAGCCGGTGCGGCTCGCGCCGTCCAGGAACCAGCGGTACCAGGAGGCGGTGGTGTAGTCACCGGTGTCGCCGACGAGTTCCCACTTCTGGGTGGCCAGGTCGTCGGTGGCGTAGAGGTACTGCGGTGCGTGGCCGCTCTGGTCGACGGCCTGCGGTGTGCCGATGTACCGGCCGAGGTAGGCGTCGTAGGCGATGTTCATCACGAACAGCGGGGAGGTCGGGGGCATCCGGCCGGCCGCGATCTGCTCGGCGGCGGTGCCGGTGCGGGCCGGGTCGTACTCGGCGGAGGCGGGGGTGTACCCGGTGGGGTGTCCGGCGTCGACGGGCACGATGTTGCTCTCCTTGCCGCCGGTGCCGGGCTGGGACCATGCGCCGTCGTACCACTTGCGCCAGGAGCCGGGGGCCATCTTCGCGGCGATCGGGGCGCGGGCCACGTGCTCGTGGAACGCCTTCCAGCCGCCGTTCTTGTCGACGATCCGCGAGCCGTAGAAGACGTAGAAGTAGCCGGAGGCGTAGTCGGCGAACAGGCGCTGGTCGCCGTCGCCGTAGTGGTACGTCTGGTGCGGGAAGGCCGTGGTGTCCCCGCGCTTCGTGCTGTACGGCGAGGTGAGCACGTGGTCCTTCACGGTCCAGGTGCGGCCGCGGTCGGTGGAGACGGCGTAGTCGACGGCGTCGAAGTGCAGCCCGTCGCCGAAGGGCCGCGGGGTGAACTCGTTGTGCACCAGGCCGTACCAGTCACCGGTGTCGGGGTCGATCCACACCCCGGACAGGTCGCAGTAGTTCCGCCGCGCGTAGCCGGAGCCGGCCGGCGCGTACGTCGCCTCCCGGCCGGTGGGGCTGTTGTCGCAGCGCCAGGTGGTGTCGTCGTTGCGGTCGGCGGGGTTGACCGGGTCGACGGCCTCGCTGAGGGTCCGGTCGTAGGCGGCGGTGTCGAAGTCCTCGCCGGTGTAGAAGTCCCAGACCCGTGGGTCGTCGGCGCCGTAGAGAGCGGCGGACTGCTGGTAGTGGAAGGTGCCGTCCCGGTCGATGTACGGGGTGGCGGGGGTGTCCGTGGGGTGGGTGAACGGCACCGGGGTCCCCACGGTGACGGTGTAGCGGGCGGCGGCGGGGTGGGCGGGCTGTGCGGGGGAAGCGGTGCCGCCGCCCAGGACGAGGGCGACGGCCGCGGTGACGGCGCCGCCCGCTCTGCTCAACAGTCGCACGGGTGCTCCTGGTTGACGAAGGGCCGGGTGCCCCGGAACGATCCGGCCCGCGCGCCGCCCCGGCAATGGACTCCCGTGCCCCGCCTCTTGCACTTTCGCGCGCGGTCCGCGGCCCGGCCGACCACGTTCACGCATCCGGCCCGGCGGGTTCCCCTCGGTTCAGTGCGGTTCGGCGCATCCGGGCCGGCGGGTTCCCCGCGATTCAGTGCGGTTCGGCCGGCAGCTTCACGTCCCAGGCGAGTTGGCGCAGCAGCGGCTCGTCCGGCTCGGCCGGGCGGGCGACGACGGGGGCCGGGCCGGCCGGTGCCGGCGCGGCCCGGGAGAGGCCGCCGCTGACGGTGATGTTGTGCTCGACCCGCGTCCGGCGGTGCCGTTCGTACCCGGCGAACGCGGCCCCGGGGTCCGGCAGGTCCCGCAGCGCCTTGGCCAGGACGACGGCGTCCTCCAGAGCCATCGAGGCGCCCTGTCCGGTCGCCGGGGAGGCCGCGTGGGCCGCATCGCCGACGAGCAGCACGCGTCCGGTGTACCAGGGGGCGCCGAGCGGCAGTTCCGTGGCGTTGGTGACCAGGACCGCGCCGGACGCCTCGACCAGACCGGCGGCGGGCGTGGCGTCCTCGCGCAGCAGCGCCAGCAGCCGCTCGCGGAGCACGGCGGGCGGCCCGGCGGGCGCCCCGGGGGGCAGCGGGTCGCCTCCGGCGCGGGCGAACCAGTACGTCTCCCCCGCCGGGGACACCGCGTACCCGAAGGCGGTCGCGCCGCCCCGCACCATGGTGATGGCGCCCTGAGGGCCGGGGCCGGGCACCGTGCCGGTGTAGCCGTAGTAGACCCGCTGCCCGGCGTACCCGGGCCGCACCTCGGGCCAGAGCAGCCGGCGTACGGCCGAGTTCACTCCGTCGGCGCCGACGAGCAGGTCGCCGGTGGCCGTGCCGCCGTCGGCGAAGCGGGCCGTGACGCCGTCCGGGCCGTCCGTCAGGGACACCAGCCGGGCGCCGTGGCGCAGCGGGATGCCGCGCCGGACCGCCTCGCCCTGGAGGGCCGCGTTCAGTTCGCCGCGGCGCAGACAGCGGTAGCGCAGGGCGGGGTCGTCCGCCTCGCCGAGCGGTGCGTGCGCCACCTCGGCGCCCCGGCCGTCGAGCAGCCGCAGCGAAGTCAGCGGAAAACCGACGGCCGTGACGGCGTCCGTGGCGCCCAGTTCGGCCAGCGCGCGCATGCCGTTGCCCGCCAGGGTCAGGAAGGCTCCGAGGTCCTCCGCGGTGTCGGGGTGCGCCTCGAACACGGTGACGTCGAAGCCGGCCTTGTGCAGACCCAGGGCGGTCGCGGTTCCCGCGATGCCCCCGCCGATCACCAGTACCCTCATGCGCACCCGCTCCGGTCGTCCGCCGTCCCCGCGTGTCGGCGGTGGTCGGGACCGTCAAAGGGCAGCGGGGGCCGCGGGGACGCCCGCGGGGCCGGAATCCGGACACGGCCGGTCGGGGCGGCGGCCCGGGGAGTGAACGGGGGCCGGTGGGACGGCACTTCGGCCCCGCTTACGGGCCGGGGCCGCGCGAGGTGTGCGGTGCGGGACGTGCGCGCCGTCGTCCCGGATCGAGCGCCTGGCGCGCGCTCCGGCCCCGAGGCGCGGGCCGGGACGGCCGTGCACCGGCACGCCCCCTCGTGCGCAGGATGATCACCGGTGAAGTGGGTAGGTCCCCGGCCATGCGGGTGAGCGTGGTGGATGCGGGGTCGAACACGGTGCGGCTGGTGATCGCGGACGTGGAGGGCGGTGTTCCGCTGCCGGTGCACACGGTGAAGTGGAAGCTTCGCCTGTCCGAGCAGGTGGGCCCGGACGGCACCATCGCCGACGAGGCGGTGGAGCGGCTGGTCGCGGCGGTGGGCGCGGCGGGCGCCACGGCCCGCAGGTGGCACGCGCCCGGCCCGCTGGCCTTCGCCACCGCGGTGGTGCGCGGCGCCCCGAACCGCCATGAGGTGCTGCACCGGGTGGCGGCCGGGACCGGCATCCGCATGTGCACCCTGCCCGGTGAGACGGAGGCCGAGCTGACCTTTCTGGCGGCCCGTCGCTGGCTGGGCTGGAAGGCGGGCCCGCTGGCGCTGCTCGACATCGGCGGCGGTTCGCTGGAGGTGGCCTTCGGGCGGGGCCGGCTGCCCGACTTCGCCGTGTCCTTACCGCTCGGCGCGGGCCGGCTGACCCGCGAGTACCTGGACGTGCGGGATCCGCCCGGGCCGGGCGAGCTGAAGGAGCTGCGCCGCCGGATCCGTCATGAACTGCGGGACGTGGCCGCGCGGATCCGCTGGGAGCGCCCGCGTACCGCCGCCGCCACCTCCCGTACGTTCCAGCAGCTGGCCCGGTTGTGCGGGGCCGCGCCGGGACGGTTCGGCCCGTTCGCGGAGCGGGAGCTGGCCGGCCGGGACCTGGGCCGGGCGGTGCGCGCGCTCTCCGTGCTGACCGCCGCCGAACGGGCTCAGTTGCCCGGGATCTCCGCGCCGCGCGCCGCGCAGAGCCTGGCCGGTGCGGTCGTCGGGCACACGGCGCTGAAGCTGATGGGCCTGTCCCGGGCCGTCGTCTGCCCCTGGGGGATCCGCGAGGGCGTGCTGCTGCGCTACGCCGAGGACGGTGCCGACTGGTGGGCGGACGCCGCGGGCGCCGCCGAGATCACGACGCCGTCGCCGATGGCGACGGTCCCGTCCCCGGCGGCGGCCCTGCGGATCGCCAGTCCGACGGCGTGACGGGCGGCGGCCGGCCGCGCGGCGGGCCGGCGTCGCCGGCCCGCCGGTTCACCGCTCGGCGCGGGTGCGGGGCAGGCAGCCGAACCAGTCCACCGTGCCCTTGTGCGAGGTGTAGCCGAGGCACCTGAGCGTCCGGTCGTGCAGGGTGCCGGTCCGGTCCACCCCGCCGTCCAGGTAGTCGTCCTTCTGGTGGGGCTGTACGAGGGTGTCGATCTCGACGGTGTACCAGCGGCGTCCGTGGTCCGGCAGGTCGCACCCATGGCCGGTGACGTTGCGGCTGGGCCCCTCGCTCCATATGGGCCGTTCGGCTCGGTCGCAGTGCGCGCTGTCGGAGGCGGCGGCGGTGCCGGCGCCGGCGCCGATCAGGGCCGTGGCGGCCGTGGCCACCGCCACGGTGGCGCCGAGCAGGCGGGCGAGCGTGGGGTTCATGGTGCGGTCCTCCTACCAGCGGGGGTGACGGCCGGGAATCGCCGAGTCACCTTTGTGTGATCGTCACACCCGGCGGGGAGGTGCCGCTCGGCCACGGGCGCCCCGGTCCCCCGACCCGGTGACACCCGTACCGCCAATGCAGCAGATCGTGACCCCTGGCCGGCCGATCGGCCCGCACCCGGCCCACGGTATTGACATGAACCTGCGCCACCCTCGACCCTTTCGTGCGTGAAGTTGCTCGAATGACGCCCATTTCAAGCGTGTCCGAGCATTCCCAGTCAGGACAGTCATTCCGCAGAGGTGCGAGGGGAGCTGTTCCGCCATGCGAAGACTCCGACATCGTGGGCCGTGGAGGGCCTGGGTTCCGCCCGGGCTGGTGATCGCCCTGGCCGCGACCGCGCTGACCGGCCCGGCGCCCGCCGAGGCCGCCGCCACCGCCTCCGGCGCCGTACTGGACGCCGCCCACGGCAGCGTCGGCTGGCAGAGCCCGGTCTACGCCCGGGGCACCGGCGGCGGCCCCGAGAAGTGCCCCGCTCCGGCCGACGACCCCGACGAGGGGGTCTGCGACCGCTTCGACCTGACCGTCTCGGTGCCGGACGGCTACTGGGACGACAACCCCGAGGGCGGCGTCCCGCTGTCGGTCCGCTGGGAGCGCCCCTCCGACGACTTCGACCTGTACGTCTACGACGACCACGGCAAGCAGGTGGCGTCCAGCGCGGGCACCGCCGACCCCGAGGCCACCGTGATCCCCCGGGCGTCGGGGACGTACCACGTGGTCGTGGTGCCGTACGACGTGCGCGGCGGCTCCTTCACCGGCACCGCGTACCTGCCCGCGACCACGGACGCCGGTGACCTCACGTCCTTCTCGGGCGGCGACGGCAGGTACACGATCGGGGCGGGCCCGCTCACGGCCCGGGCCGATTTCCTGACGGACGGCCGGCTGCGCCTCCAGGCGGACCCGTCGGGTGTGCTCGGCGATCCGGCCGGTACCGCCATCGTGCGCGAGCGGCAGGCCCTCCAGCGGCACACCTCCTCCTTCGACACGGGCGAGTACTACGGCATCCGCTCCCCCGAGGCCGTGCTGCGCGTGTACAAGAAGCCGCTGCGGTTCGGGCTGTACGAACCGGACGACCGCACCCGGATCTGGCAGGAGGACAAGCCGCTGCGCTGGTCGACCGGCGGGATGCGGCAGAGCCTCGCGCGCGGCGCGGACGAGCAGTTCTTCGGCGGCGGCGAGCAGAACGGCGGCTTCTCGCACCGAAACCGCACGGTGTACGTCGCCAACAGCTTCGACTGGAACGAGGGCGGCCACAACAACTCCCAGCCGTTCTACCTCTCCAGCGCCGGCTACGGCGTCTTCCGGAACACCTTCGCGCCGGGCGTGTACACCTTCGGCTCGCCGGTCACCACCGGCCAGCAGGAACGGCGGTTCGACGCCTACTACTTCCTCGGGGACGCCAAGCAGGTGATCGGCCGGTACACGCGGCTGGTCGGCAGGCCGTTCATGCCGCCGGTGTACGGCCTGGAACCCGGCGACTCCGACTGCTATTTGCACAACGCCAACCGGGGCGAGCGGCACACCCTGGACGCGCTGGAGGTCGCCGACGGGTACACGCGCAACCGGATGCCGCTCGGCTGGATGCTGGTCAACGACGGCTACGGCTGCGGGTACGAGAACCTGGAGCGGACCGCCGAGGGCCTGCGGGACCACCACGCGCAGCTCGGCCTGTGGACCCAGGACGGCATCGACAAGCTCGCCGACCAGGTCAGGGCGGGCCAGCGGGTGGCCAAGCTGGACGTGGCCTGGGTCGGCAACGGCTACAAGTTCGCGCTGGACGCGTGCGACGCGGCGAAGAAGGGCATCGAGGACAACAGCGACGCCCGCGGCTTCGTATGGCTGCCCGCCTCCTGGGCGGGCGCCCAGCGCTGCGGGGTGCTGTGGAGCGGCGACCAGAAACTGTCCTGGGATTACATCCGCTGGCAGATCCCGACGTACGCCGGGGCGACCATGTCCGGCATCGCGTACAACACCGGTGACGTGGGCAGCATCTACCGCCACGACGCCGCGATGTACGCCCGCGACCTCCAGTGGAAGGCGTTCCTGCCGGCCGTCATGACGATGGACGGCTGGGCCACCGACCTCACCACGGGCAAGCCCGCCGACCAGCAGCCGTGGCGGGACGGCGAGCCGTACACCTCCGTCAACCGCAAGTACCTCCAGCTGAAGGAGCGGCTGCTGCCGTACATGTACACCCTGTCCGCCCAGGCGGCGAAGACCGGTGTGGGCGCGGTGCGTCCGCTGTGGCTGGAGTACCCGGACGACCCGGACACGCTCGGGGCGCGGGCCACGTACGAGTTCCTGTCCGGCCCCGACTTCCTGGTGGCGCCGGTCTACGAGGACTCCGACACCCGCGACGGCATCTATCTGCCGAAGGGCACCTGGACCGACTACTGGACCGGCCGCACCTACCGGGGTCCGACCACCGTCGACGGCTACCACGCCCCGCTGGACACCCTGCCGCTGTTCGTGCGCGAGGGCGCGATCGTGCCCATGTGGCCCAAGGGCACGACGAGTTGGCAGACCCGGGACCGGCACGAGCTGGACTGGGACCTGTACCCGGCCGCGCACGGCACCAGCCGCTACACGCTGTACGAGGACGACGGGGTGACCCGGGCCTTCGCGCGGGGCGCCGCGGCCACGCAGCGGGCGGCGGTGCGGACCGACGCCCGGGGCACGACCGTGACGGTGGGCGCGAGCAGGGGCGGGTACGCGGGCAAGGTGGACGCGCGGACGTACCGGTTCACCGTGCACGGCGGCACGGCTCCCGCGCGGGTCCTGCTCGGCGGGCGCCAACTGCCGCGGAGCGCCTGGTCGTACGACGCCCGCACGCGGGTCACCACCGTCGGGACACCGAGCCTGCCGCTCGACCGCGGGTTCACCGTGCGCCTGGACACCGGGAGGTAAAGAACTCGTATGGTCTAGTCCAAAGAGCGCTTTGGTCTAGTCCAACTCATTGACGTGACCGCAACAGCTCCCGGAGGGTGGGGCTCCCCGCTTGGGGATCCCCACCCTCTGGAGGCACGCATGAGACGTCTTCGGGCATGTCTGGGCGCGGCCGCGGCCGTCGCCCTCGCCGCCGCCGGCACCACCGCGCTGGTCGCGGGCAACGCCTCGGGCGCCACCACCGCGCTCGGCAACCGCTGGTACGCCGCCGCCCCCTATCTGATGCCCCTGGACAACGACCCGCCGGACGCCGCCGCCATCATGGACGCCACCGGCCTGAAGGCGTTCCAGCTGGCCTTCGTCCTCGCCCCCAACGGTGGGGGCTGCACGCCCACTTGGGACGGCACGGCACCGGTCTCCGCCGACACCGCCGTACGGTCGATGATCGACACCATCCGGGCCAAGGGCGGTGACGTCTCCGTCTCCATCGGCGGCTACGGCGGCACCAAGCTCGGCCAGGCGTGCGCGGACCCGGCGTCCACGGCGGCGGCCTACCAGCAGGTCATCACCAAGTACGGGCTGCGCGCCATCGACTTCGACCTGGAGGAGCCGGAGTACGAGAACACCGCGGCCATCCGGAACGAGATCGGCGCCGCGAAGATCCTCCAGCAGAACAACCCCGGTCTGTACGTCTCCGTGACCACGGCCGGCACGGCGGACGGCACCGGCTGGTTCGGCAAGCAGATGCTGCTGGAGGCCAAGTCGCAGGGGTTCACCCCGAACAACTTCTCCATCATGCCGTTCGACGGCGGCTTCAACGGGGCGGCGAGCCAGACCGGCGCGCTGACCAACTTCAACTCGATCCTCCGGTCCACCTTCGGCTGGGACCAGGCGACCGCCTACGCCCACGAGGGCTTCTCCGGCATGAACGGCCGCAGCGACACCGGCGAGTACTTCGCCCAGGCCGACTTCCAGACCGTGCTCGACTACGCCACGAGCCACAACATGGACCGGTTCACGTTCTGGTCGCTGAACCGCGACCGGCAGTGCACCCCGGCCGACAACGGGGGCCGCACCTCCGGCACCTGCTCCAGCGTGGCCCAGAACGCGTGGGACTTCGCCAAGTACTCGGTGAAGTTCGCCGGGGTGACCCCGCCCACCACCACCCCCACCCCGACGCCCACGCCGACCCCGACCCCGACCGCCTGCAAGACGGCCTGGAGTGCCGCGGCGGCGTACCCGGCCGGCACCGAGGTCTCGTACGACAAGCACAACTGGAAGGCCAAGTGGTGGACCCAGAACGAGGCACCGGGCGCCTCGCAGTGGGGGCCGTGGCAGGACGAGGGCGCCTGCTGAATCTCTTGACGTGTTCGGTTCAAGCCTTTAACTTCCCGGGTCACCGGACGACCAAGGATGCGTTCGGCGTTCATCATGCTGAACGCATCCTGGTCCGATGAAGGGACCCCCACATGACCCGATCACAGCTCCTGGCCGCGACGGCGGCCACGGGCCTCACCCTCGCCCTCACCGTCCTCGGCACCGGCGGCGCGGACGCGGCCGACCCGCACACCGCGCCCGGCGGCAACTTCGACCTGTCCGTCTGGCAGCTCCAGGAGCCGGTCGGCTCCCCCGGCAAGCCCACCACCATCCCGTCGTCCCGGCTCCAGGGCGCGAGCGGCTACCAGGACGCGTACTTCTACACCGACACCCGTGACGGCGCGATGACCTTCTGGGCGCCCGAGAAGGGTGTCACCACGCCGAACTCCCAGTACGCCCGCTCCGAACTGCGCGAGATGAACCGCGACGGCTCCGCCGCCGACTGGGCGCTGAGCGGCAGCCACCGGCTGAGCGCGACCCTGCGCGTGGTGTCCGTGACCAAGAACGTGTGCGTCGGCCAGATCCACCTGGGCTCCGGCGGTTCCTCCACCAAGCCGCTGGTGGAGCTGTACTACCACGCCGACGGGGACATCGTCCTCGGCACCGAGAACTCCCCGTCCGGCGGCCAGACCCCGCACACCGTCGGGCACGTGTCCCTCGGCAAGACCTGGAGCTACACCATCGCCGTCTCCGGCGGGAACACCGTCGACCTGACCGTGAACGGCTCCACCACCCACTACGCCATCCCGTCGTCCTTCAAGCCGTACAAGCAGTACTTCAAGGCCGGCTCCTACAACCAGTCCTCCTCCGACAGCACCACCAACGGCGCCCGCGTGGCCTTCTACGGGCTGACCGTCTCCCACGGCTGACACGCTCCCCGACCTGCGCGACTGGTGCGAACGCCGGGACGGTCGTAGCGTCGGGTGCACGCGGTCGGAACGGCACGACGGGCGGGAGCGGCCATGCGCGGATCACTGGTGGGAACGACGGTCACCCTCGCGGCAGGGGCCCTCCTGACAGCCGCCATGACCACGGCCTCGGCCGTGCCGCCGGCCGCCACGGCACCGCGGCACGGCCATGGGTCCCAGCCCGTCCTGGTCGACTGCCGGTGGCAGCGCACCGTCCGGCCCGACGACTTCCTCCTGGCCTGCGGCGACGGCAACAGCCTCCTCACCGGGCTGCGCTGGTCCGAGTGGACCCCGGGCGGGGCGACCGCCGTCGGCGTGAACATGGTGAACGACTGCAAGCCGGACTGCGCGGCCGGCGCCTTCCACTCCTACCCGGTGACCGTCCGGCTCGACGGCCCCGAGCCGTGGAAGAAGCACCCCTACGTACAGCGCTACACCCGGATGAGCCTCACCTACGCGGACGACCGTCCGGAGGGCTACCACCGGGTCATGACGTACCCGCTCTGGGGCTGACGGCCGGGAACCGGCCGGGCGTCCCGGAGCGGTGCGCGGCCGGACACCGGCCGCACACCGGCGGATCGCCCCGGGCGGCACCGCACGGTCATCCGCGCGGGCGATCCCGCGGCCCGGCCACCGCCATCCGCCCGCCCTCCCCCGTCATGTTGGTGTGACCCCGCACGCCGGCGCCCCGCGCGCCGGCCGAGAAGAGGTCACATGCCCCGACGCCCCCGCCCGGCCGGTGCCGCCACCGCCGCGCTCGCACTCGCCCTGGTCGCCGCCGCGCCCGCCGGCGACGAGGAGCCGCTCGTCACGGAAGCGCGCATCGTCACCCACCTCGACCCGGCCGCCGGGCAGACGCCCGAGAACATCGCGCTCGAACCCGACGGCTCCGCCGACCTCACCTTCGCCTACGCCCGTACGGTCACGCACGTGACCCCGGACGGGACCCGCACGGTCCGCGCGCGGCTGCCGGAAGTGGCGGCCCCGGCCACCCCCGTCATGCACAGCGCCCTCGTCACCGGAATCGCCCGCGCCCACGACGGCACGCTGTACGTCAACTACGCCACCGGCACCAGCGCGACCGGCGTCTGGCGCGTCCCGCCCGGCGGCGGCGCACCGGTGCGCATCGCCCGGCTGCCGCCCGACGGACTGCCCAACGGGCTGGCCCTGGACGAGAGCCGGGGCGTGCTCTACGCCACCGACTCGGTGCGCGGCACGATCTGGCGCGTCCCGCGGGCGGGCGGCACGGCCACGGCCTGGGCGACGGGGCCGGCCCTCGCCCCGCTCCCCGCCCCGGCCCTCGACTGCGGCGCCAACGGCGTCAAGGTCCACCGCGGTGCCGTGTGGGTGTCCAACACCGACCGGGGCACCCTGCTGCGCATCCCCGTCGCCCCGGACGGCGCCGCCGGTCCCGTCGAGACCCGGGCCACCGGGCTCGACGGCATCGACGACTTCGCCTTCCCCGGGCCCGGCACGAGCGTGGTGGCCGCGCTGAACACGGTCGGCAGGGTGGTGCTGGTGCGCCCGGACCGCACCACCACGACGCTGCTCACCGGGCGGGACGGCCTGTCGGAGCCGACCTCGGTGGCCGTCCGCGGCCGGACCGTGTACGTGCCGAGCGCCTCCTACCGCGCCCGCCGGGACCCGAACCTCCTCCTCGCCCGGCTCCGGCACCTGATCGGCCGGGGCTGAGACCGCCCGCCGGCCGGGCCGGACCCGGCCGGCGGCCTTCCCCGGCGCCCGGACCCAGGGCTCCCGGCCCCGTGCCCCGTGCCCGGGTCAGGCCAGCTCCGCCAGCAGGTCGCCGCCCTCCACCTGCTGGACGCGGTTGATCGCCAGGCGGGAGACCCGGCCCGCCTTCGGGGCGGTGATCGTGGCCTCCATCTTCATCGCCTCGATGGTGGCGACCGTGGCGCCGGCCGCCACCTCGTCGCCCTCGGCGACGGTCAGGGTCACCACACCCGCGAAGGGCGCCGCGACATGGCCGGGGTCGGACCGGTCGGCCTTCTCCGTCACCGGGACGTCGGTGGCGGCGGCCCGGTCGCGGACCTGGATGGGCCGCAGCTGGCCGTTGAGCGTGGACATCACGGTGCGCATACCGCGCTCGTCGGCCTCGCCGACCGCCTGGAGCTCGATCAGCAGGCGGACGCCGGGGTCCAGGTCGACGGCGTACTCCTTGCCCGGGCGCAGGCCGTAGAAGAACGCCTTGCTGTCCAGCACGCTGGTGTCGCCGAAGCTCTGCCGGTGCGTGTCGAACTCGCGGGCCGGACCGGGGAACAGCAGCCTGTTGAGGGTGGCCCGGCGGTCCTTGGCCAGCCCCTCGCGGTCCTCGGCGGACAGCTCGGGCTCCGGCTTGGGCGCGGCCCTGCCCTGGAGGGCCTTGGTGCGGAACGGCTCCGGCCAGCCGCCGGGCGGGGTGCCCAGCTCGCCGCGGAGGAAGCCGATCACCGAGTCGGGGATGTCGAACTTGCCGGGGGTCGCCTCGAAGTCCTCCGGGGAGACACCGGCGCCGACCAGGTGCAGCGCCAGATCGCCGACCACCTTGGAGGACGGGGTGACCTTGACCAGGCGGCCGAGGATGCGGTCGGCGGCGGCGTACATCGCCTCGATGTCCTCGAAGCGGTCGCCGAGGCCCAGGGCGACGGCCTGGGTGCGCAGGTTGGACAGCTGGCCGCCGGGGATCTCGTGGTGGTAGACGCGGCCGGTCGGAGAGGCGAGGCCCGCCTCGAAGGGGGCGTAGACCTTGCGGACGCCCTCCCAGTACGGCTCCAGGTCGCCGACCGCCTGGAGGTCCAGGCCGGTGGGCCGCAGGGAGTGGTCGGTGGCGGCGACGATCGCGGACAGCGACGGCTGGGAGGTCGTACCGGCCATGGAGGCCACCGCGCCGTCGACCGCGTCCGCCCCGGCCTGGATCGCGGCGAGGTAGGTGGCGAGCTGGCCGCCCGCGGTGTCGTGGGTGTGCAGGTGGACCGGCAGGCCGAACTCGCGGCGCAGCGCCGAGACGAGCGTGGCGGCGGCCGGGGCGCGCAGCAGGCCCGCCATGTCCTTGACTGCGAGGACGTGGGCGCCCGCCTCGACGATCTGCTCGGCGAGGCGCAGGTAGTAGTCGAGGGTGTAGAGCCGCTCCGCCGGGTCGCTCAGGTCGGCGGTGTAGCAGAGGGCGACCTCGGCGACCGCCGTGCCGGTCTCGCGGACCGCGTCGATGGCCGGGCGCATCTGGCCGACGTCGTTGAGGGCGTCGAAGATGCGGAAGATGTCGATGCCGGTGGCGGCGGCCTCCTGCACGAAGGCGTCGGTGACCTCGGTCGGGTACGGCGTGTAGCCGACGGTGTTGCGGCCGCGCAGCAGCATCTGGAGGCAGATGTTCGGCACCGCCTCGCGCAGGGCGGCCAGCCGCTCCCACGGGTCCTCGGCGAGGAAGCGCAGCGCGACGTCGTAGGTGGCGCCGCCCCAGCACTCCAGGGAGAGCAGCTGCGGCAGGGTGTGGGCGACGACCGGGGCGACGGCGAGGAGGTCCTTGGTGCGCACCCGGGTGGCGAGCAGGGACTGGTGGGCGTCGCGGAAGGTGGTGTCGGTGACGCCGATGGTCGGGGACTCGCGCAGGTGCCGGGCGAAGCCCTCGGGGCCGAGGTCCACCAGGAGCCGGCGGGAACCGGCGGGCGGCTCGCCGGCGGGCAGCGGCGGCAGCTTGGTCAGCGGGTCGAGCAGGTCGGGCCGTTCGCCGTGCGGCTTGTTGATGGTGACGTCGGCGAGGTAGGTGAGCAGCTTGGTGCCGCGGTCGGCGGAGTGCCGGGCGGTGAGCAGGTGCGGGCGCCGCTCGATGAAGGAGGTGGTGACCCGGCCCGCCTGGAAGTCGGGGTCGTCCAGGACCGCCTGGAGGAACGGGATGTTGGTGGCCACGCCGCGGATGCGGAACTCGGCGACCGCGCGCCGGGCCCGGCCGATGGCGGCCCGGAAGTCGCGGCCCCGGCAGGTGAGCTTGACCAGCATGGAGTCGAAGTGGGCGCTGATCTCCGTACCGGCGTGGGTGGTGCCGCCGTCGAGCCGGATGCCGGAGCCGCCCGGGGAGCGGTAGGCGCTGATCCGGCCGGTGTCCGGGCGGAAGCCGTTGGCGGGGTCCTCGGTGGTGATGCGGCACTGGAGGGCGGCGCCGCGCAGGGTCACCGTGTCCTGGGAGAGGCCGAGGTCGGCGAGGGTCTCGCCGGCGGCGATGCGGAGCTGGGCCTGGACCAGGTCGACATCGGTGACCTCCTCGGTCACGGTGTGCTCGACCTGGATGCGCGGGTTCATCTCGATGAAGACGTGGTTGCCGTCGCGGTCGAGCAGGAACTCGACGGTGCCGGCGTTGCGGTAGCCGATCTCGCGGGCGAAGCGGACGGCGTCGGCGCAGATGCGGTCGCGCAGGGCCGGGTCCAGGTTGGGCGCCGGGGCCAGCTCGATGACCTTCTGGTGGCGGCGCTGCACCGAGCAGTCGCGCTCGAAGAGGTGGATCACGTTGCCCTCGCCGTCGGCGAGGATCTGCACCTCGATGTGGCGGGGCTCGACGACGGCCTTCTCCAGGAAGACGGTCGGGTCGCCGAACGCGGCGTCGGCCTCGCGGGAGGCGGCCTCGATGGACTCGCGCAGCTGGGCCGGGTCCTCCACCCGGCGCATGCCGCGACCGCCGCCGCCGGCCACCGCCTTGACGAAGACGGGGAAGCCGATCCCGTCGGCGGCCCGGACCAGTTCCTCCACGTCGGTGGAGGGGGCGGAGGAGCCCAGGACGGGCACGCCGGCCGCGCGGGCGGCGGCGACCGCGCGGGCCTTGTTGCCGGTCAGCTCCAGGGTGGCGGTGCCGGGGCCGACGAAGGTGATGCCCGCCTCCTCGCAGGCGCGGGCCAGTTCGGGGTTCTCGGACAGGAAGCCGTACCCCGGGTACACGGCGTCGGCGCCCGCGCGGCGGGCGGCGGCCACGATCTCGGACACGGAGAGGTAGGCCCGTACCGGGTGCCCGGGCTCCCCGATCTCGTACGCCTCGTCGGCCTTCAGCCGGTGCAGCGAGTTGCGGTCCTCGTGCGGGAACACGGCGACGGTGCGCGCGCCGAGTTCGTAGCCCGCCCGGAACGCGCGGATCGCGATCTCTCCTCGGTTGGCGACCAGCACCTTGCGGAACATCCTGGATTCCCTTCAGCTGCCTGCCGGCGACGAACACCCTGGTGTCAGCCACGCCCTGCCGTACTCGCGGACACCCTAGGGGCTGCCCGCGCGGGTCGATGTGCGAAAACCATCACACCGACGGGGTGGGCGGCGCCACACGGACGCGCCGCCCCGTCCCGACCGCGCCGGGACGGCCGCGCCGACTCACCCGGTCGGGGAGGGCCGCCGGAGCGGGGGGCGGGGCGGGAGGGGGTCCATCGCGGTGGACCGAGGGGTGCCGGGGGCACCGGAACCGGAACCGTGGGGCGACCACCGCCGGGTCGCCGCACCCATGCGGCGCCGAGCGGATGCCGGGCAACGGCGTACAGGAGGACGACGCCCACCGCGGCGACGCGCGCGAGCAGCAGCCGCCCGCACCGCACCGCGCGAGCCGCCGCACCGGGTCGACGACGACGGCGTACCACTCGGCGCGCAGCGCGCCCGCTGAACCGGGCGAGCGGCGCGCGGCCCCCTCCGGTGCGGCCCTCCCCGTCGCCCGTGTCACTCCCTTCGTCCCGGCCGGTCACAGTCCAGCCGCCCGGAACGCGAGCGTCGAGATCCTTCACAGGTGGGAAGACCCACGGTGGGATCCGGGTGCGGAGAGGCAACCTTCGTCCCGATAGATCCGTCCTCCGATACAGGCTTCGCGGCGCGGACGATCGTTCAGTTCCGGGAACGCATCCGGACCCATATTTTTTCGATCACAAACTCTCGTATAGTGACCGCCAGTTCACCACCAGTGTCACGTCTCATCAGCCGCACGAGGACCAGACCGGATCGATGACCGCGCCCACGCAACCCGGCGACCGACCTTCCCTGCGCACGTTCGTCTCCGCCTTCGCCGTGACCGGTGTGCTGTCGGCGCTCGCCGTCTGCGCCGCCGTGGCGCTGGCACCGGGCTCGGCGCGCACCCCGATCGCCGGTGGCGGCGCCGCCGCGGCGGTCGTGCTCAGCGTGGCGGTGGCCACGGCCGCGAACGCCCGGCGGAGCGCACGCGACACCCGGCGCAGGCTGGAGAGTGCCACCCAGGAGATCGGGCGGCTGCTCCAGCAGCAGGCCCGTTCGACCGAGGACGCGCGCCGGGAGCAGCAGCGGCTCATCGACGAACTCACCCGCCAGCGAGCCGAGTTCGAGGAGTCGTTCGAGGCCGGGCAGGCACGTCTGGTGGCGGAGGGCACCCGGGAGCTGAACCGGCTCCGGCAGGAGAACGCCCTGCTGTCGGACGAGGCGGCGCGCGCCCGGCGGGAGCGGGCCGCCGCGATCGCCTCGACCTCCAACGCCGCCGCCCGGATGCAGGCGCTCGCCACGGCGACCCTCGCCGACCTGCGGGGGATGGAGGACCGGCACACCGACGAGGACGTGCTGGCGGACCTGCTCCACCTCGATCACCGCACCGCCCAGGCGGGCCGGCTCGCGGACTCCATCGCCGTGCTGACCGGGGCGCGTTCGGGGCGCCGGTGGGCGCGGCCGATCGGGATGGAGTCGATCCTGCGCGGCGCGATGGGGCGGATCGCCGGCTACCGGCGGGTGCGGGTGCACTCGGTCAGCGAGGCCGCCGTCGCCGGGCACGCCGCCGAGGGCGTGATGCACGCGCTCGCCGAGCTCCTGGACAACGCCGCGAACTTCTCGCCGCCGACGGCCGAGGTGCACGTCTACGTGGAGGAGGTGCCGGCCGGGGTCATCGTGTCGGTGGAGGACAGCGGCCTGGTGATGGGCGACGTGCAGCTGCGCCGCGCCGAACAGGCGGTCGCCGGTGACGTCGTGGAGCTGGGCGGGCTGACCGGCACCCGGCTCGGGCTCGCCGTGGTGGGCCGGCTGGCCCGCAAGTACGGGCTCAAGGTGTCGTTCCGGCCGTCGGCGCGGGGCGGCACGGGCGTACTGATGCTCATCCCGCAGGACATCCTGACCAGCCCCGCCCCGGCCCAGCCGGCCGTCACGGCCCCGCGTCCGCTCGCCGCCCCGCCCGCGCCGGCACCGGCCGCCGTGGACGCCGCCGACCACGGGGCCGCCGCGC